>JAWOJJ010000061.1:0-9777 GCA_046481675.1 Bacteroidales bacterium | reverse complement strand
ATCCCTGCCATTAAAGTGACGGAGAAAACGCAGAAACATGGATACGTAACACTTGCAGGTATGCTGACTGACTCTTTTTAGTGAAAGCATCTGCTTGTATTTCTGCATGCACGTTGAGGCAGAATTATTCAAATGCAGCCCGTTCTTTACTTCTTTTTTCTCCGAAATAAATTCGCTCCCTATCAAAATATTATTATTCAGCTAATAAAGAGTATAATTTACTGAAATCTCAAGTACATGAGTTGCTGCGCAAAAATCGAGATATTCTGGCCGAACTGAATCCATCGGGTAAATGCATGGTTGATGCCAGGGAATTGCGGGACCGCAAGTTCAATTTCAACTATTTCACCACCATTTACCGCACAAATAGCGGGAATGTTTACTGGTTCTGTTACGATTACGGATTCCTGAAAATAGGAAAAGGGAAGTGGTATCAGCTTGTAAAATGGCAAAACTACATGGAAAAATATACGCTGATGACAATTGACAATGCATGAGCTGATTCAAATTTGAAAGATGCTATTCCATTAACTTTTTTGCACACTTCGTGCCCTTCGATCCCATTTTGTATTCGCTTCTGAAATATCAACATCCTCTTTTCCGCTCCACTACTTAATTGCAAAGCCTGGTGGTTACAACCTGGCTAAACCTATTCAGAACTTGCCTTTTTTAATGAGATAGAACAACTTTTTTGCTGATTTCTTTCCCTAAAATTATAAATTACTTTCATTGTTCCTGCTTTTTAAGGATAATTTTTAATTGTTTTTTTGAACAGGGGGCTAGGATAGTGACAAGTGACAAGTGACAAGGGACAAGTTACTTGCAGCAGCAGTAGCATGCTTCGACTCCGCCTGCCTGCCGGCAGGCTCGCAATGACAGTTGGTACGCTGAGAGATTGCCACGCTCCATTTCATTCCGCTCGCAATGACAGTTGGAACACTCTGCTCACAATGACGGATGATTTGGAAAAGCATGCGGGGGAGACTGTGATCACATTGTAACTTTTTGAGGGTTTCCTATGTAAAAATATTATCCAAGGCCTATATTTGAATGAACCGAATGTTAATTCATGTTACTTATAACTTCCTTATGAAATCAGTTCTCACCCCCTGCCTGGCTTTCCTTTTAATCATCAGCATACCTCTTTTTGCAGGCGTTTCTGCTGAAAAGCCTGCCAATAGCGATGCATTAATACTGAAAGCCAATCAACTGCATGACAGCGGCTATTACCAACCTGCAATTGACCTGCTCAAACAGGTGTCGCCGGTTGATCCCAATTACCCCTGGGCCTGCTATGAAATGGCACTGAACTTCTACCACACCAACAGCAAAGAGCTTGCCCTTAAGAAATGCCGCGAAGCTGAGTTCCTGGGCTATGACCATCCCTACCTGTACAGCATGACGGGTAGCATTCTCGATGACCTGGGCAGAACCAATGAAGCCCTGGTTTTGCTCAGAAAGGCCTTTAAAAAATGGCCTTTCAACCAGAATATCATGTACAACCTGGGACTTTGCTACCTGAACGCCGGAAAACCCGATTCAGCAGAGATTGTGCTTTCCCGAAGCATTGTTTTTTACCCCTATCATACACGCAGTCACCTGGTATTGTCCCGGGCAAACTACGCCATGGGCCGGATCACTGAATCGTACCTGGCCCTGACCATGGCCATTTTGATTAACCCGGGCATCAACAACATCAAGGAATTTGAAAACACCATCGGCGGTAAAACGGGTTTTATACCACGCGCATACCTGTACCCATACCCTGCTACAACAGATCATACCCACTGGGATGGGCTCAAATACCTGCTCCAATCGGAGCTGGCTTTCAATAATGATTTTAGCTTTCCTTACAAACTCGATTTTACATTCACCAGGCAATCCTACTTGCTCTTTTCGAACCTCCAACACAATCCGGCCGACACATCGCTTTACAATCGTTTATACGCCAGGTTGTTCTCGGAAATTTACCGGAAGGGCTTGTTTGAGACCTACATCAACTATTGCATGAATAACATCAGCAACCCATTGGCGGAAGCATGGAATGGTAAAAATCCCGGAAAAATAGATGGTTTTATTTCATGGGCGCAGCAATTCCTGGACCAGGGAAGGATGTACGGTTACCTGCAGGATAATGAAAAAATTGATCAGGCTGTGCACCATTTTAACGATGCCGGTGTTTTGTCGGGAATTGGTGAACAAACCGGCTCCGACCGGATACGAAATGGAATTCACCTGGTGATCTCCGACGAAGGCGCTGTTTCTGAAAAGGGTAATTACGTTGATGATGAGTCGCAGGGAGAATACCTGGTTTACCATGCGGATGGCCGGGTCAAACAAAAACTGAACTTTGTGAACAACCAGCTCAACGGTACCATTTTTACCTATTATCCCGACGGATCAAAACAATGGGTGTATCCTTTTGTGGCGGGGGAAAAGACTGGTGTAACAGAAGAATATTCTGCCTGTGGAATGCTCACCGGGTCCAACACCCTGGAAGCCGATGTGAACAATGGCCCGGGTGTTTATAATAATTACAGCGAAGGTTACACCCGGGAATTCAATTACGTGAACGATACCGTGGCAGGCAAAATGACCGAAAAATGGCTCAACGGTCAGGCCAAACTGGAAAGCACTTTTGAAAAGGGATTTTACAACGGAACTTATAAATCGTGGTACCCCACAGGCAAGCCTGAATCGGAAGGCACCTATACTGCCGGGGTGAAAACGGGTCGCTGGGTTAACTACCATCCCAACGGTAAGGTTATGGATGAGGCGGAAATGAATGACCAGGGCAATTACAGCGGTGAATACCGAACTTATGACCGGCAGGGGAGACTGGCCACTTCCGGGAAAGAATACACCAACGGATTGCTTACCGGATCATTGGTTCGCTACTTCCCTAATGGCCAAAAGCAGGTTGTACAAACCTACGTCTCCGACACGCTTCAAAAGATTGAATCATTCGACGCCGCCGGTAACTTGCTATATGAAGCAACAGCTTCGGGAGATTCAGTTTACTACAAATCGCTTTATGCTGACGGTAAATTGTTTCAGGAAGGGTGGCTGGTTGCCGGCAAAAACGAGGGAAACTGGAAGCAATACAATCCGCTGGGTATACTTGTTGAAGATATGAATTACAGTGGCGGACTGCAGTCGGGTCCACAGAGAAAATATTATGGCAACGGAAACCTGAAAGAAGAATTTTCGTGCGACAGCAGTTTTATTATAGGACCCTACAAATCGTATTACATTAACGGCACTGTTCAAACCATTGGTAATTACGTGAAAGAGGGAGCAGATGGCGAATGGATCAGCTACCACAGGAATGACAGCGTGGAATCGAAGTATTTTTATGAACAGGGCGTTCTATGCGGAAGAAATATGATCTATAATCCTGACGGAAAGCTGGTTTCCGAGGTTTTTTATAACAATGGGGGCAGGGCAGTGCGATCCATTGACTACGACCTGCATGGCAAAGTAACTGATGATTACAGGTATGATTTTGGCAAGCATGAGTTTACAGTCTTTTATTCCAACGGGAAATTGAAATCGGTGGTTCGTATATGCGACAACGTTAATCATGGCTTGCAGGAAAAATATTTCCCGAACGGGCAGCTCAAATCGCAAATCACCTACGTCTATGGCAAACCGCATGGAAAATTTACCCGTTATGACTACCGCGGTAACCGCGAAATGGAATGCAATTATACCCTGGGTGAACTGGATGGGGAATACAAACTATACAATGAGGGATTGCCCGATTACCAGATGTTTCTTGAGAACGGGCAGAACAACGGTAAAAATACCGGTTATCACCATAACGGGAAAATTGCCCGGGAAATCAACATGGAAAATGATGAGCGAAGCGGGTTTTCGGATTACTATGACCCCGACGGCACTTTCATGTACCGGATCAGGTATCGGAACAATGCGATTCAGGGAATCAGCTGGAAAAACAGTTCGGGTGGCTTTGTCCCCGAAACTGTGGTGAATCAGAAAACCAGCCAGGTGATTGCCTATTATCCCAACGGAAAGGTGTCGGCCAGGATTTCCTTGAAAAACGGCTTGTACCACGGGAAATTTGTTTCCTGGTATCCCGACGGAAAGCCGTTGCGCGAGTCGGAGTACCTGTTCGACGAAAATACCGGTGTGGCCAAAGCGTATTATCCCAACGGCAAGTTGTTGCAGGTTGCTACCTACCTGAACGACGAATTGAACGGCCCATATACCTCTTACTACCCTAACGGCAAGATGAAACTTTCGGGCAGTTACACGGCACAAACCGAACATGGCGAATGGCATGCTTATGACGATAGCGGCAGGGAAACGGAAACTTTGTTTTATCATTACGGCGACTTGTATGACATGGTTAAGAATTAAATACGTTCTGGCAACGGCAACACTGTTTTTACTTTGTTTGAAAGTTTCTGCGGGCATCCAGCCGTCGCAGGAGCTGCAGCAATGGCAGCAGAAATACCCCGGGAATGCCCTGGTGTCGGTTTCAAAGCAACTTCATGTAACCATCGATTTGGTTAATAATGTGCCGCAGACTACATTGGACGACTACCAGGAAATGATTGTGCTCAAAGACAATTCGGCCTTCCTGGCCGATTCGAAAGAGTATTTCAACAACCATTTTGACCTGAAGAAGCTCGAAGCATACAGCCTGGTACCCGAGGACAAACAGTACAGGAAAGTCACCGTGTCGAAATTCACCAAATCGGTTGAAATGGACAATACCGTTTTTTTTGATGACCAGTATGTGTATGCATATACGTATCCTGCAGTGGGCAAGGGAACCAAGCTGGTGACCCGGTCGGTTGCCACCACCAATTATGCTTACATCCCGGTGGTGTTCGACTTTGGAGGCCCGATGCCGGGCGAAAACATGGTACTTACTGTATCGATGCCCCGGGAAGTTCAGATCATATTCAGGCTTTTTGGAAATGATACATCCATTGTACAATACAGCAAATCGGTTAAAGGCAACAGGGTCATCCATACCTGGAAGGCGGACAACCCGAAGTACTATGACATTGACGAAAAGGCACCGGGAATTCGGTATTTCGTTCCCCACGTGATTGTACAGATTGCCGGGTACAGCGTTAACAACCAGCAGAAAGCGGTGATAGGAAGCCTCAAAGACCTGTATGCGTTTGATTACTCGCATATCAGCGGCATGCCGGATGAAATACCTGCTGAAGTCAACAAACTTGCGGATTCAATTACTGCGGGGTGTATGAACGACCGTGAAAAAGTGCGAAGCCTTTTCCGGTGGGTTCAAAAGCACATCAGATATGTTGCCATTGAGGACGGTGAAAACGGTTATGTGCCAAGTGAAGCGGCCCAGGTGCTGATGCGAAGGTATGGCGATTGCAAAGGAAAAACAAGCCTGCTGGTATCGCTGATCCGGTCGCAGGGAATGAAGGCAAGTTACGCGTGGGTTGGCTCAAGAGAGCGCCCTTACAAATTTTCGGAATTCCCGTCGATTGTGAATAGTGATCACATGATTGCCGCCTGGTGGGACGGTGAGTATCCGGTTCTGCTTGATGGCACCACCTTCAGCCACCGCATGGAGGACGTGCCTGCCTTCATACAGGGCAAAGAATGTATTATTGAAAAAGGAAAGGACGATTTTATGGTATACAGGATCCCGGTGGCCCCTCCGGGTTCAAACCTGGTCGTGGATTCTGTTTTTGTTCAGATACAGGGCGACACGCTTACCGGTACGGGTAAATTATACCTTAGGGGCGAAAACAGGGCCCATCTGATCGGCCTCTTCGAGGGAAAAGACACCTCATTGTACAACAAGATCCTTCAGGCCAACCTGCCCAAAGCCAGCAACAAGCACATGATCACCGGGGTCAGAATTCCGGGTGTTCCTGCTGATGATGCGCCTTTTGTGATTGGGTATTCATTTATGCTGCCCGATTACCTGACACGAGTTCAGCATAATGCCTATGTATGTTTGAGTCTCGACCGGTTTCTTCAGGAAATGATCATCAACAGGGACCGGAAGATACCCCTGGAATCGCCAATGACGGTTGCATACACCACGGTGTGCCAATTGCAACTACCAACAGGATACGGGCTGAAGAAACTGCCTGAAAATGCTTCTTATTCACATTCCCTGTTTGGATTCTCGGAAACATATTCACAAACCGGAAACCTTGTTGAACTTCAATCAAATATCACCATTGATTTCCAGGTGATTGACGGACCGGTTCTGAATGAATTCCACGATATGCTTTCGCTGCTGAACCGCAGCTATCTGAAATCGTTGCCACTTGTAAAAAAACAAACATTATGACGCGCTACCTGCTTGCTTTCCTGCTTTTGATTTCTACCGGACTCTTTGCCCGGGAAACCGTATTTACCGGGTATAACTGGAATACCTTTCCGGCGGAACCGGTTCCCGATTCCATCAAACCGGTTAACGGATCGCTGATAACGCTGGAAAGGCATATTCATGAGGTGTATCTGAACAAGGAAGACTACTTTGAGGAAATCAGCATTTTTCACCGGAAGATCAGGGTGGAATCGCATACTGCCATCAACAGGTTCAATAAGATTTATGTGCCGGTAGGTGATGTTGTTGAAGTACTCGATATCAGAGCCAGGTTCATTTCGCCCTCGGGAAAGGTAACCGAAGTACCCAGTGAAAGTATCCGGCAGATTGAGAACCTGGAAAACCTGGGCAATTACCATACATTTGCCATTGAAGGGGCCGAGGCAGGCGGTGAAATTGAATATTTCTACAAGCTGCGCACCAAATTCGACCCTTACGGATCTGTTACCCTGCAGGGACCCGATCCGCGTGCGAATGTGGAAATCATTCATGCATTTCCGGTAAACCTGGAGTTCATGATCCGGTCGTATAACGGATTCTCCGGTTTTGTGGCAACAACCGATACAGCAAAAGAATTAAGTTACCTGAAAGCCTTCAGGAAATACATACCTGCCGTTACCGAGGAAAAATACGCGGCATATTCAGCAAACCTCATGCGTTATGAGTACACGCTTACCCACAACAATTACAGCAATTCACTGCGGGTTTATTCATTCAGCAAAGTGGCCGGCACCATATACAGCAATATATACCTGCTCAACAAAAGTGAAACCGCAGCCATAAAGGCAGTGATTAAAAAGCTTCAACTGGCAGGCAAATCGAAAGAGCAGCAGATCCGGGCGGTTGAGCACTGGCTTAAAACAGAGATTGCGGTTTCAGAAGACCTTCCGGCCACTCCTCCTGTTGATGAAATGATTGGGCTGCGGCAGACTACCAGCTTTGGAATTACCAGGCTCTTTGTGGGTTTTCTGAATCAACTGAAGGCCGATTTTGAGCTGGTGGTTTCATGCGATCAGACGGTGAGAAATTTCGATCCGGATTTTGACGGTTGGAATTACCTGAACGACTACCTGATTTATTTTCCCGGTTTGGATCAGGTAATTCTTCCGGATAACCCGTCGTACCGGTTGGGCATTATGCCCTCGGCTTTTCAGAACTCCTTCGGATTGTTTCTGCATCCTTTGGAATATGCAGGTGAAGTGAAAACCCTGGCCTATGAAGTGAAGAAACTGCCGGCTGACGATTACCGGAACCATTCCGATACCCTGCAGATCCGGGTTAAACTGAATACCGGTGAGATGAACCTGGAGGCCGCCGTTCGCAGGGTTTTTACCGGTGAATTTGCCGCCACTTTTCAATCGTTCTGGAAACTTGCCAATAAAGAGCGCCAGGATGAAATGGTGAGCAGTATTTTCAATATGGGTAACCGCAACACCACCATTTTGTCCTATGATCTCACCAACAATTCGCCTGAAGACATTGCCGTTCGGCCCTTGATATGGAACGTAAAACTAACGGCCAACTCGCTGGTTGAGCAGGCCGGAGACGACCTCATTGTGAAAATAGGAGAAACCATAGGCGAACAGTCCGAAATGTACCAGCAAACGGAGCGGATGCTGCCCGTGTATGTCGATAACCTGCACAACTATTTCCGGAAAGTGATTTTTGACATTCCTGAAGGCTATGCCGTTTTAAACCTGAACGATTTAAAGATGAAGGTGGAAATGGTGCGGAATGGCAGGGTGAGCTGTTGTTTTACATCGGACTATGAATTAAACGGAAATCAATTGGTTATTTCATCCACTGAATACTATTCCGAGCTTACCTACCCGGTTGAAGATTTCGAGGATTTCAGAAAGGTAATCAACGCAGCTGCCGATTTCAACAAGAAGACTATTCTGCTAAGCAAAAAGTAACCTTATTTAAGCGATAAATAGCCCATGAGCCGGTGGTGGTTCAGCCGGCCGTCGAGGTAGTATACGAAAATGGCGTAATCGTTCTCGGTTTCGTAATAGCTGCCTTCAAGCGCATACTCGTTAACCATCCCGGTTTCGGGGTCGGCCATCATGTAACAGTAATCATACAAGCCCTGTTTCAGCAGCAAGGTGAGCTCAAAATGATTGATTGAATCGTTATACTGCATTTTATTGGCAGCGGCTCGTTTCCAGTGGCAGAATGCCCCTGTAACGTATATGTTTTCCCAGGCATGTGATGGCGGAATGGCCAGTTTAAAATGAACGTAAACATAATCGGCCTCTTCATGCCTTTCCTGTGCTTTTTCCCTGTCGATATAATAGTTTCCGTTCAGGTCGGTTTTGCTGAAATAACGCCCGCCTGACCGTTTCGCATCGGGTTTCATAATCACGTGGAAGTATGGATTCCGAAATTCAATCGCACTCATGTTTTCGGTCTGGTAACGCATGCTCTTCAAATCAATGCTCCTGAATTCATTGCCTCCCGGAAAGAATCCCTGCCCCGGATCGGTATATTCCAGGCGTCCCGGAGCAACAGAGTAAGGCTTCCCCAGCACTGTGGCATGGTCATCGCGCCCGTTTTGCATAACCACCACTTTTAAATCCGGCAAAGGATCACGAATCTCATTGTTATTGTAGGTTACCACCAATTCAAGTTGTTGTGATGTTTCTTTCCGGCTTCCATAGAGAGGGGGCCTGATTTTGGCCTGAATCTGAGCCTGCTTTTCGGTCACATAAAACCTCCGGGAAAGCACTGCTTTATCGGGATCATCCTGATCAAATACCACAAGGGCATAATTTCCGCTCAGAAGCAGCTCGCAGTTTTCTTCGGGAAACAACAACCGGTAAGAGAAGTAATCAAAGGTGGTATTGAAAGATGCCCGGGCTTCACGGATCACACCTGTTGGGAATCCTGAAATGTACTCCTGTTCAGGCAATTCCGATTTTTCCCAGCCGGCATTGCACAGGTAAATGGCATAACCAAAATTCCGCGGTTCTTCGGAAAGGTCGTCAAACCGAAGCTCAAGCTGATCGCGGCTTCCTGCATCCAGCACCGGTAAAGAAAATTCCCAGCCTGAGGCGTTCAGCAGCACGGTGTGTATGCCGGCATCATAAACTTCATTTTTAAAGGTGTCGGGTAGTAATTTTTCTGAAATGGTTAAACCAAAAACCGGGTTTGCTGTTATTCCTGTAACAATAACAAATAGGGTGGAGAAGCATAAAAATCGGAATAGGCCTGGCATGATGTGTAGTTTATCAATTCATTACAAATTTAAAACCAAAGATGGTGAAAAAATTACTTATTGATGGAGGCCGGTTGAAGTGCCTGATAAATCTCAACTCTGATTGATAATTAGCAGACATGAAATTGAAACACATTAATTTCTTTACAGAACGACCTCACTTGTGTAAATTTATATATTTTTGATGCTCGAAAAATACAAAAGTACT
>JAWOJJ010000119.1:0-9298 GCA_046481675.1 Bacteroidales bacterium | reverse complement strand
AAGAAGGTACCCGCCATTACCACTACTACGCCACCCCTCCCCGGCTTTACCAGCAGCAGGGCACCCCTGCCAAAAGAGACGAAATGCTCCGGACGGTGATCAGCGATTACCTGGCTGCCATGGAAGAAAAGGTACTGAAATATCCCTATCAGTGGTTCAATTATTACGATTTCTGGAAAGCCGGAGCATTGCCTGAAAAACCAACTTTTCAATGAATCATCTGCCTCACAAAGTGTGTAAATTTTGATTATTTTTATCGCTTTGAATTCAGCCTATGAGCCCTTCCAATTACAACATTCTGGAACTTATTCCCCAGCGCCCGCCCATGCAGATGATCGACAGGCTGCTTGATGCCGATGAACGATCAGCGAAAGGGTGTCTGTTTGTTAAAGAATCCAATCTTTTCTGTGATAACGGAATACTCAGTGAATCGGCCCTGGTTGAATTCATTGCGCAGACAGCCGCTGCCTATACCGGATACCGGAATAAAATCAACAACAACAGCGTAAGTGAAGGATATATTGGTGCCGTTAAAAATCTGGTGATCTCCTCCCGCCCCCTTGTAAATACGGAAATTACCTCTGAAATTGTTGTGGAAAATGAAATCGTAGGCTTTACCATTATTATCGGCAAGGTGTTTGACCAGGGGCAGGTAATTGCCGAATGTGAAATGCGAATACTCAGCAGACCATAATTTACAGCAGGCTGAACTCGCCTTTGAAACTGCAGGTGGTATTGCCTCCCGCAGATGCTGTTGCGCTACAGGTGACGACTCCTGTATCAGTTGTTTTCAAAACCAGATCAAACACCACCTCCGGATTGGCAACCGGGTTCACAAATCCCAGGTACTTCACATTACCGGCTTTGGTGAGCATGTATTTTACCCCCATACCCCTGTCAATCAAATCCTTGATGATCTGTATGGTGCATACCCCGGGCAATATGGGATTGCCGGGAAAATGTCCCTGAAAAACCGGGTGCTCTTTGTTCAGCCTGACAGTGGCCGTGATCCTGTCTCCCGGTTCCGGCAGATTATAAGACAGCAATTGGTATAAGTTGTCCTGAAGCATGGTACCTATTCTTTGATGCGGTATAAATTTAAGGATAACCTGATATTTTCATGCCGGATCTGCACAGAATCCAACCCGCTTTCCGTATTCCCATATAAACGTGCTTTTACCTTGTTGGTAATGCAGCCTGTTTGCTTTGCCAGGTATGGGTTGTCAGAAGCCGATCTGACAAAATAATAATTTTTTCTGCCCTTTTCCCGGTACAGGTACACCAGGTCATCCGACTTTTTTTGTCTTAAACATTCCGGTATTGTTCCGGATTTTGGGTTCATCAGCACCAGGCTGATATCCCTTGAAAGTGTATTTACCAGCGCCTTCCGGTTCATGGCTTCCATCATATAATGAACCTTTGCGGCACTGTCAGCTGAAAACTCCAGGTCAAAGACTTTAATCCCGACTTCGGTAAGAAAGACAACCCTGTAGTTGTCTTCAGGCATGGGTTTAACCACCATCAGTCCGCTGAAATGTTTTTTATAGATGTCAATACTGGTATTGAACAGGAAGTGACCGGTATCGGTTGCAAACCAGGATTCCGGCTCAGATGCCGGTGTAGCTGAACAAGGACGGTAGCCGGGAAACAGCGACAGGGAACAGCCGGTTAGCAGCAGTGGCAGTAGCAGTAGCAGTAGCAGTCGCAGCGGCAGCGGCAGTAGCAGTCGCAGCGGCAGTAGCAGTCGCAGCGGCAGTGAAAAAAGTTTATTTAAAATTGAATTTTTCAAGCGGAATATCGGTATTTACTTTTTTATTGGTAAAGTCAATCCGTGTATAATCGCCTCCCGGCTCAAGCATAACGATCCTGGAAACGGTAAGGTCAGTCCTGTTGAACCAGATCTGTACTTCACTGAGCATTTTCTTCATCGCTTCGGCATTGGGCACCAACCTTACGAAGTAGCTTTTTTCATCTTCAAAGTAACCCGCTTTGTAATCCTTTTCATTGTTCAGAATATCACCCTGGATGCATCCGCTGATGAATGTGTTCATTTCCTGGAACATCCGGTTCGACTGGATGTCATATTGTTTCTGGTTCTTTTCTTCTTTCACAAAGAGCTTTCCGTCGCTGATGATGATCAGGTATTTATAGGGATTCATATATTCCCAGCGGATGTGATTTTCCTTCCGGTAGCAAAAGTGTCCTTTCGAAATAATCTTACTGGCCAGCACACTCAGGTTCTTCTCCTGAATGAAATCGCTTTCAAGCGTATTCACTGTAGCGGTCATTTCAACCAGCTTCTTTTTAAACGCATCTTTATCTTTCATGGGAGTTGCCGGTACCTGGGCTGTCAATCCCGAAAAAGAAAGACTCAGCAAGAATAAAATCAAATAGTCACGGTTAGTAAACATAAGCATGTAGATTTGCAAACTTGTCCAAACGATCAATAGAATATTCTTTGTTCTTCAGGTAAGGTATGAATGTTTTCAGCAATTTCACCACCCAGGGCTTGTTATCGTGAAACAGGACGATGTCGCCTTTGTTCACATTTGAAAGGAGCCTGTTGAGCAGCAGGTCGTCGTCCTTAATTACCGTATCATTCGATTTCAGGCTCCAGCCGACTGATGTATAGTTCATGGCTCTGATGGCACGGGCCAGCGTCGGGTTGGTAACTCCGTAAGGAGGGCGGAACAACAACATCCTCTTACCGGTAATACTGAACACAATATCAGAGGTTCTTTTCATTTCAGCCATGGTTCTTCTGCGCGAGAACAGATCAAAAAAGAAATGATGCGAATAGCTGTGTCCGCCAATGATATGACCCTCAGCATCAATCCGTTTGATCACCTCGGGAAACTGTTCGGCCTTATTGCCAATGATGAAAAACGCTGCCTTCACATTTTGCTCTTTTAAAACATCCAGGATCATGGGTGTAACCTGGCCGTCCGGGCCATCATCAAAGGTTAGTGCCACAGCCCTTGTGTTGCGGTTTCCCGAGCAAACCGACTGCAGGTAAAACCCCGACTGAATGGTGGCCGATCCCCAGGCCAATATGCTGATAAAGACAAGAACTATGCCAACATAAACCCAAAAGCTCAGGGGCATCAGAACATCGGCCAATATGGCCAATACAACAGTCCCTGCAAATAAAACAAGCGTATTTTTAAAGCTCAGCATCTTTCCAGCAAATACAGTGAATGATTAACACCGCGAAGATGGTTATAAATAAGCACATGGTTCAACTCCACGGGAAGATTTTTCCCGGCCTCCAGGTATGAAGGGATGCGTTGTTCCCTGATCATCAGGGCAGCAAGCCATAAGGCAAAAGATGCAGAAGTATCATATTCACCGCACAGGTTCTTATAGGAAACATGGGGTATGTCCTTCATAGGGCCATTGATCAGGTAATCATAGTAACCGTCACCGGATGTATCACCGTTTTTCCCGTAAATGACCAGGTCGGGCTTACCGGTTTTCAATTCACATTCTGCTATGAAATTGCTGATTCTCTCAGCAACGTCAGCCTTACCGGAGGGTTTACAGAAAGTATTCAACGATCTGATTGCAGCCCAATCACCGGTACTCTTCTCACCACTGAGCATGAAAAATGCAACGCCTTCTCCCGGCATACTTCCACGGGTATGATACCGGCCAAGATCCATGTTTGATACCGGGTGATTCTTCCACAAGCCCATTCTCCGGGTTATTTCATAAGAGCCGGGAGTTACCTCATCGAAGCCGCCGGTGAGGATCTTCAACCCGGGATTTTCAGCCAGATGCAACAGGGCATCCTCCAGGGCGCTTTCAAACGAGAAGCCGCGGTGCGTATAGGTGGCGTTATAGTTGTGACATTTTATGGCAAGCGCAATGGCTCCGGCAACCGTGTTGTGAGTCGACTGAATGAAAGGTGTGGGATTTAATAGCTTTTCTTCATTGGCATAGATGGATCCCAAAAATTTCTCAGTATCCTCAAGGCAACCCAGGCCGGTTCCGGCAATTATGGCATCAGGCACGTCAATGCCTGAATCACGTAAGCACTTCATGGCGCAGCAAACGCCCATTTTAACAATACGGCTCATACGCCTGGACACCATGGGGTCAATGAAATCACGATATACCGGTTCAATACACCTGAGCATGTTTACGCCGGTATAAGCTGTTACCTCTGCAGGAAGCACCTTCGAGCCGAAGGTGTTCTGGGGTGAGATTGCCGATGCTTCTTTAATGTAAACAGCCATTTCAATGTTTTGAAAAAATCAGCGAAGAGTTATTTCCCCCGAAACCAAAGGAATTAGACATGATATGATTCAAACCCTGAACCATTTGAAAACCGGTAACCGGGGTAAAGTGTAATTCGTGCATCTGAACCGAGAAATTCAGGTTCTGGTAAATGCAATTGTGCCGAAGGGCAAGAACGCTCAATACGGCTTCCAAAGCGCCGGCCGCACCCAGGGTGTGACCCGTAAACGATTTGGTGGAGCTGCATGGAGGAACTGCATCCTGAAAAAGCCTTTCAATAGCTACTCCTTCCGAAAGGTCATTATTCTTAGTTCCTGTTCCGTGGGTGTTTATATAACTGATATCGGATGGGGCCAGGCCTGCAGTCTCCAGGGCCTGCTTCATCGACAGTAAGGCACCGTGGCCTTCGGGCGATGAAGCCGTCTGGTGATAGGCGTCGCAGGCATTCCCGTATCCGCTTATTTCACAAAGGACTTTCTTTCCGGTTCGCCTCACTTCTTCTTCTGACTCCAGAACCAGGTAAGCAGCACCCTCTCCCAGGTTCAGTCCGTTCCTGTTTTCATCAAAAGGCCGGCATTGTTCCTTGTCGAGAATCATCAGGCTGTTGAACCCGTTGATGGTAAATTTGGTAAGGCAGTCGACACCACCTGTTATGGCCATCTTCAGCTTACCCTGCCGGATCATTCTTGCTCCCAGCATAATGGCATTGGCCGAAGAAGAACACGCGGTATTGATAGTCGACAGGTATCCCCCGATTCCCAGGTTATCTGCAATTTTTTCCGTGCTGTCGCCGCAATCATGTCCGGCAGCTTCACGTATACGGCCGGAAGATTTATCAGACATAAAACCTTTGTAGAAAATCTCGGTTCTGTCCATCCCACCCACAGTAGTAGCTGATATCAATCCGGCATTTTCAAGAGAGCCTGCTTCTGCACCCGATTGTGCAATGGCCTGCCTGGCAGCGATCATCCCGAGCAGGGCAGTACGGCTGTAATAGTTCTTCACCCGCGGCAGGGCGGTTCCCAGTAATTCCTTATTGGAGGCATGAATTTCGGCAACAGGTAATTCACCCTTATATGCCGAATCAATGAGTTTCATTGGTCCGATACCGGTCCGGCCTTCTCTAAGGGAATTCCAGACAGATTCAACATCCGAACCGATAGCGGAAATGATTCCAACACCGGTTACAAACACGCTATCGGGCATGGCATCACAAGTTTAACCCTTGTTATTTTCCCTGATGAATTCAGCCATCGATCGGACCGACCTGAGGACTGTTTTACCTTCCTCTGCAGTTCCCAGCTTGAGCCCGTATTTTTTTTCAAGCAACACGATGAGTTCCAGTGCGTCAATTGAATCCAAACCAAGTCCTTCAACAAAGAGTGGTGCATTTTCATCAATTTCGTCAGGTGATAATTCGGAGAGGTTCAGCACCTCAATAATCTCATTTTTCAGTTTAGCAATCAGTTGTTCCATAGGTTATCTTCTCTGCAAATAAATATCTTCAATAATCTGAGGTTCAAAAATAGCAATTCCTTCTTTACCCGGACCGGTTTTTTCAACCAAATACAACGCTCCGCGGTAGTTGTTTTCATTGAGCTCTACCCAGCCTGTTATGCAGCACTGAACTATTTCATCCTGAAAAAGCCGGCTTACGTATTCATGCATGAGAACGGGGCTGAAACGCTCTTCAACAAAAAAAGTTCCTTCGCCAAAAATCTTATGCCGGATGCAAATTTCCCCAATGACAATATTGGCCAGGGTATATACAAAAACAGAAGGACTGGGAAAATAGGCCGAACGATCGTGTATGGATTGCTGGTGATTTCTGTCGGTATCCAAAGAAGAAGCCGCATTGTACAACATGATTCCGATATCGTCACCTGGATAGCGCGTAGCAATTTCCTTATCTTTCAACAGGAATTCCGAAGCCAGAAATCCCAGCTTACACAGGTTATCCATTTTGTAGAACTTGGGATAATTCAGGGTGAAATTTTTGTAAACCTCGGTAAAAAAAGCTCCCGGTTGCTTTTCATTACTACTGAACAGCAGGTTACCTGACAGAAAAACCTGTTGATCCTGAATCAGGCAGTAACCGGTAATTACGGGTTTCTCTTTCATATCTTTTGAAATAACAGGGAGGCATTACAGCCGCCAAATCCCGATGCAATTTTCAGGCAGGAATTCAGGTCCGCTTGCGTTGTTTTGCTGATGATGTTAATCGGCTGTGAAACACCAGATGATGAGTATCCGAGTGTATTCAACAAGGTATTCTCCCTGAGTGAGAATGCAGAGGCAACTGACTCAATAATACCGGCAGCGCCCAGGGTGTGTCCCCAGTATCCTTTCAGACTGTTCACCGGAACCTGCTGAAGGTCGGCCCTGCTGATGGCAATCGATTCCATTTCATCGTTATAGGGAGTGGCCGTTCCATGGGCGGAAATAAAATCAACTGCTTTGTCTGCTTTTTCCAATGTTCGCCTGATAGCAATGTAAAGGCCCTCACCCGTTCTGGATGGCCCTGAGATGTGGTTGGCGTCGTTGCTTGAAAAGCCGGAACCCACAGATATTCCGCAGCTGTCCGGAGTCATTTCACGATTCGTAGTAAGTACAATGGTTCCTGCTGCTTCCCCCAGTGAAAGGCCCTGCCTGTCTTTGTCGAAAGGCTTGCATGGTCCCGGGCAAATTGATTTGAATGAGTTAAATCCCGAAAGCACAAACTCAGTGACCAAATCGGCACCGGCTATAATGATATGATCGTATTTTCCCCATCGAATCAGGCGCGAGCCGATGATCAATGCCAGGACCCCGGAGATACATGCGTTGGAAACAACAAGGGGTGTGTTTTTCAATCCAAAAAAACGTTGGATAATGCCGGCAGCATACCAAAGATAAACCCGGTTGTTTTCGAACCGGGAGCCTGCGGCATGATCAAGCAGATCAATATTGCCTTTTGTAGATGACACTATAAGCAGTGTCCGTTCCCCGTTGACATCCAGGTTGCACCGGCTGAGTGCATCCTTCATGGAACAGATGATCATCTGCTCCAAACGCGTATATGAGCCGGGGTTGGCATATGCTGAAAATCTTTCAGTAAGCTTTCCTTCCTGCATCATCGATGCCCAGAAGGGATCAGGTGATAAGCCGGCATTCTCGTGCAAAGTGATCCCGGTAATTCCCTTAATTAAAGCTTCCATGTTCTCCGGGGTTGTAAAACCCAGGGGAGAAATTATGTTGTCCGATGCTACAAAAATAGGGTTCAAATCTATCGGGGAAATGTTAGTTGTTCAGATTAAATGATGTTTCTTTTTCCACTCCAGGAAAAAAGGCGGGAAATCAAGCAGCAATTCCATGTCGGGGTTCAGAAAAACCTGCACCGACGAACCGGCGGCAACAATTTCTTCGGTATTGTTACGGCGAATAGTATAGCTATACATGAGTTTGGCTGCGTCACTGTTCACAAATCTTGTTTCAATAGTGGCTGTGTCACCATACCTGAGGGGCTTTTTATAATCACAGTTAATTTTTACCAGAGGGATCACAACACCTTCCCTGGCAAAATCCAGGTAACTGATACCATACTTGTTGCCAAAAGCTTCACGACCGTCCTCAAAATACCTGACATAATTGCCATGCCACACTACCCCCATGGAATCAACCTCGCTGAAACGTACCTGTGATTGCGTAAGGCAAACCAGTTCCTCCTTGTTCATATCCCACAAAAAATTTACGCCCCGGAAAAAACAATTTTCGGGGCGTAAATATAACGATTACCTGACCAAGCCTCAAATTTCAGGTAAAAATTATCGCAATGGCTGCATGCAATACGGCAAATACGCCAAGGGCAATGCCGCAATACTTGTGAACCTTAAACGAAACCTTTACGATCCGGAGTCCGCTCAGTACCTGTATTGCTACCAATACCAGGTTGATGATACCCAAAGGCAAAATCAGCGAGTACATTGGTTACTTATTTGGTTACGTTAACTGTAGCTTTTTTCGGCCCGGTACTTCCATGAATACTACAATTACCCTGGGCTTCAATGTTCAAAGTTTCATTGGCAATGTAAGTGTATTCAATGGAAAAGTTTTCGGTTAATGGCAGCGAATCTTTCGCGTAGTTCCACCGCTGAACTTCCTTACCGTTGATTTTGAGGTATACCCAATCGGTATGATGCGCTTTGCTGTTGCCCTTATGGGTTACAGTAATGGTTATGGTAATCTCTGTTCCGGCCTTTACTTCAGCCGGTGCTTTTACCTCCACAGTTGTTTTATTGGCCAATACGCCAACCAGCGAAAAACAGAACAGAGCCAAAACTGATATTGCAAATCTTTTCATGGCACTCAATTTAAGTTAATGTTTAATTCAATAATAGCCTTTAGCTTTTAGCTATTAGCCGCCTGCCTGCCGGTAGGCAGGTTAGCTTTTAGCCAATAGCTAATGGCCAATGGCCTAAGACTACTTCAACCAGATCTTCATGATGTTGTATATCGAACCGGCCCAGTAATTGCGGAATCCAATACCCACTGCCTTGACTACATACTGCCTGGCGTCTACAATTTCTTTGGTTTCCTGGTCAAAGAACACAACATAATAACTTCCGGTTTGAGAAATCTTATTCAGGTTCTCTGCTACAAAAATGAGGCCAAGACCCGATTTACCTTTGGTGTCGTATTTTGCGATCACACCCTTCACGTCATCCAGGGTTATTTTGTGATCATCAGTGATGACCAGTGAGGCCGGGTCAATTTTACCGTTTCTTTCATTCACCTGGTCCAGATCCATGGCCACCTCGGTTTTGTTGAACCACTTTTTGATGTCGAATTTTGTTGGTTCCATTAAAATCAGCTGGTTGATCGATTTCAGATATTGATTCACAATAACCGAAGGATCTTCAGTAACCAGGGTAAATTTGGCTACGGTGAAATCAACACCATACCAGGTAACGGCTTTTTCACTTTTGGCTTTTGCTTTATCCTGTGCCAGGGTTGAACCGGTCATTAAAAACACCAGTGCTAAAACGGAAAAGAATACTTTAGTTTTCATATTTCAGAGTTT
>JAWOJJ010000117.1:0-7439 GCA_046481675.1 Bacteroidales bacterium | reverse complement strand
AAGAAGGTACCCGCCATTACCACTACTACGCCACCCCTCCCCGGCTTTACCAGCAGCAGGGCACCCCTGCCAAAAGAGACGAAATGCTCCGGACGGTGATCAGCGATTACCTGGCTGCCATGGAAGAAAAGGTACTGAAATATCCCTATCAGTGGTTCAATTATTACGATTTCTGGAAAGCCGGAGCATTGTCTGAAAAACTAACTCTTCAATGAATCCTCTTCATCACAAAGCGTATTAGTTTTTCACTACTATCCGGTTGAAGTTTATATCGTCCCATACGGGACTTAACTTAAAATGTTAATCATTTATCTACCAATATGATGTCCCTACGGGACGGTTCCGTTAGAGCCTGTCCCGCTTTTGCGGGAAACCAAATATGGGTAGAAAAGAAAAGCCACCTCTCAACTCTCAAAGTCCCGGAGGGACGCAATAGATATTGGACTTCATTTAATCCGAGAAATTTTATTCGGACAACAATGATTTATTTAACAACTATTGCTCCTTCTTCTTACCCTCAACGGGCAGCTTGTTCAACATTTCGATATACCTGTGGTAATACTTGTCATACAGGTTATCCAGGAATTTCTCCGATTCTGCCTTGCGTGCTTCGTAGCTTTGTTTGGTTTCATCCTCACCCCGCGGTGCAAATAAGGGCACTCCGGACACCTCTTCCTCAATTTCCTTTTCAAAGTATGATCCTTCCAGGAAGTATTTCCTGTCGAGTTGCCATATCCTCACGGTATGGTCATCCGAAGCCGATGCAAAACAGGTTCCCCTGTGATTGAACCTGACGGCATTCACGGCTCCCGAATGCCCGGTAAAAGTCTGTATTTTCCGCCCGGTAGCGGTTTCCCAAAGAACAATATTTTTAAGGGCATCGCAACTCAGCATGTGGTTGCCATCGCTGCTGAACTGCACATCAAAAACGGCAGCCTGGTGACCAATGAAGGTCCTTACTATCCTGCCGCTGTCGGCGCTCCACAACCTGATGGTTTTATCGGCCGAGGCTGTTGCCAGGTACCTGCCCGAAGGGTGGAAGTCGACCGCAAAAATATTTCCCGAATGGAGTTCCATTTTGAATTTTTCTTTGCCGGTGGCAGCATCCCACAACCTGACCGATTTGTCGAGAGAACCGCTGGCGATCAGGGTGCCATCGGGACTGAAACAAACGGGCAAGGCGCTTCTTTCATGCCCATCCAGTGTCATTATTAGCGCTGCAGTTTTGTAATCCCAAACCTTGATGTATTTCGCGTAGGATCCGGCAGTGATTTTCTGCGTGGAGCTGTTGTAGTCCATGCTCCAGATATTGGTTGTGTAACCGCTGAACGTTCTGATGAGATTGCCCTGCCTGTCGGTTAGCCTGATATCATTGCCGCAGGCGGCCAAAACATCCCCGTCGGGAGTAAACTGAAGCGCTTTCACAGCAAATGAATTTACTATAGTGCCCAGGATTTCGCCATTTTCGGGATTGATGAAATAAACCTGCTTGTCGTCACCTCCGGTGGCAAGCGTTTTGTCGTCGGTGCTGAAGGCAATGGCTTTAACCGGCTGGCTGTGCTTTTTGAATACAAGGGCATTGATTTCATTCTGCTGTGCCATTGAGGGGAGTGCAGTCTGTGCAAGCAGAACGATATAAAACGGCAACAGGCCGTGTTTAAACTTTGAGCATTTCATGGTAAATCTGGTAATTTTCTTCGTCAAAAACTGCAAAGTATACGTTACTGATCCCCTGATTGTTTGAAAGCCATTTTTTCACTGTTTCAACAGCGATATCCGCAGCCTGTGTTTTGGGATAGCCATAAACACCCGTGCTGATATTCGGGAAAGCAATTGTTTTTATATCGTGTGGTGCTGCCAGGGCAAGACTGTTTGTGTAGCAGGCTTCGAGGAGTGAAGCTTCATTGCGATTGCCCCCGTTCCAAACCGGACCCGCAGTGTGAATCACAAATTTTGCGGGCAGGTTAAAACCCTTTGTAATTTTGGCCTCACCTGTTTTGCATCCGTTCAGCAACCTGCATGCCGCAAGAAGTTCGGGGCCGGCAGCCCTGTGAATGGCCCCGTCAACACCGCCTCCGCCGAGCAAGGTGGTATTGGCAGCATTCACTATGGCATCCACGGCCAGCTTGGTAATATCACCCTTTACGATCTCTATTTTGTTCATCGGCTACCGGATTACAGCGCCCAATTCTTTCACGTATGCCTCCATGAGTCTCTTCATGGTGCGGTCAATTTTTTCATCAGTAAGGGTTGCCTGCAAATCCTGCAGGATAAAGCTTACCGCGTAAGATTTCTTACCGGCGCCAACCTGTTCTCCCTCGTATACATCAAACAGGTCAACCCTGGTTAAAAGCTTGCTCTCAATGCGGAAGGCAAGTTCTTTGATTTTGTCGAAAGTGAGCGACTTGTCGAGCAGCAAAGCCAGGTCCCTGCGTACTTCGGGGAAACGGGGAAGTTCGGTATAGCGAACCTGGTGATCACCCCTGCATTTGACCAGGTTTTGCCACCTGATTACCGCATAAAAAACATCATTTTTGATGTCGAATTTCTTAAGCACCGCAGCTTTCACAAGAGCCAACTCAGCAATATCAACCCCGCCTGTACGGTAAACCAACCCGTCGGTGAACAGGTCGTTGTTTCCGGCCAGAGCTTTCTTCTCCATCATGTCGACATGGAGGCCCATACGTTTCAGCACATTCTCGAGATGTGCCTTCAGATCGTAAAAACCGGAGCTCTTGCCATCGGACACCCAGTTGGGTTCATGTTTTTTGCCGGTAACAAAAAGAGCGAGATGATATTCTTCGTGGTATTTGTCGAGTGGATTGCGTTTCCCTTTCTCACTATGGAATGAATATACATTGCCCGCCTCGAACAACCTGAGATCGGGACGTTGCCTGTTGGTATTGTGCTGGATGGTTTCCAGGCCACCGAATAACAGGGTCTGGCGCATTACGTTCAGATCGTTGCTGAGCGGGTTGATGATCTTCACCAGGTTTTCAGGTGCGCATGAAATCAGCTGATCATAATAAGCCGAACGGGTAAGGGAGTTGTTCATGATCTCAGTAAAACCGCATCCGGTAAGGAATTCCGAAATCATGTCAACCAGTTTTTCGTTATCGGGCCGGTTGCTGAATGACAAACTGGTATTGAGTTTGTTGGATATTTCCACATTATTGTAACCGTAGATTCTCAGAATTTCTTCAATGACGTCGGCTTCGCGGGTAACATCGACCCGGTATTGGGGCACCAGCAATTCAAAACCTGCTTCATCTTCCGACAGGATTTGGAAATCAAGTGAAATCAGGATCGACCGGATTAAGGGTCTGTCGATTTTTTTTCCGATGAGCCGGTCGATGTGTGCAAAGCTCACCTTCACCTGAACCGGTTGTAGTGGTTGCGGGTAAATGTCGACAATGTCGGAGGCTATTTCGCCTCCGGCAATTTCTTTCACCAGCAGGGCGCAACGTTTAAGGGCAACAAGTGTGCCGGCGGGGTCTACACCGCGTTCAAACCGGAACGAAGCATCGGTATTGAGGCCGTGGCGTTTGGATGTAAGCCTTACGGAAACCGGGTCGAAATAAGCGCTTTCAATGAAGATATTCGAGGTTTTATCGGTAACTCCCGAATGCAGGCCGCCAAACACACCGCCAATGGCAACCGGGCCTGCGCCGTCGCAGATCATCAGGTCATCCTTTGACAGTTTACGTTCCACGTTATCGAGGGTGACAAAAGGCGTTCCTTCAGGCATATTTTTAACAACAATTCTGCCGCCCCTGATCTCATCGGCATCAAAAGCATGCAGGGGTTGTCCCAGCTCATGCAATACGAAGTTGGTAATATCTACAATATTGTTAATCGGGTTCATCCCAATGGCCAGCAGGCGATCCTGCAACCACTGCGGTGAAGGGCCCACCTTAACGCCGGAGACACTCACCCCGGCATAGCGTGGACACGATTTGGCATTCTCAATAACCACCTCAACGGGAAAATTCCGATGATCTGTTATAAAGGCGGAAACATCAGGTTTGATCAGCGCAACATCCCGGTCTTTTTTCAGGTAGGCGGCCAGGTCGCGCGCCACTCCAAAATGGGAAGCGCTGTCGATGCGGTTTGGTGTAAGGCCGATGACAAACATGGTTTCTGCTTCCACCTTGAAAAAGGTTTCGGCAGGCATGCCAACCGGGGCATCGCCGGGGAGCACCATAATGCCATCGTGACTGGTTCCCAGCCCGATTTCATCTTCGGCACAGATCATACCTTCAGATACCACACCGCGGATTTTGGCTTTCTTGATCTGAAAGCTTTCATCGCCCTTGTAAACGGTTGTACCGATGGTGGCGACAACAACCCGCTGTCCGGCTGCCACATTGGGTGCACCGCAAACGATGTTGAGCAGGTTTTCTTCACCCGTGTCAACTGTGGTAACAGAAAGCTTATCCGCGTCGGGGTGCTTTTCGCAGGTTTTCACTTCACCTATGACAAAGCCCCTGAGGCCACCCTTGATTTTTTCAACAGATTCAACGGCTTCAACTTCGAGTCCGATTCCGGTGAGTACCCTGGCCACTTCGGCAGGGCTTAAATTGATGTCAATATATTGCTTAAGCCAGCTATACGAGATGTTCATGGAGTTTGAATGAGAATATGCGACAAAGAAACAAAAGTAATCATTTTACTTTTTTCAAAGCACTTGTTGCCGGTTACTTTTAACAGTCAGCCACATTTTGTGAAAGCGACATCGCTAAAAATAGTATCTTTGCATTTCACAAATTCCGGCAATGACAGAAAGGGAAAAAAAACCGCTGATCCTGGTTACCAATGACGACGGGGTTGAGGCAAAGGGCCTCAAAGCGCTGATTGAAACCCTGCGGCCTATTGGGAAAATTGTTGTTGTTGCGCCTGCCGATCCGCAATCGGGCATGTCGCATGCCATAACGGTTAAAGTGCCCCTGAGGCTCACCAAAATAGTTGACGAGCAGGATTTGTCGGTTTATAAATGTTACGGCACACCGGTTGATTGTGTCAAAATGGCTTTTAATCATTTGCTGACGCGCAGGCCTGATTTGCTGGTATCGGGGATTAACCACGGATCCAATGCTTCAACAAGCGTTTTTTATTCAGGAACCATGGGTGCTGCTTTGGAGGGGTGTATCAATGAGATTCCCTCAATCGGGTTTTCACTGCTGAACCTCGATCATGAAGCAGACTTCACAACTGCCCGGCATTACGTTGAGATCATTACCCGGCAGGTTCTCCGGAACGGGCTGCCCAAAACGGTTTGCCTGAATGTTAACATTCCGGATATTGAAAAAAGCAAGATAGCCGGAATACGCATCTGCCGGCAAAACAGAGGATACTGGCAGGAGGAATTCGACCAGCGCACCGACCCCATGGGAAAGCATTATTTTTGGCTGACCGGGTATTTTCACAATACCGAGCCTGATGCAGCCGATACAGATGAATGGGCCCTGGACAAGGGATATGTTTCCATTGTGCCGCTGCAAACCGACCTTACCTGCTACGACACAATAAAATCACTGAATCAATGGAGTTTTGAATAATATGAAAATCAACAATCTGCAGAAATTCAATACACTTGCCACAGGCATCATTGCCGGAGTGGTGGTACCGGTAATCGTTTACTTCATCCTGTATTATTCCAAAATTCAGGATGTGAAGTTCACCCTGTTTTCCAACAGTCTGGTCATCGGCAACATCATTCCGGTTATCATCAGCCACTGCATACTTCCGAACCTGCTCCTGTTTTTCATTTTCAACGGTTTGAACTGGATGCAGGCAGCCAAAGGCGTGCTGGGCACCACCGTGGTGCTGACCGTCCTGATTTTTGCGATCAAGTTAATTTTCAGCGTAATATGAAGTACTACCTGATAGCCGGAGAGGCATCAGGTGACATGCATGCCGCCAACCTGATAAGAGCCCTCCGAAAGAAAGACCCCCAGGCTGAATTTCGCTGCTCTGGAGGAGATCTGATGGAAGCAGCCGGTGCCACACTGTTTGTCCATTACAGGGACATGGCCATGATGGGCCTTGTTGAGGTTGTACGCAAATATTCCACCATCCGCAGGAATAAAATAAAATGCCGGCAGGACATTCTTGAGTACCAACCTGATGTGCTTATACTGGTTGACTATTCAGGCTTTAATCTGCCCATGGCAAGGTTTGCGGCCAACAACAACATCCGGGTCATTTATTACATTTCGCCCAAGCTTTGGGCCTGGGCCAAATGGCGTGTAAAAACCGTGAGGGATCATGTTAAACGGATGTTTGTCATTCTTCCCTTTGAAGTGGATTTTTACAGGCAGCACCAGGTAGATGCAGAATATTACGGGAATCCGGTACTCGACAGCATCAGCGAATTTGAATCGGGTTTCCGGTATGACAATGAATTCAGGGAAAAGAACCAGCTTGACAACAGGCCGATAATTGCCTTGCTTGCCGGAAGCAGAAAGCAGGAGATCGACCTGCTCCTGCCCGAGATGCTGGCCGTTATCCCTCATTTCGGGGAATACCAGTTTGTAATTGCCGGCGCTCCTGCCATTTCCCCGGAATATTACGCCCGGTATATATCGGGAACATCAACAAGCATTGTTTACAACCAGACCTATACCCTGTTAAAACACGCCGATGCAGCAGTGGTAACTTCGGGAACTGCCACGCTGGAAACCGCACTTCTTGGAACACCCGAAGTAGTTATCTACAAAACCAACCCGGTAACCTTTTTTATCGGCAACTTTTTTGTAAAAATCAAATTTTTCTCACTGGTGAACCTGATCCTCGACCGGCGAGTTGTTCAGGAATTACTCCAGGAAAATCTTTCGGCAGACATCAGAACAGAATTGGAAAAGCTGTTAACAAACAAGGAATACCGTGCCAATATGCTGCATGACTATGCGCTGCTGCGCGAGAAACTGGGCAACCCGGGTGTGGCCGGCAGGGTTGCAGAAAGGATTTACAGCATTATGAACAGTTAACCCTGCTGCGATGTTACTGCGAACTTTGCTCTTAATCCTGTTTACAACCACTTTCGCGCACACAACCTTAATGGCCGAAAGAATTGCCATCGGATTATATCATGGATTCCGATTTGAATCGTTTGTGTTCTCTGCTGTTGAAGGCGAATACATTATGGAAGGCAATGGCAGCAAGGTTGCTGTTGTAGTAAGAGGCAGCATGTTGCACATTGACCTGACACAGGCCGGATTTGCAGTGCGGGATACTGACCGGACCTATGGCGTATTCTCTACACTGGAATTCAGGGGCATGTCGGCAACCCATGTTTTCCAGGTGCGACCTGTATTTCCGTCGTACAAACCCAAAGAATCAACGGGAGATCTTGAGGTAACTCAAATTGATGAAAACATCAGGCTTGTTAACACCCTCGACCTGGAAGAATATATTGCCGGAACCGTAGAATCTGAAGG
>JAWOJJ010000033.1:0-7034 GCA_046481675.1 Bacteroidales bacterium | reverse complement strand
TTACCGTTCAATAACGTTCTTGGTCAGTGATTCACGAATCAATTTTCGCAATTCGAGTTGCTTGTTTTCTACTACATTTTTTCGCTTCGGACGGTAAAATTCGGGGTACTTGCTTGCAGTGAGTGGCACATATTTGATTTCGTCTGTCGTTCCCCTGACATCAATGGCCAGTTTTATAGGTAAAGGGCAGTCCACTACCGATATGTTGTAATCAAAGCTTAAGTCGAAATTATGCCGCCCGCCTATCACGGCTTTGTACTTATCCATGACTATGAGGAAGGGGAAAACTTCGATCTCGTCACGGAATACAGTGAATTCGGCTGACAACGTGTCTACCCGGTTTTCTGTCTTTTTGTTAAATTTAAGCGTTTTAGCAATATCTGTAAATCTTTCCCCGTCAAGTAACACCAGGTTGGTGCCAGAGAGAGATGAAGCACCGCGTACGGTGGACTTTTTAACATTATACAGCGAATCGAGGTAAGTTTCTAGCGCCATGTGGAATTCGGCTTTGCCGCGGAACGACCGCAGCATGGGCATCAGCGTATCAATGTCGGGGATCATGGTCAGCAGTTCTTCAATTTCCACATCAAGCATGTGGTAGTCAATACCAAGGAAAAGGTGGTTTCTTCGCGGGGTTTTGTACATGGCCGTGAGCTGCATACGGGCAGCCGGTGTGGAGAAGGTGAGCCCGTCGAGCACCAGTATACCATCACTTACCCTTACCTCACCTTTTATGTTTGACGCTGTGTCTTTGCCATAGGTGGCTTTGTACACATCGGCACGAAGCAGAATGTCTATCCCTTTGGGTACCATGTAGGGGCCGGTATAGGCTGAGTCGCTAAGGGCTTCGTCTTTTGCGCCGGCATCTTCTTCCGCTTCCTCGTTTCCGATTCCGTTGGTCAGTGTCATCAGTTGCAGCACATTGGTGGAATCTGAAACAAAGTCAAACCTGCCCCTCAGAATGGAGTCGCCCCTGAAATACGACAATATGTTGTGCAGACTTCCCGATAAATTGAAGTCGGATTTGTCGATTTTTATTCTGCTTTCCTGAATGGTAAAAACTTCAGGCTCAAAGTCCATTTGAATGGATGGTATTTCCAACGGGTAGGGAAGGCCCGTGAGGGATATTTTTCCATGGTCTATATCAACAAAGCCTTTGGCCTGCCATTGCAGGAATATGTCTTGTTGCGAATTGTCGTTAACAACATCGCCCTTGATGTTAATGGTTTCAAACGCTGCTTTATTTTTTCCGAAAGCGGTGATAAGCGCATTGCTTGCAAAGGCAAGCTGTATTTCGGGTTGTTGCGGGGCACCGGACCGTGGCGAAATGCCCAGTTTACCCTGCGGATTATTTACTGCAAATGAAAGGGTGTCCATCTCACCTTTCAACGATCCCAGGTCAAAGGATAAGACCAGGTGAGGTATACGTGTGGTGTCTCTTACGTCGGATGTTTCCACCTCAAGCACGGCCTGTTGCATGGCAGCGCGGAATCCGTTTATCTTACGCGCTTCGAGGTTAATGGCATCAATGGCAAAGGATGCAAAGCCGGTGTTCTTCGAACTGGCTTTCCGGTTGGGCAGTTCAAAATTGATTTTTGAACGGCTTGTCAGCAGCGACAGGCTGTCGTAGGTGGCCAGAAAACCAGCCAGTGTGAGTGAACCCGACAGTTTCATTTTTTCAAGCTTCGTTTGCTGCAAATGGCTTAAACGGAAGTCCGATACAATGCGGCCGAATGCCCTGCCGTTCAGATTGGCATTCATTTCGTCAGGGATCAACGCATTCAGCTCTTCCAGCATGAGATCGGCATCAGTGGTTAATGCAAAGTTTGCATCGGTAAAAAAGTGATCGACACTACCCTTGGTTTTTAAAGAAGACCCGGGCGTGCTGGCCCTGAATTGGTTAATGGTGACAGCGGAAAGTGAATCGGTTCTGAAGTCGGAACAGAAGTCTGCATCAACCCTGATATCATGCAGGGGATAAGGAAAGCCCTTATAAGTCAATGTTCCTTTTTCATACAGCAAATGCATATTCACCAGGGGCATTACCGAATCGTTCATTATTCCGCTTATCTTCCCTTCGGACGACAGGATGCCACCGGCTTTGATATCTTTAATGGACGAACGGTACGACGGGGGGATTAGTGATATAACCTCCTGAACCGGCCACGACTCAAACCGGTAGCTGAGATCGGAAAGTATGTTCCCATTCAGGGTATCGTTTTCTACGGTGCCATCCAATGCCAATTCGAGCCCATTAATGGCAACTGATGCATCTTTAACCCTGATAAACTGACGCGAAGGGATGATCTCCACAGGAATATCCAGCATGGCTGTTGCCTGTTGCAGGTATTTCTCGCCCTTGTGTTCGAAGGAAACAACCGCCCTGTCCGTTTTGATGTGTCCTTCGATGTGGTTGTCGCGGATGTTCCCGGAAACATCCGCGGTGAGGTCGCGAACAACAGCTTTCAGCATTCCCGATAGGTCGGTGTATTCCAGGTTGATGTTGTCGAGTTTAATATTATCGATGTCAATGGATGTGTAGGGTGCTTCACTTTCGGATTCGGGTTGGGCGGCGGTATCGGTGACAAAAACCATAAAATTGGAATGGCCTGTCGAATCAATAAAAGCGTGTATGTTGCCGTTTGATAACATCAATCTTGTCAGCACCAGGTTCTTGTTTTTCCACCATGCCGAAGCATCTACAACACCGGTTAGTTCCTCTACCGACACCAGGGTATCGCTTGTGGCATTTGCAACCGGGTTGATCAGCGCAAAGCGGTTCACTTTAAGTCCGAAACGGGGAAAGGTGCTGAAAAAAGTTAACTCAACCCTGCCAATTTCCGATTGGCAACTGATATATTTTTCGGCCTGTTTACGCACGATCGGGGTTATCCTGTCGGGGGTGAAAACAAGCCATATCATAATGCCAATGATTGTTATAACCAGCAGCAGCAATGAGGCTATGCCAATAATGACTGATTTAACCGGTTTTTTCATGATCAAATGCTTTATACCTGGGATAATTGCGTATGATTGCCTGCCGATTTACGGTGCAACCTTGGTGAAAGAATACGACTTGTCGAAATCGTCCTTGTATTTCAGTGTAGTGGCCGTGAGTTCTGTTACCGTATATACCTTGGGCACCACACCGCCCATTTCCATTATGTGGATATGGGTAAGTTCCGATTGCACCAGGGTCCAGGTGAATTCCTGGGCTTCTTCTTCGGTGACATCGTCACCGGTATCCCAGGTAGCGCCTGAGCCATCGCCGATATACCTGTAATACAATGTCCCCGATTGCCATTTCCCAATCAGCAGGGTTTCGTCAAAGGACTCTTCTTCGGTTTCGCACGATACAATGAAAAAGGATGCGGTCAGACACAGCAGGGCAAAAATGAGCGCACGTGTAATTTTGGTATTCATGATCATAGCTTTAGAAATCATATTATGATGATACTTATAGTGAATAAGAGATTGCAATGTCAATACAAGTTAAAATTATGTATGTATACACTCTGCATTTTTCATGCAATTATTATGCCTGAATAATTACGCATGAATATCACAAGGGTTTCCTGAGAAAAGAAAAAGGAAGCCCCTGCAAAAGTAATAAGAAGTTTTGAGCGGGGATTGTGATTATTCAGAATCCTGTTGAAATCTTAGCAGGGATTGGTGTTTAAGTTTACGGTCCTTAACGATCAAAGGCGTAACAGGTGCTTTGGATTTGGTATTGAAAATCATATCGTGTCCCAGGCACAATCCCATCATGATATTGAGCTGGGTTCCATTGTCCTCGAGGTATTTGGCCTGACCTGCAGGATTACAGGATATGCCCCGGTAACCCGGTACCAGGTCACTAAAATTTACCCTGCCGTATTTACAATTCACTTTTGAAACCTCAAATCCTGATTCGGTCAGTATATTTTCGAGTTGGTCGGCTTCCCTGTTAAAAGTAATGCAATTGGCGATACCAATTTTCTCAATTCCTGCCTCCCTGGCATAATCAACTATTTCCTGAATTCTGTCAATTTTCGGATTGAGCGAATCTTCGGCAGTTTTAAGAATTAACCTGTCATTATGGTCGTATAGATCACTGAAATTCATATACTTTTTTTACAAAAGTACGGTTTCGCTATATTGTTCTTTCATAATGACAAACAATAGAAGACATAACATTAATTGAAATACCTCAACTTTTTTATTAACCTGAATCAGGTTAGTTAGAAAGCCAGGTTGAGTCGCACATAAATATTCCGCCCGGGTTCAACGCTGATGCTTCCCCGGTTGGTGGAAAGGTGGTTGGTGTAGCTCTTATCCATTATGTTGTCGATGCCGGCAAAAAGCTCAAGGGCCAACGGTCCCAAGTGTATACGGTCGGTTCGCAACATCAGGTCAAGCCGGGTGTAACCATCCGTCTTTTGTTCATTTTCAGCAGCCTTTTCCTGTTCCAGTGCAACGGTTAGCGCCAATTCAGCCGAGCCGATTCCGGAACGTGTATAACGGATGCCAAGGCGACCGTTTGCGGGGGGTATTTGCGGCAGGTTGGCATCGGCTTCGGTATCCCTGCCCCTGACAAAGGAACCCGAATGAAGCAATACAAATCCTTTGTACAGTTTGGCCTGTAATTCATAATCGAAGCCATAGAGCAGTGCCTTGCTTACATTGGTAAGTACCAGGGCAGGGAGCGTGTCGGTAACCACTGCATCGGTGCCGGTATTTACCGTGTAGATGAACTCACCCGGAGCTTCGACAATGAGGTTGGTAAGCCGGTTGACAAAAATACCGGCCTGGAATGTAAATCCTGGTTTCCAAACCCGGAATCCCAGGTCGGCGTTATACCCGCTTTCGGGTTCCAGGGCGGGGTCGCCCAGGCGTACAAAATTACCCAGGTCGATATATTTGAAACGCTCTTCGAGTGATGGCGCCCTGAACGAGCGTGCCAGGTTCAGGGTTATCCCTGAGAATTCCGAAAGATCATATAGTAAACCTGCGTTGGCGCTCCATGAAAAGCTGTTTTCGTTGCCTTTTTCGAAGGTGATTCGTTGATTGGCAGGTGAATCATTTCGCGTACCGTTTACTATCAGGTAATCCACATCCAGACCCTGTTCATTCTCAATGTAGATGCCATCGATACGGCCGCCTGTGATGAGCATAAAACGGTTTGGCAAGCGCAGCTCGTGTTGCATAAAAAATCCGGCGCTGCCAAAGGTAGATTCCGGAATAGGTGTTTCGCCCCGCTCAAGCTGGTTGGTAACCAATACCGTACCCTGTGGGTTGGCTACTTCTGCCGTGATGTACTTGGTACGGTCGGTGGTGAGCCTGCGCGCCCATGCGTCGATACCGGCTATCAGGGTTTGGTTTGATGCAACATGCCAGGTGCTTTGGAGTTGCAAGCCGTTGGTAAGGTGCTTCCCAACAGGGGTAACCAGGTTAGGGGTGGTTCGCTGCAGGTTTCCGTTGGGTAATGTGGTTTCGGTTGCCGTGTTGGGGATCATATCAACATCGCGCCGGATGTATTGCGTGAAATAACTGAACTTCAGTGAAGCCAGTTGCCCCGATATATCCGTTATTTCGTAGCTGGCAGCCAGCAGGTGCCGGCCTATGTCGGTGTAGGTCGCTTCTGCAGGGCCTGCAAAGGCACTTCCTCCGGGAATACCCACGTTGGTATTCCAGTTGCGCTGGTATTGCACTTTAAATAAATGCTTGTTCCGGGGTTTGAATCCTGTTTTTATGGCTACATTGTTATAGGCGTACTGGCTGTTTGATAATTCGCCCTCCGGAGTAAGCATGTCATCAGCTTTGCCATAGGTGCCGCTTACCCTCAGGTACCATTTTGCAGCACCGGTGGTGATGTCGGCATGTTCGGTAAAAAGTTTGTTGGCCGAGGCAAACCCCGATGTAAGGTTTCCCGTGATGTAAGGTTTTTCGGCGAAATGGCCATCACGGGTAATTACATTAACAATACCTCCCATGGCGCCTGTGCCGTAAAGCGACGATTGTGCGCCTTTGATGACTTCCACCCGTTCAATGTCATTCACGTCAATCATGCTGAATGAGGCAGTCAGGTCTGTTGCGGTTTCCACGCGGTGACCATCAATGAGGGTTACCAGCCGGTTTTCGTTCAATCCGCGGATGGTAACATTGGTAGACCAAACGCCGTCGCTTCCCATGGCAATTCCGGGTTGTGAACGCAATACATCTGAAAGGGTGAGAGCCGACCTGCTCTTGTATTCATAGGTGCCAACAACAGCCAGTGGTGTAGGTAGTTCTTTTACCTTGCGATTGAAACGCAGACTAGATACAGTCACCTCTCCCAATGGAGTGGGTTGTTCCGAAAGCTTTGCGGAATCGGACTGCACAGGCTGTGTTTGGGTATTCTGACCCGAAACACCCATGGAAATGGTGGCAAATGCCACAATAAACAAGCAAATTTTATTCATCATTTTTGTTCTTTAAAAGTACCGACTTTACCTGAATGCCATTTAACCTGCCCAACTGGCCGGTTAGGGATCCAATCTCATCGGTGGTACCTTCAAGAACAAGGGAAATAATGCTTTGCCCGTTGCTGCGCGGCAAGCCCTGACGTCCTAAAACAATGTGGGAATGATTTGAAATGATTTCGTTCAGCTGGTGAGCTACATCGCGGTGCTCAACCTGAATCAGTGCAGTTCCAACTCTCTTTTCCATCAGCATACCTCCGGATTGGATTATGAATTAACCTGTAAGTCCTTGATTTAAAAGTTTATTCAAATCTCAGTAAGCAAACAGGTCTTTTGTTATTTGATTCACAAAGGTAGTAAATTGTTCTTAATTGGCAAAAAAAATTTGTCTTCTAAGTCTTCAAGGTCTTCAAAGTCATGCAGTCATGCAGTCATGCAGTCGTGCGTCCTGCATACTGCTTGTCTCTCGTCCCTTGTCTCTCGTCCCTTGTCTCTTGTCCCTGTCTTGGCTCTTGGTTCTTGTCTCTTGGGTCTTTAAACAATTCCCTCCCCAAAATGATGTGGAAATGCATGGAAATAAATAGTTTTGTGGAA
>JAWOJJ010000081.1:0-69692 GCA_046481675.1 Bacteroidales bacterium | reverse complement strand
TGTTTTACTCACAAAGGATAGAGAATTTAGACGTTTCAAGGATAAACAATTACCTGATATGAGGGCTAACTTTGAGGCAGCCAAATCAAATTTAAAAATGGATCTGTTCCATGAATGTACGGAGTATTGGGATCCGATGAAGGATTCCCCGTGGGACTAGAATATAAAAAAGCCCGGTCTTGCCGGGCTTTTTAGTTATAAGTAAAGAGGAGATGTTATTGAGAGCATAAACATTAGGATTGAAATGATAATATACATTACGACTCTTACCCCATGTTTCTTCTTTTCTTCATCACTTTCTGTTTTAAATTCTTCAACTTTCTGTTTTATCCGTTTATTAATCAAAAAGAAAATAACAAAAAAAATAGGCGCAATTAATAAAGGAGTGATAACAAACCTATTATGCGCTGAATTATCGGTAAAAACCCTATTTAACAAACTATTACCATCGTAAAAAATAGAACTAACAAAAAATAGAATTGTACTAACATTTATCCACAATAAGCCGGTGATACATAAATAGGTGCTAATCGTTGCAAATATCTCAATATCATTACTTTTCTTGTAGTAATGGAATAATCGATAATATAGATAATATAATCTATCCATGACAATAATAAATTAAAATGCTGTAGCATCAAGTACTCCATAAATTACAGAACCAGCAAGAACAGCGGGGTTAGATTTGATAAACATCAGTCCAATATCTAATCCTGTTAACGCCGTATATCCTATTCCCTGCCAAATATTTCCGCTATCAAATGCCTGATATGCCTGGTTACCATGTTCGACAATTGAAAATACACCTAATGCTCTTCCAGCAACACCGACAACACCGTTAGCCACCTTCATTCCTTTAGCGACTTGTGCTTCCACAGCTGGATTAAAGCCTCTTGGTTGATATCTCGGTTTTCCTGCTGGTATGCTACCGTCTGTCGCTATATCCAAACCCCCAGCTACCACAGTTGCCACATCTCGCCCTACAGATGTATTTTCTATAAAATTAATGAATCCATTACCCCCTTGTCCTGAGGCGGGATTGGCTTGTGCAGAACCCATAAAGCACCCTGGATCCCGAAAACCAGTAGAATAATTACCTACACTAAGATTCAATTCATATCCAACCTTGTTTGATCGATAATCGATTACAGTCATTAACCATAGATTGCCATCCTCAAAAACATTCATTGAACAATTGCTTCCGTTATAACTGAATATTTGATTTAATGAAGGAATTATACTACTAATGTCTCCTGACATTGCCAAATCTATTATTGCATCATCATTCCAAAATCCATCGGAATATAAAACAGTAATATCACTTGAATTCACATATGCCCCACCATTAGGACCTTCCATCCAAACAGGGCCAAAATCTCTTCCTCCCCTTCCATCCATAGCTAACAACCATTTAGGCGATCCCGTTACTCTATCCGTTAAATGATCAGTGCCGGGAATGATTTCGCCATTGTAACCCGATGGATCTGTGAACCGCAACGGATTGTTAAAACAATACGAATACCTGTTATAATTCAGCGAAGCAGTCGGATCCTGGATAAACGGATCGGCACTGATGAACTGTCCCAGCACCGGGTCGTAAGCACGACCATTCATATTGATCAGCTTAAACTGGTCCATGTGTTCGTGCATGGTGAAGCCACGGGTGGTTATGGTAACAGCCGGGACATTATTATACGTCCAGTTGGTGGGATTCCGGCGCCGGCCCCAGGGATCGAAGCTGTATTCTTTCAGCTTTGTCCCGCCGGAATTGGTTATTACATGCGCTGATCTCAGGTGATCACCCAGAATATAATATACCGAATCGGTAGCATTGCTGTTATCTACAAGCAAAGCCCAACAACCATCCCCAATGGGGATATAATGCAAGGCACGGGTTACACTCCCGATTTTATCAACTTCATACCCGCCAGGCACGTAAATGGTTTCTTTTACTTTTACATTATTGCTGTTATATACCCGGCTTACCCTGCGCTGTTGATCTGAGGCATATTTGTATTTTAACCTGTAATTGCCCGTTTCAAAAATGGAGTCAATTTTATTGAAGGCATTGTAATTGATGTTGCAGGAGGCAGTGCTTATGGATCCGGGATTGCTGTTAATGCCGGTAACACGGTGTATGGCCGGTGAAGAGCTATAAACGTAAGAGCCCGCGTCGGACTTGGAATTTATTCTCCCGGTTCCGTCTGTAGCGTAATTAATACTATAGGTATTGCTGCCTACTTTCCAACTGGCTAATTTATCGTTGTTATAGATAAAGTCCTCCTGAATACCTTTTAAAACATCTTTACGATAGGTTAAATTGCCGGTCTCTATGTTGAAGTTGTATTGCAAACTTTGAACACTGCCTGTAACTATGGTTGCAGGCATACCAACAGAATTATAGGTATGCTGTCTGGTCAAATTACTGCCTACTGTGTAGTTCAACCACTGGCCGCGTGCATTGACATCACCGGACGCCCAAAGTTGCGACCCGTTGCTGGCAAGTTTTACTTTTGAAAGATATCCCAGCGCGTTGTATTCATAATTAACTGCATAAGATGAAGGATAGGTAAGCTTGATGAGATTACTGTACGAATTGTATTCAAAATCTGTTTTATATTGCACACCTTCAATGGTTTCAATCTGGCTTACTGTTCTTCCGAAGCCATCGTGCAGGTATTCGGATTTAGTTCCGTTACTGCTGTTAACCATACACAACACACCTTTAAAATCAGTATCGTAGGTATAGGTCACAGTGCTTCCGTCTGAACAGGTTTTAGTCAGAGGCCTTCCTGCTTTATCGCTGCTGGTGATCCGAAACCAATTATTCCTGGCATCTTTCTGATAAACCGCTTCTCCGTAAGCATTAAATTCATACTCACTGGTTCCGGCAACAGGATCAATTAACTTCTTTTGCATGCCGTATTTATCATATTCCATGGTAATAGTGCTCAGAGGTGCTGTCACCTGCCTCAGATTTCCAGAAGAGAAATATGCATAGCCAACCGTACCATCAGGATCGGTTGCAGAAATCAGGCTTCCGGTGGCATCGTAAGTCTTGGTATAAACCCGTGATGTGTTCACGAATGTTTGTAAAACTTTGTTTTGTTCATAAGTAAAGTTAACCTTTTTTACATTACCGGTCATATACTGTGAAGCCACCCTTCCATCATCGTAATAAGTGGTAAAATTCCACTGCACCGGATCATCTTTGAAGTAAGGTTCAGAAACCTGAACCTGCTGACCAAGTCCGTTATAAACCACATCGGTATATACCAGTTTGTTGTTTGAGGCTTTATTAACGGTTCGTACCACACGCCCCAGTATATCGTAATAAGTCTTCATATCGGGTTTTGAAGTCGTGGTTACCAAAGAATAGTAGCAGGCATATTGGGGGGCATCGGGATCTGTCTGGGTTACCCAGGCAAATGTTTGAGTTTGGTCCGATTCATCAACATTATCAACTGCAACAACTTGACCTAATCCATTATAAGAATTTGATACCCTGTTTCCGTTCGGATCTTCCTGATACAACAATAATCCCATATCGCTATACGCTGAATTACTTACATAACCCATGGGGTCGGTAACCCTTATGACAAATCGCCCCAGCGTATCATACACTGTACCAGTTGTTCTCCTGTTATTGCCTAACTGACTGACTTGTTGTTTAATATTTCCCAAGACATCATAAACATAAGAAATGGTATCCTTATCGCTGTCTTCTGTTCCACTAACAGTGAAATAGCTGGTAATCTCTTTGCTTATTTTATTACTGGCGGAACTGATGAAATCATAAGTCTTCCTGGATTTATGATCCGGCTGACCGGGTCGCTGCTTTGTAGCCAGGAATGATTTCAGCCTGTAAAACCTGCTATTGTTAAATGATTCAAAAGTATTTGTCATAATTGCTGTGGCAACCAGATTAGGTGTTGCATTGGCCACATTATAATATTTGGCATTGGCCGTGCTCCAGTTTCCATGCAGGAAGTCATTGGCTGTATATGTAAAAGTCGATTTCTCCTTTGTCCTTTTTAAATAATTATATTGTGATGAAGTATCCGGATAAACCATGAAATGTTTCTGACCGTTGGTGCCATATGAATAGTTTTTAAATGAATAAAATGATCCGGAAATCGTCTTAACAGGTGTTCCTGTAGTTGATACGATTGAAGATTTTGGCAAGGGTTCAAAAAAGGTATTGTCGTATGAATTAACCTGTATGGTTTTAATTCCCGCAGGTTGATCCGTTATCGTTTTCCTGCCGTATCCAAGCAAACCTCTGCCATCAATATGTATTCGGGCATTTTCATAGTACATGGCTTTTGTAAACTGGCCGTTGCGTCCGTTATCGGTTTTTAACTCTTTCACCACAGTTAATGAAGGATTTATTGTGCGTACCGGTGAGGAAAGATTCAGCGCTTCATTCATGCCATAAACCGACGAAGAAGTAGTGAAATCATAGACAATTTCGGTTTTACGGTTCATGCCATCCAGAACAGAGCCAATAAGCATATTCGGACGCCCTGAAGGCAATGTGTAAATCTCAAAATACTGAATGATATGGTTATAGTTATAATTAGCTGTCTTTCCAACTCCAGTGTAATAATACAACATTTCAATAATACCGTCGCCATTGAAATCTCCGTTTAGCGTCTGAAATTCAGTGCAATAAGAGGCCATTGATTTGGTGTGTGTATGGGGAGTACCTGTGTTATAATAAATAGTGTAATTGTGATAAGATGATAAATTGGAAATGAATTGATCTTTTATCAGTTTGTTTTTGCCGTCAGCATTTATATCTGGTCCAAAACAGGTATATGCAAATAATGAATTGTCACTTACCTCACATATAGGGTTATTGACTCCTGTAGCAAAAAGTAATTTCTGGTTATAAGAATCCAAAATATCAACTTTGCCATCACCGTTATAATCACCGAATGAGACAAAGTCGCCGTTGGTGCCAATACTACTGATACACAGCCAATCCCCAAATGTAAACGTTGACTGTCCGTCAATCTTAGAAAGATACCTTATATAGATTCCATCATTATTGATCCGAATGAGATCCTGCTTGCCGTCTCCGTTATAGTCTGCAACGAAAAACTTGGATGTAGTAAAGTATGGAAAAAAGTCATCCGTATGTTTAACAAACGTTACTTTACCGGCATGTATTTCAGCCAGGTACAGCTGATATTCAACTTTAATCGGGTGTATGCTATAAAAGAACAAGTCTGTCAGGCCATTACCGTCAAAGTCTGCCTGTGTTATTGTGTAACAGCGATTTGACAAACCAGTTAACCCATAATTGTCAGTAGTGGGAATCTCTATAAGCGCATTGTTTTGAAATTTAAAGATCTTGAATTGAAAATCACTTCCATCAATAGAGTCGGCTCCCTCGTATGAATATCCTTTATTGAGAGAAAACCCTGAAAAAGGAGAGACAATGCCTTTATGAAAAAACAATTCCTCTTTCCCGTCGCCATCAAAATCAATTGCCAGGGCGTTCTTATAATTGGCAGGCATGGCACAGGTATAAGTATTGCCAAGTCTGTTATATTTAATGTTTAAATTATTCTGAGAGTTCAAATCGGAAGGCACTGCCAGAATATCACTGATTCCATCACCATCACAATCAAGAACAGTGTAATGGTATTGGAAGGGACTATCTTCAACCAGATTTTTAATCCTGTTCGAAGAATATCCTGTTAAATCAGTATTATCCTCGTAAATTACTGTTGTATTATCGACAGAACTGTTGACTGGTCTGTTTGTCCAGTTAAACTGAGTACTGTTCAATTTTAAGTCGTTCTCCCCGGTTTGCTCGATAGTTGATAAATACGTTTCATAATTATTGCTGACAAAATAATTCATTGAATATTGTCTGACTTTGGTCCCATTGGAATATACACATATTCTACACAGCAAATGATCGCTGTTCACCCTGATTCCGGCTATATACCTCAACATATAATCGCTTCGACCATTCTCATAAACAAATTGAATTTTATTATAAGCCTCAAATGTGTTTGATTTTGTATATTCAATTCTGTCAATCAGAAGTTCATTTGTAGCCGCGACATTCTTGTAATAATAGTTTATTGCATTGCCATATTGATCAACTACACGGGAAATATACCAGGAAAGCACCTCATTGCTTCCTTTTCTGAAGCGAGAATCATCTGATTCTCCGTAATATCGTTTAAGCCCATCTGAAGTTTCTACCTCAAAACAGGTGCCGGTAAATTTTATTCTTTGAAATGTTTCATGCTGTGTTTTGTATTCGGAATTTGCTGCAAACCATGAGCCGACGCTTAATATCAGACGCTGACCATCTAGATTTAACCGGTCATTCTGGTAATCGACAACCCGAATATCTCCTTCATTAAACCGGTCCTTACCTGTGCGGGAAATTGCTGATAAACCACCAATGCTCCATCCTTTACCCATAATACCATTACCTGCCATGCTGTTATAATGGAGAAATACAGTAGGATTCATACCTGCCGTTCCGGGAGGGATATCAATTGGTATGGTATATGTAGCGGCACCTATATCATTCACGTTGAGATTTCCCGGTATTGATCCAACAGCCAATGAAGGATCAAGTGTTCTGTTTACAGGAGGCGCAGCATTCAAATATGTAGTGTTAACAACTAATGTTTCATCTACCTGAGCTGAAAATGCATGGTTGTAAAGAGAATTTGTACTGAATCCCGGATTCAGCAATACCCAATCTCGGGCTACAACAGAGTTGCATCTATCCAAGGATAACAGTGTAAGAGTTTTGTCCTGACAAATTGCTGGCGGTAATTGAGCGCTTGCTTTGAAACTTATAGCCAAAAAACAAACATAAATTGGAAGAAGATGAATATTTCTGTCCATATTCGCTGTATTTTAGAATTAACGTAGTAAGTACCTTTCACCAATTAACGTATGCCACTTTTACCTGTTAGTGACAGCACTTTCTTTTCCAATTCATCAATTTGCATTTGTTGTTCTTTCAATGCTTCAACCAGTACAGGGATAAGTCCTATATAATCAACACTTAAATATCCGTTATCATCTTTCATTACCAGATCGGGGAATATTTTCTGAACTTCCTGGGCAGAGAAACCAAAGCGGGTCTTTTTTTCAGCAGATTTATCAGGTGTTATAGCAGATATAATTGCCCCGGTTGAATCAACTGATGAAATTTTGCTGTTCTTATCAATATAATCTGCAAATTGAAAAGTAATGGGTTGAAGTAATTCAATTTTATTGAAGCTTTTATCCATGGGTTTTATGTTCTCTTTTAACCGAATATCAGATGTAACCTGAAATGCTGTAGCTGCAACTATTCCGTTCATATATAGGCGATAAGAGTTGCTGGGACTTAAACCAATACCCACATTACCGTTGCTTGCACTAATAGTCATCCGGACGTTCTCAGGACTATGGCCCGTGCATAATTGCAGATTAGTTGTAGAATAAGAACTTAGTCTGCCATTACCCAGGAGGATGATTTTGTCGAAATAGTATCTTGAAAGGCTTGTATAAAAATGAGCAAAGCTTGTATTTTTTGCGCCGACATCAACATTTCCGTTGCCCGAACTTATTCTCAGAGCTCCAGATTGATTACCCCTAACCGATCCGTTTATTTGAAGCTTTTCAGCAGGATTATCGATACCGATTCCTACATTACCTCCTGAAATGACTTTTATTTGTGCGTGACATATAGTTGTTGCAACAACTGAAAGGAGAATGAACATAAAGAGAATTCTTTTTTTCATGGCTTATTCTTTTAGGTGGTTATATTTATTGGTTTTAAATCAGACGCAAGTTCATTCACGGATTACCTTCCACTCGTTTGCTTCCGTCCCGGAAGATATACGGAGAATATAAGTTCCGGAGATCAGGTCTGCAAATGATATGGGAGTCAGGGAATTGCTTGTTTGGAGTGACAATATTTGCTTGCCGTTGAAATCAAATAGTTGAATAAGATATTCAGGTCTCTCACCTGTAATTTCTACCATCAATAATTCACGCACTGGGTTAGGATAGATTTTAATTGTGCTCTCACCTGAATTTTCGGCTGAAATTTCCTGAAAAACTTCATTATTGACAGCATCCTTGGTTGATTTTAAAGTGACCGTATTTCGCGAAACACGGTTGCCGGCATTGTCATAGGTATAATTAAAGTTTTGGCAATAGGATGGTGCAAGAACTACGAAAAGATGCAGTAGTAGTACTAATCGTTTCATAAAGAAGAATGAATTAAGGGTTTATTGCAAACTGTCAGGATATGCCATAATAAGGCATTTTTATACTTAATACTTTAAGGAGAGGAAATGTAACACACTTGTTAATAATTTTTCCGCGAAAATCATAATATTGGCTGTCTGGATATATATACAGTTGGATCCGGGCGTAGCCCATAGCCGTTAAGCTAAGACAGCTGAATATGACAATATATCATCCATACCTACCGGCCTGTTAAGTCTGCAGATAATCATAATCCAGGGACAATGAATGGAATACAGCAATTGTCTTTTTCAATAGCCGCCGGCTTTAGCCGGTGGTACTCAATTACAATACTCCACATCATCCGCTGCAAGCAGGGCATTACCACGAGCAGGGCTTTGCTTGCAGCGGTGTTACATTATGGTGTCTTTTAATCCCCGGGTTGAAGAGGCTGTGTGAAAATTCAAAAATTGAGCGTAGTCTGGAGACTACGCTCAGCGCTTCGAATTGATATTCAGTACAATGCGCTAGGCGTAGTTTGCAACTACGCCGAATAATATGACTTTTCACACAACCTCTGAAGCCCGGGGCTATTGAGGCCGGTAAAACTGTCGCCCAATCGTGCAAAATAATCTCAGTTTAGCCCGGGTGAGGGAATAACAAGAAACCCCGCTGACAGGCGGGGTTTCTTTGATTTTTTATCCGAGATAAGTTTTCAGTAACTTGTTCTTCGATTTTTGACGCAAGTGTTTGATCGCTTTTTCTTTGATCTGCCTGGTGCGTTCGCGGGAGATTCCGATAGTGGCCCCAATTTCTTCGAGCGACATGGGCTTGGTGCCGATCCCGTAGAAAGCCCTGATCACGCTGCTTTCCTTTTCGGGAAGCGTGCTTAATGTACGTTCGATTTCCTTGGCCAGTGATTCTTCAATCAGCTTGTTGTCGGTAGTAGGGGTATCATGACTGGGAAGCACGTCGAGCAGACTGTTTTCTTCTCCATCCTGGAAAGGAGCGTCAACTGACAAATGCCTTCCGGATAATTCCAGTGTGCCGGCAACCTTGCCTTCAGGTAGCTCCAGTATTTTGGCAACTTCCTCGGGTGAGGGCTCCCTTTCATGTGCCTGCTCCAACTGGGAAAATGCCCTGTTGATCTTATTCAGCGCACCAATTTTGTTAAGCGGTAGCCTGACGATCCTTGATTGTTCGGCCAGGGCCTGAAGAATGCACTGCCTGATCCACCAAACAGCATAGGAAATAAACTTGAATCCTTTGGTTTCATCAAATTTTTTGGCTGCTTTGATCAGACCCAGGTTTCCTTCATTAATCAGGTCGGGCAGGCTTAAGCCCTGATGCTGATATTGCTTGGCTACAGAAACCACAAAGCGAAGATTTGCTTTGGTGAGTTTTTCAAGAGCTTCCTGGTCTCCCATTTTGATACGCTTGGCAAGCTCCACTTCCTCTTCGGGAGTGATGAGCTCTTCCTTGCCAATATCATGCAAATACTTCTCAAGTGAATCGCTGTTTCTGTTGGTGATGGATTTGGTTATCTTTAACTGCCTCATGTTAACCTTTGGTTTAAATAGTAATTACGCGTTGTATACAAAATAACAAAAAAGAGCGCTTTTTGTTGCCTGGGCAATTCATAAAAAAAGCTAAATCTTCTTTTGCCTCAAAATAGGCAATTTTTGTCTTTTTTCAAAATTTTATTCAATCTAATTACAAATAGTTCTGCAATTTTGCCCGCAAAATGTAAAAAATCAATCTGTTGAAATAATGTGACTAATATCACATCCGCTACAGATCAAAATTTGTTGTTTTAGCGTAGATTTACCGCGCAAAAAATATGCCATGAATTTGCGAAGTCTGCTGTTTTCCTATGGTCCGGTTATTCTGGCCATGTTATTCTGGAGCTACAGCTTTATTTGGTACAAGCAGGTTTTCCGGTATTATGATCCGGTAACGCTTATTGCATTCAGGCTGATTATTGCAGTTCCATTGCTTTTTTTGCTGTCCCTGAGTTTCCGGAAATTGCAGCGCGTGAAGCGGAAGCATTTTACCTGGTTTTTGTTGCTGGCCTTTTTCGAGCCTTTCCTTTATTTCCTGGGAGAATGTTATGGTGTTAACCTGATCACCCCCACGCTGGCTTCCATTATGATATCGCTCATTCCCCTGCTGGTTCCCATACCTGCCTGGTACCTGTTCAGGGAAAAATTTACCATTACCAATTACATTGGCCTTTTTATATCGATAGGTGGGGTGGTTCTGGTCATCATGGGAGATAACAGCGGACAACCTACGTCTTTTGCCGGTGTGATGCTGATGATGGTTGCCATACTGTCCGCGGTGTTTCACTCAATCTTTGTGAGAAAGCTTGCAGAACAGTATAACACTTTTACAATCGTCACTTACCAAAACACGCTCGGGCTGATTTACTTCCTGCCGCTTTTTTTTATCATGTCTTTTTCGCAGTTTGTTCATACGCATCATACTTTTGAAATGGTTTTACCGGTAATTAAACTGGCAGTTTTTTCATCTACTTTTGCTTTCCTGTTTTTTGTGTACTCGATTCAAAAAATTGGCATGGCCCGAACCAATGTTTTTATCAACCTGATTCCTGTTTTTACTGCCTTGTTGGCCTTTCTGGTACTTCATGAGGAATTTGGATTTCTCAAACTTGCAGGGATTGCTGTAGTTATTGCCGGACTGGTTTTCAGTCAGTATAATTACAAAGCCCGCTTAACAGGAAAGGTTAAATGATTTTTCCTGCTATCTTTGTTACCAGTGAACTGTTCACCCTATAACTGTGATATGAAAATTGTTCCCGGACTTTTCTTCAGAATACTGAAAATGTGCTATCCGTTATTGCTCATCTTTTGTTTGCTGTTGATGAGCAGTTGCAGTTCCTCCGGAAGGATTGGAAAAGGAAAACAGGGGCAGGTCCCCTGTCCTTGTGAAAAAGAAAATAAAAGAAGGTAATCTGTTTTAAATGAAAATAGCCATTATTGGTGCCGGGGTTTCAGGGTTGTCTGTGGGCTGTTATTTACAAATGAATGGCTTTGAAACCGAGATCTATGAAAAAAATATACACCCCGGCGGTTTATGTGCCAGCTGGAAGCGGGGAGATTTTACCTTTGACGGCTGCCTTCATTGGGTGATGGGCTCGGGCAGCGGTAGTCCCTTTTACGGGTTGTGGAATGAGCTTATTGATATGCCTTCCGTTGGGTTTGTAAACCATGATGTGAGAATGGATGTTGAGCTTGCAGTGAACAGTGATCGACATGGAGACAAGGTTTTTCATCTGTATACGAATATTGACCGGCTTGAATCATACATGCTGGACAACGCGCCTGAAGATGCATCCCTGATAAAGGGCCTTACCGGCGTAATGCGAACCATGCAGCGTTACGAGATGCCCCCGATGCTGGATAACATTCCTGAATTGCAGCCGTTGCGTAAAAAAATGGCCATGATCACCTACCTTCCGATGGTTTGGCAGTACCTGAAATGGAAGAACGAAACCAACCTCACTTTTGCACGGAAATTGTCGAATCCTTTTCTGAAGGAAGCTTTTGAGTTGCTATACGATGGTGATGAACAGAAGCTGCTGATTCTGACAATGCCCCTGTCGGTTTTCGACAAAAAGAGTGCAGGTTATCCCATTGGCGGGTCATTGAAATTCATAAGCCATATTGCAACACGCTATAGTTCGCTGGGAGGCAAAATTCATTACAATTCGCCTGTGAAACGAATTGTTACACATGAGTCGGCAGCCAAAGGACTTATATTGAACAACGGAACAGAAGTACAGGCTGATCTTGTCATTTCTGCTGCAGACTGGCACCATACTGTTTTTGAAGCATTGGAAGGTAAATACATCAACAGGAAGATCCTGGATCTGGCCACAAACACCAAGCCCAAGGTGTATCCTTCTGTATTTATGGTATTGCTTGGAGTGAATAAAACCTATAATGAACAACCCCATTTGATAAAGTTTCCGATTGAAACTCCCGTTTTGTCACCTGATGGCAATGAATACAGGCGCATGGAACTTCATTTTTACCATTACGACCCGGACCTGGCACCCAAAGGCAAGACCGTCATTGCTGCGAGCTTGTATACAAACAACGGTGAATACTGGATTAATCTGAGAGCAGGGGACTATGATCAATACATCAAAAGCAAAACACAATTTGCTGAACATATCCTTGACCAACTGGACAGAAAGGTTCCGGGACTCCGGCAGTCGGTTGAGGTAATGGATGTTGTTACCCCGGCTACTTACCACAGGTATACCAATAACTGGATGGGTAGTGTTCAGGGCTGGATGCCCGGTAAAGATCTTCTGGCTGCATCACCGGTAGACATGGAATTGCCCGGATTGTCAGGCTTTTATTTTTGCGGCCACTGGACCGCTCCGGGAGGCGGGTTACCGCCCTCACTGAAATCAAGCCGCGATCTGGCACAGCGTATCTGCATTAAACATAAAAAGCATTTCGTTATTCGTTAGTGCATTGTGTGGTAATCGGCATTTTTTTATATTTACAATGCGAACCAGCCAAATGTAAAGCACATTGATACCACTACGCGATACAATACCCTCCCGAAGTTTTCCCATAGTCACCTGGCTGCTGATTGTTACCAATGTGGCTGTTTTTTTGTTCGAGGTATTTATGCTCAACAGCCAGCAGGCTGAGACGATGATCTTCAATTACGGACTGGTTCCTGATCAGGTGAGGCTGGCTGAAGTAGGCAGTATTTACGAACTCCGGATTACCCTGATCAGGCCTTTTTTCACCAACATGTTTTTGCACGGAGGCTGGCTGCACCTGATCTCAAACATGTGGATCCTTTTTATATTCGGGGACAATGTGGAGGACCGGATGGGTAAATTGAGGTATTTTGTATTTTACATACTTTGTGGAATCCTCGCCAGTTTTACTCATTTTATCCTGCACCGCAACTCACCGGTTCCGGCTATTGGCGCCTCCGGGGCCATTTCGGGCATTATGGCAGCCTACATGTTCATGTTTCCCAAAAGTACCATTGTATCTCTTGTGCCAATCATCATTATCCCCCTGTTTATACCCATTCCGGCCCTCATTTACATAGGCATCTGGTTTTTGGGACAACTGCTCAGCGGCACCAGTTCGCTCATGCTGTCGGACAATGCTACCGGTATTGCGTTCTGGGCACACATCGGGGGCTTTGTAGCAGGAATGCTGCTTTACAGGGTTTTTGACTCAAAAAAGAGAAAGGCGTTTTATTCATAGGCTTTAGGCTTTAGGCTTTAGGCTATAGGCTATAGTCTATAGTCTATAGTCTATAGCCTCAACAAGGTGGCAGTATCATTTATTTGGCATACATCTTGATCAACCCACAATTCATTAATATATGCAGGCATGAATTACAGGGAACTTCAATCCAAATATACTCAGGTATTCGATTATATAGGCAAAAGCCGGATCAAGGATGCCCTGGATACCCTTGAGTATTTATGCAACCATTGCAGGAACAGGGATTACCGGTTGCAACTCGATGGTCATGCAGATACCTATATTAATATGCTCAAATATGCATTTGAATATAGCGATGATCCGCAGAAAGAAAAGGTTTACCAGCGGCTGATCAGGGATATTATTGCGCTGGCCGATGACGTTAAGGAGGAAATCATCCGGAACAACAACCTGCTGAATTATTACAACCTGAAGATCATGCCTGAATCGCTTGCCGAGAGCACCTTATCTGATATCTCCGGAACAATTGAAAAGCTGATTCTTCAGAAAGAATCGGGGAAGGAAGACAAAGATCAGCCGGAAACAGGTTTGATGTATGACAACGCGGAGTACAGAGACAATGTAAGGGCTCTGTTCCGGATTGTCTGGCATTCCGACAAGCTCAAGGATACTGAAGTCACATTGATTAGAAGAATCTCCGGCGCCGATGCCCTGGCTTGGTATGACAAATGTGTCCTGGTGAGCAGCCTTACCCTGTCATTACTGCGCCATTTTGACAGTGATAAAGTTGACCTCCTGTTTGGTTTTTATGAAAGCGGGCAGAATCAGGTATGGCAGCGTGCCCTGGTTGGACTGGTGTTGGGACTGGCGTATTATGACCGCCGCATTGAGTACTACCCTGAAATTCTGCAGCGTTTAAAGGCTTTGCAGGGCACCCGGCAAATTGACAATACCATTGAAATCATCATTCAGCAGTTTGTTAAAGCCCGGGAAACAGAAAAAATTACCCGGAAGATCCAGCAGGAAATTCTGCCGGAGATGATCCGCATCAAATCAAAACTCGAAGAAAAGCTGGATCTTGAAAACATGCTTTCCATGAATCCGGAGGAAAAGAATCCGGAATGGGAAAAAGTTTTCAAGGATGCACCCGATGTATACAGCAAACTCGAAGAGTTTACCAATCTTCAGATGGAAGGTGCCGATGTATTTCTGGGTGCCTTTGCCATGCTCAAACAATTTGATTTTTTCAATGAGGTGAATAATTGGTTTCTGCCTTTTTATAAGGAAAATGAATACATATCAGCATCATTCAAGGGTGTCAGCGGGGGAGTCGACTTGCAGCAATTCGGGGAAGGCATCGAGCGGAGTAATTTCCTGTGCAACTCAGATAAATACTCGTTTTGTTTGAATATCCGGCACATGCCCGATTTTCAGAAATCAACGGTAATGGAATTATTCAATATGGAACTGAAAGCCATGAATGAAATGGCCCTCGATGATGAGCTGATCAATACAGATGCACGAACCAAAGTAATCATCACACAGTATTTCCACGACCTGTACCGGTTCTATAAGCTGCATCCGATGCGTGCTGAATTTGACGACATTTTCAAGCTTCCGGTTGCCATTTATGAAACCAGCTTTTTTAAGAAGTGGATTGATGACCCGAAAGTGCTCAGGAACATTGGTGAATTCTTTTTCGAAAAGAACTATTACCAGGATGCCCTGCTGATCTTCAGGCAGATTGTGGAGAAGAACCACAGTCACGAGTTGTTTGAAAAGATAGGGTATTGTTGCCAGCAACTGGGAGATCTGGATAAGGCATTGGAATATTATCACAAGGCGGAGCTGCTCGACAAAAACAAGCTGTGGCTGATTACGCGGATTGCCTGGTGCTACCGTAAAAAAAGCGAGTTTGAATTGGCCGTGGGATACTACCTCGAGGCTGAAAAGATGGAGCCCGAAAACCTGCAGGTTCAGGCTTACCTGGGCCATATTTATATGGAAACGGGAGAATATGAGAAAGCATTGAAGTATTATTTCAAGGTGGAGTACCAGCAACCTGCCAATCATAAGGTATACCGGCCGATATCGTGGTGTTCCTTCATGCTGGGCAAGTTCGACAATGCATTCAAGTATTTAGAGAAAGCGCTGCCTCATGGCGCCGGAAAAAATGATTTTATGAACCTGGGACACATTTCCTGGTGCCGGGGAGATAAACAAAAGGCCATTGAAAACTACATCCTCTGTCTGAAAGCATCAAACATGGACGCCGACTGGTTTTCAAAGGTGCTGTACGACGACAGCCGCTACCTGGCCGTTCATGGAATCAAGCCGATTGACATCCCCTTAATGATTGATTACATCAGGTTATCGGCAACCCGGTAAACACCAGGTCCGCTAAACAAGTATTTTGGTTGTCAGGTTGGTAATGCTTGTTTTGATGGCATCAAAAGGTTTTCCGTCTTTGGTAGAATCCTGTTCCACAATCATGTATTTCATACCGGCAATATCTTTGGCAGCCAAAATCTCTTTAAAATTGATCACGCCCGCTCCAACGGGAGCAAAATCATTTACTCCGTCGGTGGTATAGTAAGGAGCCTCATTGGTGAACATATCCTTCATGTGAAAAAGCTGGAAGCGGCCGGGATATTTTTTGATTATATCAACCGGGTTCTGACCGGCTTTGGTGGTCCAGAACAGATCGAGCTCCATGGTGACCAGGTCTTTGTCCAACCCGGGCAGAAAGATATCAAAATAAGGCACTACACCATTGATATTGTCAAATTCAAAGTTGTGGTTGTGGTAACCGAAAAGCATGCCGTTTTCTTTCATGATTGCTGCCACCGTGTTCCAGTCGGCTACCATTTTCTTGTAACTTTCAATGTTTCTGGCTTCGGCAACAACCCAGGGTTGTATGCAGTATTTAACGCCCAGTTGGGCATGATCTTCAGCCATTATTTTTGCATTGTCGAGCGTGATTCCGGCCGCTTCCACCTGGGTGTGGCTGCTGAGGATCTTCATTCCCAGATCATTTACCATTTTTTTGAATTCAAGCGGAGCATAACCATAAAATTTCCTGTCGGCATAGCCGGCCAGTTCCAGGTTGGTGTATCCCATTTCAGCCACTTTTTTAAGCGATCCGGGTGCGTCGGCAGTCATGGCCTGGCGGATGGTGTAAAGTTGAAGGCCGATGCCGAATTTCTTCAGTTTTCTGCTTTTTTTTCCGGGTTTCTGCTCTGCCGAACCGGCAAAGCCCTGGTGCGGTAAAATAAAAGCACCCAGGGCGCCAGCAGCGGCAACTCTGAGAAAATCTCTGCGGGATGTATCTTTTTTCATGATCGTGTAGATTTAATATTTTGGTTGTGAATCAGTTTTTGGAAAATGAATCAGTATGGGTTCCATGATGCTGATGAAATGATCAGATATCGATGGAAGAATCTTAAACATGGAGGTATAAAGCTAATACAAAAGTCGGAAATAGGGAAGGAGGGTTGTCAATTAAATTCAGGGCATGTGGTTTTCCTGTCTGTTTCTGTAATAATTCTTGCGTGCGACCCGGGATGAACACAAAATCATCAACTCAGCTTGCTGAATGGCTTTATTTATAGGGCTTATATTTAATCCCTCCTTAATACGCAGGGCTATGCCATCGTTTGTTCAGAAAAACTTGTAGTTATGATCAGTTTTAAAAGACATTTGAGAACATTAGAACTGGAAGATATGAACAGGCCAACATATGGCAAATAAACACCCATAAGACAAATCAGGTAATTTTTCCAGCAAAATCACAGTACGGTTTTTTGTTCCTGCTTCATTTTCAAATTTTTTTTCGCTACTTGTTGCATTTGATAAAAAAACATCTACCTTTGCAAGCCAAATTTAAGGAAAATTATATCAAATTAAAGCATAAATGCCAACTATACAGCAATTAGTAAGAAAGGGCAGGTCCACAATTGAGGATAAGAGCAAGGCTCCGGCTTTGAATTCTTGTCCGCAGAAGCGTGGGGTGTGCACACGCGTGTATACCACCACACCCAAGAAACCTAATTCAGCCATGCGTAAAGTAGCCAGGGTAAGGCTTCAGCATGGTATTGAAGTAACGGCTTATATTCCGGGAGAAGGTCATAACCTTCAGGAGCACTCGATTGTGATGATTCGCGGTGGAAGGGTAAAAGATTTACCCGGTGTTCGCTACCACATCATCAGGGGTGCACTTGACACATCCGGTGTAGAAGGAAGAAACCAGCGCCGTTCGAAGTATGGCACCAAAAGACCTAAAAAGTAAACAGCTTTTTGAATAGACCATAAAATGAGAAAGTCTAAACCAAAAAAAAGAATATTGTTACCGGATCCGAAGTACAGTGATCCATTGGTAACCCGTTTTGTGAACAACATGATGACCAGGGGAAAGAAGAGCACTGCCTACGACGTGTTTTATGCAGCTCTTGACCTGGTTGAGAAACGTGCCAAGGATATTGAAGCAAGTCCGCTGGATATCTGGAAAAAGGCGTTGGAGAACATCACACCTCAGGTTGAGGTAAAAAGTCGGCGAGTTGGCGGAGCTACCTTCCAGGTGCCTACCGAAATTCGTCCCGACCGGAAGATTTCCATCAGCATGAAGAACCTGATTCTTTATTCACAGAAAAGAGCAGGCAATTCGATGAGCGACAAGCTTGCTGCTGAAATACTTGCAGCCTTCAAAGAAGAAGGTGCAGCATATAAAAAGAAAGAAGATACACATAAAATGGCAGAAGCTAACAAGGCATTTGCGCACTTCAGGTTCTAACAAGGATATTTGACATTGCGGTTTTTAGCCTATAGTTACACTAGCTGATAATTAGTGAAGAATGAATCTTGATTTGAATTATACCAGGAATATTGGCATCATGGCCCATATCGACGCCGGCAAGACTACCACTACCGAGCGCATCCTGTTCTATACTGGTATAACTCACCGTTTGGGGGAGGTACACGATGGAACAGCTACGATGGACTGGATGGTGCAGGAGCAGGAGCGAGGGATAACAATTACTTCAGCAGCTACCACCGCATTCTGGGACTACCAGAACCAAAAATACAAAATCAACATTATTGATACACCGGGACACGTTGACTTCACAGTAGAAGTTGAACGGTCGCTTCGCGTATTGGACGGAGCAGTTGCCGTGTTCTGTGCCGTTGGAGGCGTACAGCCTCAGAGTGAAACCGTTTGGCGCCAGGCCAATAAATACAACGTCCCCAGGATGGCATTTGTGAATAAGATGGACCGTACCGGTGCCGACTTTTTCGGTGTTGTTAAGCAAATTCAGGACAAGCTTGGTTCCAACCCGGTTCCCATGCAAATTCCCATTGGTTCTGAGGATAACTTCCGGGGCCTTGTTGACCTGATTGAGCGTAGGGCCGTTGTTTGGGTACCTGACGAGAAACTGGGGATGCGCTATGAATACGTTGATATTCCGGCCGACATGGTGGATCTGGTTGAAGAATGGCGCGAAAAGCTCATTGAAGCAGTTTGCGTTACCAATGACGATCTGCTGGAAAGATTTTTGGAAGATCGTAATTCCATTTCAGTTGAAGAATTTATGGAACATACGCGCCAGGCAGTTATTGATCAGCGCATTGTGCCTGTGCTTTGCGGAGCTTCATTTAAAAATAAAGGTATACAGCGTTTGCTGAATGCCATTTGTGCATTGATGCCCAGTCCGCTCGATATTGATGCCGTTAAAGGACACAATCCGTTTACCGATAAGATTGAAGAGCGCAAAGCCGATGAAAATGAGCCTTTGGTTGCACTGGCTTTCAAAATTGCCACTGATCCTTATGTAGGTCGTTTAACCTACCTCCGCGTTTATTCAGGAGTTGTTGAGTCGGGCATGCAGGTATTTAATCCGCGTACGGGCAAGAAAGAAAGAATCAACAGGTTATACCAGATGCATGCCAACAAGCAGAATGCCCGTGACCGGGTTGAGGCGGGAGATATTTGCGGTGTTGTGGGTTTGAAGGAAGTGGTTACAGGAGACTCACTGTGTGATATCAAGCATCCGCTTTATCTGGAAACCATGACTTTCCCTGAACCTGTTATTGGTGTTGCCATTGAGCCCAAAACACAGGCCGACGTGGATAAGTTAGGAATGGCATTGGGCAAGCTGGCTGAAGAAGATCCCACGTTCAAGGTTAAGATAGATGAAGATTCTGGTCAGACCATCATCAGTGGTATGGGTGAATTGCACCTGGAAATTCTGATGGACCGGCTGAAACGTGAATTCAACGTGGAATGCAACCAGGGAGCTCCCCAGGTAGCATACAAGGAAGCCTTAACCAGCGAAGTTAAACACCGTGAGACATTCAAGAAGCAAACCGGAGGACGCGGTAAATTTGCAGATATTGAATTTGTATTGTCACCGGCTGAGAAGGGTGTTACAGGATTGGTTTTTATTGATGAAGTAAAAGGCGGAAGGATTCCGCGCGAATATATTCCTTCGGTTGAAAAAGGTTTCCGTGAAGCCATGCGCAACGGTATCCTGGCTGGGTTCCAAATGGACAGCCTTCAGGTAACACTGAAAGACGGTTCATTTCATCCGGTTGACTCCGATTCATTATCCTTCGAGATTGCCGCCAAGCAGGGATTCAAGCATGCCCTTAGAAAAGGCAAGGTTAGCCTGCTCGAGCCGATCATGAAAATTGAAGTGGTGACACCTGAAGAAAACATGGGAGATATCATTGGTGATTTCAACCGCCGCCGGGGTCAGATTACCGGAATGGAAAGTCAGGCTTCACTGCGCGTAGTGCTTGCTCATGTTCCGCTGGCTGAAATGTTCGGCTATGTAACTGTGCTCAGAACCTTATCATCAGGCAGGGCCACATCAACCATGGAATTTTCGCATTACGATATTGTACCTCCCGCATTGTCGGCCGAGGTGATTGAAAAGATTACCGGAACCAAAGTAGTTGCATAAACAAATTGTAAGACCAACATACATGAGCCAAAAGATCAGAATCAAGCTTAAATCGTACGATCATAATCTGGTAGACAAGTCTGCCGAGAAAATCGTGAAAACGGTTAAGACAACCGGTGCGGTGGTAAGTGGTCCGATTCCGCTGCCCACTCACAAAAGAATATTTACCGTGTTACGGTCACCTTTTGTCAACAAAAAGTCAAGAGAGCAGTTTCAGCTTTCATCGCACAAGCGTTTGCTGGATATTTACAGTTCAACGCCGAAAACCATTGATGCCCTGATGAAACTGGAGTTGCCAAGTGGTGTTGAAGTTGAAATCAAAGTCTGAAACACTTAATTTGTTAAGAAATGCCAGGATTAGTTGGAAAGAAGGTCGGAATGACCTCCATATTTGATGAGAACGGTGCGAATGTTCCGTGCACGGTTCTTGAAGTCGGTCCCTGTGTTGTTACCCAGGTGAAGACTGAAGAAACAGACGGTTATAAAGCCCTGCAGATAGCTTTTGATGAGAAGAAGGAGAAGAACACAACAGCTGCCTTGAAGGGTCATTTCAAAAAAGCCGGCACCACCCCGAAACGTAAGGTTATAGAATTAACGGGTTATATCCGCGACTGGAACCTGGGTGATGTGATCACTGTAGATTATTTCAAGGACGATGAGTGGCTTGATGTAACTGCTGTTTCAAAAGGAAAGGGATTTCAGGGCGTGGTAACGCGTCACGGGTTCAGCGGTATTGTTGGTTCTACCCACGGACAGCATGACAGGCAAAGAGCTCCCGGTTCACTGGGCGCATCATCATATCCTTCACGCGTTTTCAAAGGTATGCGTATGGCCGGACAAACCGGAAATAAGAGTATAAAGGTGGTCAACCTGAAGGTTGTTAAGATCATTCCCGAAAGCAATCTCTTATTATTAAAAGGATCAGTACCCGGGGCAAAAGGATCCTATGTAATTGTAGAAAGTCCCGACAGAACATAATAAACTGTGAACAATGGAATTAGCAGTAATTAATAAAACAGGTAAGGAAACAGGCCGTAAAGTTGAACTCATGGATACTATTTTTTCCATTGAGCCCAATGATCATGCCATTTACCTTGATGTAAAACAGCATTTGGCCAACAAGCGCCAGGGAACTCATAAGTCGAAAGAACGCAATGAGGTTTCAGGCAGCACACGCAAGCTGAAAAAGCAGAAAGGTACCGGCGGCGCCCGTGCAGGTAGCATTAAGAACCCGTTATTCACCGGTGGCGGAAGAGTTTTTGGTCCGCAGCCCCGTGATTACAGTTTCAAGCTGAACAAAAAGGTAAAGCAGCTGGCACGCAAGTCGGCGCTAACTTATAAAGCCAGGAATAACGAGATCGTAGTGCTTGAGGATTTCAGTCTGGAAACACCAAAAACAAAGGATTATATTGCCATTCTTGCCAATTTGCAAATTGAAGGCAAAAAGTCACTGGTGGTTCTGAATGAACCGAATAAAAATATATATTTGTCGTCCAGGAATTTATCCGGAACGAGAGTTGTAACGAGTTCAGAATTAACAACATACGACATACTGAATAGCACTTCTCTTGTATTTTTTGAGAGTTCACTCGACAATGTTCAGAAGAGTCTGTAACCGTCTAATATTTTAGAAATGGATATCATTGTAAGGCCGGTTGTAACTGAAAAGATGAATGCCCAGGCTGACGGCCTGAAGAAATACGGCTTCATCGTTGACAAAAAGGCCAATAAAGTTCAGATAAAAAGGGCCGTCGAAAATCTGTATGGCGTTACGGTAGAATCGGTAAACACGATGTACTATGCCGGCAAACGCAAAGCAAGATTTACCCGCACCGGTTATGTTGCCGGAAGAAGGAACGCATTTAAGAAAGCAGTGATCACCTTGCGGGAAGGCGATACGATAGACTTTTATAGCAATATTTAATAGTATATTATGGCTGTAAGAAAATTAAAACCTGTAACCCCGGGCCAGCGACACAGAGTTGTTGCTTCCTTTGACGACATTACCAGCAGTGCGCCGGAGAAATCATTGTTGAGGCCTTTGCAGAGATCAGGGGGACGCAATAGTGATGGAAAAATGACCATGCGTTATATTGGCGGTGGTCATAAGAAGATGTACCGTGTTATTGACTTTGCCAGAAACAAAGACGGCATGGGTGCAACTGTAAAAACCATCGAATATGATCCCAACAGGTCTGCGCGAATAGCATTAGTTGTATACGAGGATGGTGAAAAGAGATATATCATTGCTCCTGCAGGATTGAAGGTAGGCCAGGAAATTCGTTCCGGTAACGGCGTGGCTCCCGAAGTAGGCAATTGTTTATCACTTGGTGAGATACCCCTGGGAACTTTGGTTCACAACATTGAACTGCAACCGGGCAAGGGTGGTGCTATGGCAAGAAGTGCCGGATCATATGCACAGTTAACCTCTCGCGATGGCAAGTATGCTATTATCAAGCTGCCTTCGGGAGAATCGAGAATGATCCTGACTACTTGCAGGGCAACTATTGGAACCGTTTCCAATCCTGACCACGGTCTTGTACGCTCCGGGAAAGCCGGTCGCAGCCGCTGGCTGGGTAGAAGGCCGAGAGTTCGCGGTGTTGTTATGAACCCCGTTGACCATCCGATGGGTGGTGGCGAAGGCAGGGCTTCAGGAGGACATCCAAGGTCACGCAAGGGATTGTATGCGAAGGGTATGAAAACCCGGAGGAAGAAGAATCCCTCAACCAGGTTTATTGTTGAAAGCAGGAAAAAATAATTGACTTAAAAATATGAGCAGGTCATTAAAAAAGGGTCCCTTTATCGAATTTAAACTCGAGAAGCGCGTACTTGAAATGAATAAATCGGGAAAGAAATCGGTTGTTAAAACCTGGTCCAGAAGGTCACTGATCTCACCCGACTTTGTAGGTCACACGATTGCTGTGCATAACGGGAATAAATTTATCCCTGTGTATGTAACTGAAAATATGGTTGGACACCGTTTTGGTGAATTTTCACCAACCCGCACCTTCAGGGGGCATTCAGGCAGATCAAAAGATTAAAAACAAATCCATTAAAATAAGCAACAATGGGTGCACGTAAGCGTATTGCTGCAGAGCAGCGAAAAGAAGAAAAGAAGAACAATGCCATGGCAGTGTTGAACAACTGCCCCAGCTCACCCCGCAAAATGCGGTTGGTTGTTGATATGATCCGGGGCGTTGAGGTTACCAGGGCACTTGATATACTTCGTTACAGCACGAAAGAACCTTCCAAGAGAGTTGAAAAGCTTCTTTTGTCGGCCATTGCAAACTGGCAGAAAAAAAATGAAGAGGTGCGTGTGGAAAAATCAAACCTGTATGTAAAGGAAGTATTTGTAGATGGCGGCCGTCAGTTAAAACGACTCAGGCCGGCACCCCAGGGAAGAGGTTACAGGATCCGCAAGCGTTCAAACCATGTGACGATTGTGCTGGACAGCTTAGTTAATAATCAGGAACAAATCGAAAGTAAATCAAACTAATATTAATGGGACAAAAAGTCAATCCGATAAGTAATCGCCTGGGAATCATCAAAGGTTGGGATTCTAACTGGTACGGCGGCAGAAACTATTCCGAGAAGCTGGTCGAAGACTATAAGATCCGTGAATATCTGACAGCGCGTCTGGCAAAAGCCAGTATCTCGAAGATTGTTATTGAGCGCACGCTTAAGCTGATTACGGTTACTGTTAATACTGCCCGTCCGGGAATCATTATCGGAAAGGGTGGTCAGGAAGTAGACAAGCTCAAGGAAGAATTGAAGAAGATTACCAACAAAGAGGTACAGATCAATATTTTCGAAGTGAAAAGACCTGAACTCGATGCGGTTATCGTAGCCAACAATATTGCCCGGCAGCTGGAAGGAAAGGTTTCATACCGCAGGGCCATTAAAATGGCAATTGCCTCAACCATAAGAATGGGTGCCGAAGGCATTAAGTGCCAGGTATCGGGCAGGCTGGGCGGTGCTGAAATGGCACGCACTGAAATCATCAAGGAAGGCCGTATTCCGCTTCATACATTCCGCGCCGATATTGATTACGCACTGGGTGAGGCACTTACCAAAGTAGGATTGATTGGCGTGAAGGTTTGGATCTGCAAAGGCGAGATTTATGGAAAGCGTGACCTGGCTCCCAACATTGGTGCCAAGTCGGCCAAACCGAAAAGCAATTTCAAAAAACGCAGAAAATAAGTGGTTAACACGATAACAGGATAACATTATGTTACAACCAAAAAAAACAAAGTTCAGGAGGCAGCAGAAAGGCAGAATGAAGGGGAATGCCCAGAGGGGACATGACCTGGCCTTCGGATCATTTGGAATCAAAGCCTTGGATAAAGCCTGGATTACCGGAAGACAAATTGAAGCCGCCCGTCAGGCAGTAACGCGTCACATGAAACGTGAGGGACAGATCTGGATCCGCATTTTCCCGGATAAGCCTATTACCAAAAAGCCTGCAGAAGTACGTATGGGTAAAGGTAAAGGCGCCCCTGAAGGATTTGTGGCTCCGGTAACACCCGGAAGAATCCTTATCGAAGCTGACGGAGTACCTTTTGAAATTGCCAAGGAAGCTTTGAGGCTTGCTGCACAAAAGTTGCCCATAGCCACCAAGTTTATCATCAGAAGGGATTATGTTGAAATTTAATCAGTAAGCTCATGAAGACTTCCGAAATAAGAGAATTGTCCGCCAAGGAAATCCAGGAGCGGATTGAAAATGAGAAAAACCTCATTTTCCGGCAGAAAATGAACCATGCCATTTCTCCGCTGGATAACCCGATGAAAATCAGGGAAACCAGGAGGAACATTGCCAGGCTGGAGACCCTACTTCGTCAGAAAAAGAATGAAGCCAAGTAACAGGTTAAAACAGTATCAATGGAAAACAGAAATTTAAGGAAAGAAAGGATCGGGATTGTCGTAAGTGACAAGATGGACAAAACCATCGTGGTAGCCGAAAAAAGAAAGGTGAAGCATGCCATATATGGAAAGTTCATCAACCGCACCACAAAATTAAAAGCACATGACGAAACCAATGATTGCCATATCGGCGACCTGGTAAAAATCATGGAGACCCGTCCTCTCAGCAAGAGTAAATCCTGGAGAGTAGTTGAAATCATCGAAAGAGCTAAATAACTATGATACAGCAAGAAAGCAGATTAACGGTTGCGGACAACAGCGGTGCAAAAGAGGTTCTTTGCATCAGGGTGCTCGGCGGCACAGGCCGGCGGTATGCATCTGTTGGCGATAAAATAGTGGTAACCGTAAAGAGCGCACTTCCTGCAAGCGAAGTAAAAAAAGGAACCGTAAGCAAAGCAGTTGTGGTAAGAACCAGCAAGGAAATACGTCGTGCCGACGGATCATATATCCGTTTTGATGACAATGCCTGTGTGTTGCTGAACAACACCGACGAAATCAGGGGAACCCGTATTTTCGGGCCTGTTGCCAGGGAACTGCGCGACAAGTATATGAAAATTGTATCACTTGCGCCTGAAGTGCTATAATATTAAAAATTCAAAGCGATGCAGAAAAAACTACATATCAAAAAAGGCGATACGGTTTTCGTGAATGCCGGAGAAAGCAAAGGCCAGCAAGGCAGGGTTCTCGAGGTGATCAGGAGTAAAGAAAGGGCTATTGTTGAAGGTATCAACCTGGTCAGCAAGCATACCAAGCCCAATGCCAAAAGTCCACAGGGCGGTATTGTAAAAAAAGAAGCCCCGGTGCATATTTCAAACCTGATGCTGGTGGATCCTTCATCCGGAAAACCCACACGTATCGGCCGCAAAGTAAGCGACAACGGACGTCTTGTTAGATATTCAAAAAAATCAGGGGAGGAGATTAAATAATGGCTCATACACCTAACCTCAAAGCAAAATACCGGGATGAGATCATTCCGGCACTCACCAAAGAATTCAGTTACCATTCGGTGATGCAGGTGCCCAAGCTGGAAAAAATTGTGATCAACCAGGGTGTGGGACAAGCTGTTTCTGATAAGAAAATGGCTGATACCGCTCAGGAAGAGCTCACGACCATTACCGGCCAGAAGGCAATTCAGACCATGTCGCGCAAAGACATATCGAACTTCAAACTCAGGCGTAAAATGCCCATCGGGGTTAAGGTTACATTGCGTCGCGATACGATGTATGAATTTCTTGAAAGATTGATCAGTGTTGCTTTGCCGCGGATACGCGATTTCAAGGGAATCAACAGCAAGTTCGACGGAAGGGGCAATTATACTCTCGGAATTACAGAGCAGATTATTTTCCCTGAAATTGACATCGACAAAATCAGCAAAATCCTGGGCATGGAGATTACTTTTGTTACCTCTGCCAGTTCGGATGAAGAAGCTTTCGCGCTGTTGCGTGAATTCGGATTACCATTTAAGAATATTAAAAAGAATTAGTTTATATGGCTAAAGAATCATTAAAGGCACGCGAAGTAAAGCGTAAGAACCTTGTGGAGAAATACGCCGCTAAAAGAGAAAAGCTGAAAGCCGATGGCGATTTCCAGGAACTCAGCAGGTTGCCGAGAAATTCAAGTCCCATTCGGTTGCACAACCGCTGCAAACTCTCCGGAAGACCAAAAGGATTTATGCGGCAATTTGGAGTCAGCAGGATCGTTTTCAGAGAACTTGCTTCCAAAGGATTAATCCCCGGTGTTAAAAAAGCCAGCTGGTAATTTGGTGAAAAAAGTGAAAAAACAAAAGAAATGACAGATCCGATTGCAGATTATTTGACCAGGTTGAGGAACGCAATAGGCGCCCGCCATAAAGTGGTTGAGATTCCCTCATCCAATCTGAAAAAGAATATTACCAAGATTCTTTTCGATAAAGGTTATATCCTGAACTACAAATTTGTAGATGACAAGGTGCAGGGCAGTATCAAAATAGCACTGAAATACCATGCCGAAACAAAGCAGCCCGCGATTCGCTCTATCAAGCGCGTTAGTTCGCCCGGCCTTCGGAAATATGTAGGTTCCGAGGAACTACCCCGTGTGCTGAACGGACTTGGTATTGCCATTTTATCTACTTCCAGGGGTGTAATGACCGACAAGGAAGCCAGAGGCCTGAATATAGGTGGTGAAGTATTGTGTTACGTTTATTAACGGAGGAAAGTAAATGTCACGAATAGGAAAAATGCCGATTAAATTACCGCAGGGCGTTACCTTAACGGTTAAACCTGACAATTCGGTTGCTGTAAAAGGACCGAAAGGTGAACTTACCCAGGTGGTAGATCCCGATATCAAAGTGGAAATCAACGACGGTGAGGTGGTTATCAACCGTCCTACCGAGCAGAAACGTCATAAATCAATGCACGGGCTGTACCGCTCACTGATCAATAATATGGTCCATGGTGTTTCCGAGGGTTATAAAATTGAAATGGAAGTGGTTGGAGTTGGTTACAAAGCTGAAGCCAAGGGTCAGGTTCTCGAACTCAGCCTGGGTTACTCCCACGATATTCATTTTGAAGTACCTAATGAGGTTAAGCTTGAAACCAAGACGGAAAGAAGAAGCAACCCGATAATTACACTGACCAGCAGCGATAAGCAGCTGATCGGTCAGGTGGCTGCCAAGATCAGGTCGTTCCGCGAACCTGAACCCTATAAAGGCAAGGGTATTAAATTCGTGGGTGAAGTACTCAGAAAGAAAGCCGGTAAATCGGCAACAGCCAAATAAAATATTAAACTTTTAAATTATGGCTTTAACAAAATTTGAGCGCAGGAGCAGAATTAAACTGCGCATCCGTAAAGTGATATACGGGACAAAAGATAAACCCAGATTAACGGTTTTCAGAAGCAATAAGCAAATCTACGTTCAGTTGATTGACGATGCTGAAGGCAAAACCTTACTGTCGGTTTCGTCGCGGGCGAAAGAAATTGCCGAAAAATCAGGCATTACAAAAATCGAACAGGCCAAGCTGGTGGGGAAACTCGCTGCTGAAAAATCAAAGGAAAGCGGTATCAGCATGGTGGTTTTTGACCGCAACGGATATCTTTATCATGGTAGAATTAAAGCACTGGCTGAAGCTGCCAGGGAAGGTGGACTTAAATTTTAGCGAATTATGTCAAATGTAAACATTCGAAGAGTAAAGACTACAGACCTGGATCTGAAAGACCGTCTTGTTAGTATTCAACGTGTAACCAAGGTTACAAAAGGTGGACGTACCTTCAGTTTCTCAGCCATAGTTGTGGTTGGTAATGAAGATGGTATCGTGGGATACGGACTGGGCAAAGCCAATGAAGTAACTACTGCCATTGCAAAAGGCGTTGAAGATGCCAAGAAGAACCTGATCAAAGTTCCGGTTTACAAGGGTACCATACCCCATGAGCAGATTGCCAAATATGGCGGCGCCAAAGTTTTTCTGAAACCTGCCTCAAGTGGTACCGGAGTGAAGGCCGGAGGTGCTATGCGCGCTGTCCTTGAAAGTGTTGGTGTTCATGATGTGCTTGCCAAATCAAAAGGCTCATCGAACCCGCATAACCTGGTGAAGGCTACTTTTAATGCACTGCTTCTGCTGCGCGACGCATTCACTATTGCACAACACCGCGGCGTGAATATGGAAAAAGTATTTAATGGGTAATGCTTGAATTATACAATACCAATGGCTAAAATTAAAATTACACAGGTAAGAAGCAGGATTCACTGCACAAAACGGCAGAAACTTAACCTGGATGCACTCGGGCTCCGGAAACTGAACGCTTCTGTTGAGCATGAAGCCACTCCGCAGATTCTGGGAATGGTGAATAAAACAAAGCATCTGGTGAAAGTAACTGAAATCTAGTTGAACGATTAATTTTAAAGACATCATAATATTATGGATCTTAGCAATTTAAAACCAGCCAAAGGATCAGTCAAAAGTGAAAAGCGGATTGGCAGGGGCCAGGGCTCCGGTAGAGGCGGTACTTCTACAAGAGGACATAAGGGCGGTCAGTCAAGATCGGGATATTCACGGAAGATTGGTTTCGAAGGAGGTCAGATGCCCTTGCAGCGCAGAGTTCCGAAATTCGGATTCAGTAATATCAGCCGCAAGGAATACAAGGGTATAAACATTTCAACCCTGCAGACGCTGGCTGAATCAAGAAAACTGGATGTTATTGACGTTAAAACCCTGGCTGAAGCCGGTTTGGTTTCGAAAAATGACATGGTGAAAATTTTAGGAAACGGTAAACTGACGACAAAACTGGATGTTACTGCTCATGCCTTCTCCAAATCAGCTAAAGCTGCCATTGAAGAATTGAAGGGAACAGCAACAATAATCTGATACTCGCATGAAAGCATTTATTCAGACCATAAAGAATATTTATAAAATTGAAGAACTGAGATCGAGGATCGGGTTTACCCTTTTTATCATTCTCATTTATCGCCTGGGTTCCAAGGTTGTACTTCCCGGAGTGGACCCCGGCAAACTTCAGGACTTCGCGGAACGTACTTCGGAAGGAGTATTGGGCCTGCTGGATATGTTTTCCGGCGGAGCCTTCTCAAACGCTTCGATTTTTGCACTGGGTATCATGCCCTATATTTCGGCATCCATCATTATCCAGCTGCTGACCATTGCCATACCTTATTTCCAGCGCATGCAGAAAGAAGGAGAAAGCGGCCGGCGCAAAATGAACCAGATTACCCGCTACCTGACGGTTGTGGTGCTTGTTCTTCAGGCTCCGGCATACCTCACCCAGATTCCTTTGGAAGCAAGACTGATGGCACCGGGCATGTTCCAAATTACGTCCATAATTATTTTGATAGCCGGTACCATCTTTGTGATGTGGCTGGGAGAAAGAATTACCGAAAAAGGAATAGGAAACGGCATTTCACTGATTATTATGATCGGGATTATTGCCCGGTTACCTTTTGCAATTACAAGTGAATTTACAGACCGGTTGAATGGACAGGGCGGTTTGGTTGCTTTTCTTGTGGAAATGTTATTCCTGCTGCTTGTTATTGCTGTCAGCATCCTCTTGGTGCAGGGAACCAGAAGAATTCCGGTTCAGTATGCCAAAAGAATTGTTGGTAACAAACAATACGGTGGTGTGCGCCAGTATATACCGCTTAAGGTAAATGCTGCCGGTGTGATGCCCATTATTTTCGCACAGGCCATCATGTTCCTTCCAGTGTCATTTGCACGTTTCTCCGAGAGCGGAGAGGCCCTCTCGAAATTTGCTTCCGCATTCTCACGCTATACCAGCGTATGGTATAATGTGACTTTTGCTCTGTTAATCATTGTTTTTACCTATTTTTACACGGCCATTATCATGAACCCTACTCAAATGGCCGAGGATATGAAGAAAAACGGCGGTTTTATTCCCGGTGTAAAGCCCGGAAAAAGGACCAGCGAGTTTATTGATTCCATCATGTCGAAAATAACCCTGCCGGGTAGTATTTTTCTGGCACTGGTGGCTATTATGCCTGCCTTTGCCACTTTGATGGGTATTCAGGACAGCTTTGCCCAGTTTTTCGGAGGCACATCGCTGCTGATTATGGTGGGTGTTGTGCTGGATACGTTGCAGCAAATAGAAAGTCATTTGCTGATGCGGCATTACGACGGATTGATGAAGTCAGGTCGCGTAAAAGGAAGAGCTGGCGGTGCAGCTTCCTCTATTTAACAAGTATTGAAGTTCTTTGATGATTCATTATAAAACAGCGGAAGAGATCGAATTGCTTGGGGCGAGCAATCAGTTGGTGTCGAAAACACTGGCTGAGGTTGCCAAACGGATATCACCCGGGGTTACAACCCTGGAACTGGATCAGGTTGCCGAGGAATTCATCCGTGATCATTCAGCTGTACCTGGTTTCCTGGGTTATAAGGGATACCCGAAAACGCTTTGCACCTCTGTTAACCAGCAGGTTGTTCATGGAATACCCTCTGGCTATGTGCTTAAGGAAGGCGATATTGTGTCGGTGGATTGTGGTGTTTTGTTCCAGGGTTATTACGGCGATTCAGCCTATACCTTTGCCGTGGGTGAAGTTACGGACCGGGTGAGGCTGCTGCTGAAAACCACCCGGGAGTCGTTGTACAGGGGAATTGAGCATGCCCGGGAAGGGAAAAGAGTCGGGGATATCGGTAATGCCATTCAGGAATACTGTGAACGTGAGAAGTTTTCAGTGGTACGTGAAATGGTGGGACATGGAATCGGCAAGTCGCTGCATGAAAGCCCGGAAGTTCCTAATTACGGAAGAAAGGGGCACGGACCGCGCCTTCAGGCGGGTATGGTAATCTGCATTGAGCCCATGATTAACATGGGAAAGAAAGATATAACCCAGGATGCAGATGGCTGGACAATTCATACAGCAGACAGGTTGCCCTCGGCACATTTTGAACATTGTGTGGCCATAGGCAAGAACGGAGCTGAGCTTCTTTCGACTTTTGAATACATAGAAGCAGTATATAATGTATCAATTTGAAAATTTGAAGATTTGAAGACCTACCTGCCGGTAGGCAGGTTTGAAAATTGTACGGATTGTAAACGAATTCAATTAATCAATAGATCAACAAATCGAAAGATAAAAGGGAGCATATATGTCAAAACAACCATCCATTGAACAAGATGGCATCATTAAAGAAGCTCTTTCAAACGCGATGTTTCGCGTGGAACTTCAAAACGGGCATGTAATAACAGCCCACATCTCCGGTAAGATGAGAATGCATTATATCAAAATTCTTCCCGGCGATAAAGTGAGGATTGAAATGTCACCCTATGATTTGACTAAAGGAAGAATAACATTCAGGTACAAATAATTGAACTGATTAACATGAAAGTAAAAACATCCATTAAGAAACGCACTGCCGACTGCAAGATTGTTCGCAGAAAAGGAGTTTTGTTTGTGATTAACAAAAAGAATCCCAAGTATAAACAGCGTCAGGGCTGATTATTGATTTAAATTTTAATATTATATCTATATGGCTAGAATCGTTGGTGTCGATTTACCAAAGAATAAAAGGGGCGAGATAGGGCTTACCTATATTTATGGACTGGGCCGTAGTTCAGCCCAAAAAATACTGGAAAAAGCCGGTGTTGATAAAGACGTAAAGGTTAGTGACTGGACTGATGAGCAGGTAAATCTGATCAGAAAGGTGATTAACGAAAACTTCAAGGTTGAAGGCGAATTGCGTTCGACTGTTCAGCTCAACATCAAACGCCTTATGGACATTGGCTGTTATCGCGGTGTACGTCACCGTCTTGGCTTGCCTGTAAGGGGCCAGAGCACTAAGAATAATGCGCGTACGCGTAAAGGAAGAAAGAAAACTGTTGCTAATAAAAAGAAGGCTACCAAATAAGGAATAATTATGGCAAAGAAAGTTGGAACCACCAAAAAGAAGGTTGTAAAGGTCGATCCTGTTGGTCAGGCACACGTACATGCCTCGTTCAACAATATTATTATTTCGCTGACCAACAGTCAGGGCCAGGTAATCTCATGGGCTTCGGCCGGAAAAATGGGATTCAAAGGTTCAAAAAAGAACACGCCTTATGCCGCCCAGGTTGCAGCCGCTGATTGCGCCAAAGCTGCTTTCGATCAGGGTCTTCGTAAAGTAAAAGCTTTTGTTAAGGGTCCCGGAGCAGGAAGGGAATCAGCTATCCGTACCATCCATACCGCAGGTATTGAAGTTACAGAAATAGTTGACGTTACTCCTCTTCCCCATAACGGTTGCAGAGCCCCCGGAAGAAGAAGGGTATAAACAGTGCGGAATATTTATTGAGATTAAATAATTTACATCAGAAATGGCAAGATATACTGGACCAAAAACAAGAATAGCCAGAAAGTTCGGCGACCCGATTTTCGGGCCGGATAAAAGTTATGACAAGAAGAATTATCCTCCCGGACAGCATGGCGTCAACAAAAAACGCAAAAAATCCTCTGAGTATGGAGTTCAGCTCAAGGAGAAACAAAAAGCAAAATACACTTACGGTGTTCTCGAAAGACAATTTGCCAATTTGTTTGACAAAGCTCAACGCAGTAAAGGAGTTACCGGTGAAGTTTTGCTGCAGCTTCTTGAATCGCGGCTTGATAATGTTGTTTACAGGCTGGGAATCTCCCCGTCGCGTTCAGGAGCCCGTCAACTTGTCAGTCACCGCCATATTACCGTAAACGGCCAGGTAGTAAATATTCCTTCCTTTTCTGTAAGACCTGGTGACATCGTTGGTGTTCGTGAGAAATCAAAATCCCTTGAGGTTATTCAGGATTCACTGAGCTCAAGAAGGTTGAATGTTTCATGGCTGGAATGGGACTCATCAGCTTTCTCCGGAAAACTGATTAACCGTCCGGAACGTGATCAGATACCGGAAACCATCAAGGAACAATTGATCGTTGAATTGTATTCAAAATAATTTTATATTAAACCTATGGCCATATTAGCTTTTCAGAAGCCCGATAAGGTGATTATGATTGAATCGGACGACCGGTTCGGTAAATTCGAATTTCGTCCGTTGGAACCTGGTTATGGAATTACCATTGGTAATGCCCTGCGCAGGATTCTGCTATCATCACTCGAGGGCCATGCAATAACAGCTATCAAAATTGACGGGGTTGAACATGAATTTGCCTCTATCACCGGCGTCATCGAAGATGTGGTTGAGATCATCCTCAACCTGAAGCAAATCCGGTTCAAAAAACTGGTTGATGACGTGAACGATGAGAAAATAGTGGTAACCCTGTCGGACCAGACTTCATTAAAAGCAGGCGACCTGAACAGGTTCCTCAATAACTTTGAGGTGTTGAACCCGGATCTGGTTATCTGCCACATGGAAAAGGATGTGGAACTTCATATGGAGCTCCATATCAACAAGGGGAGAGGTTATGTTCCTGCTGAAGAAAACAAACCCTTCGATGCTGAGTTTGGCCTGATCGCCATCGACTCTATTTTCACACCCATTAAAAATGTGAAATTTGCAGTTGAGAATTACAGGGTGGAACAGAAAACCGACTATGAAAAGCTGCTGGTGGAAATCCAGACCGATGGATCCATTCATCCCAAGGAGGCACTGAAGGAAGCTGCCAAGATTCTGATTTACCATTTCATGCTGTTCTCTGACGAGAAAATCACACTCGACTCCGAAGAAAGAGCTGCTAATGAGGAATTTGACGAGGAAGTGCTTCATATGAGACAATTGTTGAAAACCAAACTGGTTGACCTGGATCTTTCAGTAAGGGCATTGAACTGCCTGAAAGCTGCTGAAGTGGAAACCCTTGGCGACCTTGTGAAATTCAACAAAAATGACTTACTGAAATTCAGAAACTTTGGCAAGAAGTCACTTACGGAGCTCGATGAGCTGCTGGAAACCATGAACCTGTCTTTTGGCATGGACATAGTGAAGTACAAACTTGACAAGGACTAGTTGAATTACTGAAAACCGAGATATTCCATTGATTAATTACGGATTACCATGCGACATAATAACGCGAATAACAATTTAGGACGAAAAAGCGCTCACCGTAAGGCCATGCTTTCAAACATGGCTTCTTCACTGATATTGCACAAGCGCATCAAAACCACTACTGCTAAAGCGAAAGTTTTACGCGGATTCATTGAACCCATCCTGACCAAATCCAAAGAAGACAGCACCAGTTCACGCAGGCTTGCTTTTTCTTATTTGCAGGATAAAAATGCGGTTACCACTCTTTTCAGAGAAGTGTCTCCCAAAATTACCGACAGGCCGGGCGGATACACTCGTATTCTGAAAATTGGTACAAGGGCAGGTGATGCTGCCGATATGTGCTATATTGAGCTGGTTGACTTTAACGAGGCTATGCTTGGTGCTGCCACTGCAGCCGAAGGCAAAACTGCACGCCGCAGTCGCCGTGGTTCAAAGAAGAAAGTTGAAGCCGGATCAGCAGAAGCTGATGCCACATCAGAAAAACAGGCAAAACCCAGGAAAACTGCTTCCAAAGCAGCTCCAAAAGCTGAAAAAGAGGAAAAGGAAGCTGACCAGGAAGCTGCGGATTCTGAAAACAAAGAATAACTCAAAAATATTAAATACATAACCATGGGACAAATTGCAAATGTTCATGCCCGTGAAATACTTGACTCACGCGGCAATCCTACCATAGAAGTAGAAGTGACACTTGAAAGCGGTTTTGTTGGCCGTGCTGCTGTTCCTTCGGGAGCTTCCACCGGTGAAAATGAAGCCCTTGAACTTCGCGACGGAGACAAGAAAAGATACCTGGGCAAAGGCGTTCTCAAAGCCGTTGATAACGTGAACAAGATAATTGCCAAGGAAATTATTGGCATGAACGCGCTTGATCAGGTTGCCATTGACCGGAAAATGATTGCCCTTGACGGTACCAAAACAAAGAGCAAGCTTGGTGCAAATGCCATTTTGGGCGTTTCACTGGCTGCAGCTAAAGCTGCCTCATTATATCATGACATGCCGCTTTACCGTTATATTGGCGGTACCAATGCCAAAGTGCTTCCCGTACCTATGATGAATATTATCAACGGTGGTTCGCACAGTGATGCTCCTATTGCCTTCCAGGAATTCATGATCCGTCCGATCGGAGCTTCGTGTTTCCGCGAAGGACTGCGCATGGGGGCTGAAGTGTTTCATTCACTCAAAAAGGTGTTGAAAGAACGCGGACTGAGCACGGCTGTTGGTGATGAAGGTGGTTTTGCTCCTGTCCTCAATGGAACCGAAGATGCCCTTGAATCCATTATCAAAGCAATTGAAGCTGCTGGTTATAAAGCAGGCCGGGCACAAGATGGCGGCGATGTTTCCATTGGCCTCGATTGTGCTGCTTCTGAGTTTTATGAAAACGGCAAATACAATTATGCCAAGTTCGAAGGTGCCAAAGGTGCCGTACGTACTTCCGCAGAACAGGTTGCCTTTTTGGAGCAACTGATCAATAAGTTCCCCATTGACTCCATTGAAGATGGAATGTCTGAAGGTGACTGGGAGGGCTGGAAATTGCTTACCGAAAAAATCGGTAATCGTTGCCAGCTTGTTGGTGACGATGTGTTTGTAACCAATGTTGAGTTCCTGAAGAAAGGAATTGACATGGGTTGTGCCAACTCCATCCTGATTAAGGTGAACCAGATCGGCAGTCTTACTGAAACACTGGATGCTATTGAAATGGCTCACCGGGCTGGCTATACAACCGTTACTTCGCACCGCTCGGGTGAAACGGAAGACGCAACCATAGCTGACATTGCCGTGGCCACCAATTCAGGCCAGATTAAAACCGGTTCATTAAGCCGCTCCGACCGCATGGCTAAGTATAACCAGCTTCTCCGCATTGAAGAAGAACTGGGTGATCTGGCCATTTATGGATATAAAAAGTAACCCGGCGTAATTTACTATCAGCCTGGTACACATAACTGACAAGCTGCCTGAAATGTTTCGGGCAGCTTTTTTATTTTAAGTCGTTTCCGGCTTCAGGCGTATTTCAGCACCTGTTTTTTTAGTTTTGTATTATTGAATAATTTAGCTACTTTAAGGAGTTTAAATACATGGACTGATGCGGTTGAGCCGTTGCTACATAATTTTAATTATTGTATTAATATACAGTCCTTTATATGCCCAGTCTTATCTTGAGCCGGAAGTGATTTCCATTGAAAACGGCTTGTCGTCAAGGCATGTGAATACGCTAACAATCGACCGTTATGGCTATTTATGGGCAGGAACTTCTTACGGACTGAACCGGTTCGACGGATACCGGTTCCGGAAGTTTTTCACCTCCGCCGATAACAATGAGCCTCTTGGCTATCAACACATTCTCAGTGTTAAGGTGGACGCGGCGGGAAATCTGTGGATTCTTAACCTGGCAGGTATTAACCGTTACGATAATAAAACCGGGATGATCACAAAAATACCGGTTTCTTCATTTGAGGCACCATTTAGCAGGGAGTCGGTTTTAATCGACTTATGCACTGCACCAAATGGCACAGTGTGGCTCCTGACCGACAAAACGCTCACGGGCTTGTCTAAGGAATATGCTGATAAAACCTATTCTTTTCCCCCTGATTTGTTGCAACCGGGTACTTTACCTACAAGCCTTGCCGCAGATGACAATGGAAATTTATGGATAGGAACAACCGGAGGCCTGTGGCTTTTTGACCCGGAACACGGCGTTTTCAGGGAACTCGTCAGCCGTGATTCACAGGGATTACTCAGCAACAACCACGTAAACTGCCTTTATATTGACAGGGATGATGCCCTATGGATTGGTACCCGTAACGGACTGAACCGGCTTGACCCTGTTGATTTTGCATTTTTGCCATTTTATCCCGGAGGTGCTCGCACCCAGTATGCCCTGAATGAGATTCATTCCATCACCAGCGCAGAAAATGGGGTTCTGATTCTGGCCACCGGTTCGGGCATCTCTAGGTTTAATATAAAAGACCAGTTATTCACGCAGGTGGTTCAGTCAGGCAACAATCAAATACGCAGTGTTGCAGTTGATTCCGCTGGTGTCATCTGGGGCGGATCATCAGAAGGCATCCTGAAAATCAGGAAATCCGCTCTTGCAGTTCAAAACTACCCGATTGAACGTTTTGGAGTTTCCCGTGAAAACAGCCATATCCTTTCGGCTCTTCCGGGGTCTGATGGTAAATTTTTCCTGGGCTTTTATGATAACGGTTTTGGCATTGTTGATGAAGGCACCTTGAAAATCAGTCGATTCAATACTCTTGACGGGAGCAATGTAGTGAATTTCAGGCCTTTCAAACCCAACCTGTATTTCATTGTCACCCAGCATGGTGTTGAAGTGTTTGATATTAAGGAAAACCGGAGAAAAAGCCTGAAAGACCTGTATCCCTTTATTAATGAGGAACTTTTTAAACAGGTACAACTGAACTGCATTTTTTATGATGGCATCAGCCAGTTGTGGCTGGGTACTTCAAATGGTATTCAGCATATCAAACTGGACTCATCATACCATGTTTCAAAGGCTGTGCTTGAGTATAACAGTCAACAGGTTCAAATAGGCAAGGTTTACAGCATCATTCAGGATCCGTTCAGAAATGTTTGGCTGGGAACAGAAAACAACCTGTTGTATTACAACCCGGTTAAAGGTAACGTCAGCAAATACACCCCCTATGATGTTAACCTGATGAATACGGAGCACAAGGCAGTTTATGCCATAGTTCCCGAGAAATCCAATGTCTTCTGGCTGGGTACTTCGGGCGGCATATTCAGACTGGATGCCGCGTCGCGTGAGTTTACAACCCTCAATGTGCAGGGGATTATGAATTCAGCCTTCAGCATTCTGGATGCAGACTCCTATGGCAATTTATGGTTCAGCAATGAAACCGGTTTATACCATTACATCAAAGCAAATAACACGGTAAAAAATTACGACCGGAAAGAAGGCCTGCTGAACGATACCTACACGGAAATCAGCTGCGGATCTGAGGGAAGAATTTACATTTCCGGGCCTGATGGGCTGTCTGTTGTGAAAGCAAGTCCGCAGGATCAGATGCGTGCTGTTCAGAAAGTTGTGATTACTGGCATCCGGTTATTGGACAATGATCCCATGAAGGAAGATTTGTATTACCAGGTGCCTGATACCATCTACCTTCCCTGGAGCCGGAAGCCACTTCAGATTGATTTTGCTGTGCTTGATTTTTCAAGGCCCGAATGGAATAATTTTCGCTACAGCTTTGGGAAATCAGGGAGAGATGCAGTATGGATCAATTTGGGAAAGCAAAACCAGGTGATCATCGATCGTTTACCTCCAGGCAGGCACGTTTTCAGGGTTACCGGTTCAAATCCGGATAAGGTTTGGAATGCCACCGGCACCTCACTGATGATTGTTGTTGAAGCACCCTACTGGAGGTCTAAAATTGGATTGGCCCTCATATTGCTGGCCGGCTCCTTCTTTGTTTTCCTGTTCATACGTTTCTGGATACGTCAGTTCTTTAACCTGAGCCGTGAAAACAGGGAGCGAGAAATGTTTGCCAGACAGATCATGCTGCAAAAAGAAGAGCTGACCCTGAAGAATAAAAGTATTACCGATAGTATCAATTACGCCAAGCGCATACAAACGGCGATGTTGCCGCCTCTGAAGCTTTTTAAATCAATCTTCCCCTCGTCTTTTATCCTGTTTATGCCCAAAGACATAGTAAGCGGCGATTTTTACTGGGTGAATAAGCTGGGCGACAAGATATTCATAGCTGCAGTGGATTGTACAGGGCATGGAGTACCCGGAGCTTTCATGTCGATAATTGGTTTTGAACTTTTCAGAAAGATAACCAACATCGAAGGGCTTTCCCGGCCATCGGACATTCTCAACCGGTTGAACGAGGATTTTCACGAAATTTTCAGAGATATTGACAATGTGGTTCTTCGTGACGGAATGGACGTTGCGTTTTGTTCAATTGACAAAAAGGATATGATTGTGGAATTTTCAGGTGCATTTAACCCCCTTTATATTATCCGGGATAACAAGATTACCGAAGTTAAGGGAGACCGTTTTGCCATTGGACTTGATGAAACCAATTTCAAGGATCAGACCTTTAAAAACCACATCATTCCCATACAGAAAGGAGATATCATCTACTTATTCTCCGACGGATTTGCAGACCAGTTTGGCGGTCCTGACGGAAAGAAATATAAATACCGCAGATTCAGGCATTTGCTGCTGAACCTGCACCAGTTACCCATGGAAAAGCAGCATGAAATTCTTGAAAATAATGTTGTGGAATGGCGGGGAGAACAGGAGCAGGTTGATGATATCCTGGTGATCGGGATAAAAATTGATTTTTAATGTTGCGTTTTGAACACGCCATGGCGTGTTCCTAAGATTCCAGCAACACCTTCATTTTGTTTACCAACACCTCTACCTGGAATGGTTTGCTGATGTAATCATTCATGCCTGCAGCCAGGCATGCTTCTTTATCTCCAGAGAGTGCATTCGCGGTAATGGCAATGATCGGAGTCTGCGTGTTGGATGAGGATTCAAGTTCCCTTATTTTTTTGGTGGCGGCAATACCATTGATTACCGGCATTTGTATGTCCATTAATATAAGGTGGTACTTGGTAGTGCCGAATTTGTCGAGGGCGTCTTTGCCATTGTTGGCAATGTCAATATTCTTTACATGATTCTTCAGGCTCAGAATGATAATTTTCTGGTTAATGGCATTGTCTTCAACCAGCAGGATGTTGGCATTTTTAAGATCGATTTTGCTTTTGGTTTGCAAAAGCTGTGTCATGTCTTTGTCAACGTCTGATTTCTGCGTTCCTGTAGAGCCTTTTTTAAGGATAAATCCAAACTGAAGGACGGTCAGCTCGTCTGTAGAATCGATTTTTAATTCACCACCATAGTAGTCGATAATTTTCTTTGCAATGGTGAAGTCAATGAAATAGTCATCAGGTTGGTAAGATCCTTCTTTGATCTGGTCAACTCCCGGGCGACTGTAATAATTGCCGTAGTCATCCGATTCGAGCTGCAGTTGCGGGCTTTTAATCACGTAGTTGATTTCAGACTCATGCTCAAAATCGCTCTGAAGGTTGATTTCGATGTCAACAGCAAGTTTGCCTTCGGGATTTGCCTTGATGATGTTTTCAATGATGTTCAGGAATATCTGTTTAATCCGTATCGGGTCTCCAATATATTGGGTTTTAATGCTGCGGGAAACATGAAGGTGAATATCAAGTCTTTCCTTGTGCTGATCCCTGAATAATTTCAGTGTGTTGTCAATGGATGCATACAGGTCAAAATTTACCTGACTGCTGAGTTCTTTTTCAATTTTTACCTCTGAAACCTTCACAATGTTGTTGACCACATTGATCAGGTTAATTGTAGAAGCCATGATGGTTTCGAAAAGATCACGATGCTCGGCATCCAGTTTTGATTTATTAATCAGGTTGGATACAACAGTAAGGTTATTCAGGGGTGTTCTGATCTGGTGTGATAATTTGGAAAGAAAATCGTCCTTCTGCCGGGTTTCATTTTTCGATTCGATAATGGATTTCTCCATAACCGTGTAATTGTGAAGCTTAATATACTCATTCAGGTAAACAAGCAGATGAATGGCGGCATAAATACCCAGTAACCGGATTACCAATTCACCAGAATAGGCTTGGTGAACCTGCAAACGATCCTGGAAAATAAAAAAAGCAAGTGCTGCCAGGAACAACAGAAAGGAAACTATATTGCCTTTACTGAGGCCGAAAAGCGGAATTGACAACACAGGGAAAACCAGCATCCAGTAGCCCCCCAATCCTGAATTACCGCCGGTGTAAAGCAGGAAGAAAATGACCGCTATGATTACCGCGGTAAGCAGAACCCTGGTAACCGAAAGTTGTTTAAATATATATTGATAACCCAGGATCAGCAATAAAGCAAAGGAAGATGCAAAAAGAAACAAGGCAGCGGTATGATTCATTTCCACATACGTTAGAATGCCATATCCCAGTAATACCAGGATGCAGGTGATGTTGATGAAATAAGTAATGAGCAATTTATTTACTACATCCAGATCGGCGTGCTGCTCAAGCTTTTTGGTCAGCCGGGCAAGTAAATGATAAAGAGGATTCATTACAATTAATATGATTTAAAGTGTTGGGTCACCATTTGCCTAATCTCAAAGATAAATATAAGAATTATTTATGCAATTATGAACCGGATGTATTCACCGTTATTTAAAATTATACCAATTGGCCCGATTTTTGAAATTTACTTTTGAGGGATATCCTGTTCATGAGTTGAGAAAATAAATCTATTTTTGTAAATACGTTAATGATTGTACAAATGTTTCCTATCCGTTCACTGAAAGCTGCAGCATTTTTTATCTTTCTGGTTGCCTTTACGGCAACAGAAGCACAGCAACGCGATACGCTGAACAGGGTGAAATATAATTCTGAATTTAAGTTTAAAGAAGGTGTTTTCACAAACTTTGATCAGGTAAGGCAAAACAATCCCATTCCCAAATCGCGCATTATTTCATCGGTTCCGTATGATGATCCGGATTTCTTTGAGCGTATTCTGAAAGATAAAAAGTTACAACTTTTTGATAACCTTGGCGTAAAGCAGGAAATTCCAACAAGGAATATCTGGGGTTTTTCAAGGAACGGAGTGCTGTATATTTACCTGAATGATGGCTATTTCAGAATAACCATCATCGGAAACATCTGCCATTTCGTGGGTAGTCTTACTTCCTACAACCGCAATTACGGAAACCCTTATTACGGTTATGGGTACCCTTACTATTCCTCACCCTATTACAATCCCTATTATTCGCCTTATTCAACCAATTCAACTGTTGAAATGAAGCAATACCTGCTCGATTTCAAAACTGGCAATGTGTTGGATTACACTGAAGAAAGTGTTGCGGTTTTATTGATGGCAGATCCGGAATTGCATGACGAATTTGCCGGCTTAAGCAAGAAGAAACAAAAACAATTGAAATTTCTATATGTCAGGAAATTCAATGAGCGACATCCACTGTATTTTCCTGAAATTTAATACGAAAACTATGAAAAGACTGATTTTTTCTATTATGCTGGTTTGCATCGCAGTTTGGGTAAATGCACAAGCTATGGTGCCTTCCCGTGAAGATGTGGATGCTTTTTTTTCTACCAAAACCCTGGTTGTTCTTGAAAATAACCCGCTGATGGAGTACAATAAGATCATCAAGGGGGTGATGCAGCAGGAATGGAACATTACCGAATTTGACTTCATCACGGATAAGGAATTTCAGGAGAAGCGCATGGACGCACAATATTCTTTCATTTATATGTCGCACGTTACCTTTGAAGCCGACAAAACGGATGCTTCCTACCGTTTTCTGCACCTTTCGCTTGGCGGAGATTATTTCAGGCTGAATGAAATGCCTGACATTGCCTCAATTCCGCTTGCCTATTTTGATGTGGAGGAAGACAGGTACGCTTACAAGCTTGCCATACTGGTCCGTTTTATTCAGAACCATGCCAGATTAATCAAAGACCACCCCGAAATTATTTCTGCCAATGTTTTTAAGCATTATAATGACAATATAAAGGATATCCGTGATAAAACGCTGTACCTGCTTGAGGAGGAACTGGCTCCTTCCGTGAATACCGAATCCAAAATCAGGAAGGTATATCCCTATAAATTTGAGATTGTTACTCCTGATGATATTGAAGATGCAATAAAAAACCGGGATACAGATGTTGTGTTTCTCCATAAGGTCGGTCCCGAAGGAACCAAGCTGGATGCACGCAGCTATAAAATAATTATAGGGGCTTCTGATGCCAACTTTTATTACTTTGATTACCACAAGATCAATAGTAAAAACCCGGACGGCTTTCTGGAAAGCGATTTCAAGAAACTCATAAAATAGGGTGAACCATTGATGGTGGTAAATGCAAATATTTTCGTATTTTCATTGTTGTAAATTTATTATCAAGGCCATTTTATGAGAACTGCTTTTATCCTGGTGATTCTGATATTCCCGATGCGGTCATTAATGGCGCAAGATGATTCGCGTGTGAAAACTTTGCTGGCTGAAGCAGACATTCTCATTGCCAGCAGCAACCTCCCCGAGGCTTTGAATAAAACCAGGGAAGTTCTTGATTTTGCTCCCGGGAGCCATCCTGCCCTGCAAAAGCAGATTAACATTTACTTTCTGATGAATGATGACAAGGAGGCCATGAGGCTTGCAGATGATGCAGTCAGGAAGTATCCCGATATGGCGGCTTATTACTACCTCAGGGGGATAATTCTCAATGCCAAAGAAAAATTCAGCAAAGCACTTGATGATTTTTCCCGGGCCATTGAACTTGAACCCGGCGATATCCTGTATCGCTGCTATCTGGGACGGGGAGTAAGCTATATGAATCTGCTTGAATATGATAATGCACTGCTTGACTTAACCGCATCTATTGAAAAAAATGACACTGTGGCCAGCAGTTTTCACAGCAGGGCAATGGTTAACTACGAATTGCGTGATTATTCCGCTGCCGTCAATGATTTTCTGAAAGTGTTGGAACTCTCTGAAGGCAACTCGGCTCTATACTTCAACCTGGGCATGTCATATTACCGTTTGGATGATATGGAAAAGGCCTGTCCGCATTTAAACAAGGCCTGTTCCATGGGCAATCTGAATGCATGCAGAATGTCGCTGATGGAGTGTGCCAAAGCCATCCCGGTAGTGCGATAAAGATTATAACAGGGATTAACACACATTATATCCGGATTTTCCCGGAACATGCGCATGCTTATCCTTCATTACACTTGAGATGGACCTTTCTGTAATCATTGTAAACTACAACGTTAAGTACTTTCTTGAACAATGCCTCCATTCGGTAATGATGGCGATCAGCAAAATTCAGGCTGAAGTTATTGTGGTGGATAACAACTCGGCAGATGGTTCTGTAAGTATGATCAGGCAAAAGTTTCCCCATGTAATTCTGATTGCCAATACAGTTAATACAGGTTTTGCCCGGGCCAACAACCAGGCTGTTAAAAAGGCCTCGGGACGGTATGTTCTTTTGCTTAACCCGGACACAGTGGTGCAGGAGGATTCGTTTCTGAAGTGTATACAATACATGGATAAGAACCCGGATGCAGGATGCCTGGGGGTGAAAATGATTGATGGAAAGGGCAAATTCCTGCCGGAATCGAAAAGATCGTTGCCCACCCCGCCGGTTGCTTTTTATAAAGTGTTCGGGCTTTCGAAATTGTTTCCCCGTTCGAAAACTTTCGGCAGATACCACCTGGGATTTCTGAATCCCGATGAGATCCACCAGGTGGATGTAATTTCAGGTGCGTACATGTTTATGAGAAGGTTCGCTCTTGATAAAACAGGACTTCTCGATGAGAGCTTTTTTATGTATGGCGAAGATATTGACCTTTCATACCGTTTCAGACAGGCTGGTTTTAAAAACATCTACTTCCCGGATACCACGATTATTCATTACAAGGGTGAAAGCACCAAAAAGAGCAGCATCAACTATGTTGTGATTTTTTACAAGGCCATGATCATTTTTGCCAGGAAACATTTCAAGGAAAGTACGGCCAGGTATTTTGCTTTTTTCATTCACCTGGCCATTTATTTCAGGGCAGGATTGTCAATTCTCACCCGTTTTATCAAAGGAATCGCCACACCTTTTCTTGATTTTGCACTGATCTATTCAGGTTATTATTTTCTTTTACCCATGTGGGAAATGAACCACTTTGGGCTAAGGGGCTATTATCCCAAAGAGTATCTGATCCTGGTTGTGCCGGCATACATTGTGATCTGGCTTGTTTCCATTTTCATGTCAACCGGATATGAGAGAAAATCAAAGTTCACCGACCTGTTGCGGGGAGTTCTTACTGGTTCGGTTATAATCCTGCTGATTTATGCACTTCTTCCTGAATCATGGCGTTTTTCCCGTGCACTGATTATCCTGGGTACACTCTGGACGCTTTTGTGTACAACCCTGGTAAGGATCTTTTTGAGCCGGGTCAGCCGGGAGAGTTTCTCATTTGAGTTTTTCAGAAAGAAGAAAAAAGTAATCCTCATCGGAGACATTCAGGAATGCAACCGGGTATTTTCCATAATCAACCAGGCACAATCAGTTCCCGACCTTGTGGGATATGTGAACCCTGCAAAAGAACAAGCCGGGCCTGATTTCATCGGGCACATTGATCAAATCCAGGAAATTGTTCAGGTCAACCAGGTTGACGAACTGGTGTTTTGTGCTGCTGCCATGCCATCTCATGAAATTATCCGCACCATGCTTCAGTTTACCCATACCGGAATTGAATTCAAGATCGCTCCTCCGGAAAGCATGTCTGTTATTGGCAGCAGTTCAAATGACATTTCGGGGGAACTCTATGTATTGCATTTCAACACGCTCTCGCGCATTCTCAACAAAAGAAAGAAGCGGTTTTTTGATATTTTGCTGTCTGTTATTGTGGTTGTATTAAGCCCGGTTCTTGTTTTTCTGGTTGATGAACCTGCCGGTTTTTGCAGAAACATATACAACGTGCTTAAAGGAGCAGCTTCATGGGTGGGTTATTACCAGTCGACCGGGGGAAATCATCCCGGCTTGCCAAAAATACGACCTGGTGTTCTCACTCCGCATGATTTGAATATGAACAGCTTGCCCGGCGCCGGTACGGTTGAACAGTTGAATCTTTTGTATGCCAAAGATTACCGGATAGTTAATGATTTGAGAATAATTATTAGCGGGTATAAGCAACTGGGCCGAATGCCATCCGGGATGCCCGGAAACTTGCATTGATGCACACCACGCAGGTTATTGCCCGCACCAAATTAACATCACAAAGCATTGACAACTAGGGCGTATTAATAAACAGTTGATAAATAACGCTTCATAACAAGTTGACAGTTATTATTAATTGTTATTAATTAATTAAATTTGTTATGTTAGAAGCAGAACTATGAAACCCAATACATCATTCCGACCAATTTTTACGGCATCTATCTTGCTGTTTTTTATTTTTGCAACAGCTTACCCGCAGGGGGAGGAGAGGCTTAAAGCTGTCTTTGTTGAAGCTGAGTCTTACTTCCTGTTTGAAGAATTCAGAGATGCCCTGCCATTATATCAGCGGATACTGGTTGCAGATCCGGATAACTTCAACATCAACTACAAGATCGGGATTTGTTATCTGAATGATGTATACCAGGTTCAGAAATCCATATCTTACCTGGAAAAAGCCGTTACTGGTATCAGCAGCAGCAGTAAACCAACCAGTTTTAAAGAGCGGCAGGCACCGCCTGAGGCTTATTATTACCTTGGAAACGCCTACAGAGCAAACAACAGGTTGGATGATGCCATTAAAGCCTACCAGCAGTTTAAGCTCATTCTTGACCCTGTTGTTTATGACGCGGCGCTTGTGGACGAGCAGATCAATGCATGCAACGTTGCAGCCCTCCAGCAAAAGAACCCCATGTATTTCATATCGGTTAATGCAGGCGAAGGCATCAACGACCGTTTTGAGGAAATCAACCCACTGGTTTCGGGTGATGAAAAGATTATGGTGTTCACAAGAAAGCTGCAGTTTTACGATGCCGTTTTCTATTGTCGCCGTGATAATGGCAAATGGTCAGAACCGCTTAACCTGACTCCTTTTTTCGGACTTGACGGCAACTCCTACTGTACCGGTTTGTCTTACAACGGAGATGAGATTTTTGTATACCGCAGCGATAATTTCGATGGCAACCTGTATTCCAGTAAATTTAAAAATGGCAAGTGGTCAAAACTGGAAAAGCTGAATGGTAATATCAATACGAAGTACTGGGAATCGCATGCATCTTTATCAAAAGACGGAAGAACCCTTTACTTTACGAGCAATCGCGAGGGAGGATATGGCGGGCTCGATATTTATCGTTCCGAAAGAAGCCGTGGAAGCGACTGGGGGCCGGCAATTAACCTGGGCCCGGTAATCAATTCACGATTCAACGAGGATACCCCGTTTGTTACTGATGATGGCAGTACAATATATTTCAGCTCAATGGGGCACTATAATATGGGCGGGTATGACATATTCTACAGTACAAAACTTGATGACGGACAGTGGGCAAAACCTGTGAATGCCGGATATCCGCTGAATACCACCCAGGATGATTTGTTTTTCTTCCCCGTCAGGGATGGGGCTTATGCATATTATTCCAAATACAATCCGGCTGATTCCTATGGCATGATGGATATATATAAGCTCGAGGTATTCACAGACCTGCATCCGAGAAAGTTTATCCTGAACGGGATCACCAGGATTAACGGGCAGGTAAGCCCTGATTACGCTAAACTTACGGCAACTCTTGTAAACAGCAAAACAGGAAAAATAGTTGATCATACACGGATCAATTCCGATGGTTCATACACGCTGAATGCCATATCAGGTGATTTTGACCTGCAAATAAAAGGAGAGGGCGTTGCCGACCACAGTGAAAAGATATCCATTCCGCTGAACAATCCTTCCAATATCTATGCCTTGTCATCTGTTCTCACGGCATCGTCTTCCGAAACCCACGCAGAGGAAATTGCTCAGGTACAAAAGAATGAACCGGTAACCGGACCTGAAATGATTGTTCCGGTTGCTGCCTACAATGTAACTACCAATGAATCCATCCCCATCAGGCTTGACCTGGAAAAAAACACCAGATTAACGGTTCTCACCATGCTGGACAGCAAGCCATTGAAAACAGAGAACTTTGATATCAAGCGCCGGAAATTTGTGTACATGCTGACTCCGGAACCAGGCGTGAATACGCTTCGTTTCACACTGAGAAACAGCAACGGTGACAGCACGGTTCGGGAGGTTACGGTTGTTTACACCCCTGCTGTTGATGAACAGGCGGTGATTCCTACTACAAAACTGACTGTACTTTCCGACAGTGACAGGTATATGGGTGTATCTGCCATGGCTGACGGAAAACTTCGTGAATTCCTCAATAACTTGAATCTGCATGAGATGAATTTCAAATCGGCAGCCGATTTGTATGATTATCTGTTGAAGAATGCAGAAGAACACGGTTATTCAACAAAGGAAATAGAGGCGCTTATGTCGCGCTTTCTTTCGCAGAAAGATCTGAACCTGTTCTACGAAGAGCTTCAGGATAATTCACCTGACAGTCTTGCCTCCTCATTGGCCAGAATGAATTTGAAAGCCAATAATATCTATTCTTCGGATGCCCTGCTTGATTATCTATTTAAGAATTCAACCTCGGGCAATTACAGTGTTGATGACCTGAGGAATGTCCTGTACAAAATTGCCTCGCTGAACCGTGATCCGTTGGAGCTCATCAGGTTGCTGGAGTCATACTCCACTGGCGACCTGTCAGCTTATCTTGCCCAAATGAGGCAAAATCAAAAGCTTTATCCCGATTCACGTTCAGTTGCTGACAACATCATGAAAGGCTTGTTGAACAATGAATTTTCGGCTGATCTCCTGGAATCGGCACTTGCTCTTGCGGCAACAGATATCAATGTTCATTTCCTTTCCCAGAGCCTGATCTTCATTTCATCAGACAACCTGAAACAGACCTTGCTCGATTTGGATATGGATCAGCAGAAAATCTGGAATTCACAGCAGCTTATTTCGTATTTGCTGGAAAATGCAGACACTCGCAAGTATTCCAAAAGAGAGGTCCTTGAAAATATTGAAAAAGTAAGGAGAGATCCTTATTATTTTGTTGACCTGTTCCGCAAAATGCTGTTGGAAAATGCTACCGGCAGTCTCAAGGAGTTCCTGCAGGAAATGGACATCCGCAATCTGAAGTTGAACACTTTTGAGGAGCTGCTTCAGTACCTGCTTAACCAGTCGCAATTCAACGACTACAACCGCGAGATGGTATACCAGCTTCTGATTGATATCATCAGTCCCCGGAATGTTGAAGAGTTTATCAGCCTGTTGAAGCAATTTGCCGATGAGCGGATTATCAGGGCTATTGATGCTGCTGATGCACAGCAGTTTTCAAAACCTCTCGAAGTGATGCAGTACCTCCTGTCAGTTGCTGATCAGTATGAATACACTGAAAAAGATCTGCTCAGGCTGCTGCTGAAAATGGTTCTGATGAAGGGTCCCGATGCCGGAAGCAGTGATGTCAGACATGGTCTTTTCTCAGGTATTGAGCGGCCTGTATTGGTTACCTCACTTGTGATAGTCAACCTGGTAATTATAATTCTTTTAATCCTGTTCATACTGAGAAAAAAGCGTAAGAATGAGTAAAAAAGCGATTATAATCTTTCTGTTTCTTACAATCTTAATTCCCTTAACGGGTCAGAAAATCGTTCCCACGCCTGCTGATCTTTATAAGGATGCGGTTGAATTCATGTATTCCGAAGATTATAAAGACGCACTGTTCATCCTGCTTAACCTTCAGGAAAACGGCCATCAGAATGCGAACACCAGTTACCTCATCGGGGAATGTTATCTGAATATCCAGGGGCAAAAAACCAGGTCAATACCTTACCTGAAAGAAGCTTCTCAAAAAGTATCAACAGGGTACAAAGGCAACACGCTTGAGGAAGAATACGCTCCTGTTAAAACATTATTATACCTGGGAGTTGCTTACCGGCTCAACAATGATTTCGACAACGCGCTGCATTATCTGAACAGTTATTTGAATACAATTGATGATGTGGATAAGGATGAAAAAAGCCTTGCTGAATTTCATATTTCAAGATGCAACAATGCGCTGGAAATGATTCAGGCTCCGTCTGATTTTTCCAGTACCACACTGCCCGATGAAATTAACACAGCTTATTCGAACTTTAATCCCCTGGTTACAAATGACGAAAAGGTCATTTATTTTATGAACGAGCTGAAATTCTACGATGCAGTGATGACCTCATATAAAGCGGATGCAGGATGGCAAATGCCGGAGAACCTCACGTCTAAGATTAAATCGGACGGGGATCACCGTGTTACCGGAATGTCGGCAGATGGTAAGCAACTGTTCCTGGTTGCCGATGAACCTTATCACAGAGGCGAATTATACACATCCGAAAATATTAACGGTGTATGGAGTGAACTGAAAAAGCTGAACAATCAGATAAACACCCAGTTTAATGAAACCCATGCTTCGGTTTCGCCGGACGGGAAAACGCTTTATTTTACAAGCGACCGAAAAGGAGGCTATGGCGGACTTGACATATATCGCTCATACCTGACTGGTTCGGGCGAATGGGGAAAACCTGTGAACATGGGTCCACTTATCAATTCTCCCTATAATGAGGAATCGCCATTTCTGTCTGCTGATGGCCGGAGTTTGTACTTTAGCTCACAGGGTCATTACAACATGGGCGGATATGATGTATTCTGTTCTTCACTTGGCGAAGATAATCACTGGCTTCCTCCTGTGAATATCGGATACCCGCTCAATTCAACAGATGATGATCTATTCCTTTTTCCCCTTGGCGACGGCCATTTGGCGTACCAGTCGAAATATTCTGCGGCTAATGGTCAGATGGATATAATCAGGTATCACATTAAAAATTTCGGCAAACCGGCCCGTTTCTTTGTAAACGGAAAAATTGCCCTGCAGGCCGACTCAGGTTATGATGCTTCGCGGGTTCACGTGGCATTTATTGACCAGGTAACCGTTGATACATTGGTTGTTAAGCCCTTAAATGAGGATGGCTCATTCAGGCAAAAATTGCCGGCGGGGAATTATAACCTGGATTTTTTCGAAGGGAACCTGAAACTTTTGACCAAAAACCTGAATATCCCGGATTATTTTCCGCATAACAACCTGGTAATTCAGGAAGAAATTGTGGTGCCATCCCGAAAGGCGCATAGAGATACGTTTTATGTGAAAGACATACATTTTGCTTTTAACAATTACAGCCTGGATAACAAGCACAGGGCTTATCTGGACACAGTGGCCACCATGCTCCTTAAATATCCCGGGTTGGTTGTACAAACCAACGGATATACTGATGCCCTGGGAAGTGCCGGTTATAACTACAATTTGTCTGTATGGAGGGCAACTGCCGTGGCGGATTATCTGAAGGAAAAACAGGTTCTTCCGGAAAGAATTAAGATACAGGCTTATGGGGAGTTGAACCCGGTAGCTCTGAATAAAAATCCCGACGGAACAGACAATTCGCAGGGCAGAAGTTATAACAGACGCGTTGAGCTTATCTTTTCTGGAATTCCTGTTGAAGTCACCCTGCAAGTAATCAGAGATGTGCCGGAGTCAATCCGGCTCAGGTAATTCATGTTCCTACCGACCTGATTGTATTTAGAAAGGGTAATTTTAGCTAACCTGTCGTTAAATGATTAAATTTGTAATATACAAAATTACATGCACATGAAAACGGTCCTGTTGCTTGCTTTCATTCTGCTTTTGAGTATCCCTTCGGAAGCACAAGAAAAGAACCTGACTGAATTGAAAGAGTACTTTTCTGATGCCGAATTTTTCTTTGCTCAGGAAGAATATGCCGACGCCCTGTATGATTACCTGGAACTTTACAATAACGGATATCAGGAGAATGCCAGCATCAATTACAAAATGGGCATCTGTTACCTGAATATTCCGGGTCAGAAGGACAAGGCAATCGGACATTTACTCGAGGCTGTAAAAAATGTTTCCAAAAAGTACAGTGAAGGCAAGTTGAAACAAAAATCAGCTCCCCTTGATGCCTATCTTTTCCTGGGCAATGCTTACCGGGTAAACAACCAACTCAGCGATGCCATTCAGGCGTATAACAAATATAAAGAAGTTGCCGTAAGCGCAGAGGAGATCAAATATGCCGACCAGCAAATAGCCGCATGTAACACAGCGCTTAGCTTCATGAACAATCCGCTCAGGGTAAAGCTTACTAACCTGGGCGACTCTGTAAACGGCACATCATCGAATTTCAAGGGCGTTGTTTCGGGAGATGGTAAAACGCTGGTGTTTATGAATGAGTTGCCTTTTTATGATGCTGTGTATTCTTCAAAATACAATAACGGCTGGTCATCACCGGTTAACATAACGCCCCAGATTGAATCAGACGGTGACCAGTATGTTTCATCTATTTCCTATGACGGCACACAACTTTTTCTCACCCGGGAAGATGCCTTTAACAGCGATATATACATGAGCCGTTATGAGAATAACAGGTGGACGAAATCGTTGCCTTTAGCAGGGCAGGACATCAATACAAAATTCTGGGAATCGCACGCTTCACTTTCAAAAGACGGTAAGGTCCTTTATTTTACCAGTAACAGGAAAGGCGGCGTGGGTGATATGGATATTTATGTATCGCAACGGCAGCCTGATGGAAGCTGGGGACTCCCGGTCAATCTGGGTGTTCCCGTAAATACATCGCTCAACGAGGATACGCCCTTTATTACTGATAATGACAGCTTACTCTATTATAGTTCCCAGGGCAATGAAAACATGGGCGGGTATGACATCTTTGTTTCCAGGCTTGATGCTTCAGGGAAATGGTCGCAACCGGAAAACCTCAAATATCCTGTTAATACTACCGACGATGACCTTTTCTATTATCCATGGAATAACAACCAGGTGGGTTATATTTCCAGAATTCAACCTGACGGGTTTGGCAAAGAGGATATTTATGCGGTGCAACCCTATGAATCAAAAGAGTTACCGGAGTTACTGGCAGATTTCTTTAAAGCTTCCGAACCTGCTCCTGGGGAGTTGTCCCCTGTTGAAACACCTGAAAATAGCAAAATAGCCGAACCGGCACAAGTTGTGCAACCCGAACAAATAACAGAGCCTGAAAAACCGGCTGAACCTGCCCTACCGGAAAAAGTGGCAGAACCTGCCGTTCAACAAATTCCCGGGGAGATTGACCTGGATCCGGTTTACTTTGCATTCGACAATTTTCAACTGAACGCGGAAGGCAGAAGGCAATTGGATAAGATTTTTCAATTGCTGAAAGATTATCCTGCTGTTCGTGCTAAATTTATTGGCCACGCCGATGCCAAGGGCCCTGCCGAATACAACCAGAAGCTGTCTGAAAAGCGTGCCAATGCGGTTCTGAAATATATCCTTGAGAAAGGTATTGACGCCGGCCGGCTTGAATCAAAAGGAATGGGTGAGCAGCGTTTTGCAGCAATCAATTCCAACCCCGATGGTTCGGATAATTCTGAAGGACGCAGCTTAAACCGCAGGGTAGAATATGAAATTACAGGAGCAAATGACATTGTATTGATTATTCGTGCCACTCCTGTTCCGGAAAATCTGAAATTTAAGAAGTAGTCATATTATCATGCGCACCTTGTTATTTTCCGCTTTGTGTTGTGCCTTGTTGCTGCCGTTAAATGCACAACCAGGGATTGATCTGAAGGAATCCTTCAACGAGGGAGAGTTCTTCTTCACCAGGGCTGAGTATGAGGAGGCTGCCTATTATTTTCGCAACCTGGTTGAACACAACCCTGCCAACAGCCATTACAATTTCAAACTGGGTGAATGCTATATGAATATTCCAGGTATGGAAGTACTGGCTATTCCGTATTTTGAGAAAGCAACTGCCAGAACTGTGGCCAAAAACCAATACAATCGAAAGAGTTTTGAAGAAACCAATGCTCCATGGCACTCCTGGTTTTACCTGGGCAATGTATACCGGATTGCCGGAAGGCTGGATGATGCACTTGATGCTTACAACACGTTTATCAACAATACCCCGATGTATTACGGAAGTTACAACGTGAATGTAGTGGAGAATGAGATGAAGTCGTGCGAAAGGGCTAAAATATTAATGGATAGTCCTGTAGATGTAGCTTTTGAATTACTGGACAGTACTGTTAATACCTCTGCTTCCGAGCTTTACCCGGTTGTGGATGCTGCTGAAAAGAACCTGGTTTTTGTAAGGCGCCTGAAGTTTTATGATGCCATCTTTCATGCTGTAAAAGAGGGAGATAATTGGAGCAATCCGGTTAACCTGAATCCGCAGATCGGTTCCGACGGCGACTTTTATCCGGTATCGCTTTCAGCGGAAGGGAATGAATTGTATTTGCAACGGGTATCAGGGATGGGCAAAGATCTTTATGTGTCCTATTTCAGAAATGGAGTATGGACTCAGGCTGAATCCCTGGGTAAGCCGGTAAATAGTACTGCCGATGAAACCTGGGCCTGCATTTCAGCTGATAAGCAGGTTCTGTGGTTTACCAGTTCACGCAAAGGCGGATTCGGAGGATTGGATTTGTATTACAGCCACAGAAAAGGAGACAAATGGGGAAAGCCCAAAAATGCAGGCCGGATCATCAACACTCCCTTTGATGAAGAAAGCCCTTGTCTTGCCAATAATGACAGTCTACTCCTGTTTAGCTCAAAAGGGCATTACGGAATGGGAGGCTTTGATGTTTTCTATTCGTCAAAATCGGGGAAGTCCTGGAAGACGCCTGTAAATATTGGTTTCCCGGTAAACAATACCACCGATAATTTTGGGTATTCAACCCGTGTTGGCAAAACAGGATACATGTCGCGCATTCCCGACACAGACAAACAGGGAAGCGAAGATATCTTCCGGATCGTTTTCAGATCTAACCATCCCCTGCCATAGCATGCCGGAAACTGAAATATTGCTGAGGGCAGTTGAACCGTACGATATAGATGTATTGTACCACTGGGAAAATGATCCCGGGATATGGCGTGTAAGTAATACCATTGCACCTTTCTCCAGGTTCATTCTGGAAAAGTACATTGAAAATGCCCATCTGGATATTTATCAGGCAAAACAACTTCGCCTGATGATTGATGTTACAGAAAACAAAGATGATCCGCGAACAGTGGGGACTGTTGATCTTTTTGATTTTGATCCCTTTCACAACCGTGCCGGCGTTGGAATTCTCATTGGTGATCAATCCGACCGGAAGAAGGGAATTGCTACATTGGCTCTGAGAAAATTCATTGATTACAGCTTCAACACATTGCAGCTGCATCAGTTATATTGCAACATCACCATTGGCAATGATGACAGCCTGAAATTGTTTAAGAAATGCGGGTTTAAAGTAACCGGTCGTAAGGCCGAATGGATCAAAACGCCCGCCGGATACGTTGAGGAAATTTTACTTCAGTTATTAAATGTTGAATCAGTGAGGCCATAGTTTTGTGGAACAAAATCATTTAGCCGAACTGATCCCGGGCAAAGCCGGGGGATCTCCGGGTTATATTCCCCGTAGCTCTGCTACGATGAAAAAATACTTTCAGAAAATACCTCGTCAACTCTGCGCTGCCATGTAGTTTATTTCAACCTTTCTGCCGGTTTTCGTGTGTAAGATTTAATTATTTCATAACTTAGATTGTAGTTATAGAATTAATACCCATAACGATATTTACATTGAGGTATTTAAGTAAATATCCGAGTCTGTCCGGCAAACCTGTAATCCTGTCTTTGCTTACTTTTCTCTTCGTTTCCGTATTGTCTCTGCATGCGCAGCGTGAGTTGGGAATTCGCTCATTGATCCGGGACAAAGATGTCAGGAAACTGATTAAGGCAGATGATTATAAGGCCGATGCAGATCAACTGGTTGAAGAAGCCACCCGGTTGAACATGGATGTTTTGCTCATGCAGGCAGACCCAAATCTGGATGAGAAGACAAAGGCAAAGAAAGCAGGCCGGATTGAAGGTCAGGCTCAGCAGAAACAAATTCAGGCTTCCTCACTGTATGAAAAATGTAACGAAATCAAATTTGCGGTGTACAAACAGTATATCGATGAATTCTGGGAAACTCACGAGGGTGAAGAAACGGATTATCTGAATGCCAAATTACTTGAAGAGCAATCCAGTGACCATTTTTTTCAGGCAGTGAGTTACCGGATTGAGGCCAGGAAAATGGATGACATCTACATGCGGCTGGATAAATTGTCTGAGGCCAATAACCTTGAAAATGAAGCGCTGAAAAAGCAAATCACAGCGCTTACTGCCTATTATTTGAAGGGTGAAGTGCCGGCTGTAGAGGCTAATCCTGTTACAGCAACGAAAGTTCTTTCTGATTTTGCAGATTCATCTTCTGCGGAAACGGATGACCTGCTGGCAAGAACTGATACTTTGGCAGAAGAAACAAGGGATTATAGTATTGAAACAGAAACGCTTCCGTTCGATCCGGCAGGAACCAATATTATACTGATGCAGGATGCGGGTTTTCCCTCCGGAGACAAAGCCCTTACCGTTGAACCTTTGGCAGGGCACTATCTGGCCTCAGGGTTTTTATTCCGCATTCAGGTTGCATCCAGTAGAATTCCTTTAAGTTTAGGGCAACTTAAAGAGGCATACCCTGGTGATTATCCTGTTGAACTGATCCGGGAGGACGATGGGTATAACTATCAGTTAATGGGTGTCAGGTTATATTCTGATGCCGTTCAATTGCTTAAGAAGGTGAATACCTCAGGAGCTTTCATTGTTGCTTATGACAACGGGGTAAAGGTCAGCCTGGCTGAAGCTGTTGAGGATACGGAAGAACTTGAAAAAAATGTCAGGACTTATGGGCGGAAAGGACAGATACAGGAGACGGAATATCATTTGCAAATTGCTGCTTCCAGGAGACCAATGCCTTCGCATGAATTGGACTCATTGTATGCAGGCCCGGAACCTGTTGTTGTTATTTATGAGGACGGTTGGTATAAGTATCATCTTAAGGCCGGTAATTCTTTTGATACAGCCAAAAAGCTCCGCCAATCGTGTTTGGTGGATCAGGCGTTTATTGTATCCTATAAAAATGCAACAAGGGTAATTGTAAAGTGAATAAGGAGTGAATTCCTACCTGCTGCTTGCCTTATTGAGGGCTTATCTGATCATAGTCGGGTACATCTGGTAAGAAAGAGAATTGCCTGCTGGCTATATCAATAAAGCAGCAATAGTGCTTCATGCCGTTTGTAATCAGCATGTAAGCTGCCTTATGCTTATGGTTGTAACGGCCTGCCTGGTCAAAAACATGCTGGTTAATTTCCACCCCGGGGGCTTTACATTCAATGATCATCAGCGGCGTTCCTTTGCGGTCATACACCAGCAGGTCATACCGCATCCGGTTCCGGTTCTGTTTAAAACCCTTTTCTACCGAGATCAGTTGCATGGGGAATTTTTTTTCTTTTACCAGGAAATTTACCGCATGCTGTCTGACCCATTCTTCGGGCGTAAGAAGGACAAAACGACGCCGGATTTCATCAAAAATGTATTTTTTCCCACGGTCTTCTTTTATCCTGAAGAAATATGTTGGTAAATTTAACGGTTCCATCATGAGGATTTTCTCTCGTAAATATAAGGATTTGGACCAATAAACCACGGATCATAATGACTTTTGACGCGATTATTACGGCATTGAAGGCCGGAACCTACAAACCGGTATATTTTCTGATGGGAGAAGAGCCTTACTTCATTGATGTGATCACAGATTACATGGTGAATCATGCCCTGCCTGAAAACGAAAGGGCATTTAACCAGCTTGTTGTTTATGGCCGTGATACCGATATGTTAAGTATTGTTGGTTCAGCCCGGAAATTTCCGATGATGGCATCGCGACAGCTTATTGTGGTGAAGGAAGCGCAGCATTTACGAAGCCTTGAAGGACTTGAGAGTTACCTGTCGGGACCACTGCAATCCACCATATTGGTCATTGCCTATAAATTTAAAAAGCTTGATAAAAGGATCAAGGTGGCCAAACTGCTGGCTGAGAAAGCCGTGGTTTTTGATTCGGAAAAAGTACGTGAGGATAAAGTGCCCGCATGGATTACTTCACACCTGGGGTCATTGGGCTACCAGATTGAACCCAAAGCTGCTTCACTACTGGTTGATTTTCTGGGCAACGACCTGGGCAGGATTGCCGGAGAGTTGAATAAGCTGATCCTTGTTTTACCGGGCGGCTCCAAAGTAATTACACCGGAACTGATTGAGAAAAACATTGGGATCAGTAAGGATTTCAATACTTTTGAATTGAATAAGGCACTTGCGGCCAAAGATGTGGTAAAAGCAAACCGGATTGTCAATTATTTCACGAGCAATCAGAAAAATAACCCCCTGATCCTAACCATTTCCTCGCTCTTCTATTATTTCACCAAGATCTTGGTTTTTCACGGCCTTGCAGATAAAAGCAGGGAAAATGTTGCCCGCGATCTGGGAATCAACCCGTATTTTGTTAATGAGTATCAGCAGGCTGCAAAGGCTTTTCCCCTGGCGAAAACGAAACAGGTGATTTCATGGCTTCGTCAATACGACCTGAAAACTAAAGGTGCATCGGCTGCATCTGAAGGAGATCTTCTCAGGGAATTGGTATATAGAATTATACATTAGTTAAATAGCGGATAGATGATTACATATATTCTCATTGTTTTTACAGCCCTGGTTTCCATACCGGCCTTCAGCAACAACGAATGGTTTTTGAGGTTGCAATTCAACCCTTACCAGATTTATCACCGGAAGCAATGGTACAGGATGCTGACCCATGGTTTTTTGCATGCAAACTGGACCCACCTGATTGTAAACATGCTGGTGCTGTTTTTCTTTGGACCCTATGTGGAGAAAAACCTGAGTATGATTTTAAATCCCGGTATGCAGCAATGGGACAGGCTGATATACCTGTTGTTCTACTTTGCTGCCATTGTTGTTGCTTCCCTGTCCAGTCTTTACAAGCACAAGGACCATCCCTGGTATAATGCCGTAGGAGCCTCAGGGGCGGTGTCTGCAATTATCTTCTTTTTCATTTTTTTCAATCCCTGGGAACTCATCTACTTTTACGGCATATTACCGGTTCCGGGAGTCATTATGGGCGTTTTGTACCTGATATATTCACATTACATGAGCCGGCGTGAAGCTGACAACATCAACCACGATGCGCACATGAGCGGAGCCATCTTTGGCTTTGTTTTTCCATTGTTGATTAATTACCGTTTAATTCACCTGTTTATTGACGAATTATTGAGCTTCTCATTCTGAAAGGTTTAAACTGTTCATGGGGATGGTACATTCATATATCTGTCTGAACGGAGAATTCATTAAAGACAATGAGCCATGTCTCCATCCGGGGAACAGGGCTTTCAGGTATGCAGATTCATTGTCTGAAAACATACATGCTTTTGCCACCGAACCGCAATTTCTCGATCGTCATCTGAACAGGCTTACAGGAAACATGCAGCTTCTTTCCATGGAGGTTCCCGCTTATTTTACTGTAGAAAACCTGCACCGGCTTATTGAGCGCTTGCTGAACAAGAACAGGATATTTGGCGGGGCAGGCATCCGGCTTACTGTTTTCAGGAATGAAGGTCCGGATTTTGTTCCGGCAGACCATCATGTTTCTTTCATAATGGAAAGCAAATCTTTAATTTCCGGAAAGTATGATTTGAATGAAAAAGGATATTGCATTGATATTTGCTCTGAATACAGCAAGGTAAAAGGGGGGCTGTCGGGTTTAAGAAACAGTAATTCATTAACCTATCTGATGGCTGCCATGCAGGGACGGAAAGAAAATCTGGATGCGGTAATTCTGTTGAACGAAGATAACAGGTTGGTGGAAACAACAGATGCCAATCTTTTTTTGGTAAGCAGCAGTTCTGTTTATACACCAGGGGTTGATCAGGGCTGCATACCGGGAATCATGCGCAGTATTGTTACCGGCTTGGCCAATGAGGCCGGTTATAGTGTAAATGATCAGTGCAGTCTTACGCCTGTGGCGCTTGATGATGCAGAAGAGGTATTTCTGACTAACGCAACCGAGGGAATATGCTGGGTGGGTGCATACCGGAAGAGGCGGTATTATAACAAAGTCGCAAAACAACTAACCGCCAGGTTAAACCACCTGGCTTTTGGCGGGTGAAAGTGACCGAAAGCTGAGGAAATTGAAATACCGCTACCCATGCTGCCAGGCCACTTGATCAATTCATCTGCGGATTTTCCGGGAAATTTGCCCACATCTGATACTTTTGCCCCATTTTGTTCAATGTTTTGTTCCAATTAAACTTATTCATGGGTCTCATAATGTCTTCAGGTCTGATGTCGGCAACCACCCAGGCGTTCTCATGGAGCTCGCCCTCAAGCTGATTGGATTGCCATCCGCTGTATCCCAGAAAAAAGCGAATGTTATCGTTGCTCAGGTTCCCTGACTCAACCAGTTTTTTAACAACTTCAAATTCACCGCCCCAGTATATGTTTTCAACAACCTTTATACTGTTGGGTATAATGTCTCCAAGGGTGTGAACATAATGAAGCGTATTGGTCTGCACCGGACCTCCTAAGGAAACGTTGGCATTGATCACCGGAAAATCTGATATGATTTCATGAACCTTCATGTTTACCGGCTTGTTCAGCACAAATCCCACCGTGCCTTCTCCCGAATATTCCGTAATCAGAACAATCGATCTTTTGAAATAGTTATCCATCAGAAAGGGTTCTGAAATCAGAATCCTGCCCTTCTGCGGGAGAAGCGTATTGTTTACCTCAAAAAAATCATAATTAATTTGCATCACCCATGTTTTTCAGCAATAAATCAAAATTCATTCCATACTACACTATAACATGAAAATTATTTGAATAGTTTATCTTTTTATTATTTTTTTGATTCTATAATCAAATGGCTTACGTGAATCTGTCGTGAGAAATGTCTTAGTATAGGCAACAAACAAATTAAAGGTTTTCACACAAGGTTAAATTTTAGGTTTACTATTGGAAAGATGGGCCTCGCAGAGCGGGGCCCATTTTCTGTTTTTATGAGGCACATTGCGGGCAAATCTGATTATGTTTTGGTGGAATAAAATTGCTAAATTGGCCCAAAATAACCAGAACATGAAAATCAAGTTGATACTGTTGCTTATTTCGGTTTCCTTGCTGATCTCCTGCAAAAAAGAAGAGAAAGAAATTAATGAATATTACCCGGACGGAAAACTCTGGAAGAAGTCTGTATTTGAGTCATCGGAGGATAAGGATAAGAATTATACATTATATGAGTTTTATGAAAGCGGGGCAATTAAGTCGGTTACCCGGTTTGAAAATGCACTGAGACAGGGGAGATGCATCAGTTTTTATGACAGAAGTGAGGTGGCAGAATCCGTCTTTTTTTATGATCATGACAAATTATCAGGCATAGGGCGTTACTACACAAAAGACGGCATACTTACCGATAAGGGCCTTTTTATTAAAGACAGCCTGGTTGTTAAGGAAGAGTTTTTTACAAATGGAAAATACACAAAGCTCAGTGTTTTTACCAAAAAGGACGGCACATTCATCCAGAATGGCAAGATGCTTTATGATGATCAGAACCGGGTTGGACTTGACAATTCCGAATATTACCTGGCTTTTTCGGCTGATTCGGTAAGGGTGGGTGACAGCCTGGAGGTAAATGTGAAGTTTTTTGCACCGGGGAAAGACCGTGGACGCATCGCTCTAACTCTTGGCCGGTTTGATGAAAACCTGGTCAGCCTGTCCAGAGAAAAGATAATTTTAAGCGATTCTTTATCAGCAAAGTTTTATTATAAACCTGACCGTAAGGGATATAACCTGATTACCGGGAAGCTTTTATACGTAATTAATCAGCCCAAAGAAAAGGTAAGTGACTTTGTTTTTTATCATGATTTTCTGGCCTATTAACGGTTAATGCGCCTGTCTCTTACACTGTGCCCATAGCTTTCCAGTCGGGTCTCAGCTCGGAAGGGCTCAGTCTAACCGGTTTTGACCTCCGGTACCGGGCTTTTTCTTCACATTGAGGACAGCGTAATCCCAACCTGATCATGTTTTTGTTTTTACCTACCTCGGTTTCCGGAAATTTTCGGCCAAACACAAAAATATTTATACCCAGCAGCAGAACTGCAAGGGCAACTATTGCAATGGCTATGAGTAAAACCTGAAGCATCATTGTTTATACGTTCTTATAAAGGTATAACAAAAATAAGGGGTATTGGTTTTGCTGAGAGGGAAGTTTATTAGTTGTTGTTATCTACAGCCTACAGCCTACAGTCTAAACCGCTCCTCCAGGAAGCTCTTGAGTTCGTTATATTCCGTGATAACCGGGAATTGAGGGTAATCGTTAATCACATTTTGCGGAGGGCGGAACAGCACGCCCTGATCAGCTTCAAGGAGCATGTTGATGTCGTTGTATGAATCGCCAAAGGCTATAATTTCATAATTGAGGCTTTTGAGTGCCTTAACTGTTTCACGTTTTGAATCTTTCTGTCGTAAGTTATACCCTGTAATAATTCCGTTGGCATTTACTTCGAGCGAATGGCAGAAAAGTGTTGGTCTGTCGAGCTGATCCATAAGCGGATCGGCAAATTCAACAAAGGTATCGGAAACCACTATGAACCGGGTTACCCTTTTGAGCCAGTTGATCATGTCCAAAGCTCCATGCAGGGGTTTGATGGTTGCAATTACACGTTGTATGTCCAGTAAAGTCAGGTTTTTTTCCTTGAGAATCTTCAGGCGGTATTGCATCAATTCGTCGTAATCCTTGATGTCGCGTGTTGTCAGTCTGAGTTCGGGAATTCCGGTTCTTTCGGAAACATTAATCCAGACTTCGGGAACCCATACTCCTTCGAGATCAGAACATACAGCATGCAGTTTCTTCATATCCTGTTGATTAAAATTATAAGGGGCCAAGATAGGCAAAAATTAAAACCTGGCCTTCAGGTATTCTTTGAATTGTTGGTAATCATGATTGAGTTTATCAAAACTTTCCTCCAGTTCCTCCAGTCCTTCCAATGAGGCAGGCAATGGGGGGTCAATTCCCAGTAACCGGCGGATTTCTTCAGGAAATTTAGCAGGGTGTGCGGTTTCCAGGCACACAGCCAGCCGCCCGTTTGCTTCTGAAGGGTTGTCTGAGAAATACTGCATCAGCCCGGCCCATCCGGCTGCGCCATGGGGTTCTGTAATAACCTGGTACTTGCTGTAAGTTGCTTTCAGAGTTTCCGTAGTTAGGGAATCACTGATGCTTACTGCATAAATATCTTTGTGCATTTGCTTCACATCGGGTTCGGCAGTGATGTTGCCCTTTTCATCCATAACTCCGCCATAAAGCGAGACAACACGTGCCATATTGCTCGGATGACCTACGTTCATGGCGCTTGATACGCAATTCTTCGACGGTACAATTGTTTTGTAATTTCCGGTGCGCCAGTAAACAGGTACTTCATCGTTTTCATTTGTGGAAATAATCATTTTCCTAACGGGAAGGCCCATTTTCCGGGCAATCAGTCCACCCATCATATTTCCGAAATTCCCCGATGGAACCGAGAAGATGATGTCCTCATCGGGCCGCGCCAGTTGTGCCCAGGCATAGAAATAGTAAAACGACTGGGGAATTAACCGGCCAATATTAATGGAATTTGCTGATGAAAGGTTCAGGTATTCCAGGTCGGGGTCGGTAAATGCCTGCTTCACCAGTGCCTGGCAATCATCGAATTTACCGTTGAGGGCAATAATTTTAATGTTGCGCCTCAGCGTGGTCATCTGTTTACGTTGTCGCGGAGTTACTTCATTTTCGGGGTAAAGGATTACCACGCGGATGTTGTCGAGTCCGTAGAATGCATTGGCAATAGCGCTTCCGGTATCTCCTGAGGTGGCAGCAAGAATCAGCATGTTCCTGTTTTGTTTTTTCAGGAAATACTGCATCAGGCGACCCATCATACGTGCTGCGAAATCTTTGAATGAGGCGGTTGGCCCCTGATCGAGCCGCATGATATAGTTCCGGTCAACTACTTTTTCAAGTGGTACTTCAAAATTATAAGCGTCATCCACAATGAGCCGGAGATCGTTTTCAGGAATCTCACGGTGAAGAAAATGGCGGGCAATTTCAAATGCTATTTCAGCATAAGGTCTACCTGATAAGCTGCTGATGATTTTGTCGGATATCTGGGGTATGTGGTCAGGCATGTACAATCCTTTGTCGGGTGCAAGACCTTTCAGGAGTGCTTCACTGAAACTAACCCTGTCAGCTTTTCCATTGGTTGAATGGTACCAAATCTTTTCGGAGGTCATGTTGATTTTTTTGAAGCGGCTAATTTAATGAATTAAGGTGTTCAAAATTCTTTTCCTTAAAATCCTTTAGTGAATTCAGTTTCAGGTCGGCAAAGTCAAAACGTGTGGTTTGGAAATCATGACTGTCGGGTACTGCAATGAGTTTCATGCGGGCGGCTTTGGCGGCAATGGCTCCGTTAAATGAGTCTTCAAATGCCAGGCAGGTGAAAGGATCAATTCCCAGTTTTTTCGCTGCTCCCAAATAGAGCGCCGGGTGGGGTTTACCATACTCTTCATTTTCAGAGGAGCTGATTATTTTATAGAATTCGAACAGGTGAAATTTTTTCAGCGCAGTGGTAATCAGTTTTAGCGGCGAAGATGAAGCCACTGCCACCGGCAATTTCCTGTCAACAAAAAACTGAAGCACATCGAGGTATCCTTCCTGCAGGTCAGCTCTTTCAAGAATCAATGACTGCATAGATTCCATGATTTCCTTGTAAAGCTGAAAAGAGCTTTTTCCCGTCCACCTGTATGCATTATACCAGTATTGAATGGTATCCTGGGTATTCAGTCCGGTTGTCTGCCTGCACATCTCAGGAGTCAGCTCCACACCAACCGAATTGAAAACATTTCTCTCTGCTTCAACCCATAAGGGTTCCGAGTTGATGATAATCCCGTCAAAATCGAATATTACAGCTTTAATCATGTATCGTAAATAGTTTAAACGTTTGCAACTCTGATAATATCGGCAAAAACACCGGCTGCTGTTACATCGGCACCGGCACCGTATCCCCTGATTACCATAGGCTGTTCGTTATATCTTAAAGTGGTTATCAGGATGATGTTGTTACTGCCTTCCAGCGGATAAGCTGGATGCGTCATGTCCACCTCCATCAGCTCAATAGTGGCCTTGCCATTGTTGAGGCGTGCTACAAACCGCAGTTTTTTGTTTTCCGAGAACAGTTTTTTTCTTCGTTTTTCGAAAGCAACATCGTGTTGGGTAATTGATTTCCAAAAGTCGTTGAGGGTGCCAGCAAAGCAGTCTTCGGGCAGGAAGGGGATAATTTCTATGTCTTTTGCTTCCAGCGGGTAACCCGATTCACGCGCCAAAATAAGCAGCTTCCGCTTCACATCTGTTCCGCTCAGGTCAATCCGGGGATCGGGCTCGGCAAAGCCGGCATCCATAGCCATATGAATTGCTTTGCTTAACGGAATATCTTCGCTGATGGTATTGAAAATGAAGTTAAGCGTGCCGGAAAGCACTGCTTCAAGTTTCAGAATTTTATCCCCGCTACGGATCAGGTCGTTGAGTGTACTGATAATCGGAAGTCCCGCACCAACATTGGTTTCATACATAAACTTAACGTTGTTTTCACGGGCTGCTCTTTTCAATTTGTCATAGGCTTCATATTCCGAAGAACAGGCTATTTTGTTGGAAGTAACCACTGAAATAAACGAATTAAGCACCTTATGATACGTGGCAGCAATCTGTGCATCGGCTGTACAGTCAATGAACACACTGTTTCTGAAATTCAGGTATTGCATTTTCTGAATAAAAAGTTCGATGTCGGCCCGTTCACCCTGTTTTTCCATTTCACTGGTATAATTTGTCAGGTCAATGCCTTCGGGGTTCATCAGCATCAGTTTTGACCGGCATATGCCAATAACATTGATCTTCAAATGGTGATCCTTGAGCAGTATTTCCTGCTGGTTCTGAATTTGTTCAAGCAGGCTGCCGCCAACAGTTCCCGTACCTGCCAGGTAAAGGTGTAATTCACGGTAATGCGAAAGGAAGAATCCTTCGTGTATTACGTTCAAAGCTTTGCGCAAGGAGTCTTTGCGGATTACAATTGAAATGTTCAGTTCGGATGACCCTTGTGCAGTGGCTATTACGCTGATGCCGTTTCTGCCAAGCGAAGTGAAAAGATTGGCAGAAATACCGGGTCTGTTCTTCATTTGTTCGCCCACAATGGCAATTACTGAAAGATCTTTCTCAACCAATACATTCAGCTCATTCCGGGTTTTTATTTCAACATCAAATTCCTGCTGGATGGCTTTTAATGCTCTTTCGGAATCCTGCGGTATCAGTGCAAAAGTTATAGAGTACTCCGAGGAAGCCTGCGTGATCAGAATAATGTTCACGTCAGTACGGGCCAAAGTCCCAAAAAGTCGCGACGATATTCCTTTAACACCAACCATTCCTGCACCCTGCAGTGTGATGAGATCAATGTTATCGATGGATGATATACCCTTGATGGGAGAAGCACCTGGTTTGCCTGATTCCTTGGAAATCAGCGTGCCCTTTCCCTTTGGATCGGCTATGTTTTTTATTACAACATCAATATTCTTGCGATACACCGGATGAATGGTGGGCGTGTATATCACTTCGGCACCAAAGTGAGATAATTCCATGGCCTCGGCATAACTCAAACGTTCAATGGCCAGTGCTTTTTTTACCTTATTGGGATCAGCGGTCATAAAACCATCCACATTGGTCCATATTTCAAGCTGATTTACCTCGAGTGCCGCGGCAATTATTGCAGCAGTATAATCCGATCCGCCTCTGCCCAGGGTGGTAATGTGACTGTGTTCGCTGCTTGCAATAAAACCGGGAACTACACCTGTTTTCTTGTAATTGTTAAACTGGGCCCTGATCAACCGGTCGGTCAACGGGAAGTTAACATGGGCATTGCCGTAATTATCGTCAGTTTTAATCATCAGCTTGGCATCGAGCACTTCACCATTATCGATTACTTTGCTCACAATGTAAGTTGACATGATCTCCCCGAAGCTGAGAATCTTGTCCTGTATTTTTGGCGTCAGGTCGTTCAGTTGATAAACGCCGTTAATAATGCTGATCAGATCTTTGAGCCAGGCGCTGATCTTCGACAAAACCTGGTCGCGTAAGGGCTCTTCAAACAAACTGTTGATGATCTCAACATGCTTGTTTTCGATTTCCGTGTGCAGCCTGAAAAAGTTCATGTCCCTTGATGCCGCGGCTGAAGAAAGCTCGAGAAGCTTGTCGGTGATCCCGTGAATTGCTGATACAACTATTACTACAGGCTCTTTCTGCGATTCCACTATTTGTTTTACCCTAAGGATATTCTCGGCGGAACCAATGGCATAACCACCAAATTTCAACACTTTCATGATCCGATATGTTAACGGTTGAGGCCTTAAAAATACTACAAAAATGGGGATAAGAAAAATACTGAGGGAACAAGTTGGTGCAGATGTTTAAGAAGGTCTGCATGAAGTGATACGCTATTTTACTTGCGGCATATTTTAACAGGAGGTGTTCAATTTTGGAATATTTATCCAGGTGTTTTCAATGCAAAAAAAAGGGGTGTGCCAGCTGCACACCCCTTTTTCATGGGTATTCATCATAGATTATTTGACCAGCAATTTCTGTGCATATCTTCCTTTTGCTGTTTCTACCTGAAGGAAATAAACACCTGATTTTATATTTCCAAGATTGATACTTTCGTTAAAGTTGCTGATGAAGGTATTGTATAACGTTGCTCCGTTAACGTCTATAATCTTTAAATAGCCCTGGTTTGAATCTTCAATTCCGGCAATTCTGATCTGGTTGACGGCGGGATTTGGGAAAACACTTAATTCTTTGGCCGCTTTAGGTCCATCAAATATTCCTGTTTCAGTTGGAGGCAACAATACAACGTCAATTACATGAACTACACCATTATCTGCTACAATGTCAGCTATTGTTACCTTGGCGTCGTTAATAAACACACCGTCATTATTAATGGTAACAGTGATGTTTTTACCGGCCAACAGGGTGGCAATAACCTGTCCGTCTGAAAGGTCAGTTGACAGGGCTTTGGCACCCACCACATGGTAAAGGAGAATATCGGCAAGGTCACCCGTGGGATCCTCCAGCAGTGTTTCAATTGTACCTGCAGGAAGCGCTTTAAATGCATCGTCGGTGGGGGCGAAAACGGTAAAGGGACCTGCACCTGCCAGATCATCGGCAAGTCCGGCAGCTATTACGGCAGCCTCAAGGGTGTCGTGGGCGGCACTGTTAACCACAATGTCAACAACAGTTACAGCCGGTGGCAGCAACACGGCGTTAATTACGTGTACTACCCCGTTATCTGCCTCAATATCAGCCATGGTGACTTTGGCGTCATTGATGAAAACACCTTCATCATTAATGGTAACGGTAAGATCTTTACCAAGCAGCGTGGCAATTACCTGACCGTCCGAAAGGTCAGTTGACAGGGCTTTGGCACCTACCACATGGTAGAGCAGAATGTTGGCCAGGTCACCTGTGGGATCTTCCAGCAGAGTTTCTATGGTACCTGCAGGAAGCGCTTTAAATGCATCGTCGGTGGGGGCGAAAACGGTAAAGGGACCTGCACCTGCCAGATCATCGGCAAGTCCGGCAGCTATTACGGCAGCCTCAAGGGTGTCGTGGGCGGCACTGTTAACCACAATGTCAACAACAGTTACAGCCGGTGGCAGCAACACGGCGTCAATAACATGCACCACGCCGTTATCCACTTCAATATCGGCCAGTGTTACCCTGGCATTGTTGATGAAAACACCTTCACCATTAATGGTAATAGTAATGTCCTTACCAAGCTTGATCTTCATCGGCCGCATCGAGACGCCCTGGGCCACGCGGGCCGACTGCCCACGACGGGGCGACCCGGAGAACGGGCCCGACTGCACCATCGTGCTCGACGGCCGCTGGAGCCCAGCTCTGAAGGGCATCGCCGCCGGCGACGGGCTCCAGCTTCTCTACTGGATGCACCGTGCGCGGCGCGACCTGGTGATCCAGGCGCCCAGCGGCCGCGGCGGGACGCTGGGCACCTTCGCGCTGCGGTCGCCCAACCGGCCGAACCCGATCGCCAGTTCCACGGTCCGCTTGCTCGCCATCGACGGCGACCGACTGACCGTTCGCGGACTCGACTGCGTGTCCGGAACGCCGCTCCTCGACATCAAGCCGGATCGCCGCGCCAACCCGTCGGCCAGCAGCGGTTAAGCCGGGTCCATCGGTCGGTGTCCG
>JAWOJJ010000035.1:0-15703 GCA_046481675.1 Bacteroidales bacterium | reverse complement strand
ATTTTTAGTTTTATGTTTTTCCAAAAATTTAAAATTAACCCTATTCTGCCATTTCTGCCAAGATTTTTATCATGTATTTGGGTAATTGACCCGAATTGCGGGTGAGAAGTCTCTCATAGACGTCAAGCTAATAATAATAAAGTATAGATATTCAATGGTTAATATGATCCTTACCATACTCTGCCTGCGCTGCGCTTGGCAGTTTTTTTTTAACACAGCTTGTCCCGCCTTAGCGGGAAAGTACACGAAGAGAAAGCTTCACTAAGACCACAAAGTTTAAGAACACCAAGAGGTCCCGCCATCGGCGGGACTTTCCTTCGTGTGCAAGCTCTTAGCGTTCTTTGTGACGATTTCACTTTGAGTACTTTCCCGCTAAGGCGGGACAAGCTGTGTTAAAATATCTGTCGTTTACGTGTGCAAGGCAGATAATAAATGTCAAAAAAATAAAACAAAATAATATTATAACTAATTATTATATAATTATTTAAACCTTCTTAACTTGACGGCTATGCCGCTGGCCTTGCTCTGCCGTAGCGGCTACGCGAAGGCGCAGCGGGGGTCAGGGGGTGGATATACGTGAATTCAATAAGTATCCTGAAGCCTATACATTCAAAAAGCACAATATCATATTCCCATCTTAAAAACCGGAACAAATTTTTAATTTTGGCGTTATTCTTGTAGTAAAAAAATGACAATGCATCTTATGAAAAAAATCGCCATACTGATATTCGTTTTTGCTTTAAGCATTCCTGTTTTTTCGCAGACATCCGTGAAATGGTACACCATTGAAGAGGCTTTTGAGCTTACAAAAAAAGACCCCCGCAAGATAATGGTCGATGTGTATACCGATTGGTGTGGATGGTGCAAGGTGATGGACAAGAAAACATTCAGCAACGAGATCATAGCCGCGTACCTGAACAAAAATTTCTATCCGGTAAAATTCAACGCAGAACAAAAAGCCGACATTTCCCTGAATGGCAAGATATACAAATATGTCGCCAGTGGCTCCAAGGGGTATCATCAACTGGCCTACCAGTTGTTGAATGGTCAGCTGGGTTATCCCTCAGTGGTTTTTCTGGATGAGAAAACCAACATGATCCAGCCATTGCAGGGATTTGTTGAGGCAAAACCGTTTGACGTGATCGTTAAATTTATAGGCGACAATGCTTATAAAACCACAAAATGGGAGGATTTCCAGACTACTTACGTTTCACCTATTCAATAAACGGGGAGCCGGTAACCAAAAAGGAATTCTTCATTTCTGAAGAAATACCGGAACCATGGCACCCCATTGAAATACGGGCACAATTGCGGCTGCCCACACCTGTTCACCGGCAGTGAGTTTCACTTCAACCTGGTCGGCAATTCTGTAATAAATCACATTCTGGGGTGGCTTCAGTGGCATTTTGTACCGGTTCAATCCCTTGACCTTTTGAGCAGCATTTATTTCAAGCAGTACAGGCAGACCGGTTGATTCCCTTGAATCCAGGAATCCGGAATCGGGAGAAAACCTGCAGATAACCGCCCTTTCAGTTTCTTTACCTGCTGCCGGAACATAATGAAAATCCTGGCGGATCTCTGTTCTGATTCTTTTACCAATAAACAGGGACAAATATTCTTCTTCAATCCGGGCAAGTTCATTCAATGCTGCACTCATGGCCTCACCTTCGGGCACGAAATCATACTGGCCTGCTACCAGCTTAAACCGTCTTTTTTTCAGTTTGATAATAAAATTTGCTGCTTCTTCAGCCTTTTGCTCAATGGTTTTTTCCTTAAGTGCATTTCGGGTTGAAGGCTTTGACACATAAAGTGTATCCGGCATCACCATGCTCACCTCAACATCTTTTTCAGCTTCGAAATTTCTTTTAACAGAAAGGTCGGTGTAATGAATATCTCCGGAATTTGGCGGATAAGAATACAGGTTCACTATTTCTGCTGAAAATGAAGCAGGGGTAAGCAATAACTTATTTTCCAACAGCCGGGTCAGATCGGGATAATCACCCGTATTGCCAATGCCCTGAAGCGAATAAATGAATTCGGGATCTGCCTCTGCGTGATTTTTCAGAGAGATATTTTTAATACGCCACAGCTTTTCTGTTTTTTGCGGAGCATGCTGAATGCCAAGGTACTTTTCGGCAAATTTTGCATACGGTCCCGGAATGATTCTTATTTCTTCCGCAGTTACCGAAACATCAAACACAGTAAGCGGTAACGAATAAATAAACGAGCCGGGTTGTGGAGAACCGGTATCGCTTACATTATTAACCGTGATATTACCCATAGAAGCGCACGATGCAGTGAGCAGCATGCACAACAGATAGCTGATGTTTCTTTTAAGCAGAATGATCATGACGCTCAATAATTTTAAAAGCATTTCCAATTTGGTCAACTACATCTGAAGCAATGAGGGCCAGTTCTCCATGTTCTGCTGCCGACAGGTCGCCTGCCAGACCATGCAGATAGGCCCCTGTTATGGCTGCTTCGTCCGGAGCATATCCCTGCGCTAATAACGATAAAATCATACCCGTTAGTACATCACCACAACCGGCAGTAGCCATACCCGGATTTCCGGTGCTGTTGAAAAAGCATTTGCCATTGGGCAAAGAAACCGAAGTGTAGGCACCTTTAAGCAGCAAGATGACCCTGTATGTTTTTGAGAATTCTATTTGGGTTTGGTTTCTTATGCAAGCATTTGCTGATTTTCCGGCAAGTCTGTCGAATTCTCCGGGGTGCGGTGTCAGGATGGTGTTTTCTGGAATGGAACTCAGGAGACCGGGCCTTTGAGACAGTATGTTGAGCGCGTCTGCATCAAGAACCAAAGGCTTTGCGGATTTTTTAAGAAGTCTTTCAATTGCGGAGGCTGTTTCAGCTTCGGTTCCAATCCCCGGGCCCGCGCCAACTGCTGAATACTTGTAAAGAGGCGGGCAGGTGCTTATCTGCTCCCGGGAAGGATCAATGCTGAAAATCGACTCGGGAACGGCCGGTTGCATGACCTGGTAACCCAGTTCGGGTACATGGGTGGTGAGCAATCCTACTCCGCTTCGCAGGCATGATCGGGCAGCCAGAATAGCTGCACCCATCATACCGTATTGACCGCTTATTAAAAGTGCATGGCCGTATGTGCCTTTATGTGAGAAGGTTTTGCGTTTCCGGAACCCGGCCGCCACTTCTTCCCGGGTGACATAGAAGAAATCAGTTTTTTTTTCGTCAATGATACCCTGATGCAGGCCAATGGGAATAACAACCCATTTCCCGGTATACTCCCCGTTTTCGGAATAGAAGAAAGCTCTTTTTGGAAACTGAAATGTTAGTGTAACAGTTGCTTTAACAATGCTATGGGGATCATTCCCTGTGTTATCTTCTCCCATCAGCCCACTGGGTATATCAATGGAAATGATTTTGCTCCCGGCGGCATTGATGTGCTTAATCAGGGAAGCAGCGAGTCCCGTCAGTGGCCTTGATAACCCCGATCCGAAAAGTGCATCAATGACAACTTCCCGGGGGGAAAGAAGCGGAAAATCAGCCTCGCTGTTAATTTCTGCTATCGGAACCAGAGCCTGAACGGCGAGTCTCCGGCGGTTGATCTCTGCATCAGGAGAGATGCCTGAGCCTGTATTTAAGTGATAAAGCCTGACAGAATATCCTTCCCGGCTGGCCAATTGCCTGGCTATGGCCCATCCGTCGCCACCATTATTGCCCGGACCTGTAAACACAACCAAATGTTTTTCCGATGGCAGGTTTTCAACGATCCATGAAGTGCAGCCATGGGCTGCACGCTCCATCAGGTCAACAGATGCAACCGGCTCATGATGAATGGTATATTGATCAATTTCCCGGATTTCACGGGTTTCAAAAATTTTCATAATAGCTATCCTCGGTGCCCCGATCCATAAAGTGTTCTTTATACTCGTAATGCAACAGGTAGATGATTTTTCCTGCAGCATCATGATCTTCAATTACCCTGAGCTTTCCGTTATTGTAATATTTATATACTTTTTCGGCAATTGGTGGTTTATCTTTGCCGGAGTAACTGATGCCTGTAAGCTTACCTTTTTCGTTATAACCGTAATCTTCGGTATGTTGGAACAACCCGCCGGAGTTATCCTTTGCAGCATATTTAACTTGTGACACAAGATTATAAGGCGAATAAGAATAGGTCTTGCTTTCCAATTTAAAGGGCGACTTCGCTGCTTTTTTGTATTTTTTGGATTCGGTAACTAAAAGACCAGCAGTGTTATATGTGAAGCTTGTAATGATGCCGGTCTTTTTTTCGAATGTTTTTTTCTCAGCAATCAGTTTATGGTCTGGGTCATAGGTCTTCAGTGTCTTTTCCTTTTCAACCAGATTACCCTGTTCAGGTACCAGCCTGGTTAATATGATGAGGTCACCTGCCGGGTTGTATTCATATTTCAGAATATACTCAAGGCTGTCTTTTGAACTGAAAGTCTCCTCGGTGAACAACCTGCCGTTCTTATAAAAACAGCGCATATAACCGCTTATCTGACCGGTTGTTTCGCTATAGAATATTTTGCGGAAAAGCGTATCGTCTTTAGTGAAAAATTGTTGTTCAATGACCATCTTTTTAACCGACTTATTTGCACTGTCTACCCAGTGCCGGCTGACCTGGATTATTTTCAAGGAATCAGCGGCCTGCATGGCTGAACTACTTATCATTGTGAAACAGATAAGCCACAATAGATTTTGAATTACCTTTTTATACATGCTCTTGAGATTTTTTTAATCAGTCCTAAAATGTAATTCTCATTATTTGTTCTTGCAGTGACGGGTTATCAGAATATCAGCCGGTTGATAACCAAGTTCCTGGGCTTTGTGCAAATCCTCACACGCCTGGTCCAATTGATTCAGGTTTATTTCCGAAACGGCTCGCCCGTAATAGACTTCCGGCCTCTTCACACCCAATTCAATGGCTTTGTTGTAGTCGGGAATTGATTCGGCATATTGAAGCAGATTGCCTTTTGATACAGCCCTGTTCATATAGGCATCAGCATAGTCGGGTCTGAGGCTGATGACCTTGTCGAAATACGGAATAGAACCCTTAAAGTCATTGGTCATGGAGCTGATAATACCCAGATTCAGGTAGGCATCGGCATTTTCGGGTTCAATTTTTACCAATTCCTTGAGATCACGCCGGGCATCATCGAATTTTTGCAGGTTGATGTTTGCCAGGGCTTTGTTGTACAATGCTTTACCAATTTTATGGTTCTTATCAACCGATTGCTTAAAATCAGCAATGGCCAGCTGATATTCGCCTTTCCTTGCATAGGTGCTGCCACGGAAAAAGATGGCATCCGGATTGGCCGGATTTATTTTCAGCGCACTGTTGAAATCTGCCAGGGCTCCGTTCAGGTCGCTGATGTTCATTTTAAGCTGGCCACGGTTGATATAGGCATCTTCATTGTTCAAATCAATACCTAACAGCTGATCATAATCGGCAATGGCACCTTTGAAATCTTCCAGGGCCGATTTGGCTTCAATACTCTTTAAATAAGCCTCAATATTATCCTTGTCAAGGGCCAAAGCTTTTTTATAATCGGCCACCGAACCCAGGTAATCCAGCATACCTGCCCTGACAATGCCTCTTTGGTAGTATGCCCTGGCATAGAGTGAATCCAGGGATATTGCACGACTGAAATCAGCAAGGGCATCTTCTTTTTTTTCAGTTTTAATATGAAGCAAGCCCCTGTAATACCAGGCATCTGTCAGTGTACTGTCAATGCCCAAAGCTGAACCAATATGCTCCAATGCTTGTTGAAAGCCCGAAAGATGGTATTCCGACCGGGCCATACCCAGCAACGCTTGTGCCGATTTGCCATTCCATTTGTATGCCTTATTAAAGCTTTTCAGCGCTGCGTCATACTGTTCCTTATCCAGCAGGGCCAGCCCTTCCTTTACTATTTTTTCCGAAATTGATTTTCGCGATACCCAGATAATAATTGCAGCAAGAAAAATTAAGACCAGAATTGTCCCGATGATCATTTTAGACTTAGTTCGCATACCAGCATATTTTAAAAATATATGGATAATATTATGAAAAAAAATTGAAATCATCCCGTACCCGGTGAAATTATCAGTAACCATCTGCATTGCTTTAATTCTTCGTTTCATAGGAATTTTTTGAGCATCATGTTGCTTCTGATGCATGAGTGTAATATTTGCAACTTCGCGAAAGAATCGTAACTTAGAGTTGCGGCCAATTAATAAATATGTCAGATATCATCAATATCCTTTTTGTTGAAGATTCGGTTGCTGATTATGAGCTGGCATTAAATGACATTCGGAGGAGTCGGATTGGGTCTTGCTGTTTGCAAGGACATGATCCGGATATTGGGTGGTAGCATTTGGGTTGAAAGTGAAGTGAAGAAAGGTTCGGTTTTTCATTTTGTGTTGCCTGTAAAAAGGGAACTTTTGTGAAAAATATTTATCGCTGTTTTTTTCCTGGAAAGAGCTCATGCAGCACAATGAAAATTCAAACGTATTTATCTATAAAAACCATTATCATGAAAACCATTCGATCATTATTTGTACTTGCCCTGGTGTTAGTGCTTTCATCAGGATGTGTTGTAAACGTCCAGGACTCCGTCAGGGGAGACGGAAAAGTTGTCACTCAGCAACGTGATGTTTCTGAATTCACAGGCATTAAAGTTGGCAGTGGCATTGATGTATTTCTTACCCAGGGCGAAAACCAAAGTGTTGAAGTAGAGGCTGATGAAAATCTTCAGGAATGGATCCGGACCGAAGTGGAAGGCTCGGTGCTGCACATATATACTGAAAAGGTGATCCGGCTTGCCAAAACCAAAAAAGTAAATATTACGGTGAAAACCATTGACAAAATTGATATTTCAAGTGCCGGAGATGTTACCGGCCTCAGTAAGTTTAAAACGGATATCCTGGATATTGATATGAGCAGTGCCGGCGACCTGGACTTCGAGGTTGAAGCCAATGAGATCAAACTTTCCATTTCCAGTGCAGGTGATGTTAATTTGAAGGGCAGGGCCAACAAGCTGAATGCCAACCTGAGCAGTGCCGGCGACCTGGACGCTTATGACCTGGAAGTTAAAGAGGGAAATATTTCGGTTTCGAGTGCCGGAAGTGCCCGGGTTTTTGTAACCGAAGAGGCAAGCTTCCGCTGCAGCAGTGCCGGAAATATCAGCTACAAGGGAGAACCCCGGATCAGGGAAATCAATACCTCAAGCGCAGGGTCGGTGAACAAGCATTGATTACTTTTGGCATTGTTGTCTTCAAAGTCTTCACAGTCTTCAAAGTCTTGGTTCCTGCCTAAATCGGCAGGCAAGCTTGGCTCTTGGCTCTTGAATCTTACCCCCAATACAACCTGCAGTAAGTTGCCATTCTGCCGGCAAATGCTGCAGGTTTTTCGGCGTAAAGTTTCAATGCGGAATTGATAATGGCCTTCTGGCCGATTTTCCTTTTGCCTGAAATATAGCTTATTAATTTCAGTATGGTTTCTTCATGGCCATTGCCAATATTCCCGGTAAGAACCCAATTTTCAAGTTCCGCAAGATCATGATCGGCTCCCAGCTTTTCTGCCAGCAGATCCATTTGCCGGACCATGGGTGTGATCATGGCAGGCCACACAGGCCGGAGCAAGATCAGTTGATTCCAGATCATCTTCACCTTTTTTCTCAGGTTGTGGAAGTTTTCGGTACCGGGTTGTGCGGTCAGGACATTCAGGCATTTTGTACCACCGCGGTAAGTGCCTTTCAAACCTTTAACTATATCGTGATAGCCACAAACAATGATGGGGTCGCGGTCCGACTTTTCTGATTCACTGTTTAAAATCTGTTTGATGGACAACATCGTCTGCTTTTTGTCAATGAGCTGTTTCGTCAGTTCCAGGTGACTTTGCTGCTGTGCCGTGATCATTTCATTCATCAGCTTTTCCCCCAAAGGATTTTCCGCATCCCGGGCAATTCCTTTAAGAATTTCCAGGTGTACCGCGCTTACCCTGTGCTCTGCAAGCAGGCTGCTTAATGAGCCAAACAATTCCTTGTTGCGAATGTAGATCGCTTCTCCCAAAGCGTTTCGGAAAAGTCTGTTAACGGCCCTGATCCGTTTGGTGGTTTTTCGTATTTCATGTGTCACGTAATCGGGGTTGTGCGTGAAACTTTCAGACATACCAAGCATCAGGTTCAGCTGTTCCTGCACCACACGTTTCAGTGTTGCAGGCAGTATTTCACCTTTGTAAATCCTGAATCCGCTATGTGTGGATAATTTCATCTGACTAATTTAAGAACAAATGGCTACTTTTGTTCGGAGAAAGCCTATTTTTCAACATGGAGAACAAATACATACACATTATCGCGCTGGAGCAGAACATGTTGCCCTGGCAGGTTGAAAATACACTGAAACTGCTGAAGGCAAATGCCACCATTCCATTCATCAGCCGTTACCGAAAGGAAGCCACCGGCAGCCTCGATGAGGTTCAGATAGGAACTATAAAAGATCAGTATAACCGGTATGAGGAGCTCGATAAAAGACGTGAAGCTATTCTGAAAAGTATTGATGAACAGGGATTGCTGACTGATGAACTCAAAACGAAGCTCACAGAAGCCATTACCCTGACAGAACTTGAGGACATCTACCTGCCCTATAAACCCAGGAAAAAGACAAAAGCATCTGTAGCCAGGGAAAAAGGGCTTGAACCACTTGCACAGGCCATTTTTAAACAATCCGACAAAAATATCAATCAGACAGCATCTCAATACCTGAATGAAAAGGTAGAAACCGAAGCGGATGCCTTACAGGGAGCACGGGATATTGTTGCCGAGTGGGTGAATGAAGACCTGCATGCCAGAACCCTGGTACGGAAATCATTTGCCCAGGGTGCGGTTATTTCAAGCAGGCTGGTTAAGGGCAAAGATGAGGAAGGTATTAAATACAAGGACTATTTTGATTTTGCCGAGCCGTTGAACCGGTGTCCTTCTCACCGGCTCATGGCCATGCTGAGGGGTGAAGATGAAGGATTCCTTAAGTTGAACATTGAACCGGATGCTGATAAAACCATTGATGCGCTTAACCACAAATTCATCAGAAGCACCGGTGATTGTGCCACGCATATGACCAATGCGATAAAGGACTCGTATAAACGACTTCTTGCCCCCTCAATTGAGACGGAATTCAGGGCTTTATCAAAAGAAAAAGCAGACGAACAGGGAATCAGGGTATTTGCCGAAAATCTGAAGCAATTGCTGATGGCACCACCCCTGGGTCAGAAAAGAGTGCTGGCCATTGATCCTGGTTTCAGAACCGGGTGCAAGTTGGTTTGCCTTGATGCGCAGGGCAACCTGCTGCACAATGAGACGATCTTTCCGCATCCTCCTGTTCAGGAAACTGCTTTGGCAATAAAAAAGATCGCAACCCTCGTTAATTCATATAAAATAGAAGCCATTGCCATTGGAAATGGCACAGCAAGCCGTGAAACAGAAGCTTTTATCCGTAAGGTCAAATTCGACCGTGATGTTAAGGTCTTTGTGGTTAGTGAAGCCGGGGCTTCAGTGTATTCGGCATCGAAAACGGCACGTGACGAATTTCCCGATTATGATGTAACGGTAAGGGGAGCCGTGTCCATAGGTCGCAGGTTGATGGACCCTCTGGCTGAGCTTGTAAAAATTGATCCCAAATCAATCGGGGTGGGGCAGTACCAGCATGATGTGGATCAGACCCGGCTGAAAGGATCACTGGATCAGGTGGTGGAAAGTTGTGTGAATGCGGTGGGCGTTGATCTCAACACAGCCAGCATGCACCTGCTTACTTATATTTCGGGTTTGGGACCTCAGCTGGCCCGCAATATTGTTGATTTTCGCAAGGAACAGGGCATGTTTGCATCACGTGAAGACCTGAAGAAGGTTCCCAGGATGGGCCCAAAGGCCTTTGAGCAGGCCGCAGGCTTTTTGCGCATCAGCGGAGGCAGAAATCCTTTGGACAATAGTGCCGTACATCCCGAAAGTTATTATATTGTGGAGAAAATGGCTGCTGATCTCAAACACCCGGTTTCAGAATTGCTCAAAGATGAATCCCTGAGGAAGGGTATTGACATCAATAAGTATGTTGACGATAAAGCCGGCCTGCCTACGTTGACCGATATCATGAATGAACTGGCCAAACCCGGACGCGACCCCCGTTCCACCATCAAGGTTTTTGAATTCGCCCCGGATATTCACACCATCGACGATGTCAGACCGGGAATGGAGCTTCCGGGAATTGTTACAAACATTACAAACTTTGGTGCTTTTGTGGATATTGGCGTCAAGCAGGACGGACTCGTTCATATTTCCCAAATGGCCGACCGGTATGTCAGCAACCCGGCTGATGTGGTAAAGCTCCATCAGCATGTGAAAGTAAGAGTACTTGAGGTGGATGTGGCACGTAAACGCATACAGCTTTCGATGAAAAAATAAAGCCGTTAGCCGTTAGCCGTTAGCCGTTAGCCATTAGCCATTAGCCATTAGCCGTTAGCCATTGGCCAACAGCTAAAAGCCAACCTGCCTACCGGCAGGCAGGCAGCTAAAAGCCAACCTGCCTACCGGCAGGCAGGCAGCCAATAGCCAAAAAAAATATAAACCTACAACACAAAAACCATGCTTGCATTTCCGGAAATGTTGAAATCACTGACACCTGTTAAAGGTGTTTTTAAAAAAGGATCCTCTTTCAGAAAACACTTCTTTGAAAAGATTGGAGACCTTTTGGCCATAATACTTAGTATCTATTTGGCACTGAGCATTGAAGGATGGGCTGAGAAAAGACACGAGTACGAGCGGCTGATGAAGTATTATGAGAATTTAATTCATGAAATTGAGGAAGATACGGCAACCTTAAACAAAGCCATCATCAGCGCCGAAATGCATATAGCCAATACCGAAAAGCAAATAAGGTGGTTGAAATCATACCGTACTGATTTGGTTGATTCCATATCTGACTGCATGAGTAGCATGACTACGTCGCATATCTTTTACTCATCAAATATGATTACCTTCAGATCCATGCAGATGGGCGGAGATATTAAACTGATTGATAATCTTGCTTTGAGAGACAGCCTGATCAAGCTTGATGACCGATACATTAACGTGAGGTTAAACGAAGACCTTTATATTGAGTATATTAAAAATGATCTTTTGGTGGCAATTAAAGAAAATTTCGATCTGGTAGATAGTGAAATGTTGGATGATGAGTTTTATACGAAGCCAAAATATCACAACCTGGTCTATTTTTTTCAATCATTGAATGGCAATCGCCTCAATGCATACCATGAAGCATTGCCCAAAGCAATTAACACCATGGAAATACTGAAAAAAGAATTGGCCAAAAACAAGTAGAGCCGCATGATTATGCGTCTCCGGTGCGATAAAAAAAGAGCCGCATGATTATGCGTCTCCGGTGCGATAAAAAAAGAGACGCATGATCATGCGTCTATATGGCGTTGAAAAAAAAGAGACGCATGATCATGCGTCTCTACCGTAAAAAATTATTTTTAATATTGGGTTATCCCAAATACGATTTCAACAGTTTGCTGCGTGAGGTATGTCGCAAACGCCGGATAGCTTTCTCTTTTATCTGGCGCACACGTTCGCGGGTCAGGTCGAATTTTTCACCGATTTCTTCCAGTGTCATTTCCTGAACACCAATACCGAAAAAGAATTTGATGATATCGCGTTCGCGTTCGGTTAATGTAGCCAGCGCCCGGTCAATCTCTTTCATCAGTGATTCACTGATCAGCTTTTTATCGGCCTTTGGTGAATCATGGTTGATCAATATATCCAGCAAGCTGTTGTCTTCACCTTCGGCAAATGGTGCGTCAACTGAAACATGACGGCCGGAAACTTTCAGCGTATCGGTAACCTTCTCTTTGGTGAGTTCTAAAGCGTCGGCTAATTCTTCGGGGGTAGGAGTCCTTTCAAATTGCTGTTCGAACTTCGAAAAAGCTTTGTTAATCTTATTGAGCGAACCAACCTGGTTGAGGGGAAGCCTGACAATCCTGGATTGTTCGGCCAGGGCTTGAAGAATGGATTGCCTGATCCACCATACAGCGTATGAAATGAATTTGAATCCCCTGGTTTCATCGAATTTTTCAGCAGCCTTGATCAATCCCAGATTTCCTTCGTTAATCAGGTCGGGAAGGCTTAGGCCTTGATTCTGATACTGTTTGGCGACAGAAACCACAAATCTCAAATTGGCTCTGGTTAATTTCTCAAGCGCAGTTTTGTCTCCTTTTTTAATACGCTGCGCCAACTCTACTTCTTCTTCAACCGTAATAAGTTCCTCTTTACCAATCTCCTGCAAATACTTATCAAGTGAAGCGCTCTCCCTGTTGGTAATTGACTTTGTGATTTTTAGTTGTCTCATTGTCCCCAAAAAATTTGTGCGAATTTATGCTAATTAATTATTAATTTCAATACAAATCGAAGAACCCGTTTTTTTTTTCATAAAAAAAAGGCTTGCGAACTGCAAGCCTTTTCATTACAAATTATTTAGCTTTTTACAGTCCAAATGCATAGTATGCAACAACTCCGTTCGGATAAACACCTTCTATGTATACCCCACCTTTGATCGATTTAAAAATTTTACCAAGCTCTTCAACCGAATAAACCGGCTTGTTGTTCACCTGGGTGATCACGAATCCGGGTTTCACACCCTCTGACTTCAATTTGCCCTCCTGAAGTTCAGTGACTTTGACTCCGTATTTGAGCCCCAGCCTTTTCTGATCCTGGCCATCCAGGTTTACTACTTTTGCTCCAAGTATGGTTTCGTACGTTCCTGCCTTAACGACTCCAGTGTCACCTTGTAGGTTACGTAAGGTCACCTCAATTTGTTTCGTTTTGTCTTTTCTTTTTAGGGTTACAATTATCTTATCCCCCGGGCGGTAGCGCCCTACTTGTTCCTGCAATTCCGACGGCGTTTTAACAACCATATTGTTGATTTTTACTATGATATCACCCGATTCAATTCCGGCCTCCTTAGCTGCACTGTTATCATTTACGGCTTCAACATAAACACCTTCCTGAATATTAATATCCTTATCCTTAGCCAGATCGGCAGATATTTCCCGGATCTGCACACCCATAATGGCACGCTGAACGGTGCCGAATTCAATGAGATCTTTTACTACCTTTTGTACAATGCTTGACGGAATGGCAAACGAAATACCCACATTGCCTCCGGTAGGCGATACAATGGCTGTGTTGATACCCACCATTTCTCCCCTCAGGTTGACCAGGGCGCCGCCGCTGTTGCCGCGGTTTACCGAGGCATCTGTCTGAATAAATGATTCAATTCTGTAATCATCGTCAATAATGGCCATACTCCTGCCTTTTGCACTTACTATTCCGGCTGTTACCGTGGATGAGATATTGAAAGGATTTCCCACGGCCAATACCCATTCGCCAATTTTCAACTCGTCTGAATTGCCAAAGGCCATAAAAGGCAGGTTTTCTGCATTAATCTTAAGCAAGGCGAGATCGGTTGAACGATCCGTGCCTACCAATCTGGCCTCGAATTCCCTTTTATCATTCAGCGTTACCGAAACCTTATCAGAATTATCAATCACATGGTTATTGGTAACTATGTACCCGTCTGCTGTAATAATCACACCCGAGCCAATGCCAACCTGGGGCTGGGATTCACCCGGATACCTTTCGCCATAAAAGAATTCATATATCGGATTCCTGTATTGTATGGTGGACTGGGTTTTCACGTTAACAACGGCATTAATCGTTTTTTCAGCAGCATAGGTGAAGTCTGTCGAACTGTCGAGACCTGCCGTCAGATTAACCATACTTACCGGTTCCCTAACCTCGGCAATGATACTTCTCTCTTTCTTGTCAATCAAGGCGGAATAACCCACCAGTGCTACCAGACCACCAATCATAGCGGCTGCAATAATTACTAATAGCTGTTTATTTTTCATTTTCTTACTATTTTACTGTTTCTTTCAGGCTTGTATTTTCAAAAAATATGCCTTGTTTTGGTATTATTAACTCCAAAATTAGGACATTTGTTTACCGGATTGTCAGCTTTAACAATATTTAACGCTGGCGGGATCTTTTCACATGCTGAAACCAAAGTTTGCAGCCCAAACGATAAAATTATGCCTGCCATTTCTGCGTGATTTTAATGTGACAGGATGACAGATTTGCATGATGTCAGTTGGTGGGTATGTGATTTTGACATGATCCGGAGATTTATATACTATTAATTAATAGACTATGAGAACCAGCCTCTTTTCTTTCTTTATGATCCTTTGCCTGTTTATTAATGCACAACAGCATTACCAGCCGGCTGCAGAAAACCTGGCCAACCGCACCTGGTTTCAGGATGCAAAATTCGGGTTGTTCATTCACTGGGGTGTGTATTCCGTATTGGGCGATGGTGAATGGGTTATGAATATTAAGCAAATGGACAAAAAGACCTATGAAAAACTGCCCTCCTTTTTTAATCCTATTGAATATGACCCTGCCGCATGGGTTGCCATGGCGAAAAATGCAGGCATGAAGTACATTGTGATTACCAGTAAGCACCACGACGGTTTTGCCCTATTTGACTCAAAACTAACCGACTGGGATATCATCGACCGGACACCCTATAAAAAAGATGTATTGAAAATGCTGGCCGATGAATGTCATAAGCAAGGCATCAGACTGTTTTTTTATTATTCGCAGCTCGACTGGTATCAGGAGAATTACTATCCCCGGGGCAGTACGGGACATGCTTCGGGAAGGCCTGAAAAGGGCAACTGGAATGCTTACCTTGATTTTATGAACAGACAGCTGACCGAATTACTTACCAATTACGGTGATATAGGTGGCATCTGGTTCGACGGATGGTGGGATAAAAAAGATGCTGACTGGCAACTTGAAAAGACCTATCAACTGATCCATGATCTTCAGCCGGGCTGTATGATCGGAAGCAATCACCATCAGACTCCGATGCCGGGTGAGGATTTTCAGATGTTTGAAAAAGACCTTCCGGGCTTTAATACCTCCGGATTCAGCGGTGAATCAAAAATTGGCGCATTGCCTTTGGAGACCTGTGAAACCATCAACAATTCATGGGGCTTTAACATAATGGACAAACGGTATAAAAGCTCGCGCGAGCTCATTCATTACCTGGTGAAAGCTGCCGGTTATAACAGCAATTTTCTGCTCAACGTGGGCCCCATGCCCAATGGCAAAATCCAGCAGGAATTCTGCGATACACTGGGGGTTGTTGGCAAATGGCTTGATCAGTTCGGAGAAACCGTTTATAGTACCCGGCAGGGCCCTGTTACCCCAAAATCCTGGGGTGTAACCACACAAAAAGACAACCGGATCTTTGTTCACATCCTGAATGCAGAAAGTAATCAAATTGTGATTCCCAGACTCGACCGAAAAATCAAATCCGTAATTTTATATCACAGCAAAGAAGAAGTAGTATTCACCGAAAGTAAACTCGGCACCATTATTGAAATTCCAGGTGGCACAAAGGGAATGCCGGATGTGGTGATGGAAATAGAGTTAATTTGATAATTTGATGATTTGATGATTTGATGATTTGATGATGTGCTGATGTGCTAAATCACTAAATCGCTAAATCACTAAATCGCCAAATCGCCAAATCGCCAAATCGCCAAATCGCCAAATCGCCAAATCGCCAAATCGCCAAATCACCAAATCGCCAAATCGCCAAATCGCCA
>JAWOJJ010000146.1:0-16521 GCA_046481675.1 Bacteroidales bacterium | reverse complement strand
AAGGTTTTCATATCGGAAAGAACATCACGCATGAGCGCCCTGTTCAATCCTACTTTATTCATGGCTGCAATGATCAGGTTGATGGCATCATAAGCATGGGCTGAAAAAACATTGGGTTCAACCCCGAACTTTTTCTTGTAATTCGACTGAAAGGCCTTAAGTCTAGGATCATTTGCATCCGGATTATATTGACAAGTTGTGATTATTCCTTCCGCATCCTTTGCTGCAATTTTAAGAAAAACAGGACTTACCACCCTGTCAGAAGTAAACAAAGGCTGGGTCATTCCCAGTGCTCTTATTTGCTTAACGATAAGCGCACTCTCCTTTGCATTACCCCATATCAATATGGCATCAGGTTTCATTTTTTTGATTCGCTCGAGCTGGGGTCTGAATTCTGTTTCCATATCATTGAAACGCTCTTCAATGATGAAAGGAAAGCCCAGCCGGGTAGCAGCGTCAGCATATTCCATAACACCTACTCTTCCGTAACGGTTATTGGCCCGCATCATGGCAACCCTTTTCAATCCCATTTTTTTATGCATATAATTGGCCAATGCATAACCGGCTTGCCGGTCATCGGAAATGACACGCATCACCCAGGGGATATTGGTTTCAGTAAAGGTAGGGTCTGGATCTCCGCAGTTCACATTGGGGATTTCCAACTTGAGGGTGGCACGGATAGCTACATGCGAATTGATATCGTCAATGGTTCCAATCCATGCCCATACCTTTTCATCATCCATTTTTACCACCTCATTGGCGGCAGCACCCCACAAACCAAAGTCGTTGTGTAACATCAATTCAAAAGGTATTCCCTTGTATCCTCCCTTTTTGTTAGCCTCTTCAATCGCCAATTGTGCTCCCTGCAACATATGGGTCCCCAAATCAACAATGTAGGATCCTTCCAACGGCCCCAAAAAACCAATTCTCACTGTTTTCAGGTTCTTAGGCTCGGGTATTTCCCTGCCGGCACCATAAAAAATGGTTGGTTCAAGAAAATGGTATTTATAGGCTTTCTGGAAATTCTCATACGGAAAAATTTCGTTTGGTGTATTGCCATACCTGGTTTCGTCATCCTGGGCGTTCAGAAATGAAGCCTGGAGAAACACAACAAGAAGGAAAAGCCAGAATTTTGGTTTCATAGATTTAGTTTTTATTGATCTTACAAACAGCAATAAGCTCCATTTCAAACAGCAGGGATTCCCAGCAAAGTCTTGCCTGAATTCCGGTGCTGGCCGGAAGCGGATCCAATCCCAACCAGTTATAAAAAGTAGTACGGATTTTATTGAATTCTACATAATCTCTTTCTATATCCCTGAGGTAATTGGTTGTTCTCACCACATCGTGCCAACTCATGCCCTCCGCAGCCAAAAGATTGGTAATGTTCACATAAGTTCTCCAAAGCTGGGCTTTAAAATCACCCAGGTGTTCCGTGGTTCCGCCCTCATTCACACTGGCAGTTCCTGAAAGCAGAAAAACCTTATAATCACCAAAATTCAAGCGCAATGCTCTTGAAAAAGAGGATGGTTTCTGATAATCAAAAGCCTCATTAATAGTCTGGGGTGCATGAACCGGAATTTTCTCAATAGGAGGACGATCTGTATGAACATCAGGATATTTGAATGTAGTCATGTTGTTACTCTCAGAAAGAATTCCCAACTTCTTCATTTCAATCCGTTCACCATCTGTTAGTCTTGTCAAATCAATCAATACTTTCTTTTCATCCATGATAGTTCGTTTTTATATGTTAGTTATTCAATTAGGGTTCCTTGGAAAATTCAGTTCATCAATTTGCCACAGCTGACACCTTTGGAGGTTGCTACCCACAATTCATCTTCGTCAGCATCCACACCAATAATGAAATTATGAGAAATAGAAGGCGACAATGCAATTTCTTTCTTTTCAGTGCCCGTGGTGATGATGGCTTTCCCATCTTCACTGTTGTCAAATTTCTTATAGGTAACCCAGGTTGTTCCGTCGGTGCTGCTTAATCCATTATCGCTGCACACATAAACCACCCTGCCTTCAACCCTGATGAAATTGATGAAGTTGCTGGCCAAACCACTGTCGTGGTCAAAATAGCCGGTCCAGTTCTTACCATCATACCGGCTTAATCCGAAATATGATGAAACCCACAAAATGCCATCATTATATGCTGTTGCAGTGGTAATATCATGCACTACACCATCGTTGGGAAGCAAATCAATTTCCATTTCACCATCGGGGTCAACGTGATCCCTGAACTGCTTTGTTTTTAAGTTATACTCAATAACTCCCCCGCCCCAGGCTGCAATATAGGCTTTGCCATCGCCGGCTGAAACTCCGTATGTCCAGGGCTCATGCATGGGGGCGTTCTGTTCGGTAAAAATCTGCCATTGTCCGGTTTTGGTATCCAAACGCCCTGCACCTCCGCCGGTTGCCACCCAAACATCAAAGCCATCGCAATACACACAATATACCAGGTCGTTGGGCATGCCACTGTTAAACTGGTTATATACCGTAAATTTGCCGGAAGATATACGGCACAAACCGCTCAGGGTACCAACCCAAACATCTCCATCAACCGGACTGATGTCAACCGATACAATACCGTTGTGAGGCAAGCCGTCTTCAGTGGTATAAGTCTTCCACTTTCCATTCTCGAAAAGTGATAATCCGTCATGAGTACCCGCCCATACCCGGTCGCCATCTATGCGAACAGTATATACCTTATCCGAATGCAGACCATCTTCTACGGTATAATTTTTCCAGTTTCCGAATACAGGCACACCCTCGTCAGCCTGTGTCTTGCTGCTCTTTTTTAAAGCAAGCTGTTCAGACTTCTCAGCTGATGGATTTTGTTGATTATCTGCAGCATTTTTGCAACCTTCCAATAAAAAGGAAAAGGATAAAATTAATAAAGCTGCAATCAGTCGGCTTTTGATAAGGTTCATAGTTTATTTTTTTTGTTTAATAGTTACAGGTATTAATGACCACCCATTCCTGCATGCATCACCTCATCTTCATCCTCCAGATGAAACTCAGGTGAACTCAATGCCTTCAGGTATTCAATCAATTCGTTCAGTTGAATTTTCGTAAAATCATTAACAGCGCCATGCTTGTCATCAGGCGCATATAACGTCCAGATTTCTTCCAGTGTTTTGGCACGGCCGTCATGCAAATATGGGGGTGAAGCATATATATTGTTCAGGTGCGGAGTATCAAAAAGCATGGAATCATCCGTTGCTGCGAGCGTTCCCACATCAGCCGGTTCCAAATTTGTGAAGTAAGGAGGCGGGTGACAGGTAATACAACGGTTTATTTCAGGTATCTCCTTTCCATACATGTCGTGAGACCTCTCAAAAAGTGCCTTGCCACGTAACTGCATATCATTCAGCTTACCGGTTGGATTATACAGGAGATTGGGAGGATTCGGGTTGTCGGTAATAATATAGGCAACCAGTGCATCCAGGTCATCATAAGCAAAAGGTTCATTGCGGGTCAGTACTGTCGAAAACCGCATACCATCCTGTTTATAGATAGTCTGATTTTTTCCGTTCCATTTGTAGGGAGGAGTATCTCCAATATCTCTAAGCGACTGGGTATTGGCCAGGTTTCGCCCCATATCAATAGACGCCATATTATAAACAAGACCATCCTCATGAACATCGGGGTGACAGGTATAGCATGAATACTGGTTCTGAAATGTGCCTGAGGCATTGTTCAGTATCCTTCTCCCCTGCCTTGCAACAGTTATTCTTCCCGGCCCTCCAAGATCAATAGTTTTCTCGGTCTCCAGACTCTCTGTATTGATAACAGCAATCCGGTCTTCCAGATGCTCGGCAACATAAAGTTTTTTGCCATCAGCCGACAGTGTCATACCTTTGGGATTGGCTCCGGTGGGTATTCGTTTCAGCACATAACTGCTGCTAATGCCCAAATGATTGGCATAAACCTTCAGCAACTCATCAGATGATTCGCTGATAAGTTTTCTGACGGCATCAATATCCAGAACAGTGATGGTATTAACCCCCGAATGGGAAATAAAACCTCTTTTACCGTCGGGGGTAATCACCATGTCAAACGGATCAGCAAAATATTCATTATACTCATCCACCAACAACTGAATGGTCCGGCCTTGGGGTTTTTGCTCAATTACTGCGAACCCGTTGGTCATCATCCATCCCCGGTCGACCTGCACTGTTGGCACGTTGTTCTTTGGCCTGATCATAGGCATGAAAAGTAAGTCACCTGATGGTGTGAAAGCAATGTTCTCCATCATATAAGCCGATTTGATGTCCCTCCTTTCCACAATCCGCTGCACCTGATCATCGGCAACGGTAAGCTCACAACTGACGGTGTCATCATAGGGCAAACCCTGTGTGCGTCTGCTGGTGACATATAACAGATCGCTTGCCGGACTGGCTGCAATGCCTGTAGGATTGTTACCGGCCGCATATCTTCTGATCTCTTCACCTGTTGAAAGGTTAATCAGCGAGATATCAGAGCCATATGAATTAACAACATAAAGGTGTTCCCCGTTCTTGCTAAGAGCAATACCAGCAGGACCGTTTCCGGTACTTAGGGTATCTACTACTTCTAAACGCTTCAGGTCAACAACTGAAACATTATCTGACCATTGATTGCTTACATAAGCCAAAGACTCATCTTGGTTTAAGACAACACTATGGGGCTGCCAGCCAACCCGAATCTTTTTGACCACCTTATTCTTATCTGTATCAACAACCAGCAAAAATCCACCTTCTTCTGCTACTACAAACAATGTTTTACCGTCATGAGATGCAACCAGGTTAAAAGGAGACAGGTATTCGGTATTCAATATTTTCGTATTCAGCTTGGTTTTATGCGTATACAAATGACATGATGCGCAATTCAACGGGTGATCGTTAACAGCCGTTTTCAAATCGACATGCATTCTTGCCCACCTGTGAAATGGCGGATAAATAATAAGAACTGCCACAACTATGGGCACAACAATAATCAGTGATATAATAAGCCTCTTTTTCATGCTATTCCAGTTCAACTTTTTTTTCACCAATTCCTTCAATATATGTCGGTATCATTATCGGGTCTTTTTTCACTGCCAACGGCACTAAATTATCCGGCGCCAGGTTGCGATCTTCATGGCAACCAATACATCCGCGGCGCTCATTAGGTCGCAAATAAAGCCAGGCGCATGGTTCGCCGCTTACATTACCCTGTCCATCAAGCTTTTGTAACCTGAAAGGCTTGTCTGCCATAACTTTTAAATAAAATGATCCATCCGGCTCAACACTTACAATGCCATAGGATGTATCAACTCCCAAAACCTCGAACCTTTTTACCTTATTGAGCAATGATGCTTCACCGGAAAGTCCCAAACCCGTGAAATTAATGTTCTGGCACATAATCTGTCCGGTTTTCACACCCATGTCCACTTCACTGGGAAGCTTCCTGGGCCTTTCATGCTCACTTACCTGAATTACATCGAGTATACTTATTTCTTTATTATCATAGATCTGTTTGCCCAGCTTTTTTTCATTAACATCAAATTCATAGAGTGCAAAAGGCTTGCCTGGCACTTCGCTGTAACAAACCAGCAATTTTCCTGAATTAGAAGGAAATACTGTTTCAAAGTTTCCGGCCAACGAACCTGTCAAATTCACCCGGCTTTCCAGAGGCCTGTTATAGCTTATCGAAACAACATCAGCCTTGCTACCTGTTGAGTCAGTTTCTGTAAAATAAATGACTCCATTCTGGTTGTCCCGTCCTCTTCCGATCAAAGAACGCCCTTTGTCTCCTTTATAAAAAAGATCACTCTTTGTGCCGTCAGGACGCATGGTAATGTATGTAAGTTCACCATCAGCGGGAATTAATTGCTGAGTAATGGCCAATATTCTGCCATCTTTCATAACTGTAGCAGCATAATCCGAATGAGGCTGAAAGGTAATCCTCATAATGCCTGATCCATCCAATTTACCAACAAACAGGGCATGACCCGATTTCAATGAATCGTTATCTGATTGCTTGCTGAATACAAACCTGTCAATTGGCAGGTAGGCAGGGTCAATGCAGTTACCGGCACACGATGTAATCTGATGATATTTTTTATTCCTGAGATCCATTTCCCAAATCTGCCAGGAATCATTTTCCTGTTTTTGAGCGGCAAACAACATGTGCCGGCCATCCCATGATACATCGGGTGAGCAGGCAGAATAAAAATCTTCTGTAAGTATTTTTGCTGATGAAGGTCTTTCAGGATTCAGCATAACAATCTGGGCCCCCTGAACATACCTTTGTATATCATCGCGAACTTTACACGGAACAATCGCAGTTTCCGGCGCCTGCGTAATGATTAACCTGCCCTCTGTTGATTTGTTGCACGAAACAGAGAACACAATCAGCAGGCAAGCTGTTACAATGAGATATAGCGAATTGAATTTTGGGATTTTCATGAAATGGTCCTATTTGGGTTCCGTTACTTTCAAAATCTGATTTGCTTTCACATTATCCAACAACTGAACCTTACCCGAAGGCCAGATGATTTCAATTTTTTCTACCAAATCATTTGATTCGAGGCCAAAATGGAGGCGGGGGTCATTCTGTGACAAATAACCGGTAGTGCTTCTTTTCTGGTGGATCTGCGACTTGCCTCCGGATGTAATTTTCACCCTGGCACCAATACCATCGCGGTTGCTGACTGTTCCTTCCAGGCTGAGTATGATCCAGTTTGCCTCATTACCCTTGTTATTCCGGAGGAATACACATTTGTCATTCAGGTTGACAATGAAAATATCCAAATCGCCATCATTATCATAATCTCCAATACAGGCTCCTCTTCCAACCAACTCTTCATGAAAATAAGCCCCCAGGTCGAGTGAATTGTCTTCGAACTTTTCTCCTCCTACATTTTCAAATAACTGATCCTCCTGTCCGTATAAATGTTTCAATGCTCCGTTTGTTTTAAAAATATCCATATCTCCGTCATGATCATAATCCAGAAAAGAGGAGGACCAGCCAACAAACTGCGCTGCCTGTGAGGAGATCCCGGAAGGATTTGCAATATCTGTAAAAACTCCGGTACCAACATTTTTATATAAAGCACAATAAGAATCATCTGATACAAACATATCCAGCAGGCAGTCTCCGTTAAAATCAGCAAAGTCCACCGACATACTGACCGTGGCTTCACCGCCCTGGCTAAAAGCAGTTCCTGTCATGGTCCCCTTGTCGGTAAACTTTTTGCCGCCTTCGTTGCGCCAGAGGTAATTCAGCGAGTGGTCATTGGCCACAAAAATATCTACCCAGCCATCTTCGTCATAATCAACTGCACCTACACCCATAGCGCGTCCATCCGGATCGGTAATCCCCATGGCTTCAGTTACATCCTCAAATACACCATTTCCCAGGTTGCGGTATAAAATATCCTCCTCATGTTCATAAGCCATTGGTCCGGGAAACCCGTCAGGTGCATAGTAGTATTTATAATCAGGATCAAAAGTCAGGTAATTGCTGACAAACAAATCCAGCAGGCCATCATTGTCATAATCCAGCCAAACCGATCCGACACTGCATTGATTACCCGCCACATTGGCTTTTTGGGTCACATCAGTGAATGTACCGTTGCCATTGTTTTCAAATAACACATTCGGGCCGTAATTACTAACATAGATATCCGGGTACCCGTCATTGTTGTAATCTCCGATGGTAACACCCATCCCGTAACCTGCATCACCCACCCTGGCTTTTTTGGTCACATCTTCATAGGTGCCATTTCCGCGGTTACGATAAAGGCGGTTCTGAGGCATTTTATCCGGCTTGCTGCCATGGCTGAATCCTTCAATCCAGGTACCGTTACAAACATATAAATCAATATAACCATCCTGGTCGTAATCCAGAAAACCTGCACCGCCTCCGACCGACTCAATAATGTTATCCAAATGTTCATCCCCGATGGTATGAACGAAATCAAGGCCAATCTCATTTGCAATATTCTGGAAATAATCCTCACTGGCAGCAGGAGCTGCAATAGTGGCCTTCTTCCTGGAAGAAGACGGAGTTCCACTTTTACACCCTGCAAACAACAGTGCCACTGCTACAAGAAAAACTAATGATCTCCAGCAATATACCACAGATACATTACTTCCGGTTTTTTTCTTTACGATAGCCTTCATTACGATGCCTTGATTTATTAATTAGGTTCTTGTTAAAATAGATGCCATCAAGGCATACTATTGCATTTTAAAGGCCTCAAATATATTAAGTTTTCCATTTATACAAAAAAGTACCTGTTTTACATAATCTGTCAAAAAAAAGTCATGCTGTCATTGATGAAGCCACGCAATTCAACCTGTATCGGCCTCATCAGTTTCAGCATGACCATTAACCCTGCAATGTCTGTATCAACTCTAAAAAATAGCTTATTGTAATCCTGTTCATGCATTACAAGGATAATAGAAAACTATTAAAAAGCGATTAAAACAAAATTAAAAGGATATTAATTCAGCCTGACCCTGACAAAATAATCAGGCGTTATTGACGGGAAATATAACAGTAACCGTGGTTCCTGATCCCATATTGGACTGGATCTCAATTTTGCCGTTATAATTACGAATGATTTGATTCACAAGAGGAAGGCCAATGCCACTACCTGATGCATGGGAAAGTGCGTTACTTCCCCTGTAAAAAGGCTCAAAAACTTTTTCAATATCTTTTTCCGGAATACCAATTCCCTTGTCTTCAAAAAGAATCTTGATGTGTTTGTCAATATGATGAAGTGCAACATGCACCGAATGATCTACAGAATACTTGCAGGCGTTGTCCATCAGGTTGGATATGGCAACTTTCAGTAAACCCTCATCTCCAACAACTACCATTTGCTCACAATCAGTCAGCGAATCATTCAGTGAAATGTGAATCTGATAGTCTTTCTTGAAACGCAACAACTCTTCCCTCGCCTGCCAGATGGTTTCATCTATCCGGATTTTTTTGTTCAGATGATCGGGACCCTCAGCGCTGGTGCGGGCAATCATCAGCAGCCTGTTTGACAGATCAATCAATGCTTTGATATCATCATGAACTGATTTCACTGCACTTTTAAATTCATCCGGCGTGCGGTCCTTCATCAGCAATACATCCAAATGTCCGTTGATTGAAGTCAGCGGCGTCCGAAGCTCATGCGAGGCATTGGCTATGAAATCTTTCTGGAGTGCAAATGAAGCCTCCAAACGTTCAAGCACCCTGTTAAACGTTTTTGCCAGCCGGCCTATTTCATCCTTTCCGTTTCCTTCGTTAACCCGCAAATTCAAACTGGTGATCGTAATGTCATCAACCTTATTGATCACATCGGATATGGGTTTCAGCGCTCTTCCTGCGTAAATCCATCCGGCAGCAAAAAATAATACCAGGCTGATCAGACAAACAAGAACCAAAATGATTCTTAGTTTTTCCAGGTATAAGTGACCATCTTTATCCGTGGCTGCTACGATGATGATGAACTTATCATTTTTAACAGGATACAATTTTCCAATAATTTCAAAATGCGCCTGTTTGTAAAACACTTTTTCACCCGATCTGATTTTTTCCAGTAGTTCAGGACTTCCTTCAATTTCCTGGTTGTAATCGGTGGTATATACTGCGTTATCAAAAGAATTGAAAATGAGTATCTTTTCGTTAAAAAGCTTGTCCGGGTTATACGTATCGATTTCAAGCACGCGATTGGGTTCTGTAATCAACATGGTAGTGCTGTTGGCCTTGTCGACCAGCCTGTTATAAAAAGCCAATTTCCGGTATCCGGCCGATGAATAATAAATTGCTATTGAGGCAACAATCATAATAGTTCCGCCTAATAACAGGAACAGCAAGGTTAGTTTTGTTCTTATCTGCATACTACACGTCTCCAAAAATATAACCGAATCCCACCTTGGTATGAATCAGCTTTTTGTTGAATCCCTTATCCATCTTTTTTCTCAGGAAGTTAATATATACATCCACCACGTTGGTGCCAAAATCAAAGCTGATCTCCCACACATTTTCCGCAATATCATTTCGCGAAAGTACCCTTCCGGCATTTCGCATCAGATATTCCAAAAGCGTAAATTCTTTTGCAGTAAGATCAATTGTTTTGCCCTCTCTGATGGCAACCTTTTTGTCCAGGTCAAGCTCAATCTGGTCAAAAACAAGCTTGTTGGCAACAGCGGCAGGCTGATCTGTCTTTTTCAGTAAAACTTTGACTCTGGCCAGCAGTTCCCTGAATTCAAAAGGCTTTACCAGGTAATCATCCGCTCCGGCATCAAAACCCAATATTTTATCATCGGTAGTGCCAAGAGCTGTCAGCATCATGGCAGGCACATTGGGAAATAGTTCCTTCAGCTTTTTGCATAATTCCAACCCACCCATTCCCGGAATGATAACATCCAGAATGAAGAGGTCATACCGGTATTGCCTGGCCAGCTTTTCTGCCGATATTCCATCATAAGCCACATCAACCTCGTAATGGTTCTCCTCAAGTCCCATTTTGATAAATGATGCCACCCTGGATTCGTCTTCAACAACTAATATTTTCATCGGCAAATTTGTAATTAACTACTAATTCTGCTTATTGGTTAAGTCGTCGGTGGCAAAATAAATACATTCAGCCCAATTTTTCATGGCATTTAAAAAATAATCAAAGAGTTTCCGTGAATAACCTGGAAAAAAGGTTGAAAGAAGAATAAAAACTTTAATAATTAAAACCTATAAGTATATTTTTCACCTATTTTGTTCAATTGCTTTTTAAAATCATTGAACATTTTTTTATTGGCGATGTTCTTACTTAAAACTAAAAAATTATACAGGAGGATGTATTATGAAAAAGATAGCTTTTTTTATATCAGCGGCCATGTTTTTATCATATGCTGCAATTGCCAGTTCACCGGAATCATGGGTTGTTTCAGAAGATGGCAGAATACCGGCTGAAAAAGTAAAAATAGGTTTTAACAAAGCAAAAATTGTGCTCGAAAATGGTGAAAAAACCATTCTGCCATTTGATAATCTTCATGCCTATTCCTTAAATGGAAAAGTTTTCGAGAAAAAACCATACTACAAGGATGGCGAAGCTACCGGAGAAGAAGTATTCATGCAACTGATCAGTTACAGCAATGGCCTTAAACTTTTCAAGCATGTAGAATACGATTATGAAGCAATAATACCGGGTATACCAGTAAACAAATTCTATGTATACCGGAACAACGAATTGCACCTTGCCCTGGACCAGAAATCGCTGCCCACAGTTATGGATTTTTTCAGCGTACGATGGTCCTATAGATAACAACGGACTTTTATGTTTCTTCGAAGCTGTTCAAAAGCTCATGCCATTTTACTATAATGGCTGAGCCGGAACAGCTTTTTTTTTGTTCATGAAGGTTTTATTTACAATGGTAAAGAAACTGCAAACACAACGGCTTAGTGACGTGAAGATTCAAGCTTTATTTTTGCTATAATAGCTGCCGATTCATCCGATAACAGAAAGTCGCGTGACACTTTGGGAAGAAAGTTGAGAACATCTTCCAGCCTGTCCTCACGGATAGCCTGCCTCACCTTGGATGCACTAATATAATCGGGGCATCCGCTTTTATCTGGGCCCAGTGATTTGCGCTCCACTTCAATAACTTCAACTCCCCTTGGCGGCAATATCTTTTTCATGGCATTGTTATATGCCCCGGTGGTTCTACAATACATTTCCGTACCCACATACCGTTTTTTGATCGATAAAACAGGGACGATGTACCTGACAAATACGGTAACATCCAGTTCGGCCTGTTTTTGCATGACATCACTGAACTGCTCATTCTTAAGAAAGTACGACGGAAATATCGCACCTGACACCACATACATACCTCCCTTTACCATAACTACATTATTCAGGTGCTGCAGACCCTTCCGAATGAGTTCCCATCGAACGGAAAAAGGAAAGGCTGACTGATCCTCCTCAACCACAAACAGATAAACAAGCTCAGACTCCGATGCCGCTTTTTCTATCAGGTATTTATGGCCATTGGTAAACGGATTGCAGTTCACCACAACAGCAGCAACATCAGAGGTTTTACCCGGGATTACAAGTGTTTTCAGGTAGTCCTGGTAAGTGAAAACTGATTCAAACCCAAACTCAAGAACAGTGAAAAGGGGCGGTGCACTGGCAATTTCATTGTACCCAAGCCCCTGGAAACGAATCGCGTTTTCGGGCCTGGTAAATACAAAAGTGTGTTTGTGAATCTTCAGCAGCTTTTCAGTGAGATTGGTTACAATCAGGGCAAAAGCGGTGGTATCTCTGAATTGCGGATTCACGGCAATGAATTTCAATATCCTGCCCTGGTGTGATCCAGTGCCCACCAGGTCTCCCCTGAGATTGTATACAATCATGGTGAACTCCACCTCTTCGGGGTCGTAATCAAGACCCATGCCCGCCAGGAAGTCTTTCACCAGCTTCACATCAAATGGATTCCCCAGGTCGATGGCTTCCTGTCTGAAATCAGTATCCTCAAAGTTCATAAATGAATTAATGAGTGTATAAAAATAGTTACAACCAGCAAATCTGCAGAACCGCCCGGTGAAATATTCACCTTCCGGCAATAATCAATCAATCTGTTGTAGTTATCAGGGGTGAAATCATTCAGTGCTTCACGCGACAAACCTCTAAAAGCATTCAGCACTTCCATGCCACCACGGTGGATAATATTGGTATCGTTGTTGTTTGAGGCAATAGCCAGAAAAGCTTTAATCAATGCTTCATTGTTCAGTTCGCGGTATGCCTTCAACACCGGCAACCCGAAATCAAATACAAGCGGAAATCCGGACTCAGCTTCCCCTCTTGCACCCGGTACGCCAAATTCCCTGAATACTTTTTCGCCGTGTGTTTCCGGAATACCTTTGCCAACGCCCAGCTCCCGCTGGGAAATGTTCCTGCAAATATCCCTGATACATTCCCTGAACACTTCAGCATGAAAAGCTCCATGCCGCCCGTAAACCAGTCCGCCTGTAAAAAGAGATAATCCCAGCAGAAAAATCAGTCCCTTTTGGGTATTGACCTGGTTGGTTGCTGCAAACATATCCCTTTCCATCCGAAGACCAATATTTCTGATGACAGGCAAAGCTTTTCCCAGGTCCTTCCCGCCAAACCGGAACCCTTCATGCACCAGTTCCGCAAAATGAACAGCAATAGCAGATGTCGACTTGATGAAAGTATGGTAATTCATATCAGTATGACTTCCGTTGTTAACCATGTCAACCAATCCGGGTTTGGGCGTCAGCGAAATTTCGGTGAGCACAGCCCTGAGTGCAAGAGATGCAAGTTTTGACGCTGTTTCATCCTCAAAACGTTTGCTGCAATAGCTTTTCATCCGGGAAAACAGGAATGAACGCAATTCGTCGGTTTTGTGTACCCCTTCATGCCGGCATACATCAGCAGGCTTCTGCCTGCAGTAGAAACAAAGCTTTGCCTTTCCTGATGAAACCATGTTGCCTCTTTCATCCGTTACATCCACATCTATGAACCGGCCGTATGTATGCTTTTCCTCGAACAATTCGCATCGTGTTTTGATTTCCCGGCATGTTAAGCGTGGAGCCTTCACCGGTACCAGAAAAAAATCACCTGCAGCATCAACCCGGCAGTGGGTTTCTTTAACAGATAATGAAATGAGATTGGCTTCAAGGAATATTTTCAGCTCATCCAGGCATACACTGAAGAACTGATTGGTAATATCATTGCTTTTGGGGAAACCGGGAATGTTCAGGTTTAAGCTTACGGATGGCAGGTTCATACCGGCAATCTGCTGCCGGAGCTTTGCCCGCAATTCTTTAGCTTCAAGTAACAGTGCTAATGGCTCGATAGGTTTCAATGTCAGACGGGTAGCTTAAACTGTTTTTCCTCAATTTGATGAATCACATCGATGATGGTGCCATCGCGGTATTCTACCAGGCCCACAATTTTATCCGTATATTCAAGCGGACCGGGAATTCCAGTGATCAGGTCCACTTCTTTTTCAAGGTCATGAATATCTTTAACCATAAGCCCTGCCTTTTTCAGGTTCTGCGCCAGATCTCCGCAGGCCGGATTTACACAGATTCCCCGCTCGGTAACCAGCACATGAACCGTTTCGCCGGGAGTAACCACCGTATGAACGCGCTTTTTAATAATGGGTATCCTGCCCCTGAACGAAGGGCAAACCACTACAGTAAGCGTGGCTCCCGATGCGGTATCGGAATGACCTCCTGATGCACCCCGGATGTATCCTTCAGAACCGGTAACTACGTTCACGTTGAAATCCACATCAATCTCCAGGGCCCCCAGCACAACTACATCGAGCTTGTTGGTAATGCAGCCGCAATTAAAAGGATTGGCATACAGGGCGGCAGGAACTTCTATATGCCTGCGGTTGGTAAATAAAGAATTGCTGACAGCTGCATCAAATGACTGCACGTCAAATATGGTTTCAAAAAGTCCGTCATTCAGCATATCAACACAATAGGAAGTTATCCCGCCAAGCAGGAAGCTCCCCTTGATGCCTTTTGTTTTCATTTTTTCCCGTATGTACTTGGCAACAGCCAGCGAAGCACCCCCGGCACCAACCTGGAATGAAAAACCCTGTTTGAAACAATCCGAATGTTCAATTACGTCGGCAGCAAGTTTGGCAATGCGCAAATCCATCGGTGAATTGGTGATGCGCGTGGTTCCCGTGGCAATCTTTGAAGGGTCGCCAATGGAATCCACCCCAACCACATAATCCACAAAGTTCTGGGTAATGGACAGGGGAATACACGGGTAGTCAACCAGGTTATCCGTTACTACAATCACCTGTTTGGCATACCGGGCATCAATCACCGCATATCCTATTGACCCGAAGGCCGATTTACCATGAGCCCCGGTTGCATTTCCTTCACAATCGGCTGCAGAAGCAGCAATTACAGCCAGGTCGATCATCACTTTCCCGGTGTGAATTCCGCGGACGCGGCCTCCATGCGACTGTATGACAACCGGTATATCAAGCACCCCATGGGCAATTGACCGACCCAGCTGACCGCGTATGCCCGACGAAAAAATCCTTATAATGGTGCCATCTTCAAGATAAGGCAGAATGGGATCGTGGCACTCATTCAGCGAGGAAGATGCCAGTGTGATGTCACGGATTCCCATGTTATGGAGTATGTTGAGCGTTTGAACCAGCAGCACGTCGCCATTACGCAAGTGGTGATGAAACGAAACGGTCATGCCGTCATGGGGATTGCTGCGCATGACGGCCTCTTCAAGCGATCTGCAAAGCTTGCTCTGATGCGGCAGATAAGCCTTGTTGGGAGGCGGAATGGTAGGCTCATCCATCCACCCTTTTTTTATCTTGGCATAGGCTCCCTCAAACGGCTCCAGGCGTCCTATGCCTTCTATAAATGCAGGGATCTTTCGCCCCAAACTATTAATCATGGCAAAGCTATTTCAGTTAAGTAGTTTTTCACCGGAATTTTCCGGCTCAATTTCAACATGGGCCAGTTGCAGAATATATTCGGCCCGGCGTACCACAGGTGCATCAATCATCTTACCGTCAATGGCAAACACTCCCTGGCCGGCTGCCGCATTGGACCTGAATTCTTTGACAATCCGGTAAGCTTTTCTGACCTCCTCTTCCGTAGGTGTGAACACATCGTGAATGATGTCGATCTGCCTCGGGTTAATAACGGCTTTACCTGTGAATCCTATCTTCTTCGCATATTCGGTTTCCCTGCGCAAACCCTCCTCATCATTCACGTCCGGAAATACCGTGTCAATAATATCAATATGACTGGCTTTGGCAGCCATTACAATCCGCTTCCTGGCAAAATCAATACCGGCGCCGTCAGGCGTATAAATGATGTTCATGTCGGCAGTGAGATCCTGGCCGCCAATGGTAATGGCGTCAATTCGGGGGAATTTGCTGGCTATGTCAAATACGTTCTGAACCCCCATGGCCGTTTCAATCATGGCGTGAATGGTCATTACATGATGGGGCAATCCGTGTTTGTCTTCAATTTTCTCAATAATCTCAAGCAAATTACCTACTTCCTCAGCCGATTCGGTTTTCGGGTAACGTATGGCCGAGGGTTGCAAAGGTACAATCGCTTCCAGATCGGCAAGTCCGAATGGTGTACCCAGGTGATTCACCCTCACACAAACTTCTGTTTCATAGAAATCAATCGTCCTGATCATGTTACGAATCAGTATTCTGGCTGCGTCTTTCTGGTTAAGCGCTACCGAATCCTCCAGGTCGAGTAGAATACTATCGGCACCATAAACACCGCCCTGCTGAATCATTGCCGGGTTATTACCCGGAATGTACAACATGCTTCTTCTTTTTTTAAATGGTTGCATGCTCATTTACCATTATGTTGTACCTGCTGCACAGGCTGAATCGACCTGCTTAAAGCAGTTTCCAGCCTTGCCTTGATGGTAGGCTCAAGGGCACCTTTATCCCGGGCGATTACATGAATATCTGTCATTTCGTAATCATCGAGCATTTCAGTGACAATTTTATTGAAGCT
>JAWOJJ010000097.1:0-13440 GCA_046481675.1 Bacteroidales bacterium | reverse complement strand
AAACATATGGCACATGAAAATAAGGGCTTCAGCATACAGGCAAGATTTAAAAGCTTTACCTATGCTTTTAAAGGAATGAGCCATGTGCTCAAAGCCGAGCACAACATGTGGATCCACCTTTCGGTGACCCTTGCAGTTATTGTTCTTGGTGCTGTATTAAAAATCAGCCGCTTCGACTGGCTGATTGTAATCCTGTGCATTGGGTTTGTGTTGACAGCTGAAATAATGAATACAGCTATTGAGAAACTCACCGACAAGGTTTCGCCCGAAAAAAACGAGACGGCAGGATTGGTAAAAGATATTTCGGCCTGCGCGGTACTGGTTTCTGTGATCACAGCAGTAATAGCCGGTATACTTGTTTTTGGGCCTTATATTCTCAACATGATAAAACATAGCTGATACATAGCATGAGTTCTTAATTTATTTGACCTGACATGTTTACCTGCCAGGTCATTTTTTTTATCCGATAAAATAAATAACTTTCCTTTGTTGCCAAGCCCGGTGAATTATGCTGGAAGACTTTAAGAAATATCTCAAAGAAAATTGCGGTTGTTCACTGAATAACAGGTTCCTGCTAACCGTCAGCGGTGGCATCGATTCAGTGGTTATGACGCATCTTTTCATTCAGGCCGGTATTGATTTTGGTATTGCCCACTGTAATTTCGGGCTGCGTGAAGAGGAATCAGAAGCCGACCAGGCTTTTGTAGAAGAACTTGCCCGGAAAACAGGCAAGCCTTTTTATCTGATCCGTTTCAACACCCCCGGATATGCCGCCGAACATGGGTTATCGATTCAAATGGCAGCACGCGAGCTGCGTTACAACTGGTTTCATGAGATTGCTGAAAAGAACGACTTTGAATTCATTGCAATTGCCCACAATCAGAATGATGTTGTTGAAACAGTGCTGATCAACTTTGCACGGGGTACGGGAATCAGGGGACTTACCGGAATCCATCCCCGGGTTGAACATATTGTCAGGCCTTTACTCTTTGCCTCACGCAGGGATATCGAGCATTTTGCTGAAGCCGGGAAACTCGCCTGGCGGGAAGATTCCTCCAATTCACAAACCAAATACATTCGCAACCGGATCAGGCATGAAATCATTCCTGAATTAGTAATTATCAACCCGTCATTTCTTCCGAATGCCATTGACACCATCGACAGGCTGGGGCAAACAGAGCTGCTGTTGGATTATTTGATAAACTGCATAAAAAAGGAGGTGTATGCTGAATCACGTGGCAAGGTGCTGATCAACATGGAAAAGCTCAAAAAGTATCCGGCTACGGAAACATTGCTTTTTGAGTTGCTGCGGCCTTTCGGCTGCAACCAGAGAAATATCAGGTCCATTGTTGATTCATTCGGATCAATACCCGGAAAGCAGATCATAACCAGAACCCATACCATAACCAGAGACCGTTTGCACCTGATCATCACCGGGAACACCCTGCCCGATCAGGCTGAACTTTTGATTGAAGCCGATACCGCAAGCATCAACAGTCCGGTAAATCTGGTCTTTAAAAATTTGTTGAATCAGGATTTCAAAATTCCCACAGCACCAAATTATGCCGTGTTGGATGCTGAGCAAGTGGAATTTCCCCTGACCTTGCGCAGGTGGAAGCCCGGCGACAGCTTTCAGCCGCTTGGTATGAAAGGGAAAAAGAAAGTCAGCGATTACCTGGTTAACAACAAAGTACCTTTACCCGACAAACAGCATGTGTGGGTGCTGGAATCAAAAGGCCGGATCATCTGGCTGGTGAACCACCGGATTGATGATCGCTTCAAAATTTCCAGCAGCACACGAAATATATTGCTGCTTGAGTTTATAGATTCAGAGCCGGAGCCTTAAAACTTAGCGTAATACAAGTGATGGAAAAATTCAACACAATTGAAAAGAAATGGATTTCATCGCTCAAAAGCAATGATCCCCAGCTCATCCTGCCTGTTTTGCTTGAAATCAAAAATTCAGGATCGGTTAACCTGTTGCCCGATTTGCTCGCTATGGTTAACAAAAATACCGACCAGCAGGTGAGAAATGAAATCCTGAAGTTTTTAACTGAAATGAAATCAAAGGAGGCAGCACCCATTATCGCCGAATCGCTTCATAAGGACGGTTATGGAGACTACCTTCCGGCTCTGTTAGCCGCCTGCTGGCAATCGGGGCTCGATTTCAGCAAGCACCTCCGGGTCTTTGCCGGCATCTTCATCAGGGGTGACTATTTGGCGGCACTCGAATCATTCACGGTGATTGAAGAATCAATTCCCAACGCCACAGACAACGATATTTTGGAATGCATCCGTTTTCTCAGGGAGGCAGAATGCATGGTGAGCGATGAGAAAATGCCGTTGTTCAACGAGTTGAAAAAGGTGGTTGAGAGTTACTGAAAAAACAGACCGGCAGGGTTAACTGCCCGGCATTCATGAAGATCAATGATAATTCGAGAAATACTTCATGAACTGTGAGCGTTCATAATGTGACGGGTCAGGAATATTACTGATGTTCAGCTTACCGCGAAAATCATCAATTGTCTTGAAGTTCTTTTCCTGCATCCAGGCCCCTATTTCGTCGTTCATTAATTTTATCTGTTCTTCGCCTTTCTTATAAAGCACAGAACATACCTGCACTGCTTTGGCTCCGGCAAGCATAAGTTTAACAGCGGCTTTGCCATCGTGTACACCGGTGGAAGCAGCAATGTCAATTTTCTCAACCTTGTCAGAGATAATTCCTACCCATCTCAATGACTGGCGGATATCTTCAGGCGAACTGAACACTCCCGCACTGGTTATCTTCATATTCTCGATATCCATATCGGGTTCATAGAAGCGGTTGAACAAAACAACACCCCGGACTCCTCTTACATAAAGGTTGTTGACTACTCCCGTAAGATTTGTAAAATGGTGGCCCAGCTTAACCGATACAGGTAATTTGGTAACACTGCTGATTTTCACAACCAGATCATAATACAGTTTTTCATATTTCTCAGCTGACTGTTCTGCATCAAGGGCCATAAAAAAAACATTGAGTTCCAGCGCATCTGCGCCCGCGTTTTCAATATCTTGTGCAAATGATATCCATTCACTGGCCGACATGCAATTGATGCTGGCGATAACCGGGATCTTAACCTTCTTTTTAGCATCTTCAATCAGCCTGAGATGCTCTTCAAGAGCGTTGCTCTTGGAATATGCCGTTATGTAATCATGTGCTTCAGGCGACAGTCCGGCTTCCACCAGGGCACCTGCCTCATATTGTATCTGCTCTTCAAAGAGCGATTTGAGCACAACTGCACCAGCACCCATTTCTTCCAATCTCCTGATTTTGTCAACCGAATTTGTCAGGCCCGAACTGCTGACAATGAGCGGACTGTTAAGCTTCAGTCCCATGTAGTTGGTCGCTAAGCTGATCATAAGCCGTTTTTTATTGATTATAGTTTCTTTCTCCAAAAATCAGACTGCCAATTCTCACCATGGTAGAACCGGCATCTACAGCATGTTTATAGTCGTCCGACATACCCATTGACAATTCCGTAAATGAGTTATCACCGGCAAAATACCTTTGCTTTATATCTTTGAAGTACCCTGCCAGTTGTTTGAATTCTGCTGTAACCTGCAATGTATCATCAGTAAAGGTGGCCATTCCCATCAGCCCCCTTAACCTTACATTTTCAAAGCCTTTGAAAGCGGGAGAATCCAGCAACTCACGGGCAGTGGAAATGGTCATACCATATTTTGTTTCTTCTTTTGCAATGCGGATCTGCATCAGGCAATCGATGACCCTGTTAATCTTTCTGCCCTCAGAGTTGATTTCCGACAGCAATTTCAGGCTGTCAACCGAATGGATCAGGTGTATGAAGGGAACAATGTACTTGACCTTATTGGTTTGCAAATGCCCGATCATGTGCCATTCAATGTCACCTGGAAGAACCGGTTGTTTCTCCTGCAATTCCTGCACCTTGTTTTCGCCAAAAGCTCTCTGGCCGACATCATAAGCAACCCGGATCAATTCAGGCGACATGGTTTTTGATACTGCAATCAGCCCGACATGTGCAGGCAGTTCTTTTTGTATTAAGGCCAGGTTCTCAGCTATGTTCATTAAATACCGGATGAGATAATTCGTAATACATCCAAAAGTAATAAAAAAAGGGCAGTGGAAAAATGATAAAATTGGATGCTCATGCCGCTCAGAAATTATCAGAACAGGAATAGGGTTTTTCCATATCCAGGTGTCTACATACAAAAACACGTATTGCTGATCATATACCCAAAATCTGAAAAAATGAAGTATATCCCTTTCATGATCCTGATGCTGATGGCTTTCAAAGCCGACAATCCCAAAAAAGATGGTGAATACATGGGCACCTCAAGATCAATTTATACCGACGAACCATATTACGGACACGCCCGGCTGACAATTGAAAAAGGCAGGATTGTCAAAGTCGACTTTTGTGTGCGCGATTCAGACAAGCATGTTATTTTCGACGGGGAATACGAAAAGTATTTTGCCGGCAATGACTTGTATGTGCAGCAATGCCGGAACGACTGGAAAGGCATTCAGGCATACCCCGACAGTCTGATCAAACACCAGGACCTGTCAAAGGTTGATGCCATAAGCGGAGCCACGTGGGCACACAATATTTTCAGCGCATCTGTAAAAGAGGCATTAAAGTAAGAGTCATTTCCGAAAATTACGTAATTAAGCGCGTCATAGCGAACTAAGTAAAAGCAGGTAGACAGGCAATCTTTACATTGATAACAGATTGCTTCATCCGCTTCGCTTCTTCGCAATGACGGATATACTTTTCTGAGTAAACGTGCGTAAAAAGAAAGTTTTAGGTTTCATAATTGCGGGTTTATGGGATTCCTGTTTCAGGGCCCAAAAAAAACCTGGCAGAAGTTTCTGCCAGGTTTTTATTATCCATAAAGTACAAGTTATTAATTACCTGCCACCTCTTACTTCTTCCAGATTTTCTCAATTTGTTCCAGCGTTTTTCCCTTGGTTTCAGGAACCATTTTCCAGACAAACAGGAATGACAGCACGCTCATTACGCCATAGAACCAATAAGTTGCGGCGCTGCTTAATTCCATCATTGCCGGATAAGTTGATGAGATCAGGAAATTGGCTGTCCATTGCGCTGCTACAGCAATAGCAACAGCTCGTCCCCTGATTTTATTCGGGAAAATTTCGGAAATCAGCACCCAGCAAATCGGGCCCCACGACATCATGAATGAAGCCGTGTAAACAATAATGAAAACGAGGGTACTAATGCCAATGACATTGAAAAATGCCAGGCCGCCAATGGCAAACATACCAATTGCCATACCAATTGAGCCAACCATTAGTAATGGTTTTCTGCCCCAACGGTCAACAGTAAATATTGCCAATACGGTAAACAGTACATTGATAAGCCCCATCACCACGGCCTGCATCATGGATGCATCTTTGGCGGCACCCATGCTTTCAAATATCCGGGGTGCATAATACAAGGCCACGTTGATACCAACAAACTGCTGGAAAACAGAAAGCAATATTCCAATGATAATCACCACCTTACCATAAGCAAACAACTTGGCAGATGATTTCTCAACGGTTTCTTCGATATCATGGAAAATATCCCTTGCTTTTTCAGCGCCATTGATTTTGGTTAAAACATGCAGCGCTTTGTCTTTAAAGCCTTTTAGCGCCATATAACGGGGCGATTCAGGCACAAAAACAAGAAGCAGACCAAACAAACCAGCCGGGATGGCTTCTGAAAGAAACATGCGTCTCCAGCCAATGTTGTCGATCCATTCGATAGTCTGACCGCGGGCAATACCCCAATTAACGAAGTACACCACCAGCATGCCGAAAATTATGGCAAACTGGTTCCACGATACCAGCTTCCCCCGGATGTCGGCCGGGGCAATTTCACCAATGTACATAGGACAGACTGCTGAGGCCAGTCCAACACCTATACCGCCAACAATGCGGTAAAAGTTGAACATATACAGCACGCCAAGCGTGGGTTCCCCTTTGGTAAAGAAAAGGAATTCAGGGAAACCGGAGCCGAGTGCTGAAAGAAAGAACAATACTGCTGCAATAACCAGGGATTTTTTCCTGCCGAACTTTGAAGCAAACACACCCGAGATGATACCTCCGATAATGCATCCGATCAATGCGCTCGATGTGGTAGCGCCATGTACCCAGGAGCTGAGTCCCAGGCTGTTGACCAGGTAGGCCTGCAATGATTTTTCGGCACCCGATATAACAGCAGTATCGTAACCAAAAAGCAATCCGCCAATGGTTGCAACAAGGGTAATACTGTAAATGTAAAAGATATTACGACCTTTCATGCTGCAACTTAGATGTACATGTTGATAATGGCTTCGTAAAGCTCCTGCTTGCCGCTGATAACCTTGGGCTCACCTTTCTTGAGAGCAAGTTTGGCCAGATCATCAAGAGTGAGTTTGCCCTGTTCGAAAGCTTTACCGTCACCTTTATCAAATGAAGCATAGCGATCTTTCCTCATTTTCAAATAAGGAGATTTGTCAAGTATGTCCTGAGCAATGGTGAGTGCCCTGGCAAATGCATCCATTGCAGCAATATGTGCAATGAAAAGATCCTCAGGGTCTGTTGAGTTTCTGCGGATCTTGGCATCGAAATTTGTGCCGCCACCCTGCAGTCCGCCTGCATCAAGAATCACGAGCATGGCTTCAACAAGTTCATAAAGGTCAATCGGGAACTGGTCGGTGTCCCAGCCGTTAAAATAATCGCCACGGTTGGCATCAATACTTCCAAGCATTCCGGCATCAGCAGCTACCTGCAGATCGTGCTGGAAAGTATGTCCAGCCAAAGTGGCATGGTTAACTTCAATATTCAATTTGAAATCCTTGTCCAAACCGAAATAACGGAGGAAACCCACAACAGTTGCAGCGTCAAAGTCATACTGGTGTTTGGTGGGCTCCATGGGTTTGGGTTCAATGAAGAAGGTACCCTTGAAACCATTCTTACGGGCATAATCCTTGGCTGAATGAAGGAATTTGGCCAGATGTTCCTGTTCGCGTTTCATGTTGGTATTCAGCAGGCTCATATAGCCTTCGCGGCCGCCCCAGAATACGTAATTTTCACCACCCAGTGCTATGGTGGCATCGAGTGCATTCTTAACCTGAAAAGCAGCACAGGTTAACACATCAAAATTCGGATTGGTTGAAGCACCATTCATATACCTCGGATTCGAGAATACATTGGCTGTGCCCCACAGCAGTTTAACACCTGATTCTTTCTGCTTTTTACCGGCATAATCCACGATGGTTTTCAGACGTTTTTCATAATCTTTAAACAGATTGCCTTCGTCAATCAAATCTACGTCATGGAAACAGTAGTAGGGAATTCCCATTTTAGTGATGAATTCAAATGCTGCATCCATCTTATCCTTGGATTTCTGCATAGGATCAGAGCTATCATTCCAGGGCATCGGACGGGTAGCTGATCCGAACGGATCGCTTCCTGTTCCACAAAACGAATGCCAGTAAGCCACAGCAAACTTAAAGTGGTCTTTCATGGCCTTTTTCCCAACCTTACGATTCTCATCGTAGCACCTGTAAGCAAGAGGATTCTTTGAATCATGACCCTCAAACTTAATCTTCCCGATACCCGGGAAATACTCCTTTTTTCCAATTGTTACTTTCATAGTACTTGCTAATTTGTTGTTTTAGTGTGATTTTACTTAGATATATAAAATTTACTTAATAAACTACCTGGCAGCAGAGTTGACGAGGCACCCAGAGGTTCCTCGGCTTCGCTCGGGATCAGTTCGACTATATAATTTTGTTCCACAAAATTATAGTCTTACTGACTTAAAGCCACTTGAAGTGTGCGGTTCCAGTTCTCAAAAGCATCACGATATTGGTTTGCTTTGGCATTGTTGGGTTCCACTGTTTCAATCTTCCTGAGTCCGGCAAATGCCTCTTTGAATGAAGCATAAAATTTGGCACCCACACCGGCACCTTTGGCAGCGCCCTGGGCACCGTCGGTATTATAAAGCTCAATGGTTGCACCTGTAATTCCGGCAATGGTTTCACGGAATACCGGGCTCAGGAACATATTGGCATGACCAGCCCTGATGACTGACGGTTTAATACCGGTTTGTTTCATTATTTCCATGCCGTAATGCAACGCGAATACAATGCCTTCCTGGGCAGCGCGGGCCATATGACTGCTGTTGTGCCTGTTGAAATCGAGGCTGCTGATCTGGCATCCCAAATCCTTGTTGCCAAGCATGCGCTCCGCACCATTTCCGAAAGGCAAAATAGCCATTCCGTCGGAACCTACGGCAACTTTTGAAGCAGCATCGTTCATGGCGGCATATCCTGCTTCAGCAAAGCCCGAATTCCGTTTCAGCCATGAGTTAAGAATGCCGGTTCCATTCACGCAAAGCAGAACACCAAGCCTGGTTTTCTCCTTGGTATAATTCACGTGGGCAAAAGTATTTACGCGCGACTGGGGATCATAGCGAACCACATCGGACACTCCGTATACCACACCGGAAGTACCGGCTGTAGCAGCAATTTCACCTGGTTCAAGAACGTTCAGCGAAAAGGCGTTGTTGGGCTGGTCACCGGCCCTGTATGCAACCGGTATGCCTTCAGCCAGGCCAAGTTCTTCGGCGGCCTGTTTGTTAACTTTTCCCTGTTCCGAAAAAGTTGGTTTCAGTTCAGGCAGTAATTCGGGTGAAAAGCCGTAGTAATCCAGCAGGAATTTAGCTGCTGAGTTTTCTTTAAAATCCCATAATACACCTTCAGATAATCCGGAAATGGTTGAACATACTTCGCCGGTAAGCTTCATGGCCACAAAATCTCCCGGAAGCATGATCTTATATATTTTACTAAAAAGTTCAGGCTCGTTATCCTTAACCCACTTCAGCTTGGAAGCGGTAAAATTGCCGGGAGAATTCAGTAAATGACCCAGACAGCGGTCACCACCAATATCCCTGAATGCATTGGCACCTATTTCCACAGCCCTGCTGTCGCACCAGATTATCGACGGACGAAGCACCTTGTGGTTTTTGTCGATACAAACGAGGCCATGCATCTGGTAGGAAATGCCAATAGCTTTGATATCGGAACCTTTAGCACCCGACATGCTCATAACTTCCCGTGTGGCCAGTTTCAGGTTATCCCACCAGGAATCAGGCTCCTGTTCAGCCCAACCCGGTTTGGCCGCTTTGATTGTCATTTCCTGCTTCGGATAAAAAGAGCTGGCTACATTGGTGCCTGAGTCAATTCTGACCAAACTGGCTTTAACCGATGAGCTTCCGATGTCGTAACCTAGTAAATACATATTCAATAATTATTAATTAGTTATTCGATTTATTGTTAAAGATTAAATCCACTCAACACCTTCCGGTGTTTTTCATAGATCTTTTTATCAAATTTGAACAATTGTGCAGGTTTGTGATTGACTTCCTTTTCCTTTTCGGCCAAGGCAATGATGAATTCCAGCGGCTTCACTTTCTTTCTGAAGTTCCGGTTGTCCATAGGTTCACCCAGGATCTCCTCATACAGGTTTTGCATCTGGCGAATGGTGAATTTTTTTGGGAGGAGTTCAAAACAGAGCGGCTCGCTCCTGATTTCCTGGCGCAGCGCATCGAGGGCTTTCCTGATGATTCTGTTGTGGTCAAATATCAGGTCAGGTATATCATCCACCGCGAGCCAAATGGTTTTTTCGGTGATGTTGCTCTCGGAAATCTTGATCAATGAATAATAGGCAATGGTTACAACCCGGTCGACCATCAGACCGCTTGTTTTACGTAGCCATGCCAGATCTTCGGGCGGCGACAACCTGCCCGGTGCACTGAATACCCCGAATTGCTTCAGAAAAATGTTGTCAAGGCCGGTGAGTTCCTTAAGGGTCCGTGTTGCTGATATGTCAAGGTCCTCTGATTGTGTAATCAGGTTCCCGGGTAGTTTCAGCTTATGCCCCTTCAGGGAAATTTTGGGCACCTCCTCTCTTTCAATGAGAAGTACCTTAAGTTTTCCTCCGTGAAAACCGAAAATCACACAGTCAACAGAGACATGCGGGTTTAAATTGACCATTCACCGTTATTATCACGACCAAGTTACAAAGAAAGAAATTGATTTCCAAACTTAGCGTAATATATACGCTAAGTTTTTCAAAAAGTTGCCGATAATTTGATTATGTTTGTAAGAAAGGAAACATTATTGCGATGAAGATTCAAATACTAGGAGCTGCACGCGAGGTAACAGGCAGTAAACACCTGATTACACTCGACAATGGAAAGAAGATACTGCTGGATTGCGGCATGTACCAGGGAAAAGGAATGGAAACCGACTCCATGAACCGGAACCTCGGGTTTGTTCCGGCTGAAATTGATTTTATGATTTTGAGTCATGCCCACATTGATCATTCCGGTTTGATCCCTTATATAGTAAAGCTGGGATTCAGGGGCAAAATCATCTCCACGCATGCTACCCGCGATTTGTGCTCCATTATGCTGGCCGACTGTGGTAAAATACAGGAACATGACACCCAATGGTTCAACAAGAAAAGAGCACGTAAGGGTTTGCCCCCGGTTGATCCCATTTACGATTCAGCTGATGCCCAGACTGCCATGCAATATTTCGTAGGTATTGCCTATAATACAGAATACCGGGTAACAAAAGGAGTCAAGGTCACTTTTACCGACACGGGCCATTTGCTGGGAAGTTCAGCAGTGAACCTCCGGATCAGGGAAAATGAGAAAATAACGCACATAACCTACACCGGTGATATCGGTCGCCCGCAGAACCGGATCCTGAGATCGCCCCAGCCGTTCCCGCAGGCAGATATCATCCTGTGTGAATCTACCTATGGCGATCGGTTGCACGAGAGTGCCGTCATAGCGGAAGACAAACTGCTGAAGGTAATTCAAAGAACCTGTGTTGAAAAAAGAGGAAAACTGATCATTCCCTCTTTCAGTGTCGGCCGCACCCAGGAAGTAATTCTGTCGCTCAACAATTTTTATAACAGCGGCAAGCTGCCACGCATTGAAGTATATGTTGACAGTCCTCTTTCTGTTAACGCCACCAATATTTTCAGGTTGCATAAAGATAGTTTCAACAGCACCGTGCAGAAAATAATGGAAACCGACCCTGATCCGTTTGGTTTCAACAACCTGCACTTCATCAAAGAAGTGGAAGACTCCAAAAAACTGAATGACAGTCAGGAACCCTGTATCATCGTGTCCTCTTCGGGTATGATGGAGGCCGGAAGGGTTAAGCACCACCTGGCCAACAACCTGTCTGACTCGAAAAACACAGTGCTTGCCGTTGGATACTGTGCCCCCACAACCCTTGGCGCACGCCTGCTGAACGGAGCCAAAGAAGTTTCCATATTTGGCACTGTGCATAAAGTAAACGCCGACATTGAAAAGCTTGATTCATACAGTGGTCATGCCGATTACAACGAGATGATCCAGTACCTGGAATGTCAGGATAAGGAAAAAGTAAGCCGGGTATTGCTGGTTCATGGCGATCTGGATGCACAGGAGTTTTTCCGCGGCAAGCTGACGGAACAGGGTTATCAGCAGGTTACCATTCCCGAATTGGGGGAAGAGGTAGTAGTATAGGTCTTCTGGTCTTCTGGTCTTCTGGTCATGCAGTCTTTTTTGCCACGCTGAGCCTGCCGGCAGGCAGGCGAAGTTGAAGCATGTTTCTTGCCCCTATCTTGGCTCTTGGCTCTTGGTTCTTGGTTCTGAATTAAACACCCCCACCTTTGGTATTAAACAAAAAATTAATATCTTTGCGACCTGTTTAAAATAACCTTTTAATTATTTTATTATGTCGAACCAATACGAAACCGTTTTCATTGTAACTCCCGTTTTGTCTGAGGCCCAGATGAAGGAAGCGGTTGATAAATTCCGTGGTGTGATCACCAGCAAAGGTGGTGAGATCATCAACGAGGAGAATTGGGGCTTGCGTAAACTGGCCTACCCCATTCAGAAGAAATCAACCGGCTTTTATAATCTGTTCGAATTCAAAGCACCCGGAGAACTGATTAAAACCCTGGAAATTGAGTACAAACGTGATGAAAGAATCATCCGTTTTCTGACAACCAGGTTGGACAAATACTCCATTGAGTATGCTGAAAAGAGAAAGAACAAGAAAGAAACAGCTGTAAAAGTAACGGAGGAATAAGCCATGGCAATAGTAACACAAACCAGTCAATCGGAAATCAGATACCTTACACCACCGGCTGTTGAGGTAAAGAAGAAAAAGTATTGTCGTTTTAAGAAGAACAAGATCAAGTTTGTCGACTATAAAGATCCTGAGTTTCTTAAAAAGTTTCTGAATGAGCAGGGAAAAATTCTTCCCCGCCGTGTCACCGGTACTTCACTGAAGTATCAGCGCAAAGTGTCGAATGCTGTTAAAAGAGCGCGGCATCTTGCTTTACTGCCTTATGTAACTGATTTGTTGAAATAGTAAAACCCGATTGATCATGGAAATTATTTTGAAACAAGATGTTCCGAATCTCGGATACAAAGATGATATCGTAACCGTAAGAAACGGTTACGCGATGAATTTTCTCATACCTAAAGGATTTGCCGTTTCAGCTACGGGTTCTACCCTGAAATCTCACAATGAAATTCTGAAGCAAAGAGCCCATAAGGAAGAGAAGATCAAAGAAGAAGCTCAGAAAATTGCTGAAAAGCTAAAAGATGTTACGCTTTCAATTGGCGCAAAAACCAGCACCAAAGGAAAGATCTTCGGCTCGGTTAACGCCATTCAGGTTGCTGAAGCACTTCAGGAAAAAGGATTTGATATCGACCGCAAAAACATCACCTTCAAGGAAGATCTGATTAAAGAAGTAGGTACCTACCACGCTAAAGTCAGACTGCACAAGGAAGTTCATGTTGAAATTCCTTTTGAGATTGTGGGTGAGTAAAGAGGAAAATTTCTCGCAGACTTGCCTGCCGGAGCTTTAGCGCAGGCAGGTTTATGCAGAAATTTCTCGCAGACCTGCCTGCCGGCAGGCAGGTTAAAACAGATTTAGCAGATTTGCGCAGATAGATACAATCAAAAACCTGGCTTTTGGCCAGGTTTTTTTTGTTTTGGGTGCAGGCTGCTACTGCGAATGTTACTGCAACTACTCGTCATACTTCGACAGGCTGCTAATGACAGGCACATTATTTTTACCTAACTTCTTGTCACTTTTTGCTACAGCTCAAAAAGTGACCAAAAAAGCCGCCGCTGCTGATAAAAGGCTAAAAATCAATTCACGCGCTACACAAGAAAATCACGGGTATGAAACCACAAAGCAAGCTTTGGAAACTAATTCCGCAGCAGAGCTGCGGGGTATTATACCCTCCGACTTCGTCGGGATTGTTCGACTTACAAATTTCAGTTCGCTCACTCCTGAAATTTGAGTCTCACGAATAAACTCTCCCGATTAAGAATTCTGTGAATTTCAGT
>JAWOJJ010000067.1:0-24626 GCA_046481675.1 Bacteroidales bacterium | reverse complement strand
TCGGTCATCCGCTGCTGGATGAGTTCACCGCGTTCACCTCGACGGCTACCGATTGCGACCTGCGCCGTGAACTGCAGATCCCTCCATCTTTTGGGAATTTGAAAACATTAATAGCCTGTCAGATCGCAGCTGGCAGGCTATTTTTCTTTCTTTTTTGTGCTGTATCGCAGTTCTGACTCAGCTTCCGGCAGCTTCCTTGTGGGCTTATACATCTGTGTAAGGCTCTTGATAACCTTTTCAGGGTTGTATTGCTTTGCATCCACCCGTAAACGCTGGTTTCTCTTTCGCTTGCTCATTAGAAGGCTTCTATTTCATCAACTTTGATAAGCAAATCAACTATTTCAACTTTGGAAAGCCCAAGCACAATCATGGCTTCAGTGAATGCTCGTGAATCGTTGATCAGGCTGTCCTGCACCTTAATGGTTCGGACGGCAATTACGCCGTCTTTACCGCAGTATTTTTTTTCTATCGTCATCATAGTCTAAACCCTAACTATGTTTGATTCCAATAGCTCATGAATACTGTCCAGTTTGTAAAATGTTTTGTTCCCAATTTTTGAGGAAACTAACCGCCCTGTTTTCCGAAGTTTCCAAAGTTTTGTGGTTTTGCCGCCAATGAGTTCCCGCGCTTCAGCTTCGCTAACCCACCCATTCAATGATTTTGTGCTCGATTCCATTTTTTTTCTGTTTTATAATGGTTCAAAATATTCCGAACAAAATTCAAGAAAATTTTTCTCAAGCAAGTTAAACAGGGCTTCATAGTTATTAACCAATATATTATATATGAGGTATTTATATATGAAACTTCATATATTGGTTTGTGTCATTTCATAAAACCTTTTTAGCAAATAATTCTGGAACAAACCGATAAACTGAAGTAGTTTTTAGCAAACATGTTGATAACTTATTTTTCCGCCGGAAGTAGGACTTTTTTTGTTGGATTGTAACTTTTTTGAAGAAATTTGTGAAGGAAAATTTTTCAACGGATTGAATTTCAAAATCTGAGTGTCCGGGGAATTGTTTACACCATGTTTACACCGAGGGGAAATAAAAAAGGGTTTGAATTTCTTCAAACCCTTGTGGGCACTGCTGGGTTCGAACCAGCGACCCTCTGCTTGTAAGGCAGATGCTCTGAACCAACTGAGCTAAGCGCCCATGCTTTTTTAAAGGTCTGCAAATATAATTGTCATTTTTATATTGTCAAAGTATTTATTAAAATATTCTACCCTTCCGCGATATCTTTTTTTAAATGGGCACTTGTGAGCCAATATAGAGAGGCATGCAATTTTTAAAAAAAACATTCATCATGAGTCCATTAAACTAATTATTTTTACCTTGCTGCAATAAAGAACCTGACTATTGCCGGTATATCATTCGCCATGCTACCTTACCGGCGAAACACTTTATCATGGGTTGAATTACAGCTTTCTACCTGAATATGAAACAATTATTTTTCCTTTGTATCGGCCTATTTCATTGGTGTATAGCAGCTCAGGCGCTGAATACAGCCGACACCCCCAATAACCATTTACTTAACGAAAATTGGCGCCATGAAGCAGATAGCCTCACCCGTCTACTTTCATCACGGAACAGCGTAACCGAAGGATTCATTTTATGCCAGATAGGATCAATCTGTTACCGTAATTTCGAACCCAAAAAAAGTCTGCAACATGCTGCTGAAGCACTGAAGATAGGCCGCGAAAATAACAACGATTCTTTGATAGTTAAAGCCCTTCGTCTTTTTGCCGACAACTGTTATTCACTGGCCGACTATGAAAAGTCCACAGGCTATTTTTTACAGGAATTGGAATACCATGAAAAAGCCGGCAACAAGCTGAAAATTGCAGAGCTATACTGTAACCTGGGGGTAAACTACGAGATAAGAGGAATGCTTGAAAAAGGAATGGCATATTACTTCAAAGCGCGTAAGTTATACGAGGAGATTGACAATAAAGAAGGATTGGTAGCGACCTACAGCAATATGGCCTATGTTTATCGCAGTCAGGGCAATCTCACCGAAGCTATCGGCTATTTCAGAAAGGCAGCGGCCATTGAGAATGCCTTTTTAACCAATAAGAAAGAGCATTACTTTCTGGTGAACATTGCTGAATGTCAGGTAAAAGAGAATGCTTATGATTCGGCCATGCTTAACCTCATAAAAGCTGAGACTCAAATCCATGATATCGCCGAACCCGATGATGAAGATTACATGATTTGGATTGATGCCTGCCGCATTATGGGTGATGTACATAAAAACAGGGGCAATTATAAAGATGCCCTGGCATACTATCAACAGGCGCTCACACTTTGCCGGCAAACCAATTCCACTGAGAAGGAAGGAGAAGTTATTACCTTTCTTGCCCAATTGCTCATCACTACAGGAGAATTTACCCACGCAGAGCAATACCTTAAAAGAGGACTTGAGATTGTTACCGAAACCGGATCGTTTTATCTCAGGCGTGACGTCTATAAAGCACTTTCGATGCTCTATGGCAAACAAAAAAGATTCAGGGAAGCCTGGGAATACCATCAAATGTACAGTGCTGCCTCCGATTCTGTGTTGAACATTGAAAGCGCAAAACAAATGGCTGACCTACAGGTAAAATACCAGACAGAACAGAAGGAAAACCGGATTACACTTCTTACCAAGGAAAAAGAGATTCAGCAACTGCGGTTGCAAAAAAGTGAAAGCCGCCGGATATACACCACTGTTGTTGCCTTGCTCTTTCTGGCACTAGCAGGCCTTACTTATAATCGTTACCGGACAGGTCGCCGTGCATCGCGTCTGCTTCGCGAGAAAAATAGCGAACTACAAATTCTTAATGCCACCAAGGATAAGTTTTTTACCATTATTGCGCACGACCTAAAAAATCCGGTAAAAGCTTTTCATACCATTGCCGGACAAATCGAGGAACACTTCGACTTATTCGCACCCGAGGAGCTCAAAGCGTACATTAGCGAGCTGTCCAATACCTCATCCAACCTGCTGGAAATGTTGAAGAACCTGCTCGATTGGGCTCGCGCACAACTTAATCAATTTCAGATTGTTCCTGTTGAAACCAATGTTGAGAAGATTATCCGGCGCACACTTAAAGAAACCGAAAGCCTTCACCAGCGGCACAAAATTGAAGTAGTAACTGAGGACACAAACACGCTTACCTTTACCACAGATGAAAACATAGTGGTAACAGTTTTACGAAATCTTGTCACCAATGCGCTGAAATTTTCGCCTGATAACAGCACCGTTACCCTGGGAGCTTGCAGAGAAAATGGCGAAGTTCTTTTGCGGTTAACAGACCAAGGCGAAGGATTAACCAAAGCAGATATTGACAAGTTATTCCGGATTGATGCCGATACCCGGGGAATAGGCAACAGCGAAAAAAAAGGATCAGGGCTCGGGCTCATCCTTTGCCGGGAACTGATTCATAAAATAGGTGGTGATATTAGTGTGGAAAGCATTCCCCAAAAAGGCAGCACATTCACTGTTCGCATACCTCAGTATATCAACCCTAAACTATAAAAGACTACTGTGGACAAACAAATCAGCCTCTTTATCACCGATGATCATAAGATCGTACGCGATGGTATCAAATCAATGCTCATTGCCACTCCTGGCATTAAGGTTAAAGGGGAAGCCGGAAGTGGTGGTGAATTGCTGAAACTAATGAAAAAAAGTACCCCCGACATACTTGTTCTTGACCTTGTTTTACCTGATATTTCAGGTGTTGAGCTCACCAAACAAATTTCTACCCTTTGGCCTGAGGTGAGAATCCTTATACTGACCGCTGAAATGGAAGAACAGATCATTATTGAAACCATTAAAAACGGTGCCTGCGGATTCCTGAATAAGGACATTTCGGGCAGGGAGTTTATTGATGCATTGCTGCGGATAGCTGAAGGAGAATGTTACTTCGGACAACGCATCTCTTCGGTTATTTACCAGAGCTATATCAACAAGATACAACACCCTGACAAACCTGCCCTTATTACAGAAACCCTCAGCGAACGAGAAAAAGAGATTATTGAGCACCTGTCAGATGGTTTATCCTTCAAAGAAATTGGAGAAAGACTATACATCAGTCCCCGCACAGTTGAAAACCACAAAAGCAACATCCTTGATAAACTGCAACTCAACAACACCATCGAATTGGTGAAGTTTGCCATTAAACATGGTATCATCAGCCTGGAATAAGCATTACCGCTTGTCAGTTGCCCCTTAACTTATGACTTCGCTATCCGGATATTTCCCGGCACATTTTGGGGGAAATCCCCTACGCATTTCGGTGTTATTCACCTATTGAAAGAAAAAACGTTTTCCCTCAACTTTGTTGCTGATTCTCAAAAGCAACATCTATGAAAACATGTGAATGTCTGATCCAGGATTTTACCACCCACTTCGAAGCCATTGAAAAGAGGGTTCAGACAGGTGATCTGGCTGCAGCCTATCAGGAACTGGACCTTTTGAAAAAAAGTGTCACACACGAAATACTTGATACATACAGCGTGTGCAACAGCACCCAGGAGGTACGGGAACTCATGAACATTATTGAATGCTGCGATTCACTCAGAGGCAAACTACTCAGGACCATGTCGCGCCTTTTATAACCAGGCTAACCACTTAAAACCACTTCATAATGAAAATCAAATTATTAATTACCCTGACAATCGGCATGCTGCTGGCAATGCCCGTAAACGCGCAGGTCAACCTGAAAAACCTGCAAAAAAACGCAGACAAGGTTCTGAACAAAGCCGAAGAACCAGTTGTTAATAAAACTACACAGACATCATCTGTGAAGGAAGGTTCATCAACATCGGCAAATTCTGCGGCCAATGGAAAGACCATTTACGTATCAATTTCTTCAGGCAGTAACAGCAACGATGGTTCCAAAGGAAGTCCTTTTAAAAATATTGATAAAGCCATTAAAACAGCCGTACCCGGTGACAAAATATATGTAGCAGGCGGACGGTACATGGGAACTCTTAGAGTCGGGTTCCTGGAAAGCGATAAAGCCCTTCAGTTATACGGCAGTTGGGATGATGATTTCACCAGGCAAAGCATTAGCGAACACCCCACCTGCTTTCAGCCAGATAATGAAAGTGCGAGGTCATCACGGAAAGCTTTGCTAAAATTTACCCGTGATGTTAACGGAACAGTAATTGACCACATGGTTTTCGATGGAGGTGAACGAAATGCATACAGTTCATCAGATGGCGTAGTGAAAGGCATCGAAGGAGGCCGGCTGATGCCACCTACCGAAAAACCATCTACCGGATACCCAACTGTTGGCGAACCATTGGTACAATTTGTAAGTGCAACAACCGGCGGTGATGTGACCATTCAACATTGTGTTTTTGTTAATGGTCCAAGCTTTGCTTTGCAAGCCGGACACCGAAGCGGCAAGTTTACTGTCAAAAACAATGTATTTGTAGCCAACAAAATGGCTGCCATAGAAATTTTCGGCACTTGCGCCAGCACAGGTGGGCCAAATACGCTTTCGTTGTGCAGCGAAGTTGAGATTGCCAACAATACTATTGTGTTTACCTGGAGCCGGTTGAAGGATTTCCTCGATATGGGTTATGGCATACGAATAATGACCAAATGCGCATACCATATCCATAACAATGTTATCGGGGGCAGCATCCTGGCAGGTGTTGATCATACCCGCTTCAATAAGAATGAATGGATAAAAGTTGATGACAATATCTTTTTTGTAAACAAAGACAAGGATTTACATTACTCCCCGGCCAGTAATACACGACTGAGGGTAGATGCAGCTGATTTTGGCGATCTGGAATTGGCAAGTGCCAAAGGAAACCGTAACCAGATACCGCAAAATCTTAAAGTGAATAAAGCCTACCTTGATGGCTACCTGAGTGCCAGATATAACGAAAAAGTGGACTACGACCCGAATTCTTCCGCTAATCAGTGGCGCGAGGCAATGGGACTAAACAAACAGGGCACAATAAGTTCAAATGCTACCATGTTTGCCAACAAATATCCATGGAAAGACGCCTTGCTGCTTTTTGGCAACATTAGTGGTTATGGCGCACAATAGCCATTGACATTGAAACATATCAATAAGAATTTATCTTTCTCAAATTGGGCAATAAACCGTGTATTTTTATGTAAATTCGGGTCATCAAATAACCGGGTATGCTACACGAAAAAATTACCCCTGGCCGTGCCACCAAATGGTTTCACAGCAGGGAATGGGCGCAGGGCCTGAAGCTGGAAGCTCATAAATCAACGGATGCGATGGAATTCTATTTTCAGTATGCCAAAAATCGGGGATATTGGGATCAGGCACTGGCCTGGCTCAGGGATACCGATCTGGAAAAGATTCCTTCCGGAAAGTACAAAATAAGCGGCGATCAGGTTTATGCTTCTGTCAGTGAAGGACCTGCCAAAAATCTGGAGGATACCAGGTGGGAAGCCCATCAGAAGTATATTGACATTCAATACGTGGCTTCAGGTAAGGAAAAAATTGGTGTGGCGCCGCTATCAAAAGCAGTTGCCATTGAACCTTTCAGCGTAGAAAAGGATGTCGGGTTTTTTGAAATTCCTGAGTCGGATTGCAGGTATTACCTGGCCGAACCCGGAACCTTTTTCATCTTCTTCCCCCAGGACGCGCATCGTCCCGGAGTCAGGGCAAAAGGAATTGATACAGATAAGAAAATAGTTATCAAAATAAGAGTAAGCTAACCCCAATTCAATAAATTTAAAAAAACGCGCATCATGACAGGCACTTTGTATAAAAAACTGATAATTGGGTTCATCGGAATCTGGTTTGCTTTATTTTTAGGGCAACCCTGTAAAGCACAGGTGACGGTAGGCCTCGATAATTGGTTCAACCGTGAAACCCACTCAAAAACGGGACTTCCTTTTCACTACCTGTGGAACGACAGTGCCGACAGTGGGTTTTCGCGCTGGGGTGATATTTTCAGACAACAGGGCGCTCAGCTTGCTACCTTAGAAAAGCCTGATAAAACTTCATTAAAGAATGTAGACGTGTATATCATTGTTGACCCCGATTCAACGGCAGAAACTCCGGTGCCCAATTACATCATGCCCGATGACATTAACACCATTGAACGTTGGGTGAAAAAAGGAGGCGTGCTGGTGCTGATGGCAAACGACTATAAACATTGCGGTCTGAAGCATTTCAACTACCTGTCGGTCCGGTTTGGCATGGTATTCAATAACGTGATGCTGCACCCTGTGCTGAACAACCAGTATGAAATGGGAGCCTTTACGCAGTTCCCTGACCATCCCTTGTTCAAAGGTGTTAGTAAGATTTACATGAAGGAGGTAGCTTCGATCAACCTTTTTGGAAATGCCAGGCCGGTGCTTACCGAAAACGGACAGGTGATCATTGCTGAAAGCAATTATGGAAAGGGATTTGTAATTGCAGTTGGAGATCCCTGGATTTATAATGAATACATAGATAACGACCGGCTCCCGGAAGATTTCGAAAACCGGAAAGCCGCTGAAAACCTGACCGGCTATTTACTGGGCAAGGTGAAGCACTGATATTTTCCTTTCGCTGACGGTGGCCGTATTGCCAAGAATATCACCGGAAATTATCCAAACAGGTGATCTTAGATCGTTTTCCGTAATTGGCCGGTCACTTGCAAAACTCAGGATATCCCGGCCCTGCCCTTCGCGGAAAATCAGTTTACTGCCCGTAGAGGTCTGCAAAACAGGTTTACCCCGCACACAGAGAAGTTCATTAAAAAACAACCACACCAGGCTGTCACCTTTTATTTCAAATTTCACTGCTCCGGGTGCCTTTGTTGATTCCGGGTTCCATTGTCCATCGAAAGTCCATTCCGCATCCACATCATCCGGCTTCAATCCGTGCGGCCACGATACCAGGTTGTCGGCATGCCAGTCATAATCTCCTCCCGTCCGGTGACAGTTGAAAAAGTAATACCGGTCACCAAAAAAATAAGGTCGGTTCTTTTCAGGTTCTTTAGGGTAGTAATAGTAGTATACAGGCTTGTCGATCATGGTTTCGGAGAAGGAGCAGTTCAGGAAGAAGAACTGCGCTTCATAATGGTGGCGGGCCAGGTTATAACCCGGCACCCCATCGAACGAGCAATTCTCCAAAACCATCTTCTGGTCCTTATTGGTCACAGCAGCATGCCAAATTGCAGCGGTTTTTGAATTCTCATAAAACCTGGAATCACGGATATAACACCAGCCACGAGGACATACGAAATCCACTGCGCCCTCGAACCGGCAGCCTGCATGGTAATACATGCCGTTTTTGTAATTCCAGAGTGATACGGTATCGCCACCGTTGCTGGTTACGTTGCAGTTGATGATCATGGTCCGCGTGCCTGTTCCATAAATAGTAAAGGCATGCGGTCCAACCTCCGGCTGTATATTGCGGATGGTGAGATTTTCCAGGATCACATCATCTGAAGTAATATTGATGACAGCAGCGCCGATGTAATCAGGCTTTTCCTGCCAGCCGGATCGAAGCTGGCTGTATTCAATAATGGTACTGTCTTTGCTTTCGCCAACAATGGTCAGGTAATCCCTGTCGATGAGTATCTTTTCGTTGTACACACCGTTCTTCACATAAATCACATACCGCTGGTAGTTGTACATAGGCAGTGACTGAAGTGCTTCAGTGAGTGATCTGTAATTGCCGGTTCCGTCGGAAGCTACCACCAGATCGGCAAACCGCTGTTGGGCTGTTGCAGCTTGCATACCGGCCAACAACAATGCTGACAGGAATAAAATGAACCTGCTCATGATTTACCCGTAGATTTACCTGTTCAACTCAATGGCCGCAAGGATGAAAGGAGCTACGCCCTTTGAATCGTTATCCACACGCTTCTCATTGATGTAGTATTCATACGAACCGTCTCTGTATGGATTTCCTCCCAATCCGCAACCACCGCATATATTGCGCATAGTAACAATTCCCTTATCGTCCACAGTGATGAGTTCTTTGACAATGCTGTCGAAAGTTTCATTGGCAATATCCAGGTATTTTTTATCGAGATAGCCCTTGTTGGCACCCCGGGCAAACACAAAGGTATACATGGCCGATCCGGAACCTTCGATATAATTGCCTTCGCGGTCGCTCTGATTCAAAACCTGGAACCACAGCCCGGTTTTCGGGTCCCTAACTTTCAGTAAAGCCTCACAGGTATTCCTGAGAATGGCAATAATGGAATCACGTTCCGGATGGTTTTCAGGCAGATAATCAAGCACATCCACAATGGCCATGGTATACCAGCCCATAGCGCGGCTCCAGGGGTATTTCGACCTGCCGGTTTCGGGGTCGCACCATTTTTGCGACCGGCTTTCATCCCAGGCGTGATAAAGGAGGCCTGTATTGCTGTCGAGTGTTTTGCCGTAGATCAGCTCAATCTGAAAGGCAACCACATCGAACCATTCAGGTGCATTGAATTCCCTGGCGTACTGTGCCAGAAAAGGCGAGGCCATATAAATGCCATCGAGCCACATTTGCCAGGGATAGATTTTCTTATGCCAGTAGCCGCCTGCTTTGGTTTTTGGGTGGGTTTTCATCTGGTCAACAAACTGCTCGAGCGTTTGCCGGTAAAGGCTGTCGCCTGTCCGTTTGTATAGGGTGATGATGTTCTTGGCCGGGTTAATCCGATCGAGATTGTATTCTTCGATTTTATAGTCGAGTACCGAGCCATCTGCCTGTATGAAGTAATTGATATAGTCCTCCATGTATTTGGAATATTTTGGGTCGATATTCCCCAGCCTGTCGATGACCTGAGCCAAAAAGGCCACATCGTACTGCCATTTGGCATGCCGGTTACCCAGGTAGTAAATCAGACTGTCATTTTGTAACATAACTGAGTTGGCCATGCGAATGGACCATTTTTCATCAGACATGGTTGTCGGCCTGTCCTTCACAGTTTGTTTGCATCCCATAACCATCAGGGGCAGCAGAATCAAGTACATTTTTAACATGGCACAGATATTTTTGTTAAACAAATTACTCTTTCATCCGGTTGAATTCAGCCTTAAAATTAGCACCTTTTCCCGAAGAAAGCCGGGCTGTTCCGGGCAGATTGTTGCTCATGAAAACAACATCACTGCATTTTTCATCTTCCTGCATGAACAAGGGAATGTTTTCGGGCTGGTCACAATTGGTAACCCTAAAATAACTGCAATTAGTCAGCTTTAGAAGCGGTTTTTCAAACGACGGGGCTTTTAATTGCATCCGGTCGTAGCTGATTCTTTTTGAATCTTTTGCCTCAAAAGGAATTCCTTCTTCACATTGCAGTCTGATGTCGTGAAAATCAATGTCGGATGCATTTTCAATGAGTATGCCCTTTTTCGAGTGGATCTGCATATCACTGAAGGTTACCTGTTCCACTTCCCGTTCTGTCAGACCGTATATGGCAATGGCCCTGTTGGCGTTTCTCATCACAATACCCGACAGATGCACGTTCCGCACCATCGGGGTTCGCTCCGTAACTGGTTCAGACTCGGTAGGCTGGTAGCGCATGGTGATGATCACACCTTCCTTAACCATATCGTACATAACAATGTTGGAAACCCTGATATCTTCAACAATGCCTCCCCTGCCCCGCATGGTTTTTATCCGGATGCCCACATCGGTTCCTTCGAAAACACAATTGGAAATGGCTACTCTTTTTACATTTCCGCTCATCTCGCTGCCAATTACAACCCCACCGTGGCCTTTCAGCATAGTACAATTTGTTATGGTAAGGTTTTCAGTGGGTTTACCGGCGTCACGGCCATCTTCGTCACGGCCCGATTTGATCACGATACAATCATCGCCAACATTCAAATGGCAGTTTGCAATGCGCACGTTGGTGCATGATGAAAGGTCTATCCCGTCGGTATTGGGTGAATAATCCGGATTCTCGATGGTGATGCCTTCGATTACCACATTATCGCTGAATGTAGGCATGATGGTCCAGAAGGGCGGATTGGAGAAACTTACTCCTTCTATCAGCACATTTTTACACTCATAAGTAGTGAGCATAGGCGGTCTGAGGAAGGCATTCTTATCGGCAATGTACTTATTTCGGGCAAGTAGTTCGGCATTTTCTTCCCTGAATATCTTTTGCCATTTGGTATCAGCTGGTTCACCGGTTTTCGACTGGTTCCAGAAGTCCCACCATTTTTTTCCCTGGCCTTCTATATGCCCGTCGCCCCTGATGGCTATATTTTCACATTGGTAGGCATATATCTGCGAGGCAAAGGTTTTCACCCTGACGTCTTCCCACCGGCTTTGAACCATGGGAAGGTAATCGTTGAAATCATCGGAGAATTTCAATACAGCTCCCGCGTCGAGGTACAGCGTGATGTTGCTTTTCATGAACAGTGGACCTGTAAACCACGTTCCGGCCGGAAAGTAAATGGTGCCTCCTCCGGCAGCTGCCACACTATCGATCAGGTGGTTGAATATTCCGGTCGCCGGGATATCGCCGGAAGGATCAGCTCCGTGTTCCCTGACATTGGTCCAGGTGCTTTGCGAAAAAGACAGGCTGGAAATAATCAGGCTCATGAGTACTATAAAACTTAATCTCATAACAAACAATTTATTGAATACTAAAATTAAATAAATAATTTCATACCATCATCATAGGATACAGTGCGAAAGGAATTGCCGGCTGATGAAAACAAGCTATTTATAACAACTTACTAACTGACAGTGAATTTATTCAACGCTTTCCTCCTTAAATAAGAAATATTTTCATAATTTTAAGCTGACCCGTTTCAATTACTAACCAAAATCAACCATCATGGAGAATTTAGTCGCAATTATCATTCAACTTGTCAGTGGTGCCCTGGGCGGAAATGCAGCCGGAGCCCTGATGAAAAAGTTATCATTGGGAACTGTTCTGAATTCAATTTTGGGCATTGTCGGCGGAGGTTTGGGCGGACAACTGCTGGGCGCACTTGGTGTGGGCACATCAACCGGAGGCATTGACGTGGCAAGTATTATAGGAAGCATTGCCGGTGGTGGAGCAGGCGGAGGATTATTGATAGCAATAATAGGACTGATCAAAAACGCTCTGGGTAAAAAGAGCTGATATAAAGTATTTTTATTAGCCGCACAATACCCCTTTGCAGGGAGTCATTGTGCGGTTTTCTATTCTTTCACAACCACGACAAATTCCATTGGAACACTGACCAATTGTGACATTTCTTCACCGGCTTCGAGCATGTCGTGGTCGTCCTCATCGTAATACCAGTAGATTTTCAGATTGCAGCCTTTTTTCGCATAATCAGCCGAGAGTATGATCACATCGGCAATGAACTTGGCTGATGCGGAATTGAAGTACCCAAGGCGAAAAATCACCCTGAAAACACTCTTGTTTCTATCACTTTCAGCTGCAGCTGATTGTTCCCTGTAATACGCCTCCAGCTTATCCAGAACATCCCTGCTGAGGTTTCTGATATTTTCAGGCAAACAATTGCCGCTGATACGAAACACTTTTTTGCTAGAATCCAGGATAATTTCAGGCGTTTTTTCCGTCTTTTCGAGATCAATAATTTTCATAACAGTATTGTATAAGTCATTTCAAGTAATTATAAATCAATGTTCATCAAGAACAATCAGGTCTTCCGGCGCAAGGATCTCCTGACCTTTAAATTTAAGCATAATCTGGGCAGTGGTGATCACATCGCGCCGGCAATATTCAACAATTCTTACCATGTCCTGTTCATGCCAGTATACATGCGCTACCTGGCTGCCATCCAGGTCTGATTTGGGACTTTCCAGGCCAAAAACTGCCGCCAACAGGTTCAGCGAAGTATAATGCTTGTGGTCTCCGAATTTCCATAAATCCAATGTATCCAGGTGTTTGACCTCCCATGGCCTTTTGCCTGCAATATCAAATAAATCAGGTAACCCGATTCCATGGATCACCATCCTGCGTGCTATGTATGGGAAGTCGAATTCCTTGCCGTTATGGGCACACAGTTCGATCTCGCGCCTTTGAGATAACCGGTTAATCACCCCGGCAAACGACTCAAGCAATTCCTTTTCTCCTTGCTGGTAAAACGACTTGATGCGGAAAACACGCCTGTCATCCTGCACACCAATCATCCCTGTTGAAATGCAGATGATGCGGCCAAATTCGGAATAAATTCCGGCTCGCTGATAAAGACTCTCGGGAGTTTCCTCTTCGCGTTTCAGGTACATACTTTTCTTTTCCCAAAGCGTCTGAATCTGACCGGGTGCTTCCTGAAAGGCCGGATATGCCGGAACTGTTTCAATATCCAGGAAAAGAATATTACCGATTTTTACCTGTTCCAGCATGTGTTTGTTCCTTTAATCGCTATTTTTGCAATGCACTGAAAATATACGAACATTCACAATAAAACAAAAGGCTTATTGCAATAATTCTTGCCATGAATCAGCTATACCCTTTAAAATTCAAACCAATAATCAAAGATAAGATTTGGGGCGGAACCAGGCTTAAAACCTTTCTGCACAAGAGTACCAAAACTGATAAAGCCGGTGAGAGCTGGGAAATCAGCGGATATCCCGGTGAAGTATCCAAAGTCACCAATGGTTTTCTTGCCGGGAACAGCCTGGAGGAATTGATTGAGGTATATATGGGCGACCTGGTTGGCGACAGTGTTTTTGAGAAATTCGGAACTCTTTTCCCGTTGCTCATCAAATTCATCGATGCCAATGATGCTTTGTCGGTTCAGGTGCATCCGGGAGATGAACTGGCATTGAAACAATTCAAATCGTTCGGGAAAACCGAAATGTGGTACATTGTGGAAGCTGAACAGGACGCAGGGATCATTACAGGCTTTAACCAGCCGGTTACAGCTGAAATATACCAGGAACACCTTGCTGACAAATCGCTCCTTTCCATCCTGAATAATGAACAGGCAAAACAAGGAGATGTATTTTTCCTGCCTGCCGGAAGAATTCATGCCATAGGTGCAGGCATATTGCTGGCCGAAATACAGCAGACTTCCGATGCCACACTGCGTATTTATGATTACGACAGGCTCGACGACAAGGGCCAACCCAGGGAACTGCACACTGAAAAAGCCCTTGAAGCCATCGACTTCAGGCAGTACCCGTCATATAAAACTTCATATGAAAAAGTACCCGGGAAACCGGCTACCCTGGCCTCCTGTCCCTATTTCACGGTAAACCTGCTGCTTCTGGAAAAGAATATAGACAGGGATTACATGAATCTGGATTCATTTGTAATTTACCTGTGTGTCAGGGGAAGTTTTTCAATTGCATATGGCGATAATCAGATGGAAGCTGTAAAAACAGGTGAAACCATACTGCTGCCGGCAGAAATGAAGAACGTGAGGCTGATTCCGCATCCCTCATGCGAGGTATTGGAAGTTTATATTCCCGGAGATGCATCAAAAAACCGGATCAAATCAGTTTTAGAAACCTTGTTTTAATGGAAATTCAATCTGCCAGCTTTGTCAAAAGCAGTCCCGACCTGAAATCATGTCCGCCCCTGGACTTTCCCGAATTCGCATTTGCCGGACGGTCAAATGTGGGCAAATCGTCTTTGCTCAACCTGCTGATTAATGTTAAAAACCTGGCCAAAACATCAGCAACACCCGGAAAAACAAGGTTGATCAATCATTACCTCGTTAACCAAAGCTGGTACCTGGTAGACCTGCCGGGATACGGTTATGCAAAAACCGGGCGGAAAACAAGGGATATCTTTTGGACAACCACCGAGGATTACCTGTTACAGCGCGAAAACCTGGTCTGTTTATTTGTGCTGATCGACTGCAGGCATGAACCATTGAAAAGTGACCTGGAATTCATTAACTGGGCCGGAACCAGCCAGATTCCAATTGCAATCGTGTTTACCAAAAGCGACAAGCTGTCTGCAGCTGCTTTGAAAAGAAACACCGACCGATATCGCAACAAATTGCTTGAAAGCTGGGAAGAACTTCCCCCCGTATTTATCACCTCATCGGCAAAATACAGCGGCCGGGAGGAAATACTGAACTTCATTGAAGAAGGGAATGCCAAGTTTACACAGGCCTGACAAGTATGGAAAGTCGTGCAGTCGTTTGACGGAACACCTTCAAGCGGTTGCAAACCCTTGAAGGGTTGTGGGTGTAAGATACAAGATGCTGGATGCTGGATGCTGGATTTGTGGGATTTGGGGTTTGACTGCTACTGCAACTGCTACTGCAACTACTACTGCCGCTTATACTCGTCTCTTGGCTCTTGGTTCTTGGATCTTAGATCTTGACTCTTGGTTCTTGGATCTACTCCTGTTCAAAACTGTTTTATTAAAATAAAGCAATCTGTAATTTATGTTGACGGGATATTTTTTACATTTGCAGCACCTCAATAATTCAGTAACGCTTATTCAATGAAAATCAAAGCTCCGATAAAATTCTTTTCAGGTCGTGCTTCGCATTACCTGGCGGAAAAAATTACCAAAAGTTATGGAACTGAGTTGGGAAAGACCTCTGTGCTGGAATTCAGTGATGGTGAATTTCAGCCCTATTTTGAAGAATCTGTACGCGGATGTATTGTGTTTATTGTGCAGTCAACTTTTCCGCCTGCCGACAACCTGATGGAGTTGTTATTGCTTATTGATGCTGCCAAACGTGCATCGGCTTACCAGGTGGTTGCCGTAATGCCTTATTTGGGATTGGCCAGGCAGGACAGGAAAGACCGGCCCAGGTGCAGCATTGGAGCTAAACTGGTTGCCGACATTTTAACTGCAGCCGGAGCCGACAGGGTTATGACCATGGACCTGCATGCCGATCAGATACAGGGATTTTTCAATGTGCCCGTGGATCATTTGTACGGGTCAACCATTTTTGTGCCTTATATCAAAAATCTGAATCTCGAAAACCTGGTGATTGCTGCGCCCGACATGGGCGGTACCAAAAGGGCCAATGCGTATTCTCGGTTCCTGAACTGCGAAATGGTAATTTGCTATAAAGTAAGAAAAAGAGCCAATGTGGTTGAGGAAATCCGGGTTATCGGGGACATCAAGGATAAGAATATTGTTATTGTTGACGACATGATCGATACAGCCGGCACCGTTTGTCTTGCGTCCAAGCTGATGATGGAGGAAGGTGCCAGAAGCGTCAGAGTTGTGTGTTCGCATCCTGTTCTTTCAGGGCCGGCCTATGAACGCATTGAAAAATCAGACATTACTGAAGTGGTTGTAACTGATACCATCCCGCTCCGGGGTCACTCCGATAAGATCAAGGTGCTAACCATTGCCGACCTCTTTGCCGATGTGATACATAAAGTTTATAAGTACAAATCGATTACGAAGAACTTTATTGTATGAAATGGCCATTAGCCATTAGCCTTTAGCCATTAGCCTTTAGCCAACAGTCAATAGCTAAAAGCCAAAAGCTAATAGCTAATAGCTAATATCCAATAGCTTCTTCCAATGTTGTATTTTGTTAAATATTTACTACATTTGCCCACCTTTTTAGCCACTGTTTTTTATTAAACAATGGTGTAATGGGGAACCAGTACAATTGGTTGATTGTTTGATTGATTGATTGGTTGATTTCAAATCAACAGATCAGCAAACCTGCCTGCCGGCAGGCAGGTCAGCAAATCAACAGATGATACTGGCTCCAAGTAGCACATTTTATAATTGTTTAATTCTTATTACAAATGAAAACGATTGATTTGAAAGTATTCCTGCGTAAAGGCACAGGTAAAAAAGATGCAAAAGCATTGCGTAAAAACAACCAGGTTCCCTGCGTAATTTATGGCGGCAAGGAAAACATCCATTTTCATGCTGAAGACCGGGCATTTAAAGACCTGGTATATACCCATCATGCCTATGTTGTCAACCTCGACATTGAAGGCAAGTCGCACCTGGCTGTAATGAAAGATATTCAGTTTCACCCGGTTAGCGATAACCTGAACCACATTGACTTCATCGAAGTATTTAAAGATAAGCCAATTGTAATCGACCTGCCCGTTGAGGTTACAGGTAACTCAGCAGGTATCAGGGCTGGTGGTAAACTCAAGCAGCGCAAAAGACATATAAAAGTTAAGGGTTTGATTGATGATTTGCCTGACTTACTGTCAATTGACATTACAGACCTCGAAATTGGTCAATCCATAGTGGCCGGCGATCTGAAGTATCCCAACGTGACCATCATGGAGTCTCCGCGCACACTTGTTGTTGGTATTATTTCTGCAAGGGCTGCCGCAAAAGGTACGGAACAGGCTGCTGAAGGCGCTGCCGCTCCTGCTGCTGAAGGTGCTGCTGCCGCTCCTGCTGCTGCTCCTGCTGCAGAAGCTAAAAAATAATAATTTACTATCGTCTTGAAGTACCTGGTTACCGGACTGGGTAATGTGGGTGATGAATACCACAACACCCGTCATAACATTGGATTCACAATATTGGATGCCTTAGCCAGGTCGTCCAATATTGTTTTTTCTGACATGAGGTATGGCGCCCTGTGCGAATACCGCTTTAAAGGGCGCATATTTGTCCTTTTGAAACCAAGCACATACGTAAATCTTAGCGGCAAAGCGGTTAATTACTGGATGCAGAAAGAGTCGGTTCTTCCCGAAAATCTGCTGGTCCTGCTTGACGACCTGTCTCTTCCATTCGGCACGGTCCGGCTTCGTTCCAAAGGAGGCGACGGAGGGCATAACGGGCTTACCAGCATCATTGAAACCCTCGGACATCAGAATTTTGCCAGGTTGCGATTCGGTATCGGCAGTGATTTTCAGTATGGTATGCAAGTGGATCATGTGCTTGGAAAATGGAGCAAAGATGAGGATGAAAAGCTTCCCGAAAGAATTATCCTGTGCCACGATATCATCCGCAGCTTCGGAACTGCCGGATTGGCGAAGACCATGAATGCGTATAATAATCAGTAAGTTACCTGTGTAACAAATAGCACCTGCAGTTCGTTAAAGTTATGTTAAACGAAGCAGCAACAGGTTAATTTATGGTACTTTTGCTCATCTTTTGGACTCCATGCGTACCTCGACAGTTAAAATAATCATTTTCATTTCTTCACTTGCGCTTGTTGGTTTGGTTTTCACCCAAACATTCTGGATGCGCGAAGAACTTGAAATTGCCCGTAAACAATTTGACCATCGCGCAGATCGCGCGCTGATGGGCATTGTGGATGAATTACGCGACCATGTGTATAATTCCTCGCGCTTTTTTCCGAAAGCCTATGCTTGCCAATATTTGGGCGAATCCAAAGAGGTTCTGGCAGTACTTGACACAGTGTTATTGCAAACACTCGTCGACAAATATATTGCTTATCACCACCTGGATGACGATTATTTCTATGCCATCGTCAAAACCACTAATGATTCGATGATTTATAAATCCGACGGATTCCCTGCTTTGAATGCGCCCACGGATCCTTATAAAGCATATCTCACAAACATCTGGAAGGATGTGCACTACCACATTGCGCTGTATTTTCCTCACAAAAACAGGGTAATTTTGCTCAAACAGGTCTTATGGTTAGGAATCACATTGTTATTCCTGGTCATTATTATTTTTGGCGTGGCGGCCATTATTATTACATACCTGCGACAAAAGAAGCTTTCGGAAATGAAAAACGATTTTGTAAATAATATTACACATGAGTTCAAAACGCCTGTTTCAACCATCGCACTGGCTGCCGAGGTTTTGCACAGGGATGATGCGATGACCAATCCGGATAAGATCAGGAATTACGCCAGAATTATTCTGGATGAGAACGAAAGAATGAAACAACAGATTGAACGTGTTCTTGAAATCGCGCAGCAGGACCACAGGAAAATAAAACTGGAACCCGTACCGTTAGACATCCACGAATTGCTTCAGACCATTTCATCGGACCTGTGTTTCAGAAAAAGTGAAAAGGAAATCGACATTCATTTTCAGCTTAATGCCGACAATCATGTAATCAAGGCAGATTACATGTACATCAAAGGGATCATTTGCAATATTGTGGAAAATGCCATTAAATACGCAACAGAAAATCCGGAGTTAACCATTATTACTGAAGATTTCCGCGAAGGTATTCTGATGTCATTTGTAGACAACGGCATCGGAATGAGCAAGGAATCAATTAAACTGATCTTTGAGAAGTTTTACCGGGTACCTACCGGTAATGTTCATAATGTAAAAGGATTCGGCCTGGGCTTGTACCTGGCCAAAACAATGGCCGAAGCCCATGGTGGTCATATAAAAGTAAGCAGTGAATTAAACAAAGGCAGCCGTTTTGATGTTTACCTGCCTGCACATATCGATAACAAGAATCATTAAGGAACCATGACAACGTGTAAGGGAAAATTATTACTGGTGGAAGATGATAAGAATCTTGGTTTCATCATCAAAGACTTCCTGGAAATGTCGGATTACCAGGTAATGCTTATGGAAGACGGAAAAACCGGGATCGAGGCATTCCGGAAAGGCAGCTTTGATCTCATTTTGCTCGACATCATGCTGCCCCATATTGATGGTTTTACATTGGCCGAAGAAATCAGAAAGGCTGACATTGATGTGCCTTTTATATTCATGACTGCTAAAACCATGAAGGAAGACAAGTACAAGGGTTTCCGGATTGGAGCCGATGATTACATCACCAAACCGTTCACCACAGAGGAATTAAAGCTTCGTATTAACGCAGTTTTGCGCAGGGTAAAAAAGGGCAGCAGCAAATCTAACAAATATACAATCGGGAACTACACTTTCGATTTTTCAAGCCACCTGCTTTCGGCTTGCAACTTTGAGCGTCAGCTCACCAGGCGCGAAGCTGAATTGTTGCAAATGCTGTGCCTGAATATGAACAACGTTTTGAGGCGCGATGTGGCCCTTAAAGCCATTTGGGGTGAAGACGATTATTTTATGGGGCGCAGTATGGATGTATACATTACCAAATTAAGAAAACTCCTCAGCGGGGATCCTTCCGTTTCCATTGTAAACATCCACAATACAGGCTTCAGGCTCGAAGTAAAAAACAAGGGCTGAACCTACCTAGGATGCATGTTTTTTGTTATCTTTCCGGACGATTGGAGCTACTTCCGGAATTGATTTTACAAAGAACTGCATTACTTTATGAAAAAAAACCGCACTCCTTTTCCCCCTGTTTTCTGGATCGCCAACTCCGTTGAAATTATTGAGCGATTTGCCTATTACGGCATTTACTTTGGTTTCCCAATTTTCTTTGCGTCAAAAGGATTCAATGATAAGCAACTGGGGATAATTCAGAGTTTGTTTCTTTTTATATCGTATACCATTCCGATTTTATCCGGAACATTTGCCGACAAATACGGTTTTAAAAAAATACTCCTGGTTTCTTATCTCGCTTACCTTCCATCCATCCTGCTGCTCATTTTTACCGACTCTGTTTCGGGAATTGCACTGTCTATGCTCTGTATAGGATTGGCTGCCGGAACTTTCAAACCCTTAATTTCGGGAACCATCAGGGTTGTTACCGATAATACAAACCGCACTATGGGATTTGGAATTTTTTATGCTATGGTTAATATTGGAGGTTCGGTTGGTCCACTGGTGTTGGGATGGCTCAGGGCAATATCATGGCAGAATGCATACATTGCTGCAGCAATTTCCATAGGGCTCATGTTTCTGATTACCTTGTTCTTTTACAAGGAACCTCCTCGTCAAGCCCAAACAGAAAGCCTGGGGAAGAAAATGAAGGATATTGGCATTGTCCTTTCTGATTCAAAATTTGCAATTTTTTTAATCATTCTTGGTGTTTTCTTTTGGACCCCTTTCTGGGCCTTTTTTAATCTTTGCTCCAAATATGTTGAATTCAACCTTGATGGTGCCGCGCTGTATAATAACATTAGAAATGTTTTAGGGACTACATTTGCAAACTTGATTTCGAAAGACTATGAAGGAACCCGGAAAATTATGGGGGAAACCATTTCACATACCGGATGGATAATTATGATATTTCAGGTTTTTGTTGCCTGGCTTTTTGAACGTTTCAAACCCATTCCCTCCTTTATAACAGGATTAGTTATCATGGCATTGGGTTTTGGGCTTCTGGCACTGGCAGGAATTTCAAATCCTGCCTGGATGTTCCCGGGTATTGCCTTTTTCGCCATTGGCGAAATGATAAGTTCGCCCCGCATTCAGGAATATATTGTATGGATTGCCCCAAAAGAAAAGGCAGGACTTTATATGGGCACAAACTTTCTTGCTGTCGGAATTGGTGGTTTTATGAGCGGACTTATTTATACTTCATGGATATACAGGGCTTTTAATGAAACCGGTAAACCGGAATGGGTCTGGATTGTTCTTGGATTGCATCTTTTGGTTGGCATTATTGCCATTTTTATATTCTCAAAATTTAGAGGACAGTTTAAAGTGCAGGATAGTTGATATGAAAAAAGACCTGCTTTTTTTTGTCACCGTTTTGCTGATAATAATTGCTGCTGTTAGCATAACATTTTCAGTAAAGCCGGCAGTTGAGTTGAATACTTCAACACAGGCTTCAGTTATTTCACATGTTGAAACAGGAATAAACCTAAAGCACTTTGTTGAAAGAATCCTGGAATCTCCGGGCATTTTCGTGCTGCAACTCATCATCATCCTGCTGGTTGTGCGCCTTATGGGTTACCTCTTTCAAGTAATGGGGCAGCCACTGGTAATCGGAGAAATCATTGCCGGTTTATTGCTCGGGCCTTCTGTTCTTGGGGCATTTGCCCCTCAGTTGACCAGCTTTCTTTTTCCTGAAGATTCCGTTGCCATTCTCAAGCAACTCAGTCAGTTGGGCTTAATTTTTTTCATGTTCATCATCGGCATGGAACTCGACCTGAATGCTTTCAGACAATCGGCCAACAAAGCATTCCTAATCAGTATTGCCAGTATTTCAACACCTTTTGTTTCAGGTATTATTTTGGCATTCTTCCTTTATGGCGGATTCTCCTTTCCCAACGTCAGCTTTGCCTCCTTTGCACTCTTTCTGGGCACAACCTTATGTATCACTGCCTTTCCCATTCTGGCCAGGATTGTTCAGGAAAGAAAGCTTACCAAAACGCCCATTGGGAATTTTGCTATTTCAGCCGCTGCAATAGGCGATGTCATTGCCTGGTGTATCCTTGCGGTTGTTATTGCCATCATGCGGTCAAGAGGAATAGCCAACTCGCTCCTTACCATAGGACTGGCAGCTGCTTTTATCATGTTTATGCTGTTAGTTGTGAAGCCTTTCATGTACCGCATGGGAAACGTATATGCCAGTAGGGAAACCATGAGCAAACCCATAGTGGCTTTTTTGTTTTTGCTCATGCTCATATCCACACTGGCAGCCGAGGCCATTGGCATTAATGCATTGTTCGGCGCCTTCATGGCCGGGGTGGTAATGCCTGAAAATATGAATTTCAAAAGGGTTTTCACCGAAAAAATTGAAGATGTCGCACTGGTAATTCTCTTGCCTCTTTTCTTTGTTGCCACCGGTCTCAGGACAGAAATAGGACTGATCAATACCCCCCACCTGTGGATGGTTTGTCTGATAATAATATTGGCAGCCACATTGAGTAAGATTTTGGGCACCATGGTGGCCTCGCGATACGTGGGGCTGACCTGGAACCATTCACTCGTTCTGGGCATGCTGATGAATTCGCGTGGATTAATGGAGTTAATTGTACTCAACATTGGGTATGACCTGGGTATTCTTACACCCGAATTGTTTTCCATGTTGGTACTTATGGCTCTTACAACAACTATAATTACCGGTCCCGGACTGTCACTGATTGAATATTTGAGACCCAAAAAAGAGAAACAGGAATTGCGACAGAAACCTTATAAAATCCTACTTTCCTTTGCCAATCCGAAAATGGGATCAACATTGCTAAACCTCACACATCGGCTTGCAAGAGATTTGTCAGCTGAAACCCTTTATACAGCATTGCATATCTCACCACGAACCGATCTTTCGCCCGAAGATGCCAGGGTTTTTGAAAAGGAAAGTTTTTCTCCCATCCGCCGCACTGCAGAAGAAACTAACCTGGCCTTAAATACCATTTATCTCAATTCAAGCGATATTCATTCAGAAATCATACGGGCATGCGCGAACGAACAACCCGACTTCCTGATCCTGGGTAGTGCACGAACCATTTTCAGTTCAGATATCCTAGGCGGTATTGTCAGACGCATATTGCCTGTGGCCAGTTGTGATGTACTCATATTTAATGAGAAAAACTTCAAAGAGATCAGCAGGGTTCTCATACTGTATTTTAATAATGGTGATGATTATCTGCTGGATTACGCACGCATGTTTAAAGGAAACAACGAAACCAGTTTTTATTACTACCTGTATAACTCAGAAAACAACAATCATCCCGGTGAAACGGAATTCTCCGGAATTCCGGCCACTCCTGTAAACGGAAGCCTTTTACAACCTGGTTATCTGAAATCAATGGATCTTGTAATGATAGCCGCAAAAAACTGGAAAACTTTGGAAGAGGAAGACAACCTTCCCATTGACCAGTTTCCATCGTTGCTGATCATACACAAATCGCCTAAGCTGAATAAAATGCTTAAGGGTAATTCTGCTACAAATTAGAAGCCGAAAATGTATCTCCCTGGTTCAGATCGCCCGTTGTGAAACCTTTCATAAACCAGTTTTTTCGCTGTTCGGAAGTGCCATGCGTGAAAGCATCGGGAACCACGTATCCCTGTGACTGCATCATAATGCGGTCGTCACCAACTGCAGCAGCAGCATTTACCGCTTCATCCACATCTCCTTCCTCAAGAATATTTTTTGTGCGCTGCGCATGATGAGCCCATACACCGGCCAGAAAATCGGCCTGCAATTCAAGCCGCACCAGGTACCTGTTGTACTCAGCTTCACTCACCCTGCCACGCATCTCGTTCAGCTGGTCGGTTATTCCCAGCAAACGTTGCACATGATGGCCAACCTCGTGAGCAATAATATAGGCCATGGCAAAATCGCCATGGGCACCGAGCTGGTCCTGTAAATCCGACAGGAACGAGAGATCGATATATACTTTCTCATCACCGGGGCAATAGAACGGACCTGTGGCCGAAGAACTATAACCGCAGGCCGATTCAACAGCGCCACTGAAAAGGACCAGTGTAGGCACCGTCCCGGCATGGCAAAGCCGAGCAGAAGCCTTTCCAGTCCCGCTCTCCAGGTGTTTTGAGGAAACGGCGGCACCCCCGATTCTTCCTTGTGCTTCTCATCGACGCCCCAGCGGATTCGTGTTTCAGAAACCCATCGGCGAACCGTATCCAGATCCTGGTCGGAGAAGCCGAATTTGCGACGCACCGCTTCAATTTCAAGGATGTTCAAAATCCGGGTGACCCCAAAACGGCTTCCCTCGAGATCAAGGATACTCAGAAACGCTTCACCGATACCTCCCTCGTTTCTGATGCTCCGGTCTGCAATGCTGAAGGGGATTCTTCGGCTTTCTTCTTCGGGCGCGCCGAAGACGGCCTGGATGTAGGGCGCATAGCTTTCGATGTCCGGCATCATCACCAGGATGTCTTTGGGCAAAAGACCCGGCATTTCTTCGAACATCCGGAGCAGTTGATCCCGGAGCACTTCCACTTCACGCATAGGACTGTGACAGGAATGGATCTGGTTCTTGACATAAGGAATAATAAGATATGCTATTTCAAGTCCTCCAAAGCAGAATAAAATATATTTGGAAG
>JAWOJJ010000109.1:0-26285 GCA_046481675.1 Bacteroidales bacterium | reverse complement strand
CCGTTTTGGTAACAGGCTGGGAATAACCGGGGTTGCGGATATCAAAAGCCTGCCTTTGCTTATGTTATTCTTTTCAGTATACATGTTTCTGGCCACACCGGCTTTGAATACCATTGTTCGCACAACTGAATCTGAGGCAGATATTTTCGGTCTGAATGCAGCCAGGGAACCAGATGGCTTTGCCTCAGTGGCCATGAAACTGTCGGAATACCGGAAAATAAGCCCGGGTAAGCTGGAAGAAATACTCCTGTTTGATCACCCGAGCGGGAAAACCCGTGTGCTCATGTCGATGAAGTGGAAAGCGGAGAATCTGTACAAATAATTCATGGCAAAAAGAAACCATCAAGACAAAAAGGTCGCAAGGTCAAATGAAACGCGCAGGAATTTTCCGGCATTGATTCTCACGATCGCGCTTTGTATTGTCATTCCATTATCCAGAACAGGCCTCACAATGGATCCTGAATTGCACCTGCAATATGTTTTGACTGCCTTGTGCCTGTTCCTGTTCTGGGTTATTCAGTCATATAGGAAAGAGCAATATTTGAAGCCGGTAAAACAAGTCAGCATATTTTTTTCCATTGGCCTGCTTTTTCTGCTGTTTTCCCTTATCTCCCTGCTCATTTCAACCAATCAGGCTGACGCGATTTTCATCATTTTCAAATATCTTCTGTTCTTTATTCTTTTGTGGACATTTACACTATTTGCCCCGTACCAGCTCATATTTCCTACATTTGCCGCCTCTTTGACAATTCTGGGAATAATTCTGCTGATTCCTGCATTTTATCAGCTTATTGGCCTGATTGCAGAGAATGACCTGATCATTCCATTCAGCACGTACAAGATAATGTCCTTTCTCCCCCACAGAAATCTTCTGGCCGAAGTACTGCTTCTCATATTGCCTTTTTCAGTATATCAGTACTTCTTCTCCACGCGAATATGGAAATTCATGGGAATCGCCTGTTCGATCCTGATTTTGTTCATGATCGTGATTTTGTGCAACAGGGCAACCTGGCTGGCGCTGATTATCGGCGCAATAGCCGTATTGACCATGTTGATGTTTTTTAAGAAGCGTTTCCTGGGTTCTGTGAACCGCGTGTTTATAATAACTTGCATGGCAGCAATTCTGCTGGGCATTGTCTTCTTTTTTAAATTCTCCGACACGGTTTCATTAAAAACCCATGCTTTATACTCTCTTGATTTTAATAAGGGATCTACCAAAGACAGAATAGAATTATGGGACCGGACGGTCAGGCTCATAAAAGAAAACCCGCTAGCTGGTGGTGGATTGGGTACCTGGAAAATAAATATGCTTAAATACGGAAATGAAGGCCTGGTTTCTGAAAATAACACAACCTTTTACCAAAGGCCCCACAACGATTTCTTATGGATTGCTGCGGAACAAGGCCTGATTGGTTTTATCTTATACCTTGCCCTTTTTGTTTACATACTCTGGTTATTATGGAAAGGGTTACAAAAGGCAATTGATATGCCCACAACATCCAGGTTTCTTGTTTGTTTATTCATCACTTCAAGCTTTTTGATTATTTCATTCTTTAGCTTTCCAAAAGAAAGAATCATACAGAACATGATACTTTTCGGGTCATGGGGATTGTTATTGAATTTAATGAATTCAGATGGCGGCAAAAGAGTAAACCCGGCCAGGCGAAATTGGGCTCCCGTTCTGGTTGTTGTTGCAACAACTTTGGTTCTGCTTAACGGAATTTTTCGACTTTCGGGTGAAATGCATACCAAGAAAGCCCTGTTTGCCTGGAAGCATAACCGATATGAGAAGTGCATTTATGAAGTTGGAAAGATCAAATCGCTGTTTTACAGCTTTGATGAAACTTCAACACCTGTTGACTGGTATGCCGGCCTGTCGCATTACAGGCTTGGAGAATATTCCAAAGCAGCTCAATTCTTTAAAAAGGCTTACCTGCTCAACCCGCATCACATTTATGTTTTGAACGATTATGGCAGCTGCCTTGTCAAGCTTGGACAAAAAGATAAAGCCGTTGAATTCTACAGGAGTGCATTAAAGATCGCCCCTGATTTCAATGAAGCCGGGCTCAATCTCTGTGCCATTTATTATAATGAGAACAAGATTTCAGAAGCATTTGATGTGCTGAAGAACACGAATCCTGCGGATACGACAAAAAGATATCAAAAAACTATTATCTTTGTTATGAGCAAGTTGTTGGATTCTGTTTTAAAAGGTAAGCAACCAAACGATGCGTTTCTGCATCATAAGAATGAGGGAGAAGGCCCTTACGAATTTTACAGACGTATGTTGGATATTGCTATAAGGGATAGTTTGTCTGTGCAAGAATTAACTGATCTTTATGATAATTAACCGTTATGCTATGAAAAAAGGTCTATTTTTTCCACCCCTCTTATTCATGACATTGCTGTCATTGAAAGTTACCGCTCAGATTGTTTCAGTTAACCCGGATACGGTTGAACAGGGGCAATTGCTGGACATTGAAGTTACAGCCCAGAACATTGATTTTACGCAAGGTACCAGTGTGATCTGGTTAAAGAATGGCTCCTATGAAATCACCAAAACTGCGTCACAGGTAATTAGCAGTACAAAAATGGCTTTCAATCTCAGTACCAGCCATCCAACCGGCTTGTATAGCATTACTGTGTGGAATACAGGAACCAACACGACCTATTCAAAAGCCGACGGGTTGCTTATTAAGCCCGACCTTTCACTTCCGGTAATTGACAGCATTTCAACGGCCAGTGCAAGGCAGGGCGAAACTGTGAAAATAACCTGTTACGGCTCAAACACAAATTTCTCAAAGACTTCAGTAAGTAATTCTTTTTACTTAAGTAAATCATGGGGACAAATTTTACCGGCATCAATAAACGTTGTTGATTCGGGAACCCTTGAAGGTGTTTTTCAACTGTCGTATGGTTATGAAACCGGACATTATCAGGTTAAGGTGCATAATGCATACGACGGAGAGCTCGTTCTAATTGATGGATTTGAATTAATTGCCGGAGACAATCCTCCGGAAATTCTTTCTATTAATCCCGACACGATTGTCCAGGGGGAACTCCTTTCAGTAGAGATCACTGCCGGAAATATCGACTTCACTCAGGGGTCGAATGTCATCACATTATCGCAGGGGACTGTTTTCGTACGACAGTTACAACCATCATCCACAAGCCCAACCTCACTTACTGCAGATGTTCTGCTAAATATAGACCATCCGGAAGGACTCTATGACGTATCCATTTGGAATACGGCTGCTGACGTTACCATGACCATGGCCGGAGGTATATTTGTAAAACCGGACCTGTCGGCAGCATCGCTTAGTCAGGTTTCCCCACTTGATGCGGAACAAGGTGAAACCATTACCATGACGCTGCAAGGAAATAATACCAATTTCATTAGTTCCGGGGCAAACAATGAAGTTTGGCTCATTGGTGCAGACGAAGGCATAGCTGCCACAGGAGTGAATGCTGAAGATTCTGAAACACTCACAGCTGAGTTCTCTTTTACTTACGGACACCCAAGCGGTATTTATTCAGTGAACCTCAGGAATTCCTACGATGGTACCATCACATTTGAGGATCCCTTTACCCTGAATATGGGACCCCTGCAACCGGCAATTACCGACGTTTTACCTGATACATTGATACAGGGAGCCTCCCTTGACGTTGAGGTAACAGCTGAGAACCTTGATTTCACACAGGGCACCAATGTGGTTCATTTGCTGAAGGATGATTTCTCCATCTCCATGAACTCTGCTGTAGCGATTAATCCGAATAAACTGATCGTTAATTTTTCGCTGCCTGTGGATTGCCCCCTGGGCGCTTACAAGTTGAGCATCTGGAACACTGCATTTGACATAACGCTGATTGCAAATCAAACACTGATTAAAGAAGATGCCGTTTATTTAAAATCAGCCACTGCCATTGATGGTCGTTCCGTCAGACCCGACGTATTATTCTTTCCCAATCCAGCCGGGAATAATCTGAATCTGAAGCAAAGATTTGACCGGGTTCAACTGGTAGATGCAACCGGAAGGCTTGTGCTGGAAGGCAGGCAAGTTGATTATCTCGATATTTCTGAAATTCCCGAAGGTTTGTATTTGGTCAGGCTAATTCAAAACAAGGATACCTATCTGAATAAATTGGTCATTAAAAGATGACCTGGTATTATTGGAATAAGAAAAACCCCGCTGCACTTAATTATGGCAGCGGGGTTTTTTAGTCAGATTGTATTTTTGAAATATCAGCTACTCAATGGGGCCCAGGTAATCTGTAGAGCAGAATCCTTCGACGCCTTGTTCTGATTTAATGAAGAACCAGCCGTTATACATTTTCTTGATCACCTGCACCGTGGAATGATGTGCAGCTTTACCAACAATGTCAAAATCAGTTCCGGGTCCCTTACGGATATTCAGGTTTGAAGATTTGGTAACCACCTTCATTCTGATATTCTTTGCAGTAAGGTCTTCAACCTCGAGATAGTTCTTAACCTCCTTCACTCCCGGGGCTTTTTTAAGGGCAGCAATAGCCTTATCAGCTACAGTGCTGTCAGGAACAGTTCCTGAAACCGAGAGAACACCATTCTCCAACGAACATTTCAAATTGGGAATGCTCACTCCGGCAGTTGAAAGCAAAGAAGTATAATTTGCTTTTTCCGCAGGGGTGGTAATGGCCTGAGCCAGCTTATCAAATAATCCCATAATAATCAGAATTTAAGTTGCTTATTTAGGTAGTAAGGTGGTTGTAAAATCGGGAGTATCAAGCAGCAGTTTGTCTTTTGAAACAACCGTACTCATGTTCATTCCGTTTTCGGTTTTCACAACAAGGTTTCCGTTTTCCATAGCATAGGTTCCCGTTTCAATGGTTTTACCGTCACTAACCATGGTGTACTTGTTATCCTTAAAGGTCATTTCAACCTTCAGCAGTTCTGCTTTGGTTGCCTGGAACAGGCTGTCGCTCAGCGTACCCTTGGCGATCACATCGGTTACCTTCCAGGTTTTGGCAATGAGTTTATCAGGCCCTTTCTTGCAACTGACACATGCTACTGTCAAAACCAGCAACATAAGTGGTATTAATCTGGATACTTTCATAATGGATTGGTTTGGTTTATAAATATTTGTTTTGTAATTAGATAAAAATAACCAAATTATTCCAGATTGTCCAATTAATCTAACAGAATTTGGCCGGATTTATGAATCGTATGTTACAACGGCAACCTGATAAAAATAAAGTTGCAGTCAGTTTCAATGCATGGAAAGATGTATTTTTGACTTCATGAATAAACGAAGACTGAGAAAAGCACTGGTAAGGATATCCTATTTGCCGCAAAACAGGAACCTTTTGAAATATTTTATCAATAAGGTACGGCACATTATCTACAAACTTACCGGGTCCACTCGTGTTGCGTATCCTTCCACTATAATGCTTGAACTTACCAATCACTGCAACCTGGCCTGCACAACATGTCCAAGAGAGTATGATTACGGAAAGGCCATGGATAAAGGAATGATCAGGATGGATCAGGCAAAAAAAATTATTGATGAATTGTGGCCATACCTGGATTCGATTGGCCTGACGGGCATGGGTGAGACCTTTCTTTACAATGAAATTGAAGAACTTGTTCATTACATCAAAACCAAAAACAAGGGAATCATCATTTCCATATCAACCAATGCCCAGCTTCCCGGCTTTATTGAAAAGATGTCTCCGCTGGTCAACTATATTGACACCATCCAGGTATCGATAGACGGTTTGGGTGATGTATATGAATCCATCCGGAAAAAAGCTGATTTCAACAGGCTGGATGAAAACCTGCGGAAATTGAAAAGCCTGTGCAAAGGCACGGGTACCGACCTGATGCTGAATATGGTGGTAACCCGTGAGAATTACTTTCAGATGCCGGCATTGGTAGGCTATGCCGAAGAAATTGGCATTGATTACCTCGATTTCACCTTGTTTAACCTTGCATCAGTAACCAATACCGACCGTTCTTATTACAGCTTTTATAAATCGCAGGAGTTTTTGAAGGTTATTGAAGAACTCAACGAAGTGGTCAGGCAGGCAAAACAGGTTATGGTGACCAATAAAAACTTCAAAACCGATAACGGTTTCCGGAAGTGCCCGTTCCCCTGGACTCATTTTTATATTTGCTGGAATGGCTATGTTGCGCCATGCTGTGCCAAACCCTTTCCCAAAGAGCTTCATTTCGGGAATGTTTTTGACAACAGCGTGATTAATGTACTGAACAGCAGCAGCTACCGTAATTTTCGTGAAATGTGGTATGCAAACAAAACACCCGGTTTTTGCAGCAAATGCCACTTCATCGATATAGAACCCATTAAATAAATAAACCCATGGAATTCAACAATCTGGTCCGTGTGCGCGAAAGTATACGCGATTACGACCCACAGAAGCCTGTTTCGGAAGAAGTTTTGGAAAGAATCCTGGAAACCGCGCATATGGCTCCTTCTGCTGTCAACAAGCAGCCGTGGGAATTCTGGATCATCAGGTCGGCTGAGATGCTCGAAAAGGTAAGGGCCTGTTATCACCGCCCCTGGTTCAAAGAGGCTCCGGTAATACTTGCCATTGTGGGCGACCGCAATAAGGCCTGGGTAAGGCAGTATGACGGATACAATTCCATTGAAACAGACCTTGCCATTCTGATGACCCATGTAATACTGGCTGCCGAAAATGAAAGTGTGGGCGCATGTTACATTGAAGCATACGATCCTGCGTTGCTTCGTGAAGCCCTCGGTTTAAGTGAAAACCAGGTAGTGTTTGGAATCACGCCTCTCGGGTATCCTCATGACGGGAAAGGCAAGCTGGGAAATAAATCGAGGAAGCAGCTGGGAGAGGTGTTGCGCTATTTGTAGAAATACCTTTTTCACATGGCTCAGATCAGATATTATATGCATTAACCTGCAATACGGCTTTCTGACCGGTGATGTATCCGCCGGCCGGATCGAACTGCCATTCCCAGCTTTCCGCAGGCTCAGCAACAGGGAAAGGGCACTTCACGTGTTCCCGGCTTCCGGTAAGAATGTCGTTTGAATCAAAATACTCCTCCCTGATGTCCGATATCAGCAGTGACTTACCGGGCGACAGCAATTTCAGATGCGCCTGCTGCAGCAGGAAAATGATTCGATCAGCCTCATCTGTTTCGTAAGGTACTTTATCTTTAAGAAAATCAGTAATCATCTGACCAATCTGGCTGTAAACATTGAGTGATATGATGCAGTCAGAATCAGAAGGGAAAAGGAATGATGCATCACAAATTTTCTCTGGAGGCAGCTTTACCCCGTGCTTTTTATATTCTTTCACAGCCTGCCAGGCATTGATTACCACGCCTCCGGTAATGTCTGCCTGAACCGTTGTCACATGGGGATACCTTTTCAACCGGTGTAAAACCTGGGATGGATGCATCAGGTCGTAGAGCCTGATATGATCTGCCATGCCGGCCAGTTCTTCCAAAGGCAGATCAAGCAGCCAGCCGCTCCCCAGCACATCCAGGTTTTTCAGCCGTTTACCTGCCAGTGATTTCAGAATAAATTGCCGGGTGCGCTCCAGGTGACTTTCCCATGCGCCGTTAACGTTGATATACCGGTTGATGATTCCCTGGCTGTCGGACTTATAGCCCATCTTTCTCAATATTCTGCCTGGAACTTCCATATCAGCACTCCTCATGCTCAGTTCGTAAAACTTTCAATTCCTGCCTCATCAGTTGCCTGGTATAATCCATCAGATCAGGAATTTCCATAGCCATAACCTGTTGCTCAGTTATTTCATTAAGCACGCTTACGGTAAAGGTTTGCCTTACCCTGAACCAGAAACCCTTGCGTGGTAAGGCCCTGCTAGCTCCATCAAGCACAACAGGCAGGATGGGCACCACATTATCCCGGGCCAGGATAAAGGCACCTTCTTTAAACGGTTGAAGTTCTCCATTCCCGGTCCTTGTTCCTTCGGGAAACATAAAAACCGACGTTCCCTCATGCAATGCTCTTTTGCAGGCTTCAGCCATTCTGGTCACACTGTGTTTATCACCCCGGCGAACAAGAATGTGGTCGTTTAACCAGATGACCCAGCCCACAATGGGCACATGCGCCAGTTCCATTTTGGAGACCCATTTGAAATTGATCCTGAGTTGAAGTAACAGGGCAATATCTATGACACTCTGATGGTTTGATATGAGAATATACTTTCCGGCAGGGTTGATACGATGTGGATTCTTCAGGCGGATCTTCCAGAATGGATTGATGGTAAGGTAGAGCCGGGTCCAGAGAACGGTAAAACCATGTGTTACGGCTTTCTTCCTGTCGAACGGCAGGCAAATAACCCAAAGCACAAAATAAACCAGGAAAAGCGGCAAAATGGAAGCAAGAATGAAGGCCCATATATATACAGAAACGAGAAAGGATTTCATCGTAGTTGGCATGAGAAGCAGGTGCTAATGGATACCTCCGAACAAGTTGAAAGATACAGTATAAACTGTTGACAAAAATAGCAGCAAAAATCAGACAGGCTGAATAAATTTGATAATTTCGGCATTGAAATGCGTGCTTTGGGCAATGCATTATGATCATTCTGAATAACAGCAGTTTGGATTCGGGTTAGAAACAGGTTGCCGGTTATAAAAGAATTGGTATTTTTGTATCTTTGAAAAAACAGCTGGTTGAAATTAAAACTTAATAGTTTGTAATACATATCATTATTAGTGTTTTACAAGACAGTTGGTAATTGTGGCATAAACTTTGCAATATTCGTGAATAATAAAAGTCAGTAAGAAGAAATGAAACGTCCATGAGCAAATAATCATTATCTCACACACGAACATGATTATTTGCGAATGGTAAGTTACACCTGCCCGCCGAACAAGTCTTTGGCAGGCGGGTCTGACCATTGAAGAAAAAAAAATAACAGATGAAAAGGCTATACATCGGCATACTGTTCACCACCCTCACGGTTATTGCATTTGCACAGCCGGCGCCGCCTGTTTCGGTACCCCACGATACGATATTCAAGCTGAACGGGTCCATTATTCCGGTGGATGTTACCACAGTCACCCCTATCTATGTCAGTTTCGTCTTTCCCGGCAAACCGGAAGAATTTACCATTGAGCGCAAGGAAGTTCACAAAATCATTTATAAGAACGGGAGAATTGACATTCTCAACAATGCTGCCTTTACGGTATTGGATGAAAGCTCCTGGGAGGCGGTATGGATGACTGAAGACAAAAAGGAAGTGGGAGATTTGTATTTTCTGGGCGACGTAGAGTCGAGATCTCCATCGAGTGCCCGGAGTCCTTCTGCTGCCAAAAAAGGAGCCATTATCAAATTGAAGAAGAAAGCTGCCAACATGAAAGCCACCCTGATCGTGGTTACCAGGAAACAGGCCACCGGCGGGTATGGTGAGTATCCGGGTTACTTTATCAAGGGCAAGGCCTATGGGCCCGAACCTCCTGAAGAAGGCCTTGTTCCGGAAACAGAAGGTGCTTCTGTCAAAGATGCCGGCATGTAATTACTTTCAATTTCTTTTCTTAGAAAAACGCCAAAACCAGGTCGGTCAGCTCCGAACCTGTCAATGATGAATTCAATTCCGATGATTCCAGTACGGATTTAATTTCACTTTCTTCATGGCGCAATCCCGTCAGACGTTGCTGAATTCCGTTTAAAATTTCCGGAGAAATACCGGAAGATCCCAGGTTGCACGCAGTAATGATGCCCCTGTGCGTTTTCAAATATAATTTGATTTTTACATCCCCCCTTTGCCAGGTATTCTCAAATTCATAATCGGGAGACCAGCCGTAAATCCATTCCCAGGTATTGTATTTTTCCCGGATCAACTGTTCTACTTCTGTCTGATCCTGATTGGCAATCTCAATAAGGCGTCCGTCATAATTTACTATGACATAATTTAGGAAAGCCTCCATCAACTGCACAACGGTCATTTCCTGAAGCAGACATTCAGTCAGATTCACCACGCGGCTGCGGTTTGATTGAACCGCCTTATCGGTGAATTTTCCCGAATTCCGGCTGATGGCGGCATTAAGGCTCACCAGGTTGCTGTTGTATAAAAGCGTACCATGGTGCAGCACACGGTTTTTATGAACATGTTCCGCATTCCCCGAGATTTTCTTACCCTCAACTGAAATTTCGTTTTTAGGCCCCGGCACAGCATCAACACCAAGGGATTTCAGAAAACCCGTTACCGGTTTGATGTATTTTCCGAAATCAACCAGTTTTCCGGGCTTACCGGTTCGGATGAAGGTGAAGTTGATATTACCCGCATCGTGGTATACCGTTCCGCCTCCCGAGAGCCTGCGTGCTACCCGGATTCCGTTATCCCTTACAAACCGGTAATTTATTTCAGCCAGCACATTCTGATGTTTTCCCACCACTACAGCAGGCTCACTTTGCCAAAGAATAAAAAAGTCATCCGTGAATTTCTTCAGCAGGTGCTCCTCCAGGGCAAGGCTAAAATAAGGATTGGTATTCAGCGAATGCATGCACAACATGATATAAATATAGTTGCTTGATCCATGATTCACAAAAAAAGTGCGGCCAATTTACCCAATATAAAAGTCTATTGGAATTTTTAGTATATTAACCTTGTCAATCAACGCAAACAGTATGGAAAAACTTACAGAACGATTTATCCGTTATGTGCAGGTCAACACACGCTCTGATGAAAATTCAAAAACCTGCCCGTCAACCCCCGGCCAAATGACATTGGCCAACATGCTGGCAACTGAACTTACTGAAATGGGACTTCAGGATGTGTCGGTTGATGAAAACGGCTATGTGATGGCTACCCTGCCGGCCAATATTGACAAAGATGTCCCCGTTATCGGATTCCTGGCGCACCTGGACACATCCCCCGATATGAAATCTGAGAATGTGAATCCCCGGATTGTTGAACATACAGGGAAAGCCATCAAACTCAACAGCAATGAGAACATCTCATTGTCTCCGCTTGATTTTCCGGTGATGAACAATTACATCGGTCAGAAACTCATTGTTACTGATGGCACCACGCTTCTTGGTTCAGATGACAAGGCCGGTATTGCAGAAATAATGACTGCCATGGAATATCTGAGTTCGCACCCGGAAATCAAACACGGAGCAGTGCGCGTGGGATTCACCCCCGATGAAGAAATTGGCAGGGGAGCCGATCATTTTAATGTGAAGCGTTTCGGTGCAACCTTTGCCTATACCTTAGACGGGGGAGCACTGGGAGAACTGGAATACGAAAATTTCAATGCAGCCAGGGCAAAAATTACCATTCATGGACTCAATGTACACCCGGGTTATGCCAAGAACAAAATGAAAAATTCCATGCTGATTGCCATGGAGCTGAACAACATGTTACCTTCCTTTGAAGTGCCTGAACATACCGAAGGCTATGAGGGTTTCTTTCATCTAACCGATTTCACGGGAACAGTTGAAAACACAACTATTACTTATATTATCAGGGATCACGACAGGAAACAATTCGACAAAAAGAAGGATTTGCTGATCAAGATCGTGGATCATCTCAATCTGAAATACGGAGCCCGTACCGTGAAGCTTTCCATGATCGACCAGTATTATAACATGAAAGAAAAAATTGAACCTGTGTTTCATATTGTGGAACTGGCACGCAAAGCCATAACCAGTATCGGCGTTACACCCAAAACCATACCTGTGCGGGGAGGAACCGACGGATCGAGGCTGTCATTCATGGGCCTCCCCTGTCCCAACCTGTTTGCCGGTGGTCACAATTTCCACAGCCGCTTTGAATTCATCCCGGTTAAATCCATGGAAAAAGCTGTAGAAACAATTGTAAAAATTGCAGAGATGAACGCAGCTGATCGTTAAACCCGGACAACCTCATTCATAACTAACCACTTTGTGTGCTCAAATTATTGAAAATCAATCCTGCTCTTTATGAAAAAACATACTTTGATTGCCTTGTTACTCTTGTGCTCCCTCATAACAGGAGCGCAGCAGACAAAAGTATACCAGTTGAAATCACCCAACGGCACCGTTTCGGTTAACGTGGAAGCCGCAGCCCGGATGCAGTGGTCGGTATATTGCAGCGGGCAGCAGATTATTGCCCCCTCGGCCATTGCGCTGCAATTGCAAAATGGCGACGTGCTGGGGGAAAATGCAAAAGTGCAATCCGCTAAAACCACCAGCATCAATTCTTCTTTCACCGCTGTCAACTACCGGAGAGATGTTGTGAAAGACCATTACAATCAGCTTACCATCACCTGCAAGGGAGGATACGGAATTATCTTCAGAGCCTATGATGATGCCGTGGCTTACCGGTTCTTTACCCAAAGAAAAGGGGAAATCATTGTTTTAAATGAGACTGCCAACTTCAATTTCAGCAGCGATCACCAGGCCTTCATTCCCATTCAGTGGGATTACCGGGGGGGACAAATGTTCAATTCATCATTTGAAGCCCTGTACAGGGAAATCAACCTGTCTCAGTTCCCAAAAGATTCACTTGCCTTCCTTCCGGTACTCATTGATGTGGGACAAGGCATGAGAGCTTTAATTACAGAGGCAGATCTGGAAGATTACCCCGGGATGTACCTGGATTTGAACAGCACCGGCAAGGGCTTCAAAGGTGTATTTGCTCCTTATCCGCTGGAAACAATACTTGGCGGGTATGGCAACATCAATGTCATTCCGGTTAAAAGAGCCGACTATATAGCCAAAACCTCCGGAAGCCGCAGCTTTCCATGGAGGGCCGTGGTCATCAGCAAAAATGATAAGGATCTGCTGAACTGCGATATTGTGCAGAAACTGGCTTCTCCCGGCCGCATTGCAGACATTTCGTGGATCAAAGCCGGACAGGTGGCATGGGACTGGTGGAACGACTGGAACATATCGCATGTTGATTTCCGCGCCGGGATCAACACGCCTACCTACAAGTACTATATTGATTTTGCAGCCGATAATAAAATTCCTTATGTGATTCTGGATGCCGGATGGACCACAGAGGCTGATCTTACCGTACCTGTTGCGGAAATCAATCTGGAAGAACTTGTAGCTTATGGCAAACAAAAAAACGTGGACCTGATCCTTTGGGCCTCATGGCATGCCGTAACCCAACAGAAAGCCAAAGCGTTCCCGCTCTTTGAAAAACTGGGAATCAAGGGATTGAAAATCGATTTCATTGACCGGGACGACCAGCTGGCTGTGGCATCTCTTTATGAAATTGCCCGTGAGGCTGCTGACCATCACCTGCTGGTTGATTACCATGGCGTGTTTAAACCCACAGGATTGCAGCGGACCTATCCAAACGTGGTGGGATTTGAAGGAGTAAGAGGAATGGAAAATGTAAAGTGGGCCGATGAAGATGTACCCCGTTATGATGTCACCCTGCCCTTCATCCGGAACCTGGCGGGCCCGATGGATTACACACCGGGAGCCATGAGAAATTCAACGCAGGCCAATTTCAAACCCAACAATTCGATGCCCATGAGCAAGGGTACGCGTGTTCACCAGATGGCCATGTATGTGGTATTTGAGGTTCCCCTGCAAATGCTGTCGGACAACCCAACCATTTACAGGAAGGAGCAGGAATGTACCGGTTTCATTACAAAAATTCCCACCACCTTTGATGAAACCATTCCGCTCGATGGCAAGGTAGCCGAATTTGTATCTGTTGCCCGCAGAAAAGGCGATACCTGGTTTGTGGGTGCCATGACCAACTGGACTCCCAGGGAGCTCACCATGGACTTCTCCTTCTTGCCCGAAGGCAGTTATCAGGCGGAAATATTCAGGGATGGTGTGAATGCCGACCGCGACGCCACGGATTACAAAAAGGAAGTAATACAAATTAAAAGCGGTGATAAACTGCCCGTGAAGCTGATGGACGGCGGCGGATGGGTGGCACGGATTGTTAAAGAATAATCGAAACACCCGTAGTTAAGGGTAGAACAAGAGATATGACTGTTATGCACCTGCATTTTCAATAATTCACTATTTTTAGTGAAAATTTTAGATCAAATGAAAAGGATATTACTTGTGCTGGTAACGGTTGCCGTAATTGCAGGCTGTGCCAAAGAAAAAACCCAACTCGCCAACTACCCGATCACCCCGGTGAATATTAAGGATGTGGTGATCAACGACAATTTCTGGCTGCCTAAAATATCAGTAATCCAGGATACGACCATTCAGTATGCCTTCAAAAAATGTGACGAGGAAGGCCGCATGGAAAACTTTCTGATTGCCGGAGGTAAGAAAGAGGGCCCTGTTAGGGGAAAAATGCCCTTTGACGATACCGATTTGTATAAAATTATTGAAGGGGCTTCCTACACGCTGATCAGCAAGCCCAATCCGGTACTTGACGCCTACCTGGATTCAATTATATCGATTATAAAAGTAGGCCAGGAGCCCGACGGCTACATTACCACCTGGTTCACCATTGACCGGCTCAAACCTCCTGCCAGCTGGGCCAATCCTTCGGAAGAACGCTGGGGACATGAGGAAACCAATCACGAACTGTACAACAGCGGACACCTGTTTGAAGCTGCTGTAGCCCATTACCAGGCAACCGGAAAAAGTAACTTCCTGGATATAGCACTGAAAAATGCCGATTTGCTGGTTGCCCAATTCGGACCGGGTAAATTGCAGATACCCCCGGGGCACCAGATAGTGGAAACCGGACTGATCCGGCTGTTTCAAATTACCGGGAAGCGGGAATACCTTGAACTGGCCAAAAACTTCCTGGAATGGCGGGGCGATTCGGCAACGCACAAGCTGTACGGCGATTACAGTCAGGATCACCTGCCTGTTGTGCAGCAAGCCGAAGCAGTTGGACATGCAGTGAGAGCAGAGTACATGTATGCAGGCATGACTGATATTGCAGCCATCCATGGCGATAAAGCATACTATGATGCCGTAATGAAAATATGGGACAACGTGGTGAACAATAAGATGTACATCACGGGTGGTGTAGGATCAAAACATGGCCGGGAAGCATTCGGCGACAACTACGAACTCCCGAACCTTACGGCATACAACGAAACCTGTGCTGCCATTGGCAGTGTATACTGGAACCAACGGTTATTCCAGCTTACAGGTGATTCAAAATATTATGATATTGTTGAACGTACTTTATATAACGGGCTCATATCAGGAATATCACTTGACGGGAAGAATTTCTTTTATCCGAATCCACTGGAATCCGACGGTAAATTCACGTTCAATATGGGTGCCTGCACACGGTCGCCGTGGTTCGACTGTTCCTGCTGCCCCACCAACATGATCCGTTTTCTTCCTTCGATACCCGGACTGATCTATGCCACCAACCGGGATACCCTTTATGTCAACCTGTTTGTATCGAACCATGCACAGGTTCAGGTTGGCTCAAACCAGGCAGAGATTATACAGCGTACCGATTATCCCTGGAAAGGAAGTGTATCATTGGAAGTAAATCCTGCTCAAAACGCATCGTTTACCATCAGGATCAGGATACCGGGCTGGTCGCAGAACCAGGCAGTACCGGGAAATTTATATGCCTATGCCGACAATAATGATGAGAAAGTGGTACTGCTTGTAAATGGCAACGAAGTGAAAACAGAACTGAAAAAGGGCTATGCAGAGATTTCCAGGGAGTGGAACAAAGGCGATAAAATTGAACTGGTGATGCCCATGGCAGTGCGCAAGGTGGTTACCAGCAACAAGGTGCCTGAAAATGCAGGTAAGGTGGCCATTGAATACGGTCCACTGGTTTATTGTGCCGAAGAGGCCGACAACATGAACCTGGATAAATTAACCATTCCGGAAAACGCAGACTTTAAAACCGAGGAAAGAACGGTGCTTACTGAAAAGATCAATGCCATCAAGGCAGGTTCCGGAAAAACAGAGGTCAGCCTGATACCCTATTATTTATGGTCGAACCGGGGAGTTGGCAAGATGAAGGTGTGGTTGCCGACAGCAAATTGATAGAACAAGCTATTGGCCTTTGGCTATTGGCTTCTTTGCCCGCCGTAGCTTTAGCGAAGGAGGGTTGGCCCTTAGACTTTGTCTCCAGGTTCCTGCCTGCCGGCAGGCAAGCTTGGCTCTTGGTTCTATTTAAATCTTTTCTCCACCTCATCAATTCCCATGATCACAACGATGGGTTTGCCCGAAGGGGAGTATCCGGGACTTTCGCAGGCAAAGAGACCATCCACCAGTTCCTGCATGAGTGTGTTTGATAGTGATTCCCCGTACTTTACCGAGCCGGCAACCGCCATGGACCGGGCAATTCTTTCCCTTACATTGGCTTTGATATCGCCCTCTGTGCTTTTATATACTTCCAGAAACGATTCAAGCAACTCCTTCGGATGGTCGTTACGGGTATCGGCAGGATAGCCGCTGATTACAACCGAATTGGAGCCAAAATCGCGAACATCAAAGCCGATGGTGTGCAGGTCATCTAAAATTTCACGGATCATCAGGTAATCGGCCGGGTCCATTTCAACGGTTTCAGGAAAGAGCGTGCGCTGTGCCACGGGGTAATTCATGGCGAATGAGCGGATATATTGTTCGTAAAGGATCCGTTCATGGGCCCTCCGCTGGTCGATCATCATCAGACCCGATTTAACCGGGGTAAGAATATACCTGTTTTTCAATTGAATCAGCATATCACGACTGGTGCCTCCATTCATCGGTAAAGTTTGCTGAGGCACGGGAGTTGTTGTCTGGCTCTGATTCCCGACAGTATAGTTTTCCTGATTATAGAGCTTATCCCAGTTCTTCAGGTTATCATGCTCACGCTCGCTGTTTCGTCCGTGTATTTTGTATTCTTCATCAAAAGGATTGTAATTCCGGTTATAGGAAATTTCAGGAACTCTGATCGGATCGTCCTGGCGGTATACAGGGAATTCCATTGTACTTTCCGTATTGAAATCAATGGAGGGCAGCAGGTTGAACCGGCCCAGCGCCTCGCGTGTGGCAGCAGTAAGAATCTGGAAAATGGCAGGTTCGTTCTCAAACTTGATTTCGGTTTTGGTTGGATGAATATTGATATCAATCGTATCGGGATCTGCCTCCAGAAAAATGAAGTAGGAAGGAATGGTATCGGGAGCCAGGATTTTTTCATAAGCTGACAAAATCGCCTTATGAAAATACGGATGTTTCATGAACCTCTTGTTGATGAAAAAGAACTGCTCGCCGGGAGTGCGCCTGGCGTATTCCGGTTTGCCAATGAATCCCGAGATGTTAACCAGGCTGGTTTCCGTATCGATATTGGTCAGGTTCTGGTTGATGCTCTTGCCAAAAAGATGAATGATGCGCTGTTTCAAGCTGGTTCGGGGCAGGTTGTAAACTTCCTCATCGTTGTGCTCAAGCATGAACTCCACCTCGGGGTTGGCCAGGGCAATCCGCTGAAATTCGTAAATGATGTGCTTGAACTCGGCATTGTTTGTTTTCAGGAACTTTCTTCGGGCCGGAACATTAAAAAACAGGTTTTTAATTGTAAAACTGCTTCCCGGTGTACAGTTCACAGCTTCCTGCGATTCCACAACCGATCCCGATATGACAATTTCAGTACCCAGTTCATTCCCGGGTTTTCGGGTACGTAGCACTACCTGTGCCACAGAAGCTACCGATGCCAGGGCCTCGCCCCTGAAGCCAAGTGTTCTGATGGCAAACAGATCTCCGGCCTCCCTGATTTTGGAAGTAGCATGTCGCTCGAAACTCATTCGTGCATCGGTATCCGACATGCCACAGCCATTGTCGATTATCTGGATCAGGGTTTTACCGCCATCCCTGACAATTACCCTTACCATACCGGATCCTGCATCTATGGAATTTTCAACCAGTTCCTTGACAACAGAAGCCGGACGTTGCACCACTTCACCGGCAGCTATTTGGTTTGCCACTGAATCGGGGAGTAGATGAATAAGATCTGCCATGATAAATTGTTCTCCGGCCGGGTGAAATGCCGGGGCACAAATTTAAATAATTTTAAGGAATAACCTGTATCTGACAACTGTCTGGAAGTTGGTTATCCAGGTTGGCTGTTATGGGGAGCAACAGGGAGGTAAAATGCTATCAGGTTCTGGTCATGATCAGCTTGCCGTGGTGAATTCCTTTGAGAGAAATAACCTTATCGGCCAGCAGCGTAAGTTCTGATGCCTTGCCTTTCACCACAATGGTTTCCAGACAGGTTTCGTGGCTCAGGTGAACATGTTGTGATGATATGATCAGGTGGTGGTGTTCATGCTGTACTTCATTGATTTCGTTATCGATATTTCTTTTGTGATGATCATACACGATTACAATGGCACCAGCCACCTGGTTGTCGCATTGCCATTTCTGTTCCACGGCATATTTCTCAATCAGATTGCGAATAGCCTGGGAGCGATTGGGAAAATTATTGTCAATCACATAGCTATCCAGCTTTTCCATGGTTTCTTTTTCAAGCGAAACCCCAAATCGAATGACACTCATATCCTTTAGCTATTTTGGTGAACCAGTTATGCCCAGAGATCCGGCGGATACTTGCCCTGATCAACCAGTTTTCTGAGGCTGTTTACAACCATATCCCGATCTTCGCGGTAAGTAACCCCGAACCATTTTTCAGGTGTATGTAAAACCTTAACACATGCCTGACCTGAGCTGATTACTTCGTTCATGGCAAAGGGGATATAGAACTCAGCGGTATTTTCAGTGATTTGCTGTGTGAGAAAAGCAACGAACAGCCTTCTTAAATGGTTGAACATGGAGGGGCGGAATCCGATCAGGTTCATGGATACCTGCTCGTCACCTGTAAATTTAACCCGGGGACTGCCATCCATTTCACCTGAAATGGAATTTCCTTCCCTGGCTATCTTTTTATGCTCGTGAATAGCCGTCAGGTAGCCGTCCCGGTCAACCCGGCAGACGCCCCTGGAAACTGATCCCGATTCGGAAAGTGTATTGTCCAGCCGGTAACCCATCAGGTAATATTCCTCTGTTTTTCCGGGTGAAGGTTTGCTCAGGAAATCATACATGATCCGGTATGATTCTGCACCATAAAAGTCATCGGCATTGATCACGGCAAAAGGTGTTGTGATTTCCTGTTCAGCCATCATAACTGCATGCCCGGTTCCCCATGGTTTCACCCGGTCGGGCGGCAGTTCAAAACCCTCGGGAAGTTTATGCAGATCCTGGTATACAAAACTGATGTCGGCTTTGTTCATGGCACGTTGCAGCACAATTTCCCTGAAATCGTTGACAAACTCGCGCCTCACCACCAGAACTATTTTCTCAAAACCTGCCCTCAGGGCATCGTAAATTGAATATTCCACAATGGTTTCTCCGGCAGGACCAAAACGGTCAACCTGCTTCAAACCTCCGTAACGGCTGCCCATTCCGGCAGCGAGTATAAGTAATGTAGGTCGCATTAAAAATAGTTGACTAATTTAATTCCTTTAAACGTTTGCGTAATTCATTGACTTCCTGTTGCAGTTCTTCCTCACGCCTGGCCGATTGTTCCTGTGTTGCCCTGAGTTCTTCCATGTTCTGGCGCATTTCTTCTTCCTGCGAGGACATCTCTTCAGCCTGCTGCTGTGATTGTTCCAGAAGCAAAGCGGTTTGTATCTGAGCTTTACTCGATGAAATGGTAGCAGCTATGCTTTCCCCGATTCTTTCAATAAATTCGACCACATGAGCCGGATATTCATTAAACGAGGCTATCTCAATCAATCCGTAAATTACATCGTTGTAAACCAGTGGAACAATCAGCAATGCACGCGGGCTTTCCTCCCCAAGTCCTGATGTAATTTTCATATAATCATGGGGGATATCCGTCAGGTAGATCTTTTCTTTTTCCTGGTAACACCTGCCTACCAAACCCTCACCAATTTCAATCCGTTTGGCAATGAATTTCCGCCGGTCATAAGCATAACTGGCCTTCATTTCGATGAACAGGTTGCTCTTGTCGTTGTCGTTTATAATATAAATACCTCCCTGGTTGGAATTGGTATACTTAACCAGATTGCTGATGATGTTATAGGACAGTTCATCCAGTTCATCGGTATTTTTCCTTAAGATATCGCTGAACTTGGCCACACCCTGAGCGGCCCAGTTGCGTTGTTCATCTTCTTCCTTGCGCTTGGTTTCTTCCTCGCCGGCTTTTTTCAATTCGTTGCGCATGTCAAGCAGTGAATGGCCCAGGACATCCTCTTCGCTCAGCGGTTCAAAATGTGTATTGAAATTACCTTTCCCGATCTGAAGCGAAAAGTTAAAAATATTGGTTAAGCCCTGTACGAGATTGTTCAATGCTTTGGCCATTTGTCCGAGTTCATCACTGCCTTCTGTAAGTTTCTCCTTGGGCAATACACCCCTGCCCATGGAAAGCAGGATATTTTTGGTATGGTTGATGGGTATGGCCAGCGAATTGATGGTGAGAATTCCTATTACAATTGCACCCACAACGAGGATCAGTCCCATGATGAAGATCCAGTTCTGAAACCGGTTAAAAGTTGACAGCATTTGTTGCCTTCCCTGTTCCACAACAGCTTTCTGGCTTTGTCTCAATTTTTCGATTTGTGCCAGCGCATTGTGCGTAAGCACCATTACTTCACCACCCTCTTCAGTCATGGGTGTAACTTCAAAGACCACAAAGGTATCGTCATATTTTTCAAGAGAATTCAACTGTTCCATAATGTACTGGTGTTTTGGGAACAGTGAATCCACGATGAGTGAGTCGATATGATAAAGAGATTGCCTGAACTGCAGACTGTCCCAGTAAACGCTCAAATGTTTCAGCGTGTCCATAACCGCCTTGTAATCAGCAGCATGTAAGGCTTTCAGCTTGAGCTTGTCCGGGGTATCCGAGATGTGGTCAATGGAAACCCATGATTTGATCAGCATGCGGGAATCGCTGATTCTGGTGTATAAATCCGAAATGAAAGCTTCAGAAGGCGTATACACATTCATGATTTTCTCATTGATATCCCGGCTTCTTTCCAGCGTTCTGCTGGTAACCCAGGCATTAACGATTACAGCAATGGTTATGATACCAAATCCCAGTCCGATTTTGGCGGCTATTTTAAGTCTCATGGTAATTACTGATTTGATTCCTAATAAGTCAAAACTAAATTAGTGAAAATTTATAGCAATTTGATCTACTACTCTTACTTCATTTTAAGAAAAAAGTTCCTTAATTCCTGAAATACTTATCGACTGATGCCTGCAATTTTTTCACGGCTTCATGTAATACCTGCCGCGGACAGGCAATATTGATGCGCTGAAAACCCTCGCCCTGGGGGCCAAACTGAGGTCCGTCATTCAATCCAAGGCCGGCTTCATGGATCATGAACCTTTTAAGTGCATCAGGTTTTAATCCCAGTCCGCTGCAATCGAGCCAAACCAGGTAGGTTGCCTGCGGAATGATAACCCGTATAGCCGGAATGTGTTTTTCTATAAAACCGAGAAGAAAATCCCGGTTGCCCCCGAGGTATTCCATCACCTGGTTCAGCCAGCTGTCGCCATGATTGTATGCCGCTTCAGCCGCCACAAATCCAAAAATGTTACCCTCCCCCACATGCACTTCATCAAGTACTTTCTCGTACTGCTTCCTGAGTTGGGGGTTGGGAATTACCAGGTACGAAGTAGACAGCCCGGCAATATTGAAGGTTTTACTCGGCGCCATGCAGGTGATTGTGTGTGCAGCCAGGTCATCAGATAAGCCTGCCAAAGGCAGGTGCCTGGAACCTGTATAAACCAGGTCGGCATGAATTTCGTCCGAAACAATCAATATGTTGTTTTTCATGCAGATTTCAGCCAGCTTCAACAGTGTTTCAGCTGACCAGACGTTGCCTGTGGGATTATGCGGACTGCAGAGAATCAGCATTCGTGTGTTGCTGTCAATCTTAGCTTCGAAGTCAGCGAAATCCATTTCATATTTACCGTTCCGGTATGCAAGCGGATTCACTACCAAATTTCTGCCGTGATTTTTTACCGCTGTAAAAAAAGGGAAATAAACGGGAGGTTGGATGATGATGCTGTCGCCCGGATTGGAAAAGGCCATTACCAGCATATTCAATGCAGGAACGACTCCCGGAGAAAAGCAGATCCATTCGGGTTTGATGCTCCAGTTGTGACGGCGTTTGTTCCAGTTCACAATGGACTCATAGAACGAAGGACCGATATGGGTATAACCCAGAATTTCATGATCCAGCCGTTTTTGAATGGCGGCGATAACAAAATCAGGCGTTCTGAAGTCCATGTCCGCCACCCACATGGGGATAACGCTTTCACTATGGAACAGGGCCTTTTTCAGGTCGTGCTTAACACTCCCTGTTCCCTCACGGGGTATGATCTCATCGAAATTATAATGCATAAAACGTCATATGAAACCCCGAATTTAGATATTTTTGTATTAAAACATACTGTTTGTGATTCCGGTAAAACCCAAGAAAGGCCTTGGCCAACATTTTCTGACAGATAAAAATATTGCACTTAAAATTGTGACCAGCCTCACCTGGAAGGATTACGACAGTGTCCTCGAAATTGGCCCGGGCATGGGTGTTCTTACTGAGTTCCTGCTTGAAAACAGCAACAGGAACCTGCGTTTCGTTGAAATTGACAGGGCCTCGGTAGCCTATCTCAACCAAAGATTTCCGGGTATCGGTGATCAGATTATTTCCAAAGATGCACTTAATCTGGAAATGGATCAGGTGTTCAGCAAGCCTTTTGCTGTTATCGGCAATTTCCCGTACAATATATCCAGCCAGCTCTTTTTTAAGATCCTGGAATCGCGCGATCTGGTCATCGAAACCGTATGCATGATACAAAAGGAGGTGGCAACCCGTATAGCTTCTCCTCCGGGCTCAAAGGAATACGGCATACTGAGTGTGTTGCTTCAGGCGTATTTTGAAATAGAATACCTGTTCACTGTTCCGCCACAGGTTTTCAATCCGCCCCCCAAAGTGCAGTCGGCTGTCATCAGGTTGAGAAGAAATGACCGGAAGCAACTCGCGTGTTCCGATGAATTCTTCAAAAAAGTGGTAAAAACCGGCTTTAACCAGCGGCGAAAAACCCTGCGCAATTCATTAAAAAGCATTTTATTAAATTTGGAACCATCAGACCCTGTTTTTCAAAAGCGACCTGAACAACTGGGAGTTGATGAATTTGTTAAGCTGGCCCTGTTGATCGGGCAGCATACATCGGGTTCAAAACCAGAGATTGATTAACCTCTTTAAATTCAGTATCCATGCCTTTTGAACTTACCCGGGAATATATCGACGATCTCAGGCTGCTGATCGAAAAAAAAGATGATGCGGCAGCACTTGAAAAGATCAACTCGCTGCATCCGGCTGATATAGCTGAAATCTTCAGTGAACTGGAGTCCGATGAATCCCAGTTTCTTTATAATCTGCTCGACAGTGAAAAATCAGCAGACGTACTCGTGGAATTGCCTGAAGATGAACGTGAACAGTATATCGAAGAAATGCCCGGGGAGGAGATTGCCCGCAAGGTAATCGACAATATGGAATCGGATGATGCAGCTGACTTTTTGAGCGAATTGTCCGAAGCAAAACAGGAAGAGGTACTGCAAAATCTTGAGGACGTTGAGCAGGCAGGAGATATTGCAGATCTGCTCAGTTACGATGAAGATTCTGCCGGCGGCTTGATGGCCAAGGAGCTGTTGAAAGTTAACGAAAACTGGGATGTGGCCAAATGTATCCGTGAAATCCGGAAACAGGCCAATGATGTAATTGAGTTTTATACCGTTTACGCGGTGAATGATGACAACGTGCTGAACGGTATGGTTTCTTTCAAAAGGCTGCTGATTTCACGCCCCGCTTCACGGATTAAAAACATCATGAAAACCGATATCATTTCGGTAAAAACAGATACACCATCTGAAGAGGTAGCGAACATAATGAATAAGTATGACCTGGTCACCCTTCCGGTTACCGACACCGTTGGCCGCCTGGTTGGCCGAATCACCATTGATGACGTGGTAGACGTCATCAAGGAAGAAGCAGAAAAAGATTACCAGATGATATCAGGTATAACGGAGGATGTGGAACATTCCGATAATGTGTTGCTGCTGACCAGGGCCAGGCTTCCCTGGCTGGTCATCGGCCTCACCGGGGGTATTCTGGGGTCGTGGGTAATCGGCATGCATGAAAGCGAGCTGAGGATATCGCCCGAAATGGCGCTTTTCTTTCCGCTCATCGGAGCAATGGGTGGAAATGCAGGGGTGCAGTCTTCTTCAATTGTGGTACAGGGTATTGCAGCCGGAACCATTGACCTGCAGGGTATTGCAGGCAAATTAATGAAAGAATTATCCGTTGCGTTTATTAACGGGATCATCCTTTCGGGACTTATATTTTTGTACAATTTTATTTTCAGCGACTCCTTTGCCCTTACTATTACTGTAAGTGTTGCGCTCTTTTCGGTTATTATTTTTGCCTCGGTATTCGGCACATTTGTTCCGCTTGTCCTCCACAAATTCAACATTGATCCGGCCCTGGCTACCGGTCCGTTCATTACCACAACCAACGACATCATTGGCCTTTCAATTTACCTTGTCATGGGCAGGATCATGTATGGTATTTTTTAATGAAACTATACATATTTATTAATATGTAGGTTTTTAATAAATTTGTTTAGTGGGGAATCCCTGAATAGTTATATCAATCATGTTTTACAAACAACCAAATTCTTATTATGAAAAAAGTATTGTTAACAGCGTTGTTGCTTGTAGCGGTAATTGCTGCATTCGGACAGGTTACTGATGGAGAAAAGTTATTGACAACCCAAAAGGTGGATACCTTGTTGGGATGGAAAAAAGGCGGGGTGATCAACATCAATTCCTCCCAAACATCTTTGACCAACTGGGCAGCAGGAGGTCAGAGTTCAATAGCGATCGGAGGTTTGCTGAACCTTTATGCGCATAATAAAAAAGATAAAAGTCTTTGGGAGAATTATCTTGAACTGGGCTACGGAAGTGTCAAACAAAAGGAGCAGGATTGGTGGAAAACCGATGACCGTATTGATTTCACTTCAAAATATGGGCTCAAAGCAAGTGATAAGCTGTATTATGCCGCCCTGCTCAATTTCAAAACACAAATGACCGACGGATACAATTATCCCAACGACAGCGTGGTGATCTCCCGTTTTCTGGCACCTGGATATTTGCTGGGCGCTATTGGATTGGATTACAAACCCAGCGACAATTTCACCGTTTTTTTTGCACCCATTACCTACAAGCTCACGCTGGTAAACGACGATGTTCTTGCTGATGCCGGAGCTTTCGGGGTGGATCCCGGTGATCATACCAAAAGTGAATTCGGAGGTTACCTCAGGGCTTTTATGAAAAAGGATGTGATGGAAAATATTACCTTCCAGACCAAGCTGGAGCTTTTTTCAAATTACCTGAAAAACTTCGGAAACATTGATGTGAGCTGGGAATCATTGCTGGCGATGAAAGTCAATAAGCTCATATCGGCCACCCTATCAACTCATCTGTTATATGACCACGATGTAACCATTGCCAAAGAAGATGATGATGGCGTTATGAAAACCTATAATTCCAAAGTGCAGTTTAAGGAAGTATTGGCCATTGGCTTCACCCTGAATTTTTAAACCTTAATCCATAAACTATGAAAATTATACAGGAATTCAAACAATTCGCCATTAAAGGAAATATGGTGGATATGGCCGTTGGTATCATCATTGGAGGCGCCTTCGGAAAAATAATCAGCTCACTGGTAAGCGACGTAATCATGCCCCCGCTGGGCTTATTACTCGGCGGTGTAAATTTCACCGAGCTGAAGCTCAACCTGAAGGCAGCCGGTATGGATGAAGCCGGAAATGCCATTGAGGCTGTTACACTGAATTACGGGATGTTCATACAAACGTTCATCGACTTCATGATCATTGCGTTTGCCATTTTCATAATGATCAGAGCCATGAATAAGATGAAAAAGAAGGAAGAAGAGGCTCCTACCCTGCCTCCCGATCCCACTAAAGAAGAAACACTGCTGACCGAGATCAGAGATCTGCTGAAGAAGTAACGCATCACTTCATTATAACAACTACACAGAGGCTGTGCAAAGAATCATTTTATTAGGCGTAGTTGCAACCGACCGAGGGGAGCTCAGCGAAGCTAAACTGCGCCTGGCGCATTGTACTGAATGTCAATCCTGAATGCTGAGCCTGCCTTCCGGCAAGCAGGCAGGCAGGCAGGCGTAGTCACCTGACTACGCTGAATGCTGAGCGTAGTCTCCTGACTACGCTCTTTTTTACGGCTATTTATACAGCCTGTTTTTTTAAGGATTTTCCATTCCTCAACAAATCAGTTCGTAT
>JAWOJJ010000043.1:0-9082 GCA_046481675.1 Bacteroidales bacterium | reverse complement strand
GCCGTGGTCATCTCGCCACACCAGGCCGGCCATGCCGCGACAGTCCCGTTCGGCCGCCAGGACCCGGGCCAGTCGGAGGAAGACCTCCTCGCCGTCGCCGACGATGCCGAGGTCCGCCTCCGTCATCTGATGAATACAAAAAGAAGAACAACATCACCATACTCCAAACAAGCCGATGGGATGAGATTTTGAGGACAAAAATAGAGATGGCAGCTAAAAAAGGCCTTGGTGAAGAATTCATCATCAAAATCTTCAGGGCCATTCACGAGGAATCCATTAACCACCAGACAAAGGTGATGAATGAGTAATAGATCCAAGAACCAAGAGGCAAGAGCCAAGACGGCTTGGGTCATGCTGAGCCTGTCGAAGTATGACGAGTAGCAGCAATAGAAGCGGCAGCAGCAGTAGCAATAGCAGTGGCAGTAGCAATCGTCATTGCGAGCGGAACGAAGTGGAGCGTGGCAATCTAGGTTTATGAGTCAGGATATTGCAGAGATTAACTTCGTTGAGCTCCGCTTCGCTTCGGTTGCTTCGGTCGTACCTCCCTCGCAATGACGCTATTATAAGGCAGTTGCAGTTTATAATCTCTAATAACAACATACCAAATACAAAATGCATACCATTACAATTCACACCGATTCCCGCGATTCCCGAATTCTGGTAGGTGAAAGTATCAGCAACCTGCCTCAATACCTGCCCCAGGGCAAAACCATCATCATTACCGATGAAAACATCCTGAAAATCTATGGACGTGCTTTTCCTGCCGCACCGGTAATCGCCATTGGCCTGGGAGAGCAGAACAAAACCCTGGAAACCCTGAACTTTATATTCGACAAACTACTTATGTATGAAGCCGACCGGTCAACTTTTATTCTGGCCATCGGAGGAGGAATTGTATGCGACGTGGCAGGGTTTGCAGCATCCATTTACATGAGAGGCCTCCGTTACGGCTTTGTCTCCACCACACTTCTTTCACAGGTAGACGCAAGCGTAGGCGGCAAGAATGGCGTTAACTTCCGGAAGTTCAAGAACATCCTGGGGGTATTCAATCAGCCTGAATTTGTTATCGTGGATACATCCATGCTGAAAACTCTGAGTGACAAGGAGTACATATCAGGATTTGCTGAAATAGTCAAGGCAGCCGCCATTAAAGATGAAGCGCTTTTCAGTTTCCTGGAAAACAATTTTGAGGCAGCCTTGAAAAAAGAAGCCATAGTGCTTGAAAAAATAATCCATGATTCCATTGTGATCAAATCGCACGTTGTTGAAAATGATGAAAAAGAAAAAGGAGAACGCAGAATTCTGAATTTTGGTCATACATTTGCACACGCCATTGAACACAAAACCGGAATGTTGCACGGAGCGGCTGTGAGTATCGGAATGGCGCTTGCCTCAGACCTTTCAGTTAAGCTGGGGCTTCTTAAGAAAGCAGATCACGAAAGGCTCCTGAAGTTGCTGCAAAATATGCAACTGCCTGTAAGTATGGATAACCCGGATGTGAAATCGCTGATTGATGCCATGAAGATGGATAAAAAAAGAGAGGGAGAAAACCTGCATATGATTTTTATCGACCGGATCGGTCATGCTCTTGTTAAAACTCTATCATTAAACCAATTAGAAAAGACAATAATATGATTTGTGCCAGTATAGCTGAAAAAGATGTGGCAGTATGCCTTAAGGCCATCGAAAAGGTTGAAATGGCTGAGATCAGGATTGATCTTACCGAGTTTAACGACGAGGAAATCCGTAAGGTGTTTTCACTGCGAAAAAAGCTCATCGCCACTTGCAGGCCCGGCAAAATAAAAGACAAGGATCGTGCCCTGATGCTGAAGGCTGCCATTGCAGCAGGCTCAACCTACGTGGATATTGAATATGAAGCTCCCGAAGCTTATAAGAACCACCTGATTGATTTTGCGCACAGCCACCAGTGCGATGTGATTATTTCCTACCACAACTACGAGAAAACACCTGATCTGGAAGAACTGGAACAGATTGTACAGAATTGTTACTCACAAGGGGCCGATCTGGCCAAGGTTGCCACCCATGTAAATGTAAACCGCGATAACTCCAAGATTCTTTCATTATACAAAGCTCCCGGACGCCTGGTTGCCATTGGAATGGGCGATCTGGGCAGAATCAGCCGCATTGTTGCCCCCTTTCTCGGAGCAGAGTTTACCTATGCCTCTTTGAATGAAGCCGGCGCAACTGCTCCGGGACAGATCAGTTATGAGAAACTTAACCAGTTTATTCTGGAAATTCAGCAAATCTAGCATCTATGAACTCTTTTGGAAAGCTATTCAGAATCAGCATATTTGGTGAATCGCATGGTACCGGTGTGGGCATCACCATTGATGGTTGTCCGGCAGGACTTCCGCTAAGCCCCGATGATTTCACCGCAGATTTTAACCGCCGGCGAAGTGGCAGTAAAGGAACAACACCCCGCCAGGAAGCTGATATTCCCAAAATCATCTCCGGCTTGTTCAACAACCATACCACAGGTGCCCCCCTGTCTGTTGTGTTTGAAAACACCAACACCAGGTCTAAGGATTATGCCAGCCTGCACGAAACCCCGCGTCCGGGACATGCTGATTTTGTTGCTATTAAAAAATACGGCGGTTATGAGGACTATCGGGGGGGTGGTCACTTTTCGGGGCGACTAACCTTGGGAATTGTAGCTGCCGGTGTAATTGCAAAAAAACTAATTGCTCCGGTAACAGTGGCAACCAACATACTGGAAATAGGCGGCATGACCGACCTGGAAAAGGCTATTGATATGGCAGTGGAAAAACAGGACTCCATCGGGGGCATCATTGAATGCAGAGCTGCCGGAATGCCTGTGGGTATCGGGGAACCTTTTTTCGATTCGGTGGAAGCCGTTCTCAGTCATATGATCTTTTCCATCCCTGCCATTAAGGGACTTGAATTCGGAGCCGGTTTTGCCGCTGCCAAAATGTGGGGAAGCGAACACAACGACAAGCTGATTTCCACCGATGGCCGCACGGCAACCAACAATGCCGGAGGAATCAACGGCGGCATCAGCAATGGCAACGATCTGGTTTTCAGGGTGGTTGTAAAGCCCACATCAAGCACCCATCAGAAACAAAGAACCATGAATATCAAAACAGGGGAAATGCAGGACCTGGAAATCGAAGGCCGGCACGATACCTGCATTGCACTGAGAATTCCTGTTGTAATTGAGGCTGCAACTGCTATCGTACTTACCGACCTGATGATGCAGGAACAAAGAATTGGCAGGGTGTTTAACAAATAGTGTTTTGAAGTAGCAACTATCCCCCTTTGGAGAGGGCAGGGGGAGGAGATTTCGGAATGTCCACCCCCTACCCCCGCTGCGCCTTCGCGTAGCCGCTTCGGCAGAGCAAGGCCAGCGGGGGACAATTGCGACCAAAGAATATATAGATTTTACAAATAAATTTCAATGAAAATTCTCGTACTTGGTGCCGGAAAAATGGGATCGTGGCTGATCGAATCGTTATGCCTCGATTATGAAGTGGCAGCATTTGACAGCGACCTCACGCGCCTGAAATATTTCTTTAACACGGTCAAGCTGGTTTCTTACCAAGAAATCAGGGAATTTGATCCCGACCTGGTTATCAATGCTGTGAGCCTCGAAATTACCGTGCCTGTATTCAGGGAAGTACTTCCATTCCTGAGGCACGATTGCATCCTGGCAGATATTACCTCAGTAAAAAACGGCCTGCAGAAATTCTATCCCGAATCGGGCCGCAGGTTCGTTTCAACGCATCCCATGTTTGGACCCACGTTTGCAAACCTCAAGGATCTTTCGGGCCAGAGCGCCATCATCATCAGCGAGTCGGATGCTGAAGGCAAGGCTTTTTTCAGGAGTTTCTTCGAATCCTTCAATCTGAAGATCTTTGAGTATTCATTTGTAGAACACGACCAGACCATCGCCTATTCGTTGTCGATACCCTTTGCTTCCACCCTGGTTTTTGCGGCCTGCATGAAAAAGCAGGAAGCTCCCGGAACCACATTCCGGAAACATCTCGACATCGCCAAAGGTTTGTTCTCAGAAGATGACTTTCTGCTTTCGGAAATTCTCTTCAGTCCGTTTACCCTGGAGCAACTCGAATTGATCAGTGAAAAGCTGGATTATTTGAGAGAGATCATTAAAGAAAAGGATACCGAAAATATGAGGGCATTTTTAAACAACCTGAGGAAGAACATCCGGTAAACCCGGCAATACCCCTGTCCCCTTTTGTGGTGCTCTAACCCATACCGTTAAGCTAAGGATTTGATCAATTGATTACAGGGCTTATGTTTTATTTTTCATTTATATACGCAGGGCGTTGCCCTGCGCTGATTCTAACGCCCTTTCAGGGCTCTAATGTGTGGATAAATTCATGCTCTGAACCGATTTAAGGAGTTCACCGAAGGTAAAGGGTAACCGCAACATCACAGGGTTCATGCCCTGAAAGGGCATCAGCAAATAGCACAGGGCGAAGCCCTGTGTAAAAGTCAACACATTGAATATAAGCCCTGTAAGGGCGTAAGCTTTTCTTAGCTTGACTGCTATGGGCATGACCCGGATGAACAAATTATTTCTGTCCGCAAGAATCAATAATATACTTTAAGGCTTCCGCGTTTCCCATTTTGCCTGATCTTTGCAGGTCGGAACAGCCATTCACGCGGTCACCCGATTTGATTTTTGCCAGCCCCATAAACATCCAGGTTTCCGCATCCTGCGGATTCAGATCAAGCGACATGGCCAAATCTTTCATGGCATACTGGTAAGTGGAAGTTTTCAGATAGGTCTTTCCTCTCGCCTTGTAAAACATGCTGTTAGTGGGCTCTTCTTTCAGAACCTGGTTGAAATACCTGAGTGCGTTCATGTAATCACCTGCCTCATAGAAATAATCCGCGCACTGGTATAGCGACTGAATATCATCTCCAAAATACTTAAGATAGATAGACATATCCCTGATGGCCGATTGCCAATCCTTTTGGCCTGCATAAGCAGATGCCCGGTCTATATAGAGCCGGAAATCTCCGGGATCATTTTTCAAAGCCCTGCTGAAATCGTTAATGGCATCCTTGAATCTTCCTGCTTTCAGATAAGCACTTGCACGCATGATGAAAGCATCTGTTATTTCCCTGTTGTTGGAAATAACAGAGGTGAAGTCGGAAATTGCGGCAGTATACAATCCCTGCTCAAAAAACACCTTGCCTCTTGCAAAAGTAAGGCCTGTATGGGCAACATCCTTGCTTAACCCATCATCCAGCAAAGCAATAGCCTGGTCATACTGCTTTTTTGCCGTGTAATAGCGTGCTTCAGCTACAGTTTTTTCCGCATCATCATACCAGTCATTCTGCCAAAGCGAATGCCATTCGGCGGTCTCCTGAAGCTGATCGAAATGCGGATCTTTCTTAATGCTGTCTTCCGGCAGTCTGAAAGGTGAATCCAGGTGATTCTTCAACAACCGTATGGCATTGGCCCGATCGCCTTCCAGGGCATAGGTTTTTGCAAGCCAGAGGTCAGCGCAACCCGGGTAAATGACATTGGCTTCATTGAAATCTGCTAGGGCACTAACGGTTTCATTGTTCCTGAGCAATGAAGCTCCTCTTCGGATAAAAAGCCGGTAATCGGCATTGTTACGTGCGATAGCCAACGTGAAGCTTTCAGCAGAAGCAGCAAAGTCGCCCCTGATGTAATGTGCACAGCCGGCAAGATATTGTTCATCGGCAGTTTGCGAGAAAACCGGCAGGGTAAACATCATCACCAGCAGAACCGGTATGGCAATATTGCTATTTGGTAAGCTCTTCAGCATGGCCTTCCGCGTATAAATGAATAAATCCCACAAGTGTACGAATTTCAGTTCCGGTGATCCGGGGTTCATAAACATCACATATGTAGTAATAAACCCCCGATGGTACTTTGGAATCCGTATCGCGATATTTTCCGTCCCAGTTGATGTCGGGATCCGAGGTCTCCTTAACCAATTGTCCGTATCGGTTGAAAATCTTCATATCCACTTTCTTCACCAGGTTGTTCACATTGCTCGATACAAACAGATCATTGATGTTATCCCCGTTGGGTGTGAAAACATTGGGAAGCTCGTATAAACCGCAATTGTCAACACAATAATAGGCAGAGCGGGGACTTCTGTTTCCGGTTGAATCAACAGCAACAACCTCATAACAGGCGGCCATTGACATGCCGTCGTTCATCCTGTGATAATACACTGTATCAAACGGTGAGTCAACATAATCCAATGAATCCATGATTCCCCCGATAACCGGTGAATAATAAACAATATAACCAACAACATCATCGGCGCAGGTGTGGTTCGGGTTGGTCCAGGTAAGCACATTGGTTGCGCTGTCGCATTTTGATTCAACCGTAAGTAAGGGAGCACAGGGAGGCGTGAGGTCAACAGGCATGCCGGAATTCTCGTGCGACAAATTGCTGTTGTTGTAAATTGAACCATTAACAGGCCTCCAGCCGATACTTCTTACCTGGTAAAAATAGGTTTCTCCGTTCAGCAGCCCGGTATCAACAAACCGGTAATTGTCTACTGTGGTAATTGAATCATAAGGCAGTGATCCATGTCTCCTGAAAATTACATATTGCTCATTTACCCAGGGGGCTTTTTTAAGGATCTCCAAAGTAAGCTGGTTATCGTCGGGTGTGATATTAATATAAAGTGATGAAGCCACTTCGCTTTCTCCCGGTCGCATTTCAAACCTGTTGCCGGGTGCATTGTTAAACATCTTTACAGAATAATAGTATGGAAAATACACCGTATTTAACGGAGCATCCAGGTAAGTTGTGTCGTTGAGATCTGCCGTCAGAACCGAATCAATTAAAACAAAACTGCCGGGATCCGGAGTGGCGGATCGGTATATTCTGAATACATAGGGACCCGGGGCAGAACCTGTGTCAAAATTTCGTGGTTTTGCCCAGGCTACAAATATCTCACCGTTGGTTTCACTAATTTCAGTAACGCTCACATTCAGCAGTGAAGGAAATCCGGGGACCAGTGTGTTGCATACTTCTTCGGAGGAATAGCTTTCATTTCCGTCATCATAATAAGCTGTTATCCGGTAGCAGTATTCGATTCCCTGCACAAGCCCCGCTCCGTTGTTGTCATCAGTATAGGTCACCTGCTCCTTCCCTTCCACCACGGCAATTCTGGTGTAACCGGTGTATTCAGGAATGCCTCTTTCACAGCTGTCCCGTTCATAAGCATAATTACCTTCGCGGCGATAGATGTAATATCCTGCAACCGGACCGCAATTACTTTGGGCCCAGGTCAGGGTAATGTCGGTGTTGGTAGCCGAAGATCCCACAATTTCAGGGGCAGGAGCAATAACCGTAATGTTGAAATTATCAATATCAATCAGGCTGATATCGGCATTTTTATCTTCGCTTTTCAGGGTAACCTGCCAGGGTTGTTTCCGGACATGTTCACAGGATGTCTGCCATCTGAATGTGGATGTTGAAAAGCCAAGGCCCTTTGCCACGTTGGTAAATGTTGCCTTTGTACCGGGAGCCACAAACGGACCTCCAACCATGGTTTGTCTGACAGAATCATTGTCAGCGTCGACAGTAGTAACCTGGAATTCTATCACATCGCCGGCTTCAACACAATAATCATACAATGGGGGGTTCACGGGAGGATTGTTGTCGGTTTCATACACGTCAATTTGTATATCGCGTGTAATATTGCCAATCTTCACGCCGTATCTCCATTCCTCAATATTAATGGCTACATTGTAAACACCGGAATCAACGGGTGTGTACCAGATCAGGTCGCCGGTTACCGGATTTACATAAATGGTATCACTGGCATCAGGCAGGGTGTAATCAGCAATTGGTTTACCATCCTGCCCCGTGCAAACAGCCATTTTGTAGGAAAGGCTGTCACCATCCGGATCATAGGCAGCAGGGTTGTGAATGAAGATATGTCCGCGCGCAGCTTTGTCAATAGGGTAATTGAGCAGCACAGGTGTGCTGTTCTTTCCAATTTCAGGACTGATAACGAGGACGGTTTTTATGGAGAAGATCACATCAACCGAGTTGGGAATATTTTTGATTCCGAAATTCCGGTTTGGATCCTGCATGAGAACCTGGTATATGCCGGGCCCCGGGAAGGTATGCGTAGTGGTATACTGGTTGCGGTAATAATAATTTGGCAGTTCAATCCTGCCATGCATATCTCCGGGATATCCGTTCAGGTTCACAACTGACTGTGTATTGTCGCCCCACTCCACAATCAGTTCATTCCGGTTGGCAGCACTAAGTATGTATGTAAATGTAGTAACGGTGACTTCATAGGTGTAACCCGAAATCAGCTTGAAGGTAATTTCACCGGCACGGTTATGCGTTGCAAAGGTTACGGCCGGCAGTGCCAAAAGGCAAAGAAATATGAAGGCGCATTTTTTCATTCATGCAAAGTTAAAACAAATCCGGTCCCAATTCTATTGCCGGCGTCTTTAAAGTTTCCCGATCTCATACACAGCGCGCTGATCGGTACTATTGAATTTAAAACCTTTTTCTTCTTTTCCACAAATTATGATAACCAGATTGGTTTGATCCTCATACAAATCCAGCAAAAGCTGATTCTGAACCGACAGTGATTTCAAACCGTTATCCGGCAGCCTGCCTTTAAAGTAGAGCCAGAGCGATTCATCATCCTGATCCTTGTGTTGGAAATGCAACGGAATGGTATCGGTTCCGGAAGTGAGGATAAACCTGTAGCTCAGGTAGGTTTTAATCAAGTCGAGTTCCGGTGTGCTGAACTCCTGATTCATTTTGGGCTCAACCTTTTTCTCAAACAGGTGATGAAAAAGCAGCGTAAAATCATCAGTAAAGAATTTATGCGACAAAGAGATGCTGTCATTTTCCCGGTCGATTTCAATGCTGGTATAGGTAATGTGCAGCGGATGCATAGCAGACATCCCGGCAATCAATAAAGAAAGTATGAATGACATAATACAACCGGTTATAACGTGTGACAATACTACAAAAAATATGCCTTAATTACCAAAAACGCATAACCCGTATGTTAACCCCTGACTTAATGCTATTAATCAAATATATCGG
>JAWOJJ010000027.1:0-2772 GCA_046481675.1 Bacteroidales bacterium | reverse complement strand
TCGAAAGGTATAAACTCGGAAGTTTGTCGGGTTTGGAATTGCGTGAGGTACAACAAAGTCTGCTCGAAGCGGAAGAGCGCCTGCTGTCCATACAATACCAGACCAAACTGGCTGAAATCTCGCTCTTACAAATCTCCGGCCGGATCATGGAATACCTTTAGGGTGTTGGCTGTTGGCCGTTAGCCGTTAGCTCTTGGCTCTTCTTCGGTGTTTTTCCAAAAACTTCGAAGCCTGCCGGCTAGGCAGGTCCTTAAATCGGTGTTCGCTACTCGTCTCTCGTCCCTTGTCATTTGTCCCTGTCTTGACTCTTGGCTCTTCTATCAACTATCCCAAAATCATCCTGAATACCAGGAACAGCACTCCCGAAAAAAGGATGGTAACCGGGAGCGTTACAAGCCACGCTATACCAATAGCTGCTACAGTTTTCTTTTGCAGGTTCTTGGTACCGTTTTCGGCCACCATGGTACCGGCAACGCCCGATGAAAGCACATGGGTGGTGCTTACAGGCAATCCAAACCAGCTTGATACGGAAATAGTTGTTGCAGCAATCAGTTCGGCACTGGCTCCCTGGGCATAGGTAAGGTGACTTTTACCGATTTTCTCGCCAATGGTAACCACAATCCGTTTCCAGCCAACCATGGTACCCAAACCCAATGACAGGGCAATGGCCAGGATAACCCACATGGGGGCATATTCGGTAAACGAACGGATTTCCTTAAGTTCACTGCGATAATTTCTGATCCATGAATCATTCACTGAAGCAATAGGATTTTCGTTGAGCCTCTTCAACAAAGTTTCAGATTTCTTGGATACCAGCAGGATATCCCTTCGGGCATCCAGACTGCTCTTTTTGGATATTTCGGCAAAAGTGGTTAACCCCGCAAGTGATTTGTCCAGTGAATCAAGCAAAGTATTTATTGTAGTGAATTCTATGCTGTCTGTGGTGGATAATTCATCATGATTCACGCTGGCCAGCATACCATGCATGCTGGTTATGCTTTGGTGAAGGGTTTGCGGATCACGTGTATGATCAATGGCAAACTTAACGGGAACAATGGCAATCAGGATGATCATCAGCAACCCCACACCCTTTTGACCGTCATTGGATCCGTGTGAAAAACTTACAAAGGTGCAGGTGAGTACCAGCACTGAGCGTATCCACATGGGTGGAGCCTTCTTTGCGGGAGGTTCTTTAAAAATTACTTTGTTCTTAACTATTCTCTTCAAAAAAAACATCAGGAACATGGCCATAAAAAATCCGATCAACGGGGAAATGAGCAGTGATAAACCCACATCTTTAACCTTGCCCCAATTAAGTGCTATCTCATGGCTTCCCGGCAAAAGCATGTAAGCGATACCTACCCCAAAAATGGAGCCCAGTAGGGTATGGGAACTGGAGCAGGGAATTCCCAGGTACCAGGTGCCCAAATTCCACAGGATGGCTGTAAAAATGAGGGCCAGGATCATGGAAATACTGTGGTAAATGCTGGCGTCGGTAAGCGCTTCCAGAGGAAGCAGGTTGATGATGCCAATGGCAACTGCAATTCCCCCTACATTCACCCCGATAAAGTTCCAGATGCCCGACCAGATTACAGCAACCCTGGGTTTCAGGGAATGCGTATATATTACTGTGGCAACAGCATTGGCTGTATCATGAAAACCATTAATAAATTCAAAGGAAAGAGCAGCAAAAATGCAGAAAATCAACAGAAGTGTCAGCGAAAGATCAAGACCAAACATGCATTGAAAATTTTCTCAAAGATAAAAGTTTGGCAAAATTGTTAATTTTATTTCTGCAACTATTTGTTTATTTTACTTTAATTAGCTTAATTTCCCATCGCTATCAAGGCATTATCGCGAGATAACCTATAAAATACCAGAGATGTACACTGATTTTGAAAAAAAGATCTACGGCAAATCGAAATTAAGATCAAAATTGCGTGATGTCCGGAACATTCTGCTTGCGCTGCTGGGATTGTTTCTCATTACCGTCTCCTTCACCCTCGTTATCGATGTCAACAATGCCATTGGCGATGGCATGAAGAATATCAGGTATGGCTTGTTTGCGCTTGGACTGGTGATCAGTGGCACTGCCGTACTGATTGCGCTTTTACACAAAGCTAAAAAGTGATCCTGGTTTCAGTTTTCAGTGAGGCAGAGTGACCGGAGCAGGTTGCTTGCAGCTTTTACCGAAGTGATCGGCTCGCAGGTTAAGGTAAGTTTGTTATTTCCCTCTTTCATTCGGAAACGTGCAGGTTGCTTCTGCACAAACCCGAGTATGTTGGTGAAAGCTTTTGATTTGTAATAGGCCGATTCCTGGTTCGAAACAAAGTAACCAATCAGCTTGCCGCTTTTCATTACAACTTTCTCAAATCCCAGCCTGTTGGCCAGCCACCTCAGCCGCACCACTTCGAGCAATTCATTGCTGGCGCCGGGAAGGGGGCCAAACCGGTCAACCAGGCTGCTTTCGAATTTCAACAGGTCTTCCTCACTCTGAATCTGGTCGAGCTCACGGTACAAACTCATTCTTTCCGTTACGTTGGCTATGTAGTTGTCGGGGAACAACAATTCCATGTCGGTATCAATCTGGCAATCCTCCACGTATTTCTTTTCTTCCTCGGGCTGTTCCTTTTCCGTTGATGCAAAAACTTCCTTGTATTCGGTTTCCTTCAGTTCACTGATTGCTTCGTTCAGAATTCGTGTGTAGGTTTCAAACCCGATGTCGGCAATAAAGCCGCTTTGCTCTCCGCCCAGCATGTTTCCTGCACCACG
>JAWOJJ010000001.1:0-47991 GCA_046481675.1 Bacteroidales bacterium | reverse complement strand
TGAAGTTATTGGAGGAAATCAAGAAACAATCTTCAAAATGGATCAAGACAAAAGGCACGAATTATTCAAACTTTTACTGGCAGGATGGATATGGTATTTTTTCTGTAAACCCTGCAGAAATTGACGTTGTTGTTGCATATATAGCCAACCAACGCGAACATCATAAAAAAATAACCTTCAAGGATGAATTCCGGGCATTTCTTAAAAAATATAAAGTTGATTTTGATGAGCGATATGTTTGGGGCTAATAACCTTGCTATCGCCCTTACAGGGCTTTTGGTGATTGGCGATATCTTATAAATAGGGCGTTGCCCTATCCTGTTGCTTTTGCCCTTTCAGGGCACCTTTACATTATTACATAAAACAAATTTAAGGTTATTTAAAGAAGTAATATGGAGTTTTTTCATGCAAGGCATTTGCTTCTCGTGTATTGAAAATCTATACTTTACAAATATTAGCTTGACGGCTATGCCGCCAGCGGGGGACATTCAAATACATAAGCTCAAATACAATACCATAGATTGCAGGTTATGCCTCTGAATAATTAAGAAATTCATTTTATAAATATATCAGTGATAAATTAAGTTGACGCGTATGCCTTTAAAGGCGTAAGCTTCTTAAGGTGACAGCTATGGTCTCCCCATTACTTCCCCGCCATCCCCATCACTTCCCCTTCATTTCAATCACGCTTACAGCAAACCCACCCCCGGGTGCGGCTTTGAGCTTCAGTTCCGTTTTGCTGGTGACCACTTTTTTGCTTGTGGTATAGGCCTGGGGATTTTTTTTGTAATGTGCATCCTGGGCATCGGTATAAATGGTAGCCATGTATTTTTTCCCCTTATCAAGGAATGACAGGTTGAACCTGGATTCATGCCCGTTCTCATCGCTGGTGTTGCCAATAAACCAATTGCCGGTTCCTTTCGCTTTTCGTGCTATGGTAATAAAGTCACCGGGCTCTGCTTCAATGATCCGTGTATCGTCCCAATCAACAGCTACATCCTTGATGAACTGAAAGGCATCGGGGAAGCGGTTGTAGTTTTCGGGCAGGTCAGCAGCCATCTGGAGCGGACTGTACATGGTGACATATAAAGCCAGCTGGCGCACCAGGGTTGAGTTTACAAACGAATGGTTGTCGGGGTTCAGTTTTGAAATGTCCATTTCAAAAATACCGGGCGTGTAATCCATCGGACCGCCCATCAAACGGGTAAAGGGTAAAATGGTTGTATGATCGGGATTGCTTCCGCCAAAGGCTTCATACTCGGTTCCCCGGGCCGATTCATTACCAATCAGGTTGGGATATGTACGGCACAATCCGGTTGGCCGAACCGCTTCGTGCGCATTAACCATAATCCGGTATTCAGCTGCTTTGGTGAGGGCATACTGGTAGTGGTTGATCATCCATTGACCGTAATGGTGTTCGCCCCTGGGCACTATATCGCCAACATAACCGCTTTTTACAGCGTGATATCCGTTATCAACCATAAACCGGTAAGCGGTGTCCAGATGTCGTTCATAGTTTCTTACCGAGCTCGATGTTTCATGATGCATAATCATTTCCACCCCTTTGCTTGCGGCATAGCGTCTGATTTCCTGCACATCAAAGTCGGGATACGGCGTAACAAAGTCAAATACATAGTCCTTCCATTTCCCAAACCAGTCTTCCCAACCCACGTTCCATCCTTCAACAAGTACGGCATCAAAACCATGCATGGCTGCAAAGTCAATATATTCCTTCACATGGGCCGTATTGGCAGCATGAATGCCGTTGGGCTTTGCTTTGGTATAATCCACCTGGCCGAGCTTCACGCTGTTGAGGTCGGTGTATGCCCAGGAACTTTTGCCGGTGATCATTTCCCACCATACACCTACGTATTTGATGGGCTTTATCCAGGATACATCTTCTATTTTGCAGGGCTCATTCAGGTTCAGAATCAGTTTTGACTCCAGAAGTTCAGCAGCCCGATCGCTCACGATAACGGTTCTCCAGGGCGATATGCAGGGTGTCTGCATGTAGCCTTTATCGCCAATGGCATCGGGCGTGAGGAACGATTCAAGAATGAAATTCTGATCGTCGAGGTCTAACGACATGCATGAGTAATCAACCAGCGCAGCTTCGTGGATGTTGATGTACAAACCATCCTTACTTTTCAGCAAGAGCGGCGTTTGCACTCCGGTTTCAGAAAATGGAGTCTGGGAGGCATTTCCTGTAATGGCTGAGTTCATTAATTTTCTGACTTCCGACAGGTTTGATGTAACCGTGCTGTATTCCTGCGTGTCATAATCGCCCGGCAGCCAGAAAGCTTTGTGGTCTCCTGCCAGGGCAAACTGTGTTTTTTCTTCCTTAATGATGAAGTAGTTCAGCTTGTCCTGCAACGGAAATTCATACCTGAACCCAAGACCGTCATCATATAACCGGAATCTGATTATTATATGGCGTTGCGTACTGGTTTGCGTCAGTGTAACCGCCAGTTCGTTATAGTGGTTGCGGATGTTTTTAACCTCTCCCCATACAGGTTGCCAGGTTTCGTCGAATGTGGTTCTTACCGTATCACTTATAGCAAATCCTTGCATGAGATTCAGGTCGTTTTTCAGTTCCAGGCCCAGGTAACTCTCTATTATTACGGACCGGTTCTTATAGTCGAGCCGGTATGTTGGAGTTCCGTTAATCAATTCCACATGCAACAACAGGTTACCGTTAGGCGACCAGAGTTCTGTCGCATACAACTGCATAACAACCTGCAGAATGGCAAGAAACAGTACGAATTTTTTCATAAGACTTGAATTTGGTCTAATTTACGGGTTAAATTCCGTAATATCAAGAATATCCGGCAGCTTGTTTATGCAGCCGGAGTTGAAACGGGATTCTTTCTGTAAATATAACACCCTGCTTCGGAAGGATGATCTTCGGCAAGATCTTCCATGTGCTCTTTTCTGAGCAGGTTGATGATCATGAAATCACCTATGGCGGTAATGGTGAATAGCAGCGCAAACAAAAGCAGTCCAAAACTGCCGGTGAATAGGGCAATAACAGCAGGTATTATTCCGAGAAGGATGGCCGGCATGATGGCTCCCAGGATGTAATGCCTGACTTTTAAAGGTTCTTTACAATGGCAGTATGGAGTTAGCATATTCCACAAAACGCCAAACCGGATAGATTTAAAGCCTTTTGAAGCAAACAGCGACCAGGTAATTCCGTGTATCAGCTCATGCAGAACGATTCCGCCAACCATGATCCCGACCAGGAAGAAAAAACCCATGAAAACATGAATTGGATGGGGATTGTCAAGCACACTCCTGAAATAATCGAGTGTGAATTGATCTTTCCAGAGCAGGAAATAGGGGACTCCATAAACCAGGGCAATGGGGAAAATGAGTGCAATTCCGTATATATTGGCCCTGACAATGTCGATGGTCAGTTTTTCTTTTGTATATTTTCCGGAAAGGGTATCCGTTCCAGCCGGTTCAAATTCCACGTGCACAGCTGTCATAATTTCTATTTCAATACAAGGAGGTAATATTTTACGGAATCAGATGCGGCTTTTGATCTCTTTTGATTCCTCTTCAAATCCCGGTTTTTCAAGCAGCGCAAACATGTTCTTTTTGTAGGCTTCAACACCGGGTTGGTCAAAGGGATTCACTCCCAGCAGGTAACCGCTGATGCCACAGGCTTTCTCAAAAAAGTACATGAGCTGTCCCAGGTAATACTCATTGAGCATGGGCAATTCTATCCGTATATTGGGAACGCCGCCATCCACATGGGCAAGCATAGTACCCAATTCAGCCATCTTGTTAACAGAATCCACCCGTTTGCCGGCAATGTAGTTCAGTCCGTCAAGGTCCGATTCTTCTTTGGGAATAACCAGTTTGGTTGCCGGCTGGTTCACTGAAATAACGGTTTCAATAAGCAGTCGTTCACCTTCCTGGATGTATTGTCCCATAGAATGCAGGTCGGCAGAAAAGTCGACGCTGGCGGGGAATATTCCTTTCCCTTCCTTTCCTTCACTTTCGCCGTATAATTGTTTCCACCATTCGGCCAGGTAATGCAATTTGTTCTCGAAATTGGCAAGTATCTCTATCTTTTTTCCTGAGTGGTAGAGCATTGTGCGTGCTGCGGCATACAGGCAGGCCGGGTTGTTTTCAAAAGCGGTTGATGACAAGGTGATTTTCTCCATGTCGATGGCCCCTTTCACCAGGGCCCGGATATCGAAACCGCCTATTGCCAGGGGTACCAATCCAACAGGTGTAAGCACCGAATAACGGCCTCCCACGTCATCAGGAATTACATAGGTTTTATAACCTTCCTGCTTCGCTGTAGTAAGGAGGGCTCCTTTTTTTGCATCGGTAATGGCCACAATGAGGTCTTTGGCAGCCTCCTTGCCCACTTTTTTCTCGAGGTGTTTCTTTAATATTCTGAAAGCAATAGCAGGTTCCGTGGTTGTTCCTGATTTGGAAATAACCACAATGGCATATCTCAGGTCATTGAGCAGGTCGGTGAGTTCATTCAGGTAATCTTCACCAATGTTATGTCCTGCGTAAAGGATAACCGGATTCTTACGGCCCGGTTTCAGATGCATGAATATGGGCGAAAGCGTTTCAGCCACGGCACGTGTGCCCAGGTAAGAACCTCCGATACCGATAACCACCACAGCATCCACATGTTTCTTTATTTTGGCGGCTGTTTTTTCAATGTCTTTTAACTCATTGTCGGAAATTGAGGACGGCAGATGAACCCAGCCCAGGAAATCATTTCCCTTGCCTGTTTTTTTTTCCAGCGCCTGTGCGCTTTCTGTGGCTTTTGCCGATAAATTGAAAATATCGGTTTTGGGTACAAATCCATAAACTTTGCTGATATCGATCTTTAATGCATCCATGGCGTGTTATTTCAATTTTTCAGTAAGCAGTTTGATTTCAAGAGCAGGAGAAATTTTGTCGTACAGGATATGATAAACCGCGTCGGTAATGGGCATTTTCACCCCGAAATTCTGGTTCATTTCATGTATGCAGGCCACGGCATAGTAACCTTCAGCAACCATATTCATTTCGAGTTGGGCCGATTTAACTGAATATCCTTTTCCGATCATCATGCCAAAGGTGCGGTTGCGGCTGAACTGCGAATAGGCAGTAACCATAACGTCTCCAAGATAGGGGGAACTCAGCAGTTTCCGTTTGCTTTTGTATGTTTTGGCAAGAAATCTCCTGATTTCGATCATCGCGTTGGAAACCAGCACTGCCTGGAAATTGTCTCCATAACCCAGGCCATGGCAGATACCTGCAGCAACGGCAATGATGTTTTTAAGTACGGCGGCATATTCGGTGCCATAGATATCTTCTGATGATTTGACCTTAACATGATGACAACGGAAAAGCGGGGCCAGTTCTTCCGATTTTTCCTTAGTGGATGATGCGATGGTAAGGTATGAAAGCCGCTCCAGTGCAATTTCCTCGGCATGGCAGGGGCCTGCAATAATGCTGATGTTCCGGAAAGGAACATTGTAATTTCTGTTGAAAAACTCAGCCACCGTGAGGTTTTCGTTGGGCACTATGCCTTTTATGGCCGATAAGATGGTTCGATCTCCAAAGTCGTCTTTGAATGGTTCCAGAGACTCTTTAATGAATGGTGCAGGTATGGCAAATACAAGAATATCTGAATTGCTGATTGTTTCTTCAATGGAACTGAAGAAATGAATGCGGGAAGTATCAAACTCAATATCGCTGATGTATTTTGGGTTGTGCCTGAACTTCACGAAGTAATCAATTGTTTCCTGCGAACGAATGAACCAGTTGATTTGTTCAGAATTGTTAAGTAATAGTTTGGCCAATGCAGTTGCCCAACTTCCGCTTCCGATAATCGCAACTTTCCGCTGATCTGACATCCTCCTGAATCTGTTTTGAATGAAAGGCAAAATTAGCATTATTCTTCATATCCGTTGATATATGCGGCAACTAAATTGAGCAGGCCAGGCCTATAGCCGGGCTGAAACCTAGTGCCGGATGCCTTGTTGCAGCCAGATCAACCTGCAGTCTGGGGCTGCGAAACCCGATACCGAACGACATTTCAGTTTGTGTTCCGGATGAAAGGCCAAATCTTACCTGGATCTTTTCATGAAGCAGAATCTCGAAACCGCCATAACAATTCATGTGTTCTTTCCGGTTCTTTTCTGCCTCGAAGCACAGCAATACTTCCTTACCAAACCGGATTCCCACGCCGGCCTGCCATCCGGCAGGTATTACCAGGTATCCCGCAGGTATGTATTCCTGACCTGCCGGGTTATAAGCATGGATACCGAATGTGACCCTTTCAACCGGTATAAATTGAAGACCCAGGGAGGGTATCACGGCATACAAATTGCCATAACCTGCCGCCTGGCTGATCAGCAGGCCATGAATTCCGATGCCTGCTCTCAGCTTCTTTCCCAGGTTTCTCCCGTAGCATAGCGATGCCACGCTCTGCCGGAATGAGGAATATCCGAAAGACATGAAGCTGATGCCATAGTTGCCGGTTGTGGTTATGATACCGCAGGAAGCGGCTCCCGTTCCCAGTTGCGAAACCAGGTAATTGTTGGAATAGCATATTCCGAATGTGGTTTTGCGAAGGCCTGCCAAACCTGCGGGATTCTCAAGCCCCGACCAGTGATCTGCCAGCATCACCCCGGCACGCGACATGCCCTGGGAACGCGGATCGCCCCGGAAATAGGAATACTGCGCAGTGCCTGCTGCAAACAATAGTGGTGAGAACAATATGCATAACGTGATCGTTGCTTTCAACGGGATAAGTTATTACCTGAAACAAATCTCAAACCTGCCAGATACGAAACACCCCAAAATCAACACATCAGCAAATCAACACATCAACACATCAGCAAATCAACACATCATCACCTTATCTTGTATTTAAACTGAATTTTTGCCAGTTCCTCATTGGCTGCAACGATCTTCTTCTTCAGTCCTTCCTTGTATTTTTTGAGCGCCGCTGCAACCTTTTCATCGTGCAGGGCAATCATCTGGGCCGAAAGAATACCGGCATTCAGCGAGGCATTGATTCCCACCGTGGCTACGGGAATGCCCGGAGGCATCTGGACAATGGCCAGCAGTGCATCAAGTCCCTCCAGCGATGCTTTTATGGGCACACCAATGACCGGAAGGGTGGTCATGGATGCAATCACTCCCGGCAAATGGGCTGCCATGCCAGCCGCTGCAATGATCACTTTCAGCCCACGCGCTTCGGCATTTTTTGCAAATTGTTCCACCTCTGCAGGGGTGCGGTGAGCTGATAATGCATTTATTTCAAAGGGAATTTCAAGTTCATCCAAAAACTTTGCTGCTGCTTCCATAACCGGGAAATCCGAAGTGCTTCCCATAATGATGCTTACAAGTGGCTTCATGCGCTTCAAAATATTAATTCCAGGCCTAATATAATGCAAATATTCGTATCTTGCGATTTTTATTGAAACCGGTTTTCATGGTTAAACTGAACATACTCGATAAGCAATTCAGGTTGTTTATTCCGGCCGAGAAAATACAACAACAAGTTCAAAGAATTGCCGACCAGATCAATACCGACTTGATAAATGAGGACGTGGTCTTCATCGGAATACTGAACGGAGCTTTTATGTTTGCTTCAGATTTGCTCCGGAAAATCAACTTCAATTCCCAGGTATCTTTTGTTAAGCTCACTTCTTACCATGGAACCAGCAGTACAGGCAATGTGAAAAGACTCATTGGCGTTAACGAGGTGCTCAAAGATAAAACGGTGGTCATTATTGAGGACATTATAGATACCGGACATACCATTGAAAGTATCATCAGCCAGATTAAGGGCTTATTGCCCAAGCAGGTTTTTGTGGCCACTTTGTTGCTGAAACCGGATTATTTTAACAATGATGTCCGGATCGATTACATAGGGTTCCGGATTCCCAAGGATTTTGTTGTGGGTTATGGTCTCGATTACAAGGGCTATGGAAGAAATCTGCGCGGCCTGTACAGAATTGAGGAGTAGTGCCGGTAATGAATCATTTGAATTTATAATAACTTAATTATCTTAATATATGCTGAATCTTGTTTTGTTTGGCCCTCCTGGGGCAGGTAAGGGAACACAGGCCGTAAACCTGATAGAGAAATACAAACTGGTGCATCTGTCAACAGGAGACATTCTGAGAGGTGAGCTGGCAGCCAAATCAACTTTGGGTCTGGAGGCAAAAAAATACATGGACAAGGGCGAACTTGTTCCGGATGAAGTGGTCATTGGTATGATTGAGGTGAAACTTGATCAGAATGCCGGCGCAAAAGGATTTATTTTTGATGGCTTCCCAAGAACCAATGCACAGGCACAGGCACTTGACAAGCTGTTGGAGACAAAAAATGCGCCCATAGATATGATGCTTGCACTTGAAGTGGAAAAACCGGAACTTGTAAACCGGTTGATGGGACGTGGCAAAGTTTCAGGCCGTGCCGATGATCAGGATATCAATGTAATTGAAAACCGAATCAATGTATATAACCGCGAAACCGCGCCGGTAATTGAGTATTACAATAAACAGGGCAAATTCCGGTCGGTTGATGGTATGGGAACCATTGAAGACATTTTCGGAAGGCTCTGTGGTGCAATCGACAAGGTAAATGGCGGCAGCGGTTGTGGCTGCGGCTGCAAGGGATAAATGGAATCGAATTTTGTTGATTTTATAAAAGTTTTCTGTCGGTCGGGCAGGGGCGGTGCAGGTTCGGCACATCTGCGCAGGGAAAAGTTTATACCTAAGGGAGGTCCCGACGGAGGTGATGGCGGACACGGAGGGCATGTGATCCTGCGTGGAAACAGTCAGCTATGGACATTGCTTCACCTCAGGTACCGCAAGCATATCTTTGCTGAACATGCGGAGGATGGCATGAAGTACAATAAGACCGGTGCCGACGGAAAAGATGTGATCATTGAGGTGCCGCTGGGCACCATTGCGCGCCATGCCGATTCTGAGGAATTCATTTGCGAGGTTACCAAACACGATGAGGAACATATCCTGGTTCCCGGCGGGCGGGGCGGCTTGGGTAATACGCACTTCAAATCGGCCACCAATCAAACTCCCCGGTATGCCCAACCGGGCGAGCCGGCTGTTGAAGGACACTATACCCTGGAGCTGAAAATTCTGGCCGATGTTGGTCTCGTTGGTTTTCCCAATGCCGGAAAATCCACCTTGCTGTCGGTTATCTCAGCCGCAAAACCTAAAATTGCCGATTATCCTTTCACCACGCTGGTCCCCAACCTGGGTATTGTGGGTTACCGCGATGCCCGTTCCTTTGTTATGGCCGATATACCCGGAATTATCGAAGGAGCACATGAAGGGAAAGGACTCGGATTACGTTTCCTGCGACATATAGAGCGCAATTCCATATTGTTGTTCATGATTCCGGTTGACGCAAAGGATATATCAAAGGAGTACGCCGTTCTGCTGAATGAGCTGAAAGAATACAACCCGGAATTACTCGATAAGAAGCGGGTGCTGGCCATCACCAAAAGCGACCTGGCTGATGAGGAGCTTATCCGCGAAATGAAGAAAGATCTTCCGGATCTTCCCTGCGTTTTCATCTCATCACAAACAGGCAACAACCTGCAGCAACTGAAAGATATGCTTTGGAAGGAGTTGAATTCATCGGGGGATGATTGAAACGCTTGAACATATTGACCAACGTTGGTTGCTGTACCTGAACGGCTTGCATTCTGAGTTTTTCGACCGGTTCATGTATACGGTATCCGGAAAATATGAATGGATACCCTTGTATGCCATTCTGCTCGGATTCATCATTTGGAAATACCGCTGGAAGTCGTTGTGGATTTTGCTGGGAATTGTTGTTTTAATTACCCTGAGCGATCAGTCTGCCAACCTGCTGAAGGATGGCGTAAAGCGTTTCAGACCTTGTAAGGACCCTGAAATAGGGCACCTGGTTCACCTGGTCAACGATTATTGCCGGAGTTCTTACGGATTTGTTTCGGGCCATGCCGCCAATTCTTTTGCCCTGGCAGCCTTTTTTTCGCTGCTGTTCCGAAACCGTTGGGTGACAGCCGGAATGGTTTTTTGGGCTTCACTGGTATCCTACAGCCGCATTTACCTGGGCGTTCATTACCCAGGTGATGTATTATGCGGCGCCCTCCTTGGGGCTTTGCTGGCGATGCTGGTATATACCTTACTCAAAAAGGTGAAATCAGGACCAATTTCTTCAGCCGTTAGCCATTAGCCATTAGCCATTAACTGTTAGCTTTTAGCCATTAGCTATTAGCCGTTAGCTGTTAGCTTTTAGCCGTTAGCTATTAGCCATTAGCTGTTAGCTTTTAGCCATTAGCTATATGTTATTAGATATTAGCTAATAGCCAAAGGCCAACGCCTGCCTGCCGGTAGGCAGGGCTAAAGGCTTAGATTCTGATCTTCTTCATCTCCTCCTTCATCCGCCGAAGATCGGTGATCCAATCCTCGATGTCGTTTTCGTGCTCGAGTTCTTCGCCCAGGATGGTGGTGGCAATCTGATGTGTGGTATGGTCCTTGCCGCTGGTAAAATCGGCAATTTCCTTATACCGTTGAATGGCGCAACGCTCACCGTTGAGGTTTTGTTCCAGTATGACTTCCACATAAGAATCGGAAGGCTCGTCGTATTTGCACCGGGCCAGTTTGAACCATTCGGCAGGGTTGATTACCGGCGTACCACCCAGCTGGATGATCCGGTCAACCACCAGCACGGCGTGATTCAATTCCTGGGTTGCATGTAGCAGCAGCTCGGGTTCAATCTCGCTACGCATAGGGCCTTCCATCAGCCGGGCCCCAATCCAGTACTGATAATAAGCAAGCCACTCTTCAGACAGAGCAGCATTCAACATTTTAATGAGTTTTTTGACATCCAGGTCCAGAATTTCAATGGCTTTTTTCCCCATATTCAGTAGATTTATATGTTAATCCAGGCAATAATCCAACTGCTCATTAAGATAAATGAGGTTAAATATAGTTCATTTTGATGTAAAAAATATGGGTGCTGGGTGTTGGGTGCTGGGTGCTGGGTGCTGGGTTTGATAGGGTTTGAAAGAGTTTGATGGAGTTTGATATTGTTTGATAGGGTTTGAATGGTTGAATGTTTGAAGGTTCAAACGCGTAGCTTCAAACGGCGAAGCCCTCAAACGCGCAGCCTCAAACTGCAATTTCAAGATATAAATTATCATAACTTTGGGTATAAAATTTCAGCGTTGCAGCATAACAAAAATTATGAGTCACACAAAAATATCCATTCGTTTTTTTAACGACCGTGAAGTGCGAGCCGTTTGGGATGAGCAAAACGCCAAATGGTGGTTTAGCGTGTTGGATATTGTTGCTTTGCTTACCGACCAAGACGATTATACCAAAACCCGTAATTATTGGAAGTACCTTAAAGCCAAATTGAAAAAAGAAAAAAACGAGTTGGTTAGTACCACTACCCAACAGAAACTTTTAGCAAGTGACGGTAAAAGATATTTAACTGATATGCTGGATTACACGGGCATTGTTGCCTTAGGCAAAGAATTCCCGAGCAAAAAAGCAAACCGGTTTATTGAATGGTTTACATACAGTGATGAAGGCATAGACGGAAAAAGCAAAACAAAAGCGTTTGCGTTGTTTGAAAGTTCTTTCCTCAAAAGCCTGGAAGTTGGCACAACCAAAGGTTTGCAACAAATACATGCTTATTTGTTTGGCGGATTGTATGATTTTGTCGTTTGAATTTGTTTGAGATTGTTTGATAGGGTTTGAAATGTTTGAAAGAGTTTGATGGAGTTTGATAGTGTTTGAAATTGTTTCAAGTTGTTTCAGGTTGTTCAATATAGTTCATTTCTGAAACCACCTGGAACCATTTGAAACCACTTCAAACAATTTCTTCCAACGCGAAGCTTCAAACTTCTTCTTCAAATCCAAAATCAGGGAACAATCTTAATGGTTTTATCGGAAATCATCTCCTGCAATTCTTTTAATAAAGAAATCTCCTGGCGGTCGAGATGTCCGTCTTCAGTAGCCTGGTGGATAATTTTGTCGTATTCGGCTTTGGTGATCTTGTGATCTTCAATGGCATGTTCAATCACTTTTCTTAAATTTTCGGCTTCTGAGCTGAGTTTCATAGTCTGTTAAATTTAGCACTAAATTACAAACAATTTTGAATACGCAATTGTTCGGTTCTGTCTTTTATTTTATACATACCAATGGCCAACCTATGACTTAAAACGACCCGTGAATTTCAAGGTTTTTCATTGGAATCATTGCATACCTTTTGAATGCTTCCTATCTTTAGAGCAAGGAACATTTAAACATTATGGCTTTAGGAATTCTGAAAAATATTGTCATCATTTTTGCCCTTTCCACTATTGTTAACTACCTGTTTACCAAAATAAAAGTTCCCACCATTCTGGGCTACCTGCTCACAGGAATTTTAGTAGGGCCTTCATTGCTCGGCATATTTAGTTCTCCACATGATATTGAATTAATTGCCGAAATAGGGGTGGTTATGTTGCTTTTTAGTATTGGCCTTGAATTTTCTTTGAATCATTTGCTGAAAATCAGAAAGATCGTTTTTCTGGGAGGGTTCCTGCAACTGGTACTTACCGTTGTGGTAACCCTTTTCATAGCGCGAAGTTATGACATTGACTGGAAAGGATCGTTGTTCCTTGGGTTTCTTACAGCGTTGAGCAGTACCGCGGTGGTGCTGAAGATCCTTCAGGGCAGGGCTGAACTTACCTCCAATTACGGGCGTACGGTATTGGGCATATTGATATTTCAGGACCTGTTGCTGGTTCCCCTGCTGCTGTTCACGCCCATGCTAGGCGGGCAGATAGCCGACCAGGGACATCAGTTTCTCCTGCTCATATTCAAGGCACTTTTCATCATCGGATTCATATATGTGGGCAACCGCTGGCTGATGCCCAAACTCCTGCATGCCATTGCCATGACCCGCAACCAGGAATTGTTCATGATGAGCATCCTGCTGATTTGTCTGGCCGTTGCCCTGCTCACCTCTGAACTGGGCATGTCGCTGGCTTTCGGTGCCTTTCTGGCAGGACTTATGATTTCTGATACGCAATACAGCCACAGTGCCTTCGGCAATTTGATTCCGCTGAAAGACCTGTTTGCCAGTTTTTTCTTCATATCCATCGGTATCCTGCTTGATCTTAATTTTGTTGCCGATCATGCATGGCTGGTTTTACTTACCGTAATCATAGTCGTTTTCTTTAAAGCCTTGATGGCTTCAGGAACTGCTTTTCTGCTGGGGCACACGTTCAAGGGTACCATCATGGTTGGTTTTGCCCTGTGCCAGGTTGGGGAGTTCTCATTTGTTCTGGCCAAAATGGGACTTGATTTTGAGATCATTTCATCATTTTATTACCAGCTTTTTCTGGCCGTAGCTGTTATTACCATGGCATTGACTCCATTGCTCATGGAGGTTTCAAGGCCCGTTTCAAACCTGCTGCTCCGGTTGCCACTGCCCGACAAGCTGGTGAACGGTATCTTTCCGCTTCCCCAGGTGGAACTGCCGGAACTGAAAAACCACCTGGTATTTATCGGGAAAGACTCCCGGGCTTTAAATCTGTCGGTAATGGCCCGGAATCTGGATTTGCCCTATGTATCCATTGTATTTGACCCGGACGCCGTCAGAAAAAGGCAGCTGAAAGGAGAGACCGTGATTTATGGCGATGCCATGAATGATCCGATATTATTAAAAGCGCATGTTGACAAAGCTGATATTGTGGTAATTTCAATCGGAAACCTGATCACCTCGATGGCTGTTATTGAAAAAGTAAGGAGCATCAACCCGCATGCATACATTATTGTGAGGTCTAAAAAAGTTGAAGACATTGAAGAGCTATATACCATAGGCGCCAACAAAGTAATTCCCGAAGAATTTGAAACTTCTATTGAGCTTTTCGACCGGGTACTCGCAAAACTCCTGATTCCGAGAAGGGAAATAGAAACTGTTTTGGGCAGGATCAGGGATGACAATTACGGCATTTTCAGGGACAAGGAAGCACGAACTGACCTTTCGGCACTGCGCACGTTTGCCAATTTTGAAATTTCGGCGGTCAGAATCGATGATAGCTCCAGGGTTATCGGCAAGAGTATTGTGGAACTGCAATTGCGTAATATTTATAGTGTTACCGTGGCTGCCCTGCTCCGGAACAAAGAGGTGATGGACAACCCGGATCCGGAAACTATTTTTGAACCGGGGGATATCGTGTATCTTATGGGAAGGCCCGAACAGATAGCCCGTGCCACTGAATTGCTAGTGAAAAGCAGTAAACAATATGATGAATATGTGGAAACTTAAAACATAAAGCCATGAAAGTTACCGTATGCCGCAAATCGCATTTCAATGCAGCACACCGGATTTTTAACCCAAAGTGGGATGACCGGAAGAATGAAGAGGTATTCGGACTGTGCAGCCTGCCTAATTATCATGGTCATAATTACGACCTGATAGTGAAGTTGACCGGGGAGGTCAATCCCGAAACCGGTTATGTATTCGACATGAAAAAGCTGAAAGACATTGTTGATGAACACATTGTCATGCGGTATGACCACAAGAACCTGAACCTGGATGTGCCGGATTTCAAGGGAGTTATTCCCTCAGCCGAAAATATTGCCATTTCCATCTGGAATATTTTGCGTGAACAAATCAGCAGGGAATTTGTGATTCAGGTGGTATTGTATGAAACCGAAAGAAACTTTGTTGAGTATTCCGGCAATTGACAGCTGCCATGAAAATACTGCAATACATACATCAGGCAGTCATCTGGCTGATGATCCTGCCCATCAGGTTTTACAAATATTCCATATCTCCGCTTATTCCCAACAGTTGCAGGCACATCCCTTCCTGTTCGGAATATGCCATAGAAGCATTGAAAGCACATGGCATATTCCGTGGAAGTTTGTTGGCGATCTGGAGGATATTGCGTTGCAATCCCTGGGGCACAGAAGGTTATGATCCGGTGCCTCCGCCTAAAAAGAAGCGGACTGAGGAGAACTAATCTTTTTTATTGTTGCAACCCTGCCGGGCCAGAACACAAAGAATTGCAAGGAGCAGGAGGCTGCTTGCCACAACAAAGAAATTTGCCTCATGCCTTACCCCGAGGAGGTTATTTTGCATGATGAGCGAAATGGTTCCGAGCAACATCATGACCACAGCAAGCAAAGCGCTGATCCAGGCTATAACGATATACAATTTCATAGGGTATGTTTTGGTGAATAATGAATTGAAATTTCTGACTGCTTTACCTGATTAACGGGTAAAAGTTATGACTAATTCCCCAGAATATCAATACACTGCATTAAAAACTTTCAGGAAACAATTCCCGGGCTGTTTTTCTGAGTTCCCTGATGATCTTTTGCATGTCGTCACGGCTGATCCGCTGGCGGTTCAGGCTGTCGATGATCTCCGTATCGTTTTGTTGTATCAACGGATACCAGTCGCCCGGTTTCTTCAGGTCACCCTTTAACCGGGGTACTATATGAAGATGCAGGTGCTCAACGGTTTGCCCGGCTTCGGGTTTTTCCTGAACCGACCAGTCGAATGCATCCGTATGAAAAGCTTGCATCAGTATCCGAAGTGCGGCCCGGGCCGTATTGAAAAATTCAAGCATTTCCACCTGGCTGAGATCAAGCAGGCTGGTAATGTGCTTTTCTGGAATGATCAGGGAATGTCCGGGCAAAACAGGAGCAATGTTGTACAGGGCAAGTGTGTTACCCTGCCTGTAAAATACAGAACTCATGATGTTTTGATCACAAAAGGGACAGGATTCGACAACCTGCTTACTCATGATTCCCGGCATTGGTTTTCTAAAGCCAAATTACACAAAAAAGAAAACATTCACGCCGGGAATCTGTACATTCAAACAGAAAGCACACCCGGCAACCTGTTCAGCATATAGCCGGGTGTGCATCAGCCCGACTATTCTTCGGCATTCTTGCTCCGCAGCATCACCAGGTCGGAAACAACCACTTCGGTAATATAGCATTTTTTACCATCCTTGTCATCATACGACCTGTGGGTGAGTTTTCCTTCAACGGCAATTTCACTGCCTTTAATCAGGTACTTTTCGGCTATTTTGGCCAGGTTACCCCAGGCTGCCAATTTATGCCACTGCGTTTCGGTTATTTTTTTACCGTTCGAATCATAGTAAGAATCTGTTGTGGCCAGGGAAAAGCGTGCAAGTGCCTTACCGTTGTCGAAAGTCCGGATTTCCGGATTCTGACCGAGATTGCCGATCAGCTGAACTTTGTTGCGTAGTGTGTTCATAATGATTAAATTTAAGGGTTGAAAACTGGTTAAGTGAACAATTGTTTGATTTGATGAAACAAAGTAACGGACAATCAATCAGCAGATTCGGTTAATAATTACTTACTGTCATTTGTAACCGGGTATAATCGTTTGTACCTGTGTACAATCGGATATCCGGCAGAAAAACAAATAGATATGGAAAAAACCTGCCTTGAATGCGGCGAATTACTGCGTGGTCGAACCGACAAGAAGTTTTGTTCCGACGCTTGCAGAAACACTTATAACAACAGGTTAAAAAGTGTTGCAGGCAGTCTTTATGTAAGGAAGATCAACGGCATCCTGAAGAGAAACCGGAATATCATGGCTGAATTGAATCCGGAAGGCAAAATCCGGGTTCATAAATCAAGACTGATTAAGAAAGGGTTTAATTTTGGTTTCCTCACAAATTTGTACACCACCAAAGTGGGAACGGTGTACTATTTTTGTTATGACCAGGGCTATCTGCCCCTGGAAAACGATTTTTACATGCTGGTGAGCAGAAAGGAAGATTAGAATACCTCGGCAACGGCGGCCAGTTCATCAATGGGAGCCACAGAATTGGGAAGAATATTACGGGGCACCTTGCCAAACCTGTTGATCGCAAGGTATCTTTTACAGGTCTTGTATTTCTTGTTTCCTTGTAAGCAATACAGGCTGCGGTATGTTAACCCAACCATTTCGCTATGGATGACGTTGTTCTGGTAAACCGGGCAATCGTCAATATTCGGGCAATGTAATGAGGCTTCCATAAGGTTTATTTAACAAATACTAAATTCCTGAAAGTTCTTTATAATTAAACCGGGCGTTTTTTAATCTTTCTTCAAAGAGTTGTCCTTTCATCAGGGTGTCTTCATCGTCATTCTCGAAGGCCCAATGTACTATAAATTCGTTTACATTCCTGTTGTTGTCGAAAACTTTTAATAAGTCGAGCAATTTCTTGGAGGAGGAGGTGTTGAAATAATCCAGCTCGAAATTGAGATTCACCGAAGGTGTGATTAGTGATGAAGCCCATTCTATAAGTGGTTGATAGAAAGATACGGCATCCAGCATGAGCGATCTCCCTTTGATGGAGAGGTTGCCATTGGCTTCAAAAACAACCTGAGGCGAATAATTTGTAGGTTCAATGATTACCGGATCCATGCTGTTCATCTAAATTCACAGACAATATTATGAAATTGCCTGATGAATACTTTTTTTTTCTGATGAAACGGGGAAATTCGATGACAATACGAACTGATTTGTTGAGGAATGGAATATCCTTAAAAAAAACAGGCTGTATAAAAAGCCTTAAAAAGGAGCGTAGTCAGGAGACTACGCCTGCCTGCCTGCCTGCCTGGCCGGCAGGCAGGCGACCAAGCAGTCCGGTAGGTATGAATGATATAATGTCATGTTAAGCTATTCTTATCCTGACGGCTATGGGCACAGCCTGAGCCGAAACCCGTCAGAAACAAGAATTTTCAATACCTGAAAAAATTGGCTTCGCCCACACCCACATCAAACCGCCCATGGGAAACACTTATCGGAATTCCGTCAACAACAGCCTGATATCCGAAATAGCCCGAAAGGATCACGTGAATGGGCTGTTGGTCAACCATCAGAAACTGGGCCTTGGTAAACTCAAGCTCGCCTTTGATCAGATCCATTTCCACGGTATCCTTGTTCAAAACGGTGACCACCTGTACGCCTGTTCCGGTCAGATCAATGACCGTATCATTCAGTTGTACAAGATCTTCATAGCTTTCCGGCAGAAAACCGGGGAGTTCAAAAGTCATTGACATGTCGCCGTAAGGGTAGTAAGAGTCATAATAATCATAATAGCCGTCATGGTCCACCTCGCCCATATTTCCTGTAAGCATAAACCGGGTAATTCCGCCTGTGTTAATCATCTTGGCAGGCACTTTATCATTGTTGTATATGAACAGTTTGCGGTCATAATAGGCGCCAAAGGTGTTGTAACCCCATTCGGTATATTCCGGAAGGCTTGGATAAACAGGATCGGGACGAAATACCGATTTTTCAAGTTCATAATCTGACATGCTGCAGGCAGACAACAGAAAGATGACAGCTAAAATGGTGTATATGTGTATGTTCTTTTTCATGGCACCGGTTTTTATAAGGGTATACGAATACTCAGCCTGAACCCGCCACCAAAATCGGGCGAAACAAAGGAATTGTCAATATTGGCCGCAATGAACTCAGGTACGCAGGCTTCCAGGTTTACTCCGGGTTTACCCGCTTTCCCTATTTTCATACCAACACCCAGTTGAAAGGTGGAGTAAAACTTCCAGGGATCTTCAATGAGGTTTTCTACATCGCTTTCATACTGATTCATGCTGCTTTCCACGAATTTCACTTTGGTCTTGCCTCCCAGAAGCATGTTAAAATCAGCACCAACTTTATAATACATTTGAATAAACCGGTCTTTATACGGGTAAATTCTGAACTCCAGAGGTATTCCGGCATAATACGAGATCTGGGTGATGTCTCTCACTTTCAGGTATTCGGTGGTAGTGCCCGATTGCCGATACAGCAGGTAAAGAAAATCACTCCGGTCAGACCAGTAGGTGTTTTTTCCCAGCGATCCTTCCATGCGGGTAAATCTTACACCGCTTAACACACCAATCATGTCATCCATTATTTTGATTTCTAACTTGGCGCCCAGGTAATTCTTATACAGCAGGGCCGACATATAACTTGTTTCATAATAATAATAGGGATTCGGATTCACATCTCCGCGAATATAGTCCTTGTCATCGGGCTCATAGCAGCTGATGAAATCCGCGCCGGCCTCAATATAAAACGATTTCAGCAGTCCTTTTTTTTCTATCGGTGCCTCCTGTCCCAGGACAGTATAAACGGGAACAGCCAGGAGCAATAACAAAAAAATGAATAGTTTTTTCATAGGCGATTCATATATTGGTGTTAACAGGTTTTCTTCTGAAGCAGGATGCAGTGTTCTTTGAAAAGGTTGCTTATGTGCTGTATGAAATCATCCTGCAATTTTTTGCGTGGCTTCCTCCAACGTGGAGACAAAAAGGATGTGCCCTGTTTTGTTGCTCTCGTATATAAAATCCTTCAGACTTTTGCTGGGGAACTTATCGAAATCTCCCACAATGGCCAGCTTCATCCGGTAATTGGAGAACTTCTGAAGGATTTCCCCTGCAATACGGGTGCTCAGGTCGAAAAACTCCGGCGATAAATCGCTTTCGTGCACAATGATTCCGGTTGCCCCCTGATACGACGCATTTCCCAACAGATCGATAAAATCATCAATATCGGTCAACCAGGCTTCGTGATGGATAAGCTGTGCGATTGTCTTGTTGTTATGATGAATGATAGATAATTCCATGGGTTCAAAGGGGATTATTTTCTGATGTGTATTTTTGTTTCTTTGTTTATATACGGATAGATTTCATCCACATCGTTGTTTTTCATGGAGATACAGCCGAGTGTCCAGTTTCTTCTCAAATCAACCAGGCTGTTCAGGTTATTGGGCACACCGTGAATCCCGATCTCACCTCCGATTTTGGAATCTTCAGGAATTGTGCCCGCGGCTTTGGCCCGGTTGTGATTGGCCCAGGAATCCCGGGTTGGGTAATTGAGCCAGATGAATTTAGACCAGTGCTGATGTGGGTACTTTGAAATGATTTGAAAGTTCCCTTCCGGTGTACACTGGTCTCCCTGCCTGAGCTTGTCGTCAACCGGGTTTCCTCCGAATACCACCGGATATTCCTTAATGACCACAGTATCACACAGCAGGGTGAGCTTGTAATCCGATTTGTCAATTAAAACCGAAATTTTCTTTGCATCAACACGCATGTCCCTTATCAGATCGGGCAGGGATTTATCGTAATTGATCAGCGTGTTTTCTTTGGCATTGCACGATAACAGGTTGCAGCCAAGCATCAATATGATGGCGATATACGAGCGCTTCATTTCTCAATCTCCGGGTTTACTTTGGCATATCGGACTTCATCCCACAACTGATTTTCCTTAAAAATGGCTTTCCTGAAAACAGCCTCACGGGTATAGCCGCATTTTTCCAGCACCTTTTGAGAGGCCGGGTTGTATTCATAAACCCCGGTATGAATACGCGCAAAGCCACACTCCTTAAATCCGAATTCCGTGATCAGGTTCACGGCGGCGGTCATAATTCCCTTGTTCCAGTAGGGTTCACCCAAAAAGTAACCAATTTCCGCAGTTTTACGGTACACATTTTCCAGCGGCGTGAGGCTGATATTGCCAACATACTCACCCTGGTATTCAATGGCAAAATAGGTGTTGTAGCGCATGAACAGGTTGAGATACTGCTTTGCATGTTCCAGCGTATAAGGGTAAGGAAAACCGTCCCGCAGGTTTTTTCCTATTTTGGGGTTGTTGGCCAGCCTGGCCATTACAGGGGCGTCAGATTCCCTGAACGGCCGCAGCGTAATCGGGCCTGAGGTCATTTCCATATAATAAACAGTTGGTTTGCCGGCCTAAATTTATAATAAAAACAGGAATGAAAGAAAGTTGATAACCGGTTATCACAATGAAATCAATTTTTTGCTATAATTGCATTGGAAACCATTAAACCCATTGTTATGAATAAGTTAATGCTATTGTTGTTGGCGTTATGCTGCACTATTTTACCGGGTATCGCCCAGGATCATTACCAGCAATTGTATGAACGCAAAGTAGAAACCTTCACCAAGGTGAGAAACGGAGGAATTGTAATGACCGGTATCGGGGCAGGGCTGGCCATGACCGGCACCGTTCTGCTTGCCACACTCCCTTCAGGTTACTGGGAAACGGAAGATGATTATTATTATAATGAAGACGAGGAATCCAGTTCCAGTGATGACCTCAAGGCTGCTTTCGGTATTCTGTCAATTGGCATAGGTGTTGGTCTTTTGGCCGGAGGAATCACCATGAGTTCCATCGGTTCCCGGAAAATAAAATATTACCAGGGAAAGGCAAATACGCTTTCCTTTGGAATAAAAAGCCAGGGATTTACGCTGACCTACAAGTTTTGAGAATTAGGGTGTTTTAAAACTTCACCTCATCATGTGTGATCACCTGCGGATGGTCATAGATCTCCCTGACCCGCTGTGGTGAATTGTCAATCTGTATCCAGTTTGCCCATACCATGAACCAGGAAAATCCGGGCTGGACCTGTAATATTTGTGTGTTGGGCAATTCACCGCACTCTCCCAATGCAATCAGTTTGCCATCTGCCAGGTCCAGTAGCTCCAGGTAATCCCTATCCTCGTAATCAAAATGGTACACATCAGTGGCCAGCACATCAACGTATTCATGACCGGGATAAAAGTGCTGATAAGGGTATGCCTGGTCAAAGGGTATATCTCTCGGGGCATTGGCATTCCAAACCCAAAGCAGGTTATTCAAATGATGTACATTGGTGAACCGTTCAAACATCATTTTCCATAGTGCCTGATAACCTTCGGGCCCTTTTTTATCGCCCCACCAGAACCATACACCGTTCATTTCGTGATAGGGTCTCCAGAGCACGGGAACTTTCGCCTCCTGCAATTGTTTCAGATACCCCGCTATTTTATCAACCTGTGCTTCCCACCGCTTATTCAAAGGTGTTCCGGGAGTAGTCAATTCCTTCCATTGGGCTTCATCCAGCTCGCCCTGAATACTTTCCCTCCATCCGAAGGGGGGATTGTCAAACGGCCGGCCTGCATGCCACATCAATGTTACAATATAACCTTCCTGCCATTTTTTAACAGCTTCTTTCACAATTTCGGGTCCCCGGTCGGTAGTTCCGTTCAAAATAAAATCGGTGCCCCACACGGCAGGGTATTTTCCGGTTATTGACTGAACCGTATCCATGTACTGGTTCAGGTTTTGATTGTAGTTGTGTTGCCCCGAAAGGGTTTGTTTTCCCTGAAGCCTGTAAAGGTATTCGAGCAGCATTTTCGCCTCGGGCGAGGTATTCTTGTTTACCGGAAGATGCTGGGAATAAAGCTGCAGACAGCATATTGCCAGCAGTAAGCTGATCATTGATTTTTTCATGGTATTCGGATTTTGTTGCTACATTTTAAAAATTGATCATGGCTTTCATAACACCGTCTTTATAGCCGGCTACCATTTCAAAAGCCGTTCCAATCTGGTCGAAGTCAAAAGTGTGGGTTTGCATGGCGTCGGGCTGGATCCTGCCATCGGCGATCATGTTGAGTGTCAGCTCAACCGACTCATTCTGCCTTCGTACACTTTGTATGTCAATTTCTTTTCTCCTCAAACTGTCCACGTCAAAGCTCCATTGGTTGAATGACGGGATGCCGATGACCATCAGACGGCCACCGGGCTTAAGCAGTTGAATGGCCTGGTCAGCGGCTTCCTGTTTGCCGCAGCATTCAAATACAACATCAAGCTGCAGGGGTTCCGTTTTAAGTATGTCACCAACAACATCATCTTTGTCGGGATTGCCGGTCCAGTGCGCACCCATCTTCTGTGCAAGGGCAAGCCTTGCATCTATTTTGTCGGTCATGTATACTTTTTTGGCTCCACCGGCCAGGGCAGGCAGTAATACGCTTATTCCAATGGGGCCCGAACCCAGTATGCCGATGGTCTTACTCTGTAATGAGCCATACAGGCGTGTTGCATACACTCCAATGGCCAGTGGTTCTGAGAGTGCGCCCTGGTCCAGCGTCATGTTGCCGGGTAAAACAAAGCAACTTGTTGCAGGCATGATCAGGAATTCAGAAAGGCATCCTGCTGCCTGTCCCGGACAACCCAGGAACTTCAGATGACGGCACGTGTGAAACCGCCCTACCATGCATTGGTCGCAACTGAAACACGGCATGGCCGGGTCAATGGCTACGTGGTCGCCGGGCTTCACCCGGGTTACATTGTTACCAATTTTTTCAATAATTCCGGCTCCTTCATGGCCTACCGTAAACGGATACTGAACTACCTGGCTGCCAATCTTACCTTCCTGGTAATAATGGATATCGGAACCGCAGATGCCTACCGACTTCATACGGATCAGCACCTCATCCGGGCTGCTGATTTCGGGATCCGGTTTTTCAACCAGCTGTAACCGGTTTAATCCGGTGAGGACCATGGCTTTCATAACTTGTACGCGTTGCTGAAATGATGCGGTTTTAACAGGTTAAAATTAGGAAAAAAACAGTGCACCGGCATCTACTTCGGGTGCCAATTTGAAATACGGGTTTGCTTGTTTGTTACTTTTGGCTGCAATGCCTGATTACGCTATTAAGCAGAATTGTATTCAAAATTCACAATCCTCATAAAAAACAATTATATTTGAATCTTGTAGTAGGGAAGTGCGTTTGAGGGGAAAAAGAAGCATGTTCATGAAAAAAACATTATATGAAAATTCTCAAAGCCTTTTACCCTGTTCTTGCAGCAGGGATCATCTTTTCTATGCTGGCCGTGGCATGTGGCAATTCAAAAAAAACTGCAGTTCCATGTCCTGATTTCTCCAAAAGCCGATCTTACAGGTCGGGCCATAAAGAGATCGGAAAAAACCCTTCAATTTACTTTGCACAACGCAAGACTGTTAAAAACCATCGACCTGCTTACCAGCTTTCAGAAGTTACATCAGGCAATCATCAAGGGCAGTTGTTGCATTTGTCTGGCTTACAACCTTTGCCGGCGCATAATCGCATGGCCGGGGAATATGTTCTGATTCAGGCAAAACAGGGAGAAATACAGAATTCTGCCGATGTAGCCGGCGTTTTTCCGGTTGCCTTTGCTGCGGCACCTGCTTCTGACAATATGCGCCATTTGCAATATATTGAAGGAAAGATTGTTGCAGGAGACTCAATTGTTGATTGTGACACCGTTGTTTTCAAAGCCGGCAACATCCTGGTAGCCAAGGTAATTGAGATTGGCCTGAATGAGATCAAATACAGGGAATGTGAGAATTTAGCAGGCCCGCTTATTTCCATATTGAAATCAGATGTATTCGTAATCAAATACCCCAATGGCACAAGGGATTATTTTGACCAGGTAGCTCCTGTTATACAAACAGAAACTACAAACAAAACCATCAGGGAGCCGGCTCATCAGAAGTCAGAAGGAATGGGAACGGCAGGATTCATAGCAAGCCTGCTTGGGTTTTTTATTGCCGGAATACCACTTGGGATCTTTGCCATAATAGCAGGCTCCGTAAGCATTGGAAAAATCAACAGGCATCCTGGAAAATATAAGGGAAAGGGACTTGCTATCGCTTCAATTATTATAGGTTTAGTAGATGTTGTAGGTGTTTTGTTGTTGCTGTCATCAATGTAGCATACGGATTCCGGATGCTGAATTAAACTGCCATTTGTTCTATGAAAAATTACCTGGATCATCTTATTGATTTAAAAGGACTGGCTAAAATATACGATGAGCTGCCATTGTGGTCGGCTCCATTTGGACTCAAGCTCCTTGATTATATTAAATACAGGCCAGGCCTTACGGCTCTTGACATTGGCTTTGGCACCGGTTTTCCGTTGACTGAGGTGGCCATGCGACTGGGTTCAGATGCTGTGGTTTATGGGATTGATCCCTGGGAGGACGCACATGAAGCTGTAAAAGCAAAGCTAAAATATTACAAAATATCCAATGCAAAACTGATCAAGGGGTATGCCGAGTCAATTCCTCTTAATAACCGGTCGGTGGATCTGATCGTGAGCAACAACGGGATCAACAATGTGAAGGACCAGGATAAGGTTTTCTCGGAATGTGCGCGCGTGATCCGGCCCGGTGGGCAGCTTGTCTTTACCATGAACCTGGATAAAAGCATGATTGAGTTTTATTCGGTGTTCGGCCAGGTTCTCAGCGAAGCCGGGTTGGAGGAGGAACTGGCGGCAATGAAGCAGCATATCTATGTGAAAAGAAGACCGCTTGATGAAATTCTGAATAGCGTTACCGCTCATGGATTCCATATTAAAGATATGGAGCATGATCAGTTTAATTACCGGTTTGCCAGCGGCACGGCCATGTTGAATCATTATTTCATCCGGATGGCATTCATGGAATCGTGGGTTAAGCTGTTGCCTGCCGGCCAGGTTGAGTCCGTATTTGATAAAATTGAAGCCCGGCTTAATGAGGAGGCTGGTCTGCTGGGAGAAACGACGCTGAGCATACCCTATGTGCTAATTAATGCCATCCTTGGCGAATGAAGGTGATCTGAAGTTCCGGTAGCAAGGGCGCCGAATCCTGAGGTAATTCAACAACTTTTCCTACATTTACAAAAAAACCACTTCATGACTACAGCACTTAAATACGGCAAAAAACAACTGACCCTGACCATCCCTGCCACTGCTGTAACACCTGAGTTCAGAGAGCCGGCATATGAGATTGATAAAGAATCTTTCATGCGGGAACTTTTGAAATTCCTACCCGACGACCAATTGAAATACAAGGAAGTGGCGGTTGTAGTTTCTGATAAGACCAGGTTATGTGGATATCCGCAATACCTGCCCTGGCTTACTGAAGCGATTGTCAGTCGGGGAGCTTCACCCAGGAGTATTTGCTTTTATATTGCCTACGGCACCCATTTGCGCCAGTCGGAGGATGAGAGTTTTGAAAGTTATGGCAAAACCTACCGGGAATTCAGGTTTGTGCACCACGATTGTTCCGATGAAAGTGTCTTTAAAGATTGCGGAACTACAAAACGGGGAACTCCTGCCCTGGTTCGTAAAGAATTATTCAACAGTACGTTGCTGATCACCTTTGGCGCTATTTCACATCATTATTTTGCCGGTTACGGTGGGGGAAGGAAGCTATTGTTTCCCGGACTGGCGTCAAGAAAGGCAGTATACCACAATCATGGACTTTTCCTCGACCGGCAAATCAGGTCGCTTGCATTGGGCTGCCAGCCGGGCAAACTCGATGGCAACCCGCTGGCTGAAGACCTGAGGGAAATTGATACCTTGATGCCGCCGAAGATTTCCATTCATGGAATTCTGAATGCATCGGGCAAGGTGTGCCGGTTGCTGGTGGGCGATAGTTATGCGCATTTCCTGGATGCCTGCAGGATTCACGACAGTTATTACCGGTATGAAGGCAGTGAAGTATACGATATGGTTGTGGCATCAAGCGGAGGATATCCCAAGGACATCAATTTCATACAGGCGCATAAGTCGGTTCACCATGCCGCAGCCTTTGTTAAAGACGGGGGCAAGCTGATCATGCTTTCGGAATGTATTGACAAAATCGGATCAAACTACTTCATGAAATACCTTGAAGCAGGAAGTTTTGAGGCTGCCTTTTCCATGCTTGAAAACAATTATGAAGGCAATGGCGGAACAGCCCTGTCCATGATGCTGAAAGCCAAACGAATTCAGATTTATATGCTTACCTCTCTCGATGAAGCCGCATGCAAAACCCTTGGCGTAACCAAAATTCAGGAATCAGACATTCAAAAGCTTATTGATGCCGAAAAAGGAAGTATTGCTGTGTTGCGCAATGCAAGTATCCTGATAAAACAAACCTGAACGCCAAAAAAATAAATTACCTGCACTGATTACAGGCCTAATAATCACCCGAAGTAATAAATCTTTACCCTATGAAAATAATGATCAACCGAGTAACCATGGCAGTGTTGGCACTGCTGTTGGTAATGGGTGCCTGCAAAAAGGCAGCCGATGTTCAACCTGTTGCTTCACTTTCTCGCAGTACCCCTGAGGCCGAAGGTGTTTCCTCTGAAGACATCATGCGCTTTCTGGATTCTGCTGCAGTGAGTCCCCATGAATTTCACAGCATCATGATCGTACGCCACGGCAAGGTGGTCGCCGAAGGCTGGTGGGCACCCTACCGTTCCGACCTGCGGCACACCCTGTATTCCACCAGCAAGAGCTTTACTTCAACCGCTGTTGGTTTTGCCGTTACCGAGAAGCTGATTACCGTTACCGACAAGGTGGTTTCATTCTTTCCCGAGGATCTGCCTGACACAATCTCCCCGTATCTTGCCAACCTTACCGTCAAAGATCTGCTGACCATGTCGGTAGGCCAGGATCCCGATCCTACATTTACCGTAAGATCAGCTGATTCCAACTGGGTGAAATCGTTTCTGGCCCTGCCCATCATTAATGAACCTGGGACCAAATTCCTCTACAATTCCATGGCCACTTACATGCTGTCTGCCATTGTCCAGAAAGTTACCGGGGAAAAGGTGATCGATTACCTGAAACCGAGACTCTTTCAACCCCTGGCTATTGAGGGTATGGATTGGGAAGAAGATCCCAGGGGCATCAACACCGGAGGATGGGGCCTTCGTGTAAGAACCGAGGACATGGCCAAATTCGGACAGCTCTACCTGCAAAAGGGGAAATGGAACGGCAAACAGATCCTCCCTGCGGCATGGGTTGAAGAAGCTACTTCTTTCAAGATCGACCAGTCACCCGATTCCATTCCGCCTGAAATGGAACAGAACGAATGGAATCATGGCTATTGCTATCAGTTCTGGCGCTGCAGGAACAATGCCTATCGGGCCGACGGTGCCTTCGGTCAGTACATTTTTGTAATGCCCGATAAAGACGCCGTGATTGCCATTACCTCGGAATCACCCGACATGGGAAGCGAAATGGAACTGGTTTGGAAATTCCTGTACCCGGCGCTGAGAGATGAGAAGCTGCCTGAGAATCCTGAAATGGCAGGCAGGCTGAAGGAACGACTGGCCAACCTGGTACTGCCTGTTCCTGATAAAGGTGTTGCACCCCAGCTGGCACAGGAAATCTCAGGAAAGATCTTTACCATGGAAGACAATGCATTTCTGGCAACATCATTGCAGTTTACCTTTGCCGGTGATAGTTGTATTTTAAACACAAAATCAGCCGGTACAGAAATAGTAAATGTCTTTGGTGCCGGCCGCTGGATCAAAGGTGAGACACTCATGCCGGGTCCCAACCTCCTGGGCTCTGCCAAAGATATGCCTCCTGCAAAAGTTGTTGGTGCATACGGATGGGAAGGTGATACCCTTCAACTGGCATTGCGCTTTATCGAAAGTCCGCATACCCAATACTTACCATGTGCCTTCAGTAAAGACAAGGTACTTGTCAGCATCATACCCAGCAACAACCCCAACATGAATATCCCTCCTTTAAAAGGAGTTATCAAAAAGTAATACAGATACACTTACAGTGAAAGATGAAAAAGATACTGAGTGAAATACTGGACTATCACCGGAGGTATTTTCATCTTTCACTGTTTATTACCATCGCCCTCTTTCTGGCAGTTCTCATTGCCTTCAACTACCTGTTCGACTTTGAGGATGATTACATTGACAAATTGCCTCAGGCCAAAAGGATGGTTGGTTTGTTCCTGTACCAGGGACTTCCTTACCTGGTAATTTGTCTGCTGCTTTATTTCTTCAATATACAGCGGACCTGGATTAGAAGCAGCGGTTTCTGGCTTCGATTTATAATTGGCTTTCTTATTCTGGCATTCAGTCGTTCTTATACCCGGCACCACTGGCTTACGCAATTGTTTTCGGGAATCGACCTGATTTTTGCCCGTCATGTGATGCACAACCTGTGGAAGTTTTTCGCCCTGATGATCCCCCTGGTTGTTTTCTACCTGGTAGCCGACCGGCATAAAACCACCAGGTTATACGGCCTGGTTTTTAACCGGTTTTCGGCACGACCTTACTTCATCATCCTGGGGATTGCACTGGTTTGCATTGGCATCGGCAGTTTCTTCAGGGATATCCAGGATTACTACCCGCTGTTTTACCGCTACCGGGGGCATGTTTTTGCCGAAGTAAACAACTGGCCGCTATGGACGGCAATTCTTACCTACGAGATACCCTATGCGCTGGATTTCATCAACGTGGAATTCTTTTTCAGGGGATTCCTGGTCGTTGGATTTACCAGGTATCTCGGTCCCCATGCCGTATTGCCCATGGTGGCGGCCTATTGCGCATTGCACTTTGGGAAACCAATGACTGAAGCCATCAGTTCCATTTTTGGAGGCTATATCCTGGGTGTGATCTCTTATCACTCGCGCACCATTTGGGGAGGAGCCATCATTCATGCCGGAACGGCCTGGGCCATGGAAATTGTGGGGTTTCTGTGGCGGCTTGCCTGAAGGTTTAGTCAGGTTAACTATCTTTGCAGACATAAATCCGTTTACATGAATATTTTCCGTATGCTGCTTATTTTTCTTGTTTTTATTGCCCTGAACGTTTACCTGTATATCAGGGGTTGGCAGGCATTGCCCAACATAACCTGGCTCCGCCTGGTTTTTTCCGCAATATTTGTTTTTGCAGTGGCTTCCAATTTCCTGGCCATATTCCTCGGCAACAGATTGCCGGTATGGCTTGCTTCTGTATTTGAACATACGGGAGGATATTACATGATTCTGTTCATCTTTCTGCTTGCCGGAACACTGCTTGCCGATTTGCTGCGGCTGGGAAACCATTACTTTCATTTTTATCCCGACTGGGTGAACCACAATTATGCCCAGGCCCGTTTTCTGTATTTTGGCGGACTTTTACTGGTTCTTTTGACCCTTTCGGTTTTTGGGTATTACCGGTTCCGGAATCCGGGCGTGGTTGAACTTACACTGGAAAGCAACCGATTCAACGACAATACAAAAGAGCTGACCATTATTGCAGCCAGTGACATTCACCTGGGGAATGTGATCCGCAAAGGCCGGCTCACCAAATGGGTGGAGCTCATCAACAGCCACCAACCTGACCTGGTGTTGCTGGCAGGAGATATTTTCGACCACAACATCCGGGCCGTTGAAGCCCAGCAAATGGATACCGAACTCCTGAAACTGAAAGCCACTTACGGGGTGTATGCAGTACCGGGCAACCACGACTACTATGCCGGAATCGACCAGGTGCTGGCGTATCTGAAACGTTCGGGAGTCAGGGTGCTGCGTGACAGTGCCGTGATTATTGACAACCGCCTTGCCATTTACGGTCGCGATGACCAAACCAACCATAAAAGAAAACCGTTGCAGGATCTGCTCAACACACTCGAAACCGATCTGCCCCGCGTGGTGCTGGATCACCAGCCGGGCAGCATGGATGAATCGGTAAAGCACCTGATTGATTTACACATATCGGGTCATACGCATAACGGGCAAATCTTTCCCATCAACCGGGTTGTTTCCAGGATTTATGACCTGCCTTATGGCTATAAAAAGTCCGGAAAGACACACCTGTATGTTTCATCGGGGCTCGGTTTGTGGGGTGCCCCCATCAGGTTGGGGACGCAATCGGAGATTGTGAAGATCAGGTTTGTGGGGGAGTGAAAGTTTGCCTGCCTGACTGGCAGCATACTTTATATTGCATCTTTGATTATAAGAACGAAGCTTTCTTTTTGTCACTTTTTGTCGCCACAAAAAGTAACCAAAAAAGGCATACGGCCTGAACTCACTCCGTCTCGTGCCTCGACTTTGTTCAGACAGCAGGCCGTCTCAATTTGGTTTTTGTTATTTTGCTCCGCACTCGTTGTAGCAATGTGGTTATTTTTTATTTATGCTCTTGGAAATGCTGTGCCTGAAAAACTATACCGACAATAGAAAAAGCTAAAACATCCATGAAGTAGCGTAACCCGCCTCTGAGAAAAGGCGTTTAGAAAATCAATTCATTGCAGGCCTGCCTGCTTTAAGAATGCTAATAAGAAAATATGTCTGAGGCCGGTGCCTACGGCCGAGTTTATTTTCTTGTGCAGTATGTGAATTGATTTTTAGCCTTTTATCAGCAGCGGCGGCGTTTTTGGTTACTTTTTGCGCTGCAGCAAAAAGTGACAAAAGGGTTCGGGGCGAAGCCCCGGACGCATGTATCCAATTAAAATGATCATGCATTATCAGATTCAACGATATATAAACAAAATATTTAAAAAATCAGCAATTATCCTATATTTGGTTAGTAAATCCGATTGCTGCAATTCCACACATGAACTGGATAACCCTCATCGAAATTATCTACGTGGTGATCATCGCGTTGGTGTGTTTAAGAATTGTTTATGATACCCGGAGTTCATCCAAAACCCTGGCATACCTGCTGCTCGCCATATTTGTCCCCGTGGCAGGCATCATCTTCTACTTTGTTTTCGGTGTAAATTACCGTAAACGGCTGATCTACACAAAAAAGTTAATAGCAGACGAAGTCGGGCTGAAAGAGATCGACAAAAGAACGGTATCCTCATCCGCCCGCATTCTTAAAAAGCATGCCGGTGAAGTGGGTGACGGACACAGCCTGGTTAATCTGATCATGAACGAAAACCGCAGTCCCCTCACCTCCGGAAATGTCGTTAAACTGCTGATCAACGGAGAGGAAAAGTTTCCGGAGGTGATTGATGTCCTTAAAAATGCAAAGCATCACATACACCTGGAATATTACATATTTGAAGAGGACCAGATTGGCAGCCGTATCAAGGAGATATTGATGCAGAAGGCGTTGGAAGGCATCCAGGTCCGGATGATCTATGACGGGTTCGGCAGCAGTTCCATCAGCGGGGAATTGATTGACGAACTCCGGTTGGCTGGCGCCGAAATTTATCCCTTTCACCGGATCAGGCTCCTTTTATTTGCCAACCGCATCAATTACCGGAACCACCGCAAGATCATCATCGTTGACGGTCAGATTGGATTCCTGGGAGGGATCAACATCAGCGACCGCTATGTCAATAACGGGCCAAATGACGGTGCCACCTACTGGCGCGATACGCACCTTCGAATTGAAGGGCCGGGGATTATGTTTCTGCAACACCTGTTTTTATGCGATTGGAATTTTTGTTCGGGTCAGAAGATTCTGCCTGAGACTGCTTATTTTAGTGCATTACCAGTACCCGGCTCCAACACGGTTCTGCAGATTGCCGCCAGCGGCCCGGACTCTCCTGCTTCCACCATCAAACTGTCTTTTCTGAAAGCCCTGAACATTGCAAAAAGTGAAATTCTGCTTACCACACCTTACCTGATACCCGGAGGCAGTATCATGGACGCACTTAAAGTAGCTGCGCTGGGCGGGGTTCGTGTAAGAATCCTGGTTCCGGGAATTTCCGATTCGCGCCTGGTGAATGCTGCAGCCTGGTCGAATTACGGCGAATTGCTCAAGGCAGGAGTGGAAATTTACCTGTACCAGAAAGGATTCATCCATGCCAAAACCATGGTAATTGATAATACCATATCTATAGTGGGCACTGCAAATATGGATCACCGGAGCTTCGACCTGAATTTCGAGGTAAATGCCATCATCTATGCAACCGTCTTTGCCGAGCAGCTGCGGAAATCGTTTTTGGACGATTTGCGGAGCGCCGGGAGAATTACTTATGATGACTGGAAGTCGCAGCCTATTCGCAAACACCTGCTCGAGCGGGTTGCACGCCTGCTGTCGCCCTTGCTTTAGTAGGAATGATAAGCATGCTTTAAGTCGCACTTCGACAGGCTGGTAATGAAATACACATTACTCTTACCTACTTCATGTCACTTTTCCCTGCAGCTGAACTAAGCGAAGCGATCTCACGACCGAAGGGAGTAAAAAGTGACCAAAAGAGCCGCCGCTGCTGATAAAAGGCTAAAAATCAATTCACATATTACACAAGAAAACAAACTCTCCCGATTAAGAATTCTGTGAATTTCAGTGCCTGAAATTCTACAGATTCTAAACCGGGATCAAACATATTTTCTTATCATCATTTGTTAAGCAGGCTTGCCTGCAGTGAATTGATTTTCTATACGCCTTTTCTCAGAGGCGGATCATCCTACTTCAAGGGCGTTGAGGCTTAGCTCGAATTCAACAAAAGACAATATCGAATCTCCTTATTGCACAACCTAAAACCCTATACAAAGAACAGAGTTGATTAAGGAAGCACTGCTAACCAATAAGCACCGTGCGGGGGCCCGACAAAACGCAGAGGGCGTGCCGGGACTAGCCGGGGGTTCGTTTTGTCTTGATTTTTCGGTTGCTGAGCCTGTCGAAGTATGCTTCGTTCTTTGCGTTAAGGCAAAGAATGAAGTGGGGATTCGGGGCGAAGCTCCCGGACGAATGCCGGTAATAGAATTGATTCAATAATATTAGTCTAAATGAGAACAACAGAAATAGATTGGTTAGTAACGCTGTGCTTCATGTCACATTATAATAAAATTGAAATTTATTACAATCGAGGTCTCAGTGTGACGGGGCGTTGTCATACAGAGTCTGCCTGCCTGCCGGCAGGCCGAAGTATGACTTATCACATTTTTATTGAGCCTTAGTTTATTCATAATTCCCAATACGCATTAAAAACGAAAAGAGTTGAAAGGTAATTTTATTACATTTGTTTATATGCACCATCCATTATGAAGCAGGTTCTGAAATATGCCGGTTATGTATTACTCCTCTTGCTCGCAGGCTTTCTGATCTGGAGGTTCTGGTACCTCATTGCCTGGGTGCTGGTTGCAGCTGTTCTTTCATTTATAGGGCAACCCATTGTACAGTTTTTCGACCGGCTTCATATACGTAAGTGGAAATTCCCTCATGCCCTGAGTACACTGCTGGCCCTGGTCATCCTGGTGCTTGTAGGGCTCAGTTTTATTTCCATATTTGTTCCGCTTATCATCAGGCAGGCTGAAACCATTTCTCAAATCGACGTGGATCAGCTGGCACAGACTATTCAGGCGCCAATGCAATGGATAAATGAAAAGCTTCGCTTGTTTGGTATAGTCCCCGAGGGTCAGACGCTCCAGGATGTTGTGCTGCTGAAAGTAAAATCCATGGTAAGTGTGGGGAGCGTTACCGGAATCGTCGGCAAGTTTTTCAGCACTGCAGGTACTGTGTTTCTGGGTTTGTTTTCCATTCTGTTCATCACCTTCTTTTTTCTTAAAGACGAGGCTCTTTTTGCCAATACCTTGTTCCTGATCATTCCCGTTAAATACCACCAGGGAGCACGCGAGGTAATCAGCGATTCTAAAGGCCTGCTGAAACGTTATTTTGTTGGGGTTGTTCTGGAGGTAGTGGGGGTTATGTCGCTTATTGCCATCGGACTGTGGATTTTTGGAATAGAAAATGCCTTGCTCATCGGTTTTTTCGGTGGTATTATGAATATTATCCCTTACCTGGGGCCCATAATCGGATCGGTAATTGGTATTGTGCTGGGCATCACCACCACACTGTCCACCGGTAATATAAATGAATTACTTCCTGTATTCCTCAAACTTACAGGAGTCTTTCTTGCGGTAAACTTCATCGACAACAACATCCTGGTTCCGGTTATCTATTCCAAAAGCGTCAAGTCACACCCGCTGGAGATATTTTTTGTGATCATCATCGGTGGCAGTATAGCAGGTTTACCGGGTATGCTGCTGGCCATACCGGTTTATACGGTGTTGCGGGTGATTGCCCGCGAATTCTTTCACCAGTTCCGCATTGTGCAAAAGCTTACCGAAACAATGAATGATCAGTAGCAGTGTTGTATTTACCCGCTCCGGTAAGAAAAGTGATTTTTTTCATGGACTTCGTGATAAATAGTTTTATATCTTCAAACTTTAAACTGGAAAACCTATAAAAATCAACATTTATGTCGGAAAAGAAAAAATTCATACCCTTTGTTTCTCCCGATAGCAACATGTCGGAGTTTACTGTCAGGGCACTTATCATCGGATTGATTATGGCTGTTGTGCTTGGTGCTGCCAATGCATATCTGGGACTTAAAGCCGGAATGACCATTGCTGCCACCTACCCGGCAGCGGTAATTGGAATGGCCATTCTGAAAGCCCTGAAGGGTTCCATACTCGAAGAGAACTTTGCACGTACCGTCGGGTCCATCGGTGAATCGGTTGCTGCCGGAGCCATTTTCACGCTCCCGGCTTTTTTTGTTGCCGGACTCTGGGATCCGTTCTTCACCCCCGGTCATTATATCACATCCACACTGATCCTGATTGCTGGAGGTATTCTGGGTATCATGTTTGTTGCCCTGCTGCGCAGGGTGATGGTTGAGGATACCGAATTGCCTTTCCCCGAATCGGTAGCTGCATCGGAAATTCACAAAGCCGGACAAACCAGCGGCGGCAATTCCAAATTTCTCTTTTTCGCCATGATTATGGGGGGTTTGGTGAAGCTGCTGGGTGAGATCAAACTTTTTGCCGTTTACTGGGAGAAATTTGTGGTGTTCGCCAAACAAACCGTGGCCAGCACCAATTTTGTCGGACAGGGCGGCATGATGCTGGGCTCTCCCGGTATCAGCCCGGCTTACATGGGCGTGGGTTACATCATCGGGCCCAAGCTGGCCTCGCTGAACTTCAGCGGCGGTGTTATCGCCTGGGGATTGCTTACCCCCATGATCCTGTACTTCCTGGCCCCATCATTCGACCTGAATGCCATGGCATCAGCTTTTATGGCCAGTGACCCCTCACTAACCGCTGATGCGGCCATGACCAAGGTATGGACGTCTTCATTCTATTCGATATGGCGCTTTATTGTAAGGCCCATTGCCATCGGCGGTATGCTCGTGAGCGCTGTTTACACTTTGTGGAAAATGCGCAAGAGCCTCATTGCCGGTATTGCCCGGTCAGTTGGCGATGTAAAAAAAGCAGCTTCCGGACAGCACGTGGATACACCCCGCAATGAAAAAGATATCAGTTTCAACTGGATCCTTATTGGCATCGGCCTGGTGGCCCTGCTCACTTTCGGCATCACATTCCTGATTTTCAAAACAACAGCCCTGGTGGCCGTAGTGGCGGCTACTGTGATGATCATCCTGGCCTTTTTCTTTGCCGCTGTTTCAGGCTACCTGGTTGGTCTCATGGGGTCGAGTAACAATCCCATTTCCGGACTTACCCTGACCGCCCTGGTGGTAACCGCGCTTATTATGGTTGCACTGGGCGTTACCGGCAACGAAGGCGTTGCCTCTGTGCTTGGTGTGGCGGCCATAGTTTGCGTTTCGGCTGCAGTTGCCGGTGAAATGCTACAGGACCTGAAAGCCGGGCACATCCTGGGTGGTACTCCCTGGCGGATGCAGATCGGCGACATCATTGGCGTTGTGCTCTCGGGAGCTGTTATGTTCGGGGTTCTTGTGTTCCTGAACGACGGCGACATTGCCAAGGGCGTTCGCGAAGGTTACGAAGGCGGTTTCGGCAGCAAAAACCTGTCGGCCCCGCAAGCCAGCCTGATGGCCATTCTTTCCAAAGGCATCGTGGGCGGACAAATGGCATGGCCGCTGATCATCGCAGGCATGCTCATGGGAATCGGCTTCATCATGATGCAGGTTAAGAGCCCCATGCTGGTTTGCGTGGGTATGTACCTGCCGCTCGACACCACGTTTGCCATTTTTCTGGGCGGTGTCATCAAGGGCTGGGTGGATCAGATTACCGAGAAACGCAAGTTCACGGCTCCGCAGAAAGTCAATGTAGAAAACATCGGCGTACTGCTGGCCTCAGGTCTTATTGCCGGTGAGGCATTAATGGGACTGATCATTGCCATTTTCGCGGTGGGAGATATTTTCCTCTACGATTTGTTCTCGTTCTTCCAGCATCCTCCATTCTGGATCAGCCTGATTGTGCTGGCACTTATCGGCCTTGTGCTCATCCGGATCCCGGTTAAAAATGCAGGTGCTCCCGATGCCCCCATGCCACCTAGTGCCATGTAGGCTCCCGGGCAACCCACATACGCTTTTAGCGGTACACATACTCTTTAAGCGATCCTCATACCCTTCAAGCGGTCTTCAGACCCTTGAAGGGTTCTATTTGAAAGAATTATTCCATGTTTAAAAAATCAAAACATACCAACTACCTCGACCTGGTTCCTGTACGCAACGTGCAGGAATTCACCGAAGATGCTGACGGAAAGATCACACTGCTGATCCCCAAATTCAAAAATGCCTGGATGGCCAAATGGCTGATACCTCCCCGGCGGTCAAGGCACTTCAGGATCCATCTCGATGAAACGGGAAGTGAAACCTGGCGGCTGATTGACGGAAAGAGAAATGCAGGTGAAATTTGTGAAATGGTGTTTGCGAACAAGACCGGAAACGGCAAGCCGGGAGATCAGCCTGAACTGCGGCTGACCAAATTTCTGAGTCACCTTTATAAGAGCCGGTTTATCACTTTTATATAAAGCAGGTCGCCCATTCCTCAATTAAAGCTTTTGCGTGTTAATTATCAACAATCGTCTTTAAAATCCCGGCTGGTCGTGATCCTTCCAAACAATTTTTCTATTTTTGGACATCGTGAAGGTTACTGAAGGCCCAAAGGTGCCATGACACGCCCGATACGGCCTGGAAGTGCAGGTTGCATGCAGGTTTTTGAATAGAAGGATTCATTGTTAACAGAAAAAGTATGGAAAAACAAATCATCAACAGCTACGCCGAGTTTGAAAAATTTAATGGAAAACTCCTGGGTATGTCCGATTACTACCGGATTACCCAGGAACACATCAATATGTTTGCCGATGCCACCATGGATCACCAGTGGATCCATGTCGATACGGAAAGGGCAAAAAAGGAAAGTCCCTATGGTACTACCATTGCACACGGCTACCTGAGTGTGTCCATTCTACCGCATCTGTGGTACCAGATCGTTCAGGTGAATAACATCAAACTGATGGTGAATTATGGCATTGAAAGTCTGAAATTCAACCAGCCTGTTTTGGTAAACAGCGAAGTGCGCCTGGTGGCCAGCCTGAAGTCGATTGTTAACCTGAGAGGCGTTACCAAGGCTGTGATACAGGTGGTGCTTGAAATTAAAGGCAACCCGAAACCTGCCTTCGAGGGGGCCATGATTTTCCTGTATCACTTCATTTAAAAGTTGTTTGCCTTCAGCTACCCTGCCTGCTGAAGAGCCCTTTTGTTTAGCAAACGTTAACATTTTCCATGACCTGCATGTATTAAATATGTGATACATTTAGGGCTGAAAACAACTAAAGATCTCTAGCCATGAAAAAAGCCATTTCATTAGGTTTCATTCAGTTTTTATTCATGAGCCTCCTGGCACAGTCCCAGGCCGATACCAGTATCAAAGCTTATAACGCTGTTCTCAAAACCCCTACGGGTGACATACACGGCAGCATTACAGTACCTGTTGCCAATGAAAGGGTTCCCGTTGTGATCATCATTCCCGGATCGGGCAACACCGACAGGGACGGTAATTCGTTATTGTCCGATGTGAGAACCAATGCCTATAAAATTCTTGCCTTACACCTTGCCCACAACGGGATCGCCGCTTTGCGCTTCGATAAAAGAGGGGTGGGGAAGAGCCAGACTTCCGGCAGCCAGGTTTCCAATGTCACCTTCGATGATTATGTTTCGGACGTGATGGCATGGATTGCGTACTTAAGGCAGGTGGATGACTTTTCGGATTTGATTGTTCTGGGCCACGGTGAAGGGGCGCTGGTAGGCATGATAGCTGCCAGGAGAGCCAGGGCCGGGAGTTTTATTTCGCTTGAAGGAGTTGGTAAGCCGGTTGATCAAATTTACAGGGACGTGCTCCAAAATTATCCGCCCGAACTAAAAAAACAGTCCGATATAATAATCGACAGCCTGCGGGCAGGCTACCGGGCTAAAGGAGTTAGTCGTGAACTGGCCGGCTTATTAGGCCCCGATGTTCAGCCCTACCTCATGTCATCAATGCGCTACAACCCGGCATCCGAGATTGCCGCGCTTAAAATGCCGGTACTTATCATCCATGGCAGAAACGATAAGCAGATTCCGCCCGAACATGCCTCTTTGCTTACCATTGCCAAGCCCAATGCCAAACTGGTGCTGATCGACAAAATGAATTATGTACTTAAAGATGCCTCTGATGATCCGAAAGAAGCGTATAAAACATTCATGAACCCAGATATTCCCTGCAACCAGGAAATGCTTGATGCAGTTGTGGGCTTCATCAAACAATGAAGGCGAAGCAATTATCGGATCACCAGCTTCATCAATGCACCCTGGTTACGATTGTTTCGGATTGACAGCAGGTAAAGCCCTGCTTTCAGGCTCAAAGGTACATCCAGCCTCTGCCTGTTGCTAAAATCCTGTTTCAGTGCAAGCTGTCCCGATAGTGAGCTGATTTCAACAAATACCTGATCATAAGCCTCCGGCAGGATGATGGTGAGCAAAGCACCTGCCGGATTCGGAAACACCTGCAGCGCATCACCCAGCGTATTGTTAAATATACCCGTTATGGTTACCGAAAAGCATGCCGATGTGTCCTTGCACTCCCCCTGGGTCACTTCAACCGCATAGGAACCTGAGACAGCAGGCGTAAATCTGTTTGCTGTTGCTCCTTCTATCATTTCCTCGTTGGTACAATCCAACCATCGAAATGTGGCATCGGAGGCTGCGGCAAACAGCGTGTCTTCTGTTTGTGTTACCGTTACATCCACTAGCGGAATGGTCAGGTTGATGTAGATGATGCTGTCGCAGCCTGCTGCATTGGACAAGGTATCTGTATAGTGCCCGGTTGCTGTCAGCTTCTTACCCGCGGGACTTACCCAGAAATCACAAGCTTCCAGGGTGATCTCGCTTTCTGTGGAATGGATAATTTCCAGGTCAATGGTGATGACGCTGTCGCACCCTGCTGCATTCGGAATGGTATCGGCATAGGTGCCCGTAATGTTCCAGGTATATTTTCCGCTTGGCGAGGTAAATTCATCGCATGAAGTTGTACTCAGGCTGCCTGCCGATGGCTGGCCGACCGTCAGGTTCACGGTTATTACACTGTCGCATCCGTCAGTTGCCGGAACGGTGTCGGTATAAACACCCGAAACGGTCCATTCATACTTTCCGCTCGGCGATACCAGAGGTTCACAAACGGATGTGGTAAGTGTAGACTTCCGGCTGAAAACCGGACAGTCGCAGGGATCATCAGCAGGAACCCTGCCCGTGTTTCCGCCGGAACAAATGCCGCACTGGTCAAATGTGGCCGTGCCGGCCAGGTCACCATGGCAATCGTATCCATCCACAAATTTCGACAGCAGCTTCAGATAGCTCACCTGGTATCCGCAGCTGTTCTCGGTAACCGACCACGAGTTCAGCGGCCAGCTGGTGTTGAAATCCTTGTACGATTTTTGTTTGGGCTGATCTTTGGGTGGACTTAGATTTTCGGAACTGCAGATAGCGGTATTTGAAGATGAGCCACAATTGGCAGGATCGTCACAACAACCGTCCCAGTTATACGAAGGATTGGGTCCGCCCGGAACAAAACCCGGCGCAGGTCCGTACAGCGAGGTACCCACGCGGTCCCATCTGGGGCTGCCGTTGCTAAACCAGGTGTGGTAAAATTCATTGACACAACTGTCGGCTCCGTAGGCATACATATTCGACAGGTAAGCCAGATTCAGCGGGTTCACACCGTGTATGTAATGAACATACCCAAGGGCCGCATCACGGGCATCCTGATTTCGGGCAGCATCCAGGTTATAATGGATCATGTTGTAAAACATGCTTCCCTGGGCGCCTTTCTGGTTGTTGCTGCCCCAGGTATAGTTTTCCATATGTGCCAGGTAGGGATCTTTCACCGCATCAAAGGCCGGAAAATTCTCAGAATTGTTGAGCATGGCATTTTTATAGGTATTCCGTATGGCGTTGGAAACTGTTGTGGTAGCTCCCGGTATGCGTGTATAATAAAGTAACATATCCTGTGTCAGCGGCTCATAGGGGTAGGCATAATTCCATTCGAACAGATGTGCCTTACTGTAGTTTTGATTGAAATAGGTGCGGTATTCTGTTTTACGGGTGGCTTCGAACAGGTAACAGGCGGCTTCGAGTTTGGACATTGACCGGGTGTAATCGTCCTCTTCCTGGTCACCTGCCCCCACGCCCTGTGTGCCATATTCCGATTTGTTGTTATGAAAGATCACTGCAGGGTTGGCTACGCCCCATTTCCAGGCTTTTTCAGCTCTTGTAACCAACGTATCAGAGTATGCAATCATGTTCATTGAGCGGTACACCCTTGCGGCAATGGCAAAGGCCGCTGCCGTGTTGAAACTGGCTGAGGTAGTGGCCGGACCGTAAACACTCTGTTTTTTTGCAAGTGAAGGAGGACTGGCACCATCTTCGCTCACAATGCAAAGAACGCCGCCGTCGGCCTGTTGCATGCGCAGCAGGTGGTCGATGCCCCATTTGGCTTCATCAAGCAGGTCGGGGATGCCGTTGCCCGATTCGGGGATGTTGTAATCATCGCCCCAGGCCCGCGGGTTTTCAATGTAAGCCTTCATCATTTCCACCACGTAATTGGCTGTCCAGCTGGTATATTTATTGTAATCACCGGCATCGTACCAGCCGCCGCTGAGGTCTCTTTCGGTAGCAGCATTGGTTTTAGCATCCCACCTGCGGCAGTTTTTATCCTGCAGTGGGCCCATGTGACTGGCGCTGTCGGCCCACGCGGCGCCGGCAAATTCGGCATCCTTGTCGAAACCAACCCGCTGGTAAAAGAAGGTACGAACGGCATGTTTCAGCACCTCGCGGTATATGTCAGGTGAAATCTCAAACTCATAGGAACGCTGGTTATTCAAAGAATCCAGTATGTAATAACGGCCGGTTTCGGTGAAGGATGTGAAATCAAAATGCCACACCTTGTCGCCCGAGGAAGCATCAGTTGCCCCGGAGTTCCATATAACGGATTGCCCGAAATAGACATGCGCACCTGTTGCAGCATCTGCAACAATGAATTTGGGGCCGGGGGTATAGGCCAAGGCAGCATCAAAACCGGTCTGCGGATCCTTTAACACGGCGATTTTTTGCGATTCCGGCAGATAGCCGAACTGGTCCACAATGATGAAGGGGTTGATGGTTTGTGCTTCGGCCAGGGTGGCCCAAATTGTCAAACACACGATTAACGCTGATTTTGCTTTCATGGGGTGTTGCTTTTTTGCAATCGAAAGTTAGAAAGAATTTTTAATATGAGTTAGGGATGCCCCTAACTATATCCTCAACAGCATGCCTACCCGGCAAGCTGGTGCGGATAATAAATAATGTTTTACGAAAACCATTTTTTTGTCACTTTTCCCTACAGCTGGAAAAGTGACCAAAAGAGCCGCCGCTGCTGATAAAAGGCTAAAAATCAATTCACACGCTACACAAGAAAATAAACTCGGCCGTAGGCACCGGCCTCAAACATATTTTCTTATCAGCATTTGTTAAGCAGGCAAGCCTGCCTGAATGGATTTTCTTCACGCCTTTTCTCAGAGGCGGGTCGCCCTACTTCATGGGCGTTGCTGCTTAGTGCGAACGCAATAATAGATAATGTCGATTTTCCTTGTTGCACAACCTAAAACCCTAAGCAAAGAGCAGGGCTAATTAAATAGCACTGCTAACCCATAAGCACCGTGGGTGGGCCCGACAAAACGTAGAGGGCTTGTGCCGGGACTAGCCGGGGATTCGTTTTGTCTTGATCTTTCTTGTTTCGTTCTTTGGATCAAGCCAAAGAATGAAATGGGGCTTCGGGGCAAAGCCCCGGATAAATGTTGATCATGAAAAGGCCCCGTTCAGGGAACAATCATCTTATACCCAACCCCATGCACCGTAAGGATGATTTTTGGGTTGTTGGAGTCGGCTTCAATTTTTTGCCGCAGCTTCAAAATAAAATTATCAACCGTGCGGGTGGTAATTTCATAGTCAATGCCCCATACCTTGCTCATCAGATCGTCGCGGTCCACCGTTTTGCCTGCATTGGAATACAGGTAATGCAGTATTTCAAATTCCTTGTGCGACATACGCACCTCCCCGTTACTGTCAGATGCCGAATAACTTTTGAAATTCACCTGCATAGCGCCAATCTGAATGTCTTCATCATCATGCGCTTCGCTGCTGGTGTCGGGCGACCGCCGCAGAATGGCCTTGATGCGTGCCAGCAATTCGCGCAGGCTGAATGGCTTGGTGATGTAATCGTCGGCTCCCAGCTCAAGCCCGAGCACTTTGTCGATTTCCTCGCCCTTGGCTGTCAGCAAAATGATGGGAGTATTCACTCCCTTTTTCCGTGCTGTTTTGCAGATGTCAAACCCCGAAACTTCAGGGAGCATCACATCCAGCAAAATGAGGTCATATTTCCCGCCGGTCACCTTTTCCAGGCCTGTTTTTCCTTCCATGGCGGTATCCACTTCATATCCCTCAAATTCCAGGTTGTCTTTCAAACCCGTTATCATGTTCAGTTCGTCTTCAACAATCAATATCTTTTTCATAATCCTTCAGGTTGCTTAATTGGAAACAAAAGCCGGAACATCGAACCCGAACCCGGTGTGCTTTTCACGTAAATCTCACCCCGGTGGGCATCCAAAATATGTTTTACAATAGCCAGTCCCAGGCCCGAGCCTTTCACCCGGTGGGCCAGGTTTTTTTCGGTTACCCGGAAGAACTTGTCGAAAATATACTTCTGGTCTTTCTCCGATATACCAATGCCGTGGTCCTCAACTTCCAGGTATGCGAAGTGCCCGTCGGTACCCGTTCTTATAGTAATGTTTTTCTGATCATCGCTGTATTTCATGGCATTGTCAATCAGGTTCACCAGGGCATCGGCAATGGCTTCGCGGTCGGCTGTGAGCATAGGCAGATCGGGGTCAGGTTCGTAGCTGAATGTGAAACCCTTGTTCTCCAGGGTATAGCGGAAAGAAGCAATTGATTTTTCAACTGTTTCGTTCAGATCGGTATGGGTAAAATTATATTTCCGCTTGTTGTTCTCAATCTGCGAGAAGCTCAGTATGCGGTTCACCATGGCCGACAGGCGCGAGGTCTCGTTGAGAATCACCGTGTAGTATTCCTGGATCTTTTCAGCGCTTTTCACCCTGCCCATCTCCAGGGTTTCAATATACATGCTGATCAGCGCCAAAGGCGTGCGGATCTCATGTGAAACGCTCGATACGAAATCGCTTTTCAGTTGCGAAAGTTCTACCTGTTTCCGGATATTTCTGAATATGAGCCAGGCGCCGGCCAGCAATATGAGGTCCATGATCAGAATCAGGATGAGGTTTTCTCTCGATCGCTCCCTGGCCAGATCTGCAATGGTAATGTCTTTGAGCTCAATGCCCATCAGGTAGTTTTTCAGAAGCCAGAAAGGCCTTTTATATTCTATGTTTCCCGGATTCAACTTTTTGTTCGAAGAATAGAACGGCTGATTTTCCCCTGCCCGAAAGGCAACAATATGAAACTTGCCACGGGCCACTTCCTGTATTTTCGGATCAAGTAACTGGCTGATGAATTTGTCGGGATCCAGCACCATCACGTTGATCACATCCTGATCGGCCACACGGGTTAAGAAAACAATTTTCTGTATCTGCTGATCCGTGCTGTCGAGCGTTTCAATTTTTCTGTAGCCGCCTCTCAGGTAGGTCTGCAATCGCCTGATGCGGTCGCGGTTTTCCTTTAACAGTGCCGTAGTTTTCGCAAGTGTCAGGCTGTCGCCGTTCAGCGGGGTAATTGCCGACTGTAATTCCAGGTTTGTATTGAACCGGAACAGGTTGGTTATCGAGGCATTTTCTTCCATCAGCCGGTTCAGCTTTGTTTTTGACTCCGGGCCCGGGTTGTTGCAAATATTTTCAATCCGGCTGGCCAGGTTGCTCATGATGTCATCTGAGTACTGGTTGATGGAGAAAAGTATGGCTTCAAGCTGGTTGGTGTAGATTTCCTGGATTACTTTTTCATTCTTCCGCTGGTTGCCCAGTTCGAATACTGAAAATACCACCACCGGCAGCACAATAATTGCAGCAATCAAAATGCCGATTTTTCTCAGGGATGAATGCATGAAGCAATTCTTTGTCTAAATATATACAAAATTCGAATCATACTATCTGTGAAAAAAAGAAAGGAGCAAGTCCTCCAACCGCTCCTTTCACGTAACCAATAAAAAGGGGACCCTAAAACTTAATTTGTCCCTAAAGGAGAGCGGACGTCCTAATTTCCGCTTTTCTTTATCTTGCGCCAGTATTCAATATACTGCGTTTGCGTTAAAATGCCTACCGGACCTTCATAAATGCCTCCTTCACCACCGATATCGAGCACCCTTACTGCAATGGTATTTTTCTGTCCTTTTTTCAGCAGGCTTGCCGGGAAGTAATAACCCCTGAATGCCTTGTAATGCTGGTCGGAATTGGCGCGCTGTCCCGATTTCATAGGGAAGGTGCCTGTTTCGCCTACAAAAGTGCCGTTGATATAAACCTGGTCAATATCGTCAATCTTACCCATGAGTACCACCATGGTCTTGTCAGCGGCATTTCCCTGGTAAACAAAGGTTTTGCGGTACCAGGCATAGCCGTCGTAATCACGGTAACCCTGATCTTCCCATTTGGCCGGAACAAAGAGGTTGTCCCACTGGCTGTCGTTATAATCAACTTCTTTTCGTGCAAGGTCATCGCCTGTTTTGAATTTCCACTGCGACTGTAAGTTAACTTCCAGGTTAACCGCGGCTTTTCCACCATACAATCCAATGTTGCCACTCACAATGCCCCCTGCCTGTTGTGAATCATATACCTTTACCGCGATCAGGTTCAATCCGTCGAAGTTGATGTATTGCTCGGGGATGTAGTAGGTGCGATTGGCGTTGTAGGCAGTCACGTAATTCGGCGGAAAACTGCCGGTGGAACCAATCTTATGCCCGTTCAGGTAAACGGCATCCACATCGTCAATATAGCCCATTTTCAGGTAAAGCATGCGACCCTTGTATGATGCAGGAATCGTAATTTTTTTCCTGTAAAATGCATAGCCGTTGTATCCGTTAAACCCATGGTCTTCCCACGAAGCCGGAACCCTGATGGTTTCCCAGTTGCTGTCGTCGTACCTGGGTGATATCCATTCGTCGCTGATCCCTATTGAGAAGGACCAGGTACCCCTCAGGCTCATGAGCAGTGTCAGGTTTTCGTAATATGTGTTACTTTTTCCTGTTTGATGCATCAGGCAAATCAATGCCAGCACTGCCAAAGCCCTTTTTCCTATATGTGTTGCTCTTGAAATCATGACATTTCAGTTTTATTCCCAATCTACAAATACTTCATCGAAAACGAAATCCCAGAAGCTCCGGTTTTCATAATGCCTGTTCCGGTATTTCTTCATGTTGGGTTCCGACATGATGCCAACCGGACCCTGGTAAATACCTCCAATTTCATGGCTGTCGTATACCCTTACAGCAAGCGTGTTGATGCCGTCAAGGTTCAGCAGGCCGTCCTTTATTTTATATATCCTGCGTGCATTGTATTCCGATCCCGACCTTCTGTATTCGTTGTCTTTCCTGAGGTCATAAACGCTACCTACGTATTTCCCGTTCAGGTATACATCGTCAATATCATCAATCTTGCCCAGAATCAGGTAAAGGTCACCTTTGCTCAGATTTTTGGGGAGTCTGAACTTAACCCGGTACCAGGCATAGCCGTCGTAATCATCATATCCCTGGCTTTCCCATGATGAGGGCACATGCACTCTTTTCCAGTTTTCATCCTTAAAATCCGGTTCACACCATGCTTTGTCGTCGCCGGTGTGGAATTTCCATCTGCCGTTCAGGTTCACGTCGAGCAGTTCCACATCGGCATCAAAATATATACCGGTTGATCCGCTTACAATGCCACCTTCCTGGTACGAGTCGTAAACCCTTACTGCAATCACATTCTCGGTATCTTTCAACAGGTAACCGGCCGGAATTACGTACTTCCGGGTGCGGTTGTATGCCGAAACATATTCCGGAGGCATCTGCCCGCTTTTGCCCAGCAACTTGCCGTTCAGGTATACTTCATCGGCATCGTCAATGCGACCCAGCATTAAATACAGTACGGTGTTGCCCGGAACATGGTCAATACGAAAGGTCTTGCGGTACCAGGCATAGCCGTTGTAGTCGTTGTAGCCCTGGTCTTCCCACTTTCTGGGTACAACAATCTGGTCCCAGTTGCTGTCGTCGAACGAGGGACTGGCCCAGGCGTGATCGTCGCCTATCGAAAACTTCCAGTAACCCGACAGGGAAACGTATTTTCGCATATCTTCCGCCCGGCACGAAAGTCCAAAACTTACCACCAGCAGTATAAAGGTCAGTTTTAATGTATAATTTGTTTTCATAGGATGGTTATAAAATGATGATCAGATTTGCTGTGTTTTTGCCGGGCAGGGTTGCTGCTGCCTCGTTGGTGTTCAGTTGCATGTTGGCCGATTGAACGCACGGTTTGTCAGCTGTTGCATTGCTTTTTTCAGCATCCTGTGTTCCTGTGGTTAAAGTTGTTTCTGCTGCGCTCTTGTCTGAACCGGTGTGAGGCAGGGTGTCGTGGAGCACGGGTGTGCCCGTCAGCATCAGGGTGATCAGGAATGTTAAAATTATAATTGGTTTCATGATGGTTGTTTTTTGCATCCGTTAAAATCCATTCGGAATACGCATACAAAAATACGGGGGTATCAGAAAACCGCTGTCACAGGGGAGTAATTAATTGTCACGAATTGTCACCGGATTGTAAAATATAGTGGGTGGTCTTATGGGTTTCACCCTGAAACCCTTGCTCGCAGAAGATTTATTGCAGATGATTTCTCGCAGATATCCGCAGATTGAGCAGATCATCGCAGATTATTTCTTGCAGATTTTTGCAGAAATTTACTCGCAGCTAAAGCAGACTTGCGTATAGGTTCCAAAGTTCGGCTCAGGCTGTGCCCATAGCCGTCAAGTTAAGAAGGTTTAAATAATTATATAATAATTAGTTATAATAATAATTTGTTTTATTTTTTTGACATTTATTATCTGCCACTTGGAATTCCCTGGCGCCATCGGGTTGGAACTCAGCGGTGCTCGAGTGGCTGTCCTACAAATCCCGAGTGGCTGTCCTATAACTTTGAACAGGTGCGTTGGAGTTCGTCC
>JAWOJJ010000007.1:0-4616 GCA_046481675.1 Bacteroidales bacterium | reverse complement strand
AAAATCCTGGGATCGTCGTAAAGTATCGGATTAAATACAGCATCGAGGTATACATGCATCAGGTTAAAATAATCCTTCTCATTCATACTTGCCACGGGGTATACCGTAAAGTCATCAGAAGTCATGGCATTCAAAAATGTGTTGAGTGAACCTTTCAGGAGTACGTCAAAAGGACTTTTAACCGGGAAATTTCTGGACCCGTTCAGCACGGAATGTTCCATAATATGCGGAGTTCCTGCATCCGATTCGGGGATGGTTTTGAATGCAATACTGAATGTTTTGTTGGGATCATCGGCAGCTATTTTCAACACACGGGCTCCGGTTTTGATATGCTCGAACAGATAGCAATCGGCATTCACTTCCTTTACGAATTTTTTTTCAACAAGCCGGTAACCGGGAACGGAGATCTCAGATTTACAGGTCGACAATAAAGATATCATCACAGGTACAATTAATAAAATTAATAAGGATCTGAAAAACAAGGTTGTTTTCATATGTAAAAATTTTAAGGTTTTAATGCAAACAGAATAAAAATCAATTTCAGATGAAACAAAATACAGGAAAGTCTTTTCAGTAGCGCTAAAATAGAATATATTCATGCAATTCCGGCATATTTCTTCCAAAAAAAGATTTTTAAACCCTTACATTTACAGCCTGTCAAGCCAAAATATCTATGATATACAGCAAAACAGAGGCAATTGACCTGATGAATGAATGGGGTTCGGAAGGTATTCCGTTTTTATTTCTCATTGATTTTGAGATGAAAGCAATCCGTATGCACCGTCTTGATATGGATATGCCTCCGGATTTGCACTATAGTTTTCATGAAGACCAGGCTGTTTTTTCCGAAGATCGGCTATCAACTGAGTGCATTTTCACAAAGCACCCCGTTTCATTTACGGAATATGTACAGGCTTTTAATCAAATCCAGGATGAGATTCATGCCGGAAATTCATTTTTACTAAACCTGACCTTTCCAACACCAATAGAAACCAACCTGACGCTGGAAGAGATTTACCGGCTGAGCCGGGCTCCCTATAGAATTCTGCTTGAAAATCATTTTGTCTGTTTTTCACCTGAGTCCTTCATCACCATCCATAACGGAATCATCACTACAAGGCCCATGAAGGGAACCATCAATGCCTCTTTGCCACTGGCGGAGAAAATGCTCATTGAAAATGTAAAAGAATCTGCCGAACATCACACGGTGGTTGACCTGTTGCGAAACGACCTGAGCCGGGTTGCCGGAGAAGTTACCGTAAAAAGTTTTCGCTATTGTGAAAAGATTGTTACCAACAGGGGATCCATTCTGCAAACTTCATCGGAGATAACCGGAAGATTGCCGGTAAACTACCAGTGCATGTTGGGCAGCATTGTTTTTTCCATGCTTCCGGCAGGTTCTGTTTCAGGCGCCCCCAAGGAAAAAACCCTTGAAATCATCCGGAAGACGGAGAAGGCAGATCGTGGTTATTACACAGGTATTTGCGGTATATTTGACGGCGATAAACTGGATAGTGCCGTCATGATCCGGATGATCGAAATGAATAACGGCATGATGCGCTTCAGAAGCGGCGGAGGAATCACTTTTCTAAGCAATGCCCGTGAAGAATATGAAGAATTAATCGAAAAGGTTTATGTACCCATTGTTTACAACTATTAAGCTGGAAAAAAACAGGCTCCTGCAACTCGACTTTCACAACCAACGGGTGAACTACACCCGGAATCAATTATTCGGGAGCACTGACACCTGGAATATCGCCGACATGATTGACATCCCGGAACTGGATGCTGACAAAATCTACCGTTGCCGGTTTTTATATAACAAAAACAATTTTGTGACTGAGTTTATCCCTTATCAGCCCAGACATATAACTAAGCTCTACCTGGTGCATGATGATCAAATCGACTATTCCTTTAAATATACTGACAGGAGCCGGCTTGATGCCCTGAGAAGACAGATCCCCAATACCCTTGATTCAGATGTGTTGATTGTAAAAAACGGACTGATTACCGAAACTTCCATTGCCAATATTGCTTTTAGCGATGGTGAAAAGTGGTATACCCCCGACAGCCCGCTTCTAAAGGGGACCAAAAGAGCTTTCTACCTGTCAAATGGAACCCTTACTGAAAGGAAGATCAGTCCTGATGATTTCTCCGGTTTTACCAGTGCCAGGCTGATCAATGCCCTACTCGACCTGGATACCGGTAATGATATTACCATGGATAACATCCACAATTCATGTTTTTGATTATCTTTATTTCGAAATTCTCAAAATCTGAATGATCACAAATTCAATTAAATATATGAAAGCAAATTCAACCTGGAAGAAAGCATATCGTGCCCTCGGATGGCTGGGTATGTGTGTATTGTTTGTGCAATGCACCTCAAAAAAGGAAGTTGTCAGCAACAAAGACGGAAACGGAGCTTATGCCACCGGAGTGTACCGGAATCTCTTCGTTGAAAACGGCCATACTCAGGAAGAAGTTACCGCCAAAGTAAATGCAGCATTTCAGCAATTGTTTTATGGAGATACTTCCCAGAGGCTATACTTCGACGCAGGCACCAATGAAAATGGCCCGAAGGCCTACCTGACTGATGTAAATAATAACGATGTCCGGAGCGAAGGCATGTCGTATGGCATGATGGTTTGCCTGCAATTGAATAAAAAGGCGGAATTTGATGCGCTCTGGAACTGGGCCATGACCCACATGTACATTCGCAAGCCCGATCACCCTTCAAAGGGTTATTTTGCCTGGTCAATCCGCACCGATGGCACACCCTTATCGGAAGGCCCGGCCCCCGATGGTGAAGAATATTTTGTGATGTCGTTATACTTTGCTGCCAACCGCTGGGGCAATGGGCAGGGTATATACAATTACAAAGCTTATGCTGACACAATTCTTACCGATATACGGCACCGCGAAGTAATAACGGGCAACTCAATGGGCCGGCAAATTACCACAGGTCCCATGGTTAATGAAGAAGCCCGGATGATTTTATTCGTACCTGATGCACCCAATAACACATTCACCGACCCTTCCTATCACCTGCCTGCATTTTATGAATTGTGGTCGCGCTGGGGACCTGAAGCCGATCGTGATTTTTGGGCTGCTGCTGCTGACACAAGCCGCAAGTATTTCAACAAGGCATGTCACCCGGTTACCGGTTTATGCACTGATTATGCCAATTTCGATGGCACACCGCATTTTGTGCCATGGAATCCCAATTCGGTGAATTTTGCTTACGACTCATGGCGAACAGCTTCCAACTGGGCTTTTGACTGGAGCTGGTGGCAGAAAGACTCCTCCGAACAGGAACTCAGTAACCGCATTCAGTCATTTTTTGCCGGTATGGGCGTTAGCACTTACGGACATGTTTTCAAACAGAGCGGCGAAGTGATTAACCCGATGCACCGGATCGGACTGGCTGCAACCAATGCCACAGCAAGCCTGGCAGCTACGCATCCCCTGGCGAAAGAATTTGTTGAGGATTTCTGGAATGCTCCCGTTCCCACCATTTTCGACCAACGGTACTACGACGGCACGCTCTACCTGCTGAATATCTTGCATTGCAGCGGAGATTTCCGGATTTGGAAACCGATAGAGTAGAGACAAGAGACAAGAGTCAAGAGCTGACTGTCACTGCAACTACTCGTCATACTTCGACCTGCCTACCAGCAGGTCGAAGTGCATTTACTGCTACTGCTTCTGCCGCTGCCGCTGCCCCTGCTTCTGCCACTGCCGCTGTCTGCTGAGCTTGCCTGCCGGCAGGCAGGCGGAGTCGAAGCATGCCGCATCTACTCCCCCTCCAGCCACCTCTTAAAATCCTCCACCCGTTCGCGGCTGACGATGATGTTCTCATCGGTTGCGATAGTGAGTATCAGCTTGAGCCGGCTGTTGGAATAGGCAATGATGTCTTTGATTGATTTCAGGTGAACCAGGTATTTCCGGTTGACCCTGAAATACTGTTTGGGGTCAACCAGGCTTTCCAATTGCTCCAGGGTGAAATTCAGTCCGTAATCCCTGTTGGTGTATGAACGCAGATAAGTCGATTTCTCCATGCTGAAGAACAGTGCGGTTTCACTGATGTCGATCATTTTCAGATGCTCTCCCACCCTGACCAGGAAGCGCGATTTATAGGTATTGGTCAGTTGTTTCAGTGCCAGGGCAATGGTATCGCTTTCATGAGATGTTGTTTTTACCAAACCTGACCTGAATTTGTCCACGGCCGCTTTCAATTCATCTACAGATACCGGCTTCAGAAGGTAATCAATGCTGTTCACCTTAAAAGCCCTGATGGCGTATTCATTGAATGCAGTGGTGAAAATCACGGGAAAAGAAACGGGCACCTGTTCGAAAATCCCGAAGCTCAACCCATCTGCCAGCTGAATATCAAAGAATGCCAGCTGGGGCTGTTCATTCTGCGAAATCCAGCGAACCGCAGATTTAACCGAGTCAACCACCTTCACCAGGTTAAAATCCGGAAAGAGCCGGGCAATCATTCCTGCCAGTCGTTCCGCCGAAAGCTTTTCATCCTCAACAACCAGATAATTCACTGTCATAGGCGCTAATTGCTTTTTTGAAGAACAGGGTGATCCAGGATGGGTACATGCACG
>JAWOJJ010000090.1:0-17964 GCA_046481675.1 Bacteroidales bacterium | reverse complement strand
TGTTTTTATGAATTATGACGACATGTCGTGGGCTGCCAATAAAAACAATTACCTTGGGCTTCTGGCGTGTTTGGTGAATATTTGGGCGCTGGGGTTTTTAATAAAGGATACTTCACAAAGGCCGCATTGAACCAAACTTCATATTTTTTTTTATATTTGTTATGAGCTATTGATTTTTTGGAAAACGGGTTATTGATGAGTTGAATTGATTGTCAGGAGTGGGACAAGCTTAATTTCCCTAAAAAATTAGCGAATACTATCTAAATATCTACCTAAACAAGGAATCATGGAAAAGAAAACGACAAAAAAAATCACCCGGGTCGATGGTGGCGATACCTCATCTGCTTCTCAGGAAAAAAGAGTTTTTGTGGCCACTGAAGAGAGCAAGGCAAAAGCCAGGAATTTAAGAATTATAGCAATCCTCCTCTGGGCCGTGGCCATTGCTGCTGAAGTGGTTGCAATTTTTCAGCTTCAGAAAGTACCCGTGAATACAACCATTCTGATTGTTCTGATTGCAGCGGCACTAATTCTGGCAGTCATAGGCAACCTGTTGTGGAAGAAATCCAACCGGCTTGACCCTGCTTCTGAAAAGGATAAAGTTAAATTCTTTATTCAGAATCAGCTGGGCCTGATCATCAGCATACTGGCCTTCCTCCCGCTGGTTATCCTCATTTTTACAAATAAGAACCTGGATGGCAAGCAAAAGGGCCTGGTTGGCGCAATTGCCGTTGTAGCCATGCTGATTGCAGGTGTAACCGGTATTGATTTCAATCCCCCGTCGCAGGAGCAATACCTCGAACAGACCAGGGAGGTTGAGTCGCTGAACAACGGTGTGAATAATGTATACTGGACCAAATCGGGCCGGAGTTATCACCTGTACCAGGATTGTTCATACATCAATACCGACAGAACTACTGAGATTTTCGAGGGAACTGTTGCGCAAGCCAGGGAATTGAAGAACATCACCGATTTGTGCGACCGTTGCGCCAACAGGGCTAAAAAAGAACAAGAACTTCCGGCATCGGAAATGCTGCCATTAGAAGAGCCGGTAATGCCGGCAGACTAATTAAGAATTATCATATTATAATCCGGAGTTCTGTGGATTGAAGTTTTCATGGGTCTCCGGTTTTTTTCATATCCGACAACATGAATAGGGTTTATCTTATGGCGTGTTTGGTAATGAACTAACTTACAGAACATGGAATATATTCTGAAAGTCAGCAAAACCAAGTTTTACTTTGTTCTGATATTGATTCTTTTATTACCCGTGTCAAAGAAATACAAACTGCTGATATTTGGCACAAGGACAGAAGGAGTAGTGGTTGATTATGCCGAACTGATTGATTTGCCGGTGAATTATCTGGATTGGCGTAACTGCGCCATTATTCGTTTTAATGCCAATAACAAAACACATTATATGAGAGGTCCCGAGGATGTGATGTATGAACCGGGAAGGAAAATGAAGGTTATTTATGATCGCAAAAATCCTTCGAAAAGCATGATTCCTGCCTTTGCATACTTTTATTCCATGCCGAATGCACTTTTACCGGGAATACTGCTGCTGCTCTGGATTGCTTTTTATACCTCATTTGCCCCGACAAAATCCATGCTGAACAAAAGGAAAAAACAAGCACCTGACACTAATTAAATCTTTTCATGAAGTTATTCCGGCATCCTTGCTCATGCTGATTCATTTCTAAGTTCATAAAGTATTTTTATAAGCAACTAAATCGCAAATCCATACTTGCAACATAGCATCATGGATATCATCTGATCACCTTCAAAATTTTTCACTAAATTTGATTGAGAACTCGAAAAGTGAGTTTCTGACCTAACCCTATAATAATTTTATGTTTACTGAGATGAAAAAGAATCGTGTTTTGATGGTGATAGCCCTTATGGTTGTTATCATCGCAGTTGTAATTTCCTGTGCCATCAATCCGGTTACCGGAAAAAAGCAACTCATGTTCATGACCGAAGCCCAGGAAGTGCAGCTTGGTGCCCAGTATGATCCCCAGGTTATTGCCACCTTTGGCGAGTATAAAAATGACAACCTGCTCAACTTTGTGCAGGCAAAGACCAATGAAATGGCCAGGATATCACACCGGCCCAACCTCGAATACCACGTAAAAATTTTGGATTCACCGGTAGTAAATGCCTTTGCGGTTCCGGGGGGCTATCTGTATCTGACCCGTGGCATTCTGGCACAATTGAACAACGAAGCAGAATTGATTGGTGTTTTGGGTCATGAAATGGGCCATGTAACAGCCCGCCACTCGGCCAGTCAGCAAAGCAAGCAGCAAATCGGCCAATTATTGCTGGTTGGCGGAATGATTGCATCTGAAAAATTTGCACAATATGCAGAATACGCCATGCAGGGCATGCAACTTCTTTTTCTTAAGTTCAGCAGAGATGACGAGCGCGAGGCCGACAGGCTGGGCGTGGAATATATGTCGAAAATTGGTTATGATGGCCACAAGATGGCTGATTTCTTCCAGGTGCTCAACAAGATGAGTATGGAAGACGGGCAGAATGGTGTACCCACCTTTTTATCGACTCATCCCGATCCGGGCGACAGGTACAATTCGGTGAATCAGATGGCAGCCAGGTGGCAGGACAGTCTGAAACTCCCTTCATACAAGGTAAATGCGGACAATTACTACGCCATGATCGATGGTATTGTTTATGGTGAGGATCCCCGCCAGGGATTTGTTGAGGGCAATACATTTTATCATCCCGAACTGAAATTCAAGTTTGCATTTCCATCCGGATGGCAACTGGAGAACTCTCCTGCCCAGGTTAACATGGGTCCTGCTGATGGCAAAGCCCTGGTGGTTTTTACATTAACCTCGGGACAGTCGCTCAGCAACGCAGCCCAATCAACCATTGAACAGCTGGGATTGACATTGCTGGACAGCAAGCAGATTACGGTTCACGGAATGCCAGCTATAGTTTCAACGTCAAAACAGGTCCAAACAAACCAATCAACAGGACAACAGCAAACCAACATGGTGCTTTCTTACTTCATAAATTTTGACAACCGCTATTATGTTTTTCATGGTGTAACTACCGAAGCCGATTACAACAGTTACACTTCCACTTTTAAGTCGACCATGGGCGGCTTTTCAAGGCTCACTGATCAGTCGAAGCTGAACATGAAGCCCAAAAAGATATTGGTTAAGAAGGTACAGAAATCCGGCACCCTGGCCGATGCATTTAAATATTACGGCGTTCAGTCTGATAAAATGGCAGAATTGGCCCTGCTGAACAACCTGGAATTAACCGACAGGGTCCAGGTTGGAAGGCGGATCAAAATTATTGGTCAATAAAAAGACCAGTCAACTTTTTGCTGCACTGATAAAGGCATTGATTTGCTCTGTTTTAACAGCAGGAGGCATACCACCACCACAAGAGAGCAATAGCCGGGTATGGTCAGGCGTATCGGCAAGCAAGTCTTTTACTGCTTTTTGAATATCTTCGGGAGTACCGGCTGCAAGCACATCACGGGGTGGTATGTTGCCCAGTATGGTCATTTTGTTACCGGTAACCTCCATGAGGTCCTTCATGGTCATGTGTGTGCCGGGATTATACAGGTTAATGCCCAGTTCGGGATAGTATTTAACCGACATGGTACAATCAGCATCGTTATGGAAAAGCTTCACGCCGGCTTTTACATCGTAAAGTTCTTTAATATATGGGTAACCGAATTCCATGAATTCCTGTTCGCCAACAAATCCGACAATATCATCGAGCATTAAAATTCCGTCAATGGAGGAAATAGCATCCATCTGGGTTTTATGCCATTTCTTCAGGAAGTCGGTGATGATACGCAAGAGTTTATGAACGGCATCTGGTTCCATCATCATGGCAGTAAGCAGCTCGGTGGTACCCATCAGGAAAGAGGCCACGTTCAGTGGTCCGCGTGAAACGGAAAACCGGATTTGGTGCCCTGCCTTTTCAATGGCTGGTCTTGCATTGATCAGCCTGTTCAGCATAAATGGCAGCAGACCGTCGGTATTGGGGTTGGGGAGTTTGATTTTATCAATGTCAGCAGTGGCTTCAATAATTTTTTCGGCAAACGGAAACTCGTTCTTCCAGAAGATGCATTTGGCCCCAAAAGCAGAAGGTTCTGTGCACATGCCGTACTCACTCCAGAATCCCGGAAGGAACATCACATCCGGAAAGGTTTCAATTGCTTTTAAATTGGCTTTCAACCACAGCTCGTCATTTGAAAAATAGTCGAGTATGTTGATCCCGTACCAATTAGGAAGCCAGGGGCTGTCTATAATAAATCCCACGGGCAGTGGTTGTTTCTTTTCACCATTTAAGATGGCAATCAGGTCGGTCCATTGTTTGTTGGTCATGTTTTTTAATTAACTCGATAATTAGTAATATAGTTTCGTGTTAAATTAGCACTTTTAGGATAGAAATAATTCGTCAAAATTAATATTTTTGCAATCGGTTGCAAGACTTTTTTATGAATCACCCGGCATGCCAAGCAAAAATAAGCGTATTTATTACTAAAAATATTTGTCAATGAATACAATAGCAAATCAGATAGCCCGGGGAAAGATACTGGTTTCCGATGGGGCCTGGGGTACATTTTTGCAACAGAAAGGACTGGGAGCCGGGCAATGCCCCGAATTGTGGAACCTGGACAGACCCAATGAAGTGCTTGAAATAGCTCAAAGTTATATTACAGCCGGGGCAGATATGATTGAAACCAACAGCTTTGGCGGCAGTTCTTTCAAACTGTCTTCCTACGGTCTTTCCGATAAGGTTTATGAGATTAACAAAGCTGCTGCAGAAATTTCAAGAAGTGCTGCAGGAAAAGACAGGTATGTATTGGGATCAATTGGTCCTTCAGGAAAAATAATCATGACCGGGGAAGTGACCATTGAATCGCTTTATAATGCATTCAAACAGCAAGCCATTGCCCTGCACGACGGAGGGGCAGATGCCCTGGTGATTGAAACCATGTCGGATATTGAAGAGGCGAAAGCCGCCATCAGTGCTGCTGTCGATGGGACGAAATGTGAGGTCATCTGCACCATGACGTTTGAAAAGACTGATGTGCATGCTTACCATACCATGATGGGCGTAACACCGGCTCAGATGACAGAAGAACTGGTTCGTACCGGAGTTGCTGTTATCGGTGCCAATTGCGGAAACGGAATCCGGGATATGATTGGAATTGTTAGGGAAATCCGCCGTGTGAATAAAACCATCCCGGTGCTCATTCATGCCAATGCCGGTGCACCTGTTTACAGGGACGGAAAAACTGTTTTTCCTGAAAGTCCGCAGCAAATGGCTGAATTCATTGGTGAACTGATTGATGCCGGAGCCAACATTATCGGTGGTTGTTGCGGAACAACTCCTGAACATATCAAAAGAATAGCTGAAATTGTCAAGTTGAAAAATAATGCCTAACAGAAAAAACAAGAAAGATGGATAACAGTGAATTACTAGCAAAGATTCTTGAGTGTGTTGAGTTTGGAAAGGTAAATAAGGATGCTCCTTTCCCGCCAAACATGAAGGGACAGGACGGAGCGGATGAGCTTACCAAACTTGCGTTGGAGAAAGGTATAAAACCTGCCGAAATCCTGAATGATGCCTTAATAAGAGCCATGGAAATTGTTGGGCAGAAGTTTTCCGATAAGAAAATCTTCGTTCCCCAGATGCTGATTTCGGCAAAGGCCATGAATGCATCCATGGCTCATTTAAAACCCTACTTCCAATCGGGTGAGGTTAGGCGCAAAGGTAAATTCATCATCGGCACCGTTGCCGGTGATTTACACGACATCGGGAAGAACCTGGTTGCTATGATTGTGGAAGGTGCCGGATGGGAAGTGATTGACCTGGGGGTTGATGTGAATTCCCAAAAATTCATTCAGTCGATTAAAGAAAACAACAGCGAAGCTGTGGGGCTTTCAGCGCTGCTGACAACTACCATGCAAAATATGAAATCGATTGCACAGGAAATCAAGGCACAATGTCCTTCTGTAAAGCTCATCATTGGCGGAGCTCCTGTTACTGAACAGTTTAAGGTTGAGATTGGTGCCGACGGTTATGCCCGTGATCCGCAGGGAGCCGTGAGCTACCTGAATTCACTGGTTGCCTGAAAGCCGGAGCTTTAGTAGAAATATAGATACAAATCATCACGAACATAGACAGTAAATCAGTTCAGATAAAAGCCTCATTGCTACCTGTAAGCGAGGCCAATATTATTCAGTCACTGGGCATTCCGGCCGGTCAGGCTGACGATTATGTAACTGAAAACATCCGAAAGTATATTCAGATCTGTTTTGAGCTTTCAGCTCCTTGTGCCAGCTATGTTGCTTTTTCAGAGCCCGGCTTCAATCGCGACCAGGCTCTGTTGACCCTCTCAGGCGAAACATTTCATCTTGGCAAAATTGTCGCAGCTGCTCTTGGGAAAAGTACACGGATTGCCATTTTTATTGGTACCTGCGGAAAGGAAGTTGAAAACTACTCCAGGCAGCTGATGAAAGAGGGTCAGACCCTTGAGGGATATATTGTCGACCTGATCGGGTCGGAGATCGCTGAAAACATAGCGGAATATGTCCACAACGAGCTGGAAAAGGATATGGCCGGGATGGGGTTGAAAATAACCAACAGATACAGTCCCGGTTACTGTAAATGGCCCGTATCTGACCAGCAGCAGCTATTCAGGTTGTTGGGTGAACGCAATTGTGGCGTGAGCCTGACCGATTCCTCATTAATGATACCCGTAAAATCGGTCAGCGGTATGGTCGGTATCGGTGAACAGGTAGAAAACCGTGGATATTCCTGTAGTATATGTGATGCAGACTATTGCATTTACAGGGATAAAAAGAGTTTTTAATAAGGAGGCTTCAGGAATCTGCTTCAATCATGTTTGGCGGGAATAATTTATTTATCTTTCGGAAAATAAATTCACCAACAGAAATTTATTGATGAAACCCTACCTGAACGATACCCTGGTTTGCCAGTGTTGCCTGAATGAGGACAAATCACAGTTTACAGAAAAGTTTGTGAAAAATGATTTTGTTGTTTTGGAATGCAACAGGTGTTCTTTTAATTTTCTTCCCTGGTACTACCGGAAGAACATCACCTATACCAGCTATAAGGATGTGGCAGTGTTGCAGCAGATCCGCCAGGGTAACAACTGGATCAAGATCCAGCGGCATTTGCTGCGGTTCAAACTAATCAGGAAATACAAAAAGACCGGCAGGCTGTTCGATCTGGGATCGGGATGGGGACACTTTTTGCTTGCCGGCAAACAATTAGGATATGATGTATATGGAATTGAGGTCGCCACCAATCCTTATACCTATTCAAAAGAAGATCTGGGACTGCCCGTAGATCATGTTGATTTCTTCGATCTGAAAAAGGAAGCGGGATCGTTCGATCTCATCACACTCTGGGATGTGCTGGAACATATTGATAACGCCAATGCGGTGATTGAAAAGTGTTCTTTCTTGTTGAGTGATGGTGGCTATATCGTCATCCAGGTACCACAGATTGACAGCTTCATAGCCAAAAGAAGAAAGGAAAAATGGAATATGATGGGATTGGACCATGTCAATTATTTTTCCAGGAAAACCATCACGCACCTGTTGAACAGGCACGGATTCCGGGTTGAAAAGATCCAATCGTCGATTGAGTTGAAGTTGTTGCTGATGTATACCATTCTGCCCTGGATCAAGAAGCTGAAAAAGAAGAAAGAAACCACCATCTCCTCTTCCGAAAGGCAGGCTTATTATAACAAGACTACCCAAAAACCCATGTGGATGCTGAAGATCATGGTGCTTCTGCACAATATGGTTTACAATATGCTTTCATTTTTGAACATAGGAGAGGAAATGATTGTGGTGGCCCGAAAAGAAAAACCCTGAGCAACCTTTTTTATAGTTTTTACATCTGATAATAAACCAAATCAAGATGAAAACAAAATTAAGTTTCCTCGTTTTGGCATTGATGGCAGGGATGCTACTATACCAATGTGAAAAGGAAAAGCAGGCTGAGACAGTGCTTTCAGGCAAGCTGTTGGATTATTCAGATTGCAAAGATTTTACCAAATCGGCAACAAATGCCGTAACCATTGCCGACACCTTATCGTGCATACAGTACCAGTATGATGTTGAAAAGAACCTGTTAAAGGTCAAACATGTCAACACCGGGTTTAACTGTTGTCCCGGAGAGCTATACTGCTCGTTTTCAATGATCAGTGATACTATAGTGATCAAAGAATCGGAAAAAAGTGCCCTGTGCCATTGCAACTGCCTTTTTGATATGGATATTGAAATAACCGGAGTGGCTAACCGGAAATACCAGGTGAAAGTGGTTGAACCCTATGCAGAAGAAATGGAAAAACTGGTATTTGAAGTAGACCTTGCTCAGGAACCGGAGGGTTCTTTTTGTGTCACCCGGAAGGATTATCCCTGGGGGGAGTCGTTGTGGTAATAATGGCAATTTTTTAGTTGCGGGACCGCTATATCTATGTTGTGGCCAATATTAAAAGAAACCTACATATATGAATATTAGATTACTGGCTTTTGGATTTTTAATTCCTATTATGATGTCGAGTTGTATTGTTTATCATACACAAACAACAGATATTCCTTTGATTAGCGATAAAAACGATTTAAGAGTTGATGCTGGTGTTTCTATAGTTCCGTCTGCTCATGTTACGGCTTCTTATGGATTAACAGATAAAATTGCCATTCAAGGATTTGGAAGCATTGGATCGGATGATAGATACTATTTTCAAGTAGCAACTGGATTATTTAAAAACAAGGGTAACAGCCGAGTTATAGAATTATATGGAGGATTTGGATATGGATATGGGAATGCATACTGCGATGCAAATCCAGGATATCTTATTGGTGATTATCAACTGTACTATGGCCAATTTAATTATGGGAAAATAGCAAATGAGCTATCAAATTTTGAAATCGGATTTGGAATAAAAACAGGATATTTGCGTTCAAATTTGACTGACGAAAATTATTACGACTGGATTTCGGAAACGGGGCCATATAATACTTACCATGACGAAAGTATACTAATTGAACCTATTGGATTTATCCGGATAGGTGGAGAAAAACTGAAATTTAGTGTGAAATTAGGTGGAACCATGATTTATAAGTTCACGAACACTGATAGATATTTCCCATATGGTAAGATAAACCTTGGACTTGGGATAAACTACAGATTATAAGATTAGTACTGGCCACAACTACCCGACGTTAGGCTCAGGCTATGGGGCGCAACCTGAGCCGAACTAAGTGCACATCCTGGTCTAAACTTGGATCTCAATATGAATCCGGGTGAATTTTAGAATGATTCCTCTTATCTTAGCAACCACTGAAACAAACCTTCTGGTGCATACAAGACCCATCGTAACTGATACCCACATATGAAAAACATATACCTGCTGGCAATCATGCTTTGGATAACCTGTCCTGCTTTTTCACAGCAAAACGAACAACAAATTCGCGTATGTGAGAACATTTACCTTCAACGAATCTCAGAAAATGCATACATTCATGTTTCTGTGGATGATATGGCCGGGTTTGGCCAGGTGAGTTCCAACGGTATGATTTTTATTCATAACGGTGAAGCATTCCTTTTTGATTCGCCGGCTTCAGAAGCTTCAACGAGGTCACTGGTAACCTGGCTGACCGATTCCATGAAGTTGAAAATTGTTGGGTTTGTCCCCAATCACTGGCACGGCGACTGCATGGCCGGCCTGGCATACCTTCACAGCCAGGGCATTCCTTCGTATGCCAATCAAATGACCATTGACATTGCCCGATCACATCATTTGCCTGAACCTCAAAACGGATTCACCGATTCTCTGAATCTGAAGCTGGGCGACCGGGATATCTGGCTATATTATTTTGGTGCGGCTCATTCCCTGGATAATATTGTCGTATGGCTTCCTTCTGAAAAAGTGTTGTTCCCCGGATGCATGATCAAAGCCATGAGTTCAGGCAACCTGGGCAATACCGTTGATGGCGATGTGAAAGCCTATCCTGTAACCATCAGCAAGGTGAAATCCAGGTTCCCCGGTGCAGTTATCGTGATTCCCGGGCACGGCAATTATGGCGGTACCGGGCTTATTGAACATACCCTCGAACTTTCCGTCAGATAACCAGGTCATAAATTTTCGGGGCAGTTAGCATTTGGCCCCGCATCCATCCGCTTCACCGGTGAAAATATCCCTTTCACCGGTTTTATATTTTATTGGCCGTGCGTGCAGTGTAGTTTTGTTGGAGCAATAAACCTATTACTGATTCAAAACGCCTGCATGATGCGAAATGTATGTAAATGCCAAATGGCCTTTTTAGCAATTTTTTTTCAATTGTTTTGCTTTATTCCGAAGATCATGTCTCAATCCGGAATCGTTCTCGACGAATATGTCCGGATGGGAATTGACAACAACCATGCCCTGAAGCAGAAAGAGCTGAACCTTGAAAAAAGTCTCAGGGCGCTCAGGGAAGCAAACGGACTTTTTTATCCGTCCGTTGGTTTGGAAGCTCAATACCTGCTGGCTGCCGGAGGAAGATCCATTGAAATGCCGGTGGGAGATATGCTGAACGGGGTTTACTCCTCCCTAAACAGCATCCTGGAGAGCATGGGGCAGACCGGAGGCTTTCCGCAAATCGAAAATGAGAAAATAGAATTCCTGCCCAACAACTATCACGATACTAAGGTGAGGGTAATCATGCCGCTGGTAAATGCCGAGATATACTACAACCGGAAGATCAAAAAGGAACAGATCAGCATGGCACAGGCTGAATTGAACGTTTACAAACGCGAACTGGTAAAGGAGATCAAAACAGCCTATTACAGGTATCTGCAAACAATTCAAATTGTTGATGCCTATACAAGCGCCGTGGAATTAGTTCAGGAAGCACACCGGGTGAATAAAAAGCTGGTTGAAAATCAGATGGCCGGGCCCGAGAAGCTTTACCGTATTGAGGCCGAGCTAAGCCAGGTTAAGGCACAGCTTGCCAGGGCAGAAAACGATCAAAAAACAGCAGCATCTTATTTCAACTTTCTGATCAATCAACCGCTTCGGCAACATGTGACGACAGATTCTGCCTTGCTCAAAGCGGAAAGTGCTGTAGTGCCTCTATCTTACGACAATCCAAATAACAGGGAAGAGCTTATGCAATTGAACAGTGCGTTGCAATCAACATTATTGTACCACAAAATGAAAAAATCATACCTGGTTCCCACCGTTAGCAACGTCACCGATTTGGGTTACCAGGGGTATTCTTATACTTTCAACCGCGATCAGCAATACGTGATGAATGCCATAAACTTATCGTGGCCGATATTCAGCGGGTTCCAGAACAGGCAGAAAGCAGCACAGGCAAAAATTGAATCGGAATCAATCCAAAGCAGGCTTGATGAAGCTGAATTGCAGATTGAATTGCAGAGCCAGGTGGCACAGGACAATTATGAAACATCATTGAAAGCCGAAGAAGCCAGCCGGTATTCCCTGCTCAGCTCGAAGGCTTATTATAAAGTGGTAAACAGACAATATGCTGTTGGTCAGAAATCGCTGCTTGATTTGCTTGATGCCCGCAACCAGTTAACCGGGTCTCAGATTGCTTATGATGTTTCACGTTTTGAAACCTTCATCAGGTTAGCCGAGCTGGAGCGGGCCAATGCCGGTTATAACCTGAGTCTGCTAACCCCATAAATTGAAAACCTTTTAAAAAAACCAACATGAACCAAACGAAAACTATTTCAGGAATATGGATTGCATGCCTTGTGGTGCTGTTCAGCCATTGCACCCATGAGAAGGCTTCCACTTACAGTGAGGAAGCAATATGTGTTAAAGCGGAAAAACTAAATGAAACTGAAGCTGCGTTTCCCATACATTGTTCCGGTATACTGTCGTCAAAACGCCTGATTAAAATGTCATTCAAAACCGGAGGCATAATCTCGGCACTTGCTGTGGAAGCAGGAACCAAAGTAAAAAAAGGTGATCTGCTGGCATCTCTCGAAATGACCGAAATTGCCTCGCAGGTTGACCAGGCACGGTTGGCATTTGAGAAGGCTGAACGCGACCTGTTACGCGTTAAAAAACTTCATCACGATACAGTTGCCACTTTAGAACAGTTGCAGGATGCCACATCGGCCTATGAGATAGCACTCCGGAATGTGAATATTGCAGAGTTTAACAGGCAGTACTCAAGAATTCAAGCACCTTCGGATGGAATAGTTATCGCCACCCTGGCAGAAGAGCATGAACTGGTAGGTGCCGGAACTCCTGTAATTGTTTTCAGTGAGCAGGGCAGTGAGGAATGGGTAATTAAGGCCGGACTGGCTGATAAGGTCATTGTAAAAGTGAATAAGGGCGACAGAGCTGTTGCCATTTTTGATGCTTATCCGGGGAAGAAATTTGAGGCATATGTTTCTCAACTCACGGAAACAGCCGATCCTTATACGGGAACTTTTGAGGTTGAACTTACCATTGATCCCGGAAATGAGCGAATGATTAACGGACTTGTTGCAGTGGTATACATTGAGGCACAGAACAACCATGTGGTGACACTGGTGCCTCCCGAGGCCTTGACAGAGGCAGGTGGTTCACAGGGATATGTTTATGTGCTGCAGCAGGCTGATACCACTGCAAAAAAAGTACCGGTTACCATTGCTTATCTAGACAATCATTATGTAGCCGTGCGGGAACCTGTTAACAATATGGGACTGGTGATTACCGAAGGTGCTGCTCACCTCGAAAACGGCTCGAAAGTCAGTTTGGCCGACTAATCATAACAGGTCGTCCGGGAAACATACCAGGGACAACTTCATAGGTTTTCTTTATGAACTGATCCTGGCGGCCTGTTTATATCTGCACATGTTGATTGTTTTATTATTCATGATGTTATACCTGTAATTTATGCTTACCCGACTCACCTTAAAGAATTACCAGATTACCCTTGCTGTTTTTGTGATGATCGCCCTGCTGGGTATTAATGCCTTCATTAATATGCCGCGCAGCGAGGATCCGCCATTGAGTGGTGCCTTTTTCTATGCTGTGGCCGTATACCCGGGCGCCAGTCCTGAAGACATGGAACAACTTATAGTTGAGCCTTTGGAAGAAGCTTTAAATGAACTTGATGATATTAAACGCTTGTCAGGTTCAATGAATGATGGTGTTGCTGTTGTTAATGTAGAATTTGAGATGGGTGTAGATGCAGACCGGAAATACGACGAGGTTTTGCGGCAAATAAACAACACAAGGGCATCCTTGCCTGCCGATTTATACAGTTTGGATGTTTACCGCTGGTCGACTACCAATGTCAATATACTGCAATATGCCCTGGTGTCGGAGAATGCTTCGTTTGCCGATCTTGAAAAGCAGGCTGAACGACTTAAAAGGGTGATTGAGAAAACTGATGCCATAAAAAAGGTTGAAATAAGTGCTTATCCCAGTCAGGAGATACGTATTGAAATTGATTTGCAGAAACTGGCACAGAAGAAAATCCCAATCAACCAGGTTATGTCGGCAATCCAGGGCAGCAATGCCAACATACCCGGAGGCGAAGTGGAAATGGGCCATCGCAAACTCAATATCAAAACCACCGGAAATTATGAAACTGCCACCGATGTTGGCAAAACCATTGTAAATGCGGCAAACGGAAATATTGTGTATTTGCGTGATGTGGCCAAAGTAACCTATGACTATGCCGATCAGCAGCATATTGGCCGGTACAATGGACGTAGAGCTGTTTTTATTTCTGCTAATCAGAAAGAAGGTACCAATATTTTCCATGTGGTGAAGTCGGTGAATGAAAATGTTGACCGTTTAATGAAAACCATACCCCAGACCATGACACTGGTAAAGGCCTTTGATCAGTCGGTTACTGTTAACAATCGCCTGAACCGGCTTTACGAGGATTTTGCAATAGCCATCCTGCTAATATTGATCACACTGTTGCCGTTGGGTACCCGGGCATCTATCATTGTAATGATTGCCATTCCTACCTCACTGCTTATAGGGCTTACAACCATGTACATGACTGGTTTTTCACTCAACCAGTTGTCGATTGTGGGATTGATTATTTCGCTCGGGTTGCTGGTAGACGACTCCATTGTTGTGGTTGAAAACATTGTGCGACACATGCGCATGGGTTACACCCGGCACGAAGCCACCCTTAAGGCCACCAGTCAGATCAGCTGGGCCGTTATCGGTTGCACGGCAACCATGATTGTGGCATTTGTTCCCATCATCATGTTGCCTGGAGAATCGGGAGAGTTCATGAGAAGCATGTCGGCTGCGGTGGTGTTCACATTGCTGGCATCATTGCTGGTTTCTTTTACAATCACACCTTTTATTGCATCGCGATTTTTGAAGGAGGATGACTTTGAGCGCGAGAACTTCTTCCTCAGGATGCTGAACAGGGTCAATAACGGTCCGTATCAACAGTTGTTGTTGCTTGGATTGAAATACCCGAAATCAACCATGTGCATAGCTGCAATGGCTGTAGCAGGAAGCCTGCTGCTATTGCCGGTCGTGGGTTTTAGCCTGTTTCCAAAGGCAGAGAAACCCCAGTTCCTGATCAATATTGACATGTCGCCCGGTACCAGTTTGGCCTTTACTGACAGCATCACCAAAAAGGTAGAGAAAATTCTGGATTCACACAGTGAGATCAATAGCTATTGCACCAATGTGGGAAAAGGGAACCCGATGATCTATTACAACACGGTTCAGAAAAGTGAGAATCCGGGCTTTGCACAGCTTTTTGTCCAGTTACATCGGTACGATCAGAAAAGAACCCCGGTATTCCTGGAACAACTTGACAAATCGTTAAGCTGTTTTCCCGGAGCTGAAATTACCATTTGGGAATTCAAAAATGGTCCCCCGGAAGATGCCCCTATAGAAATTTCGTTCTTTGGCCCGAATCTGGATACATTGAAACAGCTTGCCATTAAGGGAGAAAGCCTTCTGAAAAGCATTGAAGGAACTACTTACGTGCAGCATTCCATGGATGAAACAGCACTGGAACTCAGGGTGACCATAAATAAGGATAAGGCCGGTATGCTGGGTGTTCCTGTTTACGAAATACAAAAGACAATCAGGATGGCTATGGCGGGTTTATCGGCTGGTAACTTCATCGATAAAGACGGAAACGAGTATAATATTCGTGTTACCCTAAAGGGGGGTAACAGGAAGATACTGGAAGACCTGGATAAAATTTATGTTGGTTCTTTATCAGGAGCACAGGTGCCGCTGAAACAACTTGCGGATGTGGAACTGCAAACGTCGGCCACGCTGATTGAGCATTACGAACGGGAACGGAGTGTAACGGTCAGTGCAAATGTATTGCCCGGTTATGTAACCGACAAGGTTACCAAAAAAGTGCTCGCCGGCATGGAAAACGTGAAGCTTCCTGATGATTACCGTTTTGAACCGTTTGGTGAATATGCCAGTCGCAAAGAAACCTTCGGAAACATGAATGTGGCCATTATCATCACCTTTTTTGTTATCTTATTGATACTGATGATGGAATTTCATACAATTAAAGGTGCATTGATTGTGGCCTCATCAATACCATTGGGTATTATCGGCAGCATCCTGTTGTTGCTGGTAACCGGTTATACGTTTTCTTTTTCAGCTTTTATCGGAATGATCAGCCTGATAGGTATTGAGGTCAAAAATTCAATTATCCTGGTGGATTATGCAAATCAATTGCGCCGGGAGGGAAAAGATGTTGACGAAGCCATAAAAACAGCCGGACAAATCAGGTTCATTCCCATCATCCTGACAACACTTACTGCTATTGGCGGACTGATGCCGCTTGCGGTTCAGGGTTCTGAATTATTTTCACCGCTGGCCATTACCATCATTGGCGGATTAATTAGTTCCACTATCTTTACACGGGTAGTTACCCCTGTTTTGTATAAGCTCATTTTGAAATAAGAATATATGATGAATCCGGAAGATCTGTTGCAGTTGTTCAGGCACCGCCAGAGTGTCAGGGCTTATTCCGACAAGCCTGTGGAGTCGGAAAAACTGATGCGGTGCATGGAGGCGGTACATCTGGCACCGTCGGCATGCAATGCCCAACCCTGGAAATTCATTGTGGTTGACAAAAGTGAATTGCGCAGTGCCATAGCCGACAGCATGTCGAACCGTATAATTCCCATCAACCATTTTACCAAACAGGCACCTTTGCTGGTTGCTATTGTGAGGGAGCCCGCAAATTTCAATTCATCATTCGGACAGGTGGTAAAGGACAAAGAGTACCCGCTTACAGATATTGGCATTGCTGCCATACAGTTCTGCCTGCAGGCAACTGTAGAAGGTTTGGGTACCTGCATCATGGGATGGTTCAATGAAAAGAAGATTAAGAAATTGCTGAACATTCCCCGCGGGAAACGACTGGAATTGATCATTACCATGGGTTATCCGGCAACGGATGAAATACGCGATAAGAAGCGCAAGGAAATGAGTGATATTCTTTCATTTAACAGGTATTAAAGGAACATTTATTTCAACCTGTAAATACATTAGGAATTCATTATGGCACTTTTTGAAACCCAGATCAAAGCTGAGTTCCTGAAGCTGGAAAGATGGATGAAATTCATCGCGATTCCGCTCTTTACGATTTTAACGGTGGTTTTTTTAACACCATGGCCATTTAACCTGGATGAAGTGCACATGTTAATACATGTCTTATTCTCATTTCTGGGAGTGGCAGGGGTTTGGCTCCTGATCCGGTTGATTATTTATGTATTCAGAAAGTGGCTCAATAACATACGTTTCTGGATCAGGCTGACGATGCAACTCATTTTATCGTCCCTGGGGGCCATCCTGATTTCCTGGGCACTTTATACAATAGGTAGTGTCTGGCTGATCAATTATGCTGATTTTTGCAACGAAATTGACATGAACGAGGAAGTAAAAAACCTTTATGTAACCTCTGTTCTGTTTGCTTTTCTGATCAATATCATTTATGAAAGTTTTTACTTATATATTAAATTATCAGAGAAAGCAATTGAAACTGAACGATACAAGAAAGAAAGCATTGAAGCGCAATACCAGAATCTGACCAGCAGGCTGAATCCGCATTTTCTTTTCAATAGTCTGAATACACTGACCACGATTGTTGAGGAGGATCCCCCAAAGGCGGTTGGATTTATCAGGGAATTATCCACCGTTTACCGGTATGTGTTGAACAGTCAGAAAGTCACCTGGGTTCAGCTGGATGCGGAAATGAAATTTACCCAATCGTATGTGATGCTTTTGAAAATGCGATTTGAGGAAGATTTTCAGATTCGTATTGATATCTGTGAAAAATATCTTCAATACCATATTTTGTCAATGACAGTGCAATTGTTGATAGAAAATGCCGTGAAGCATAATGAAATCAGCAATGGTCATCCGCTGGAAGTTCGTATATATTGCAATGACGAAAGGTTAATTGTGACCAATAGCAAGCAGAAGCGAAATATCATGCCCTCTACCACAAAGGTTGGGCTGCACAACATATCAGAGCGCTATAAGTTTCTTGTAAATAAAGAGGTGGTTATTGAGGACAGGGAGGATTCGTTCACAGTTCAGGTTCCACTGATCCGAAATATTGAAGAGGACCGGGAGCACATTGAGGAATACCTGTAATCAAATACCCTATGAAAATCCTGATCATTGAAGACGAAGCGCCGGCATACAGGAGGTTGGTCAAACTGGTAAACGAATACGATGCCTCAGTTGAAGTTGTGGGGGTGATTCAGAGTGTGAAAGAGGGTATGGATTGGTTTTCAAAGAATGAGTTGCCTGATCTGATCCTTTCCGACATTCAGCTGGCTGATGACCTGAGTTTTACCATATTCAAAGAGTTGAAAATCACGGTACCGATTATCTTCATTACCGCTTTTGATGAATATGCCATTAATGCGTTCAAATTTTTCAGCAAATAATCAATGCTGTAAAATTTG
>JAWOJJ010000150.1:0-5618 GCA_046481675.1 Bacteroidales bacterium | reverse complement strand
AGCAAGGAGTGAAATTTTTTCACCCAATTTTCGTTTTGGAGCTGGAATAGTATTCTGATAAGTCCAACTACCCCGCTCAAAATGCAAAGTCGTTCATTTAACAAAACTTGTCAAATACAGCTGAAGTCATTCTATTGATAAGATCAAAAACAGCCAGCACACAACATCTCAAGTACGCAATCGTTTTTTTTGTAGATTTGCAGCAGAGAACACTTTTTTTAAGGAACTAAAATCACAAACATTGAAAAGATCTATTATGAACATGAAACGCAAAGCATTATTATTGGCTATGGGATCCCTGGTTTTAACGGGATTGGGATTACAGGCACAACCCGTTACAACAGGGCGCCAGATGGACGATCCTGCTTTACACGATACTACTGGAAGAAGCATTGCTGCATACTTCACTCCGGCTTCAAAATCAATAATGAAACCGGATGCGGAAGGATTCATTCAACGCTGGTTACTCCTGGAGCCAATCAGCAAACCCAACCGCAGCAATACTGTTTTTACTGACAGCTACATCAGAAAAGCATTTGATACCTTGTATTTTCCAAACCAGTTTACCGTGCTGCCCAAAGACGGGGAAAAGGTAAAGGTGGGAGAACAGGAATTACTATGGCATGCATTGGATAGTAAACTATTCAATGTCAAATTATTTCGCTTTGCGTATGGGTTGAAAAAACCTTTTTACGGAGTTGTATTTTGGGCTGTAACCGTAGTTAACAGTCCGCAGGAAATGAAAAACGTAAGGATGGCAGTTGGCTCGAATTCAGCATCCATGTGGTGGCTCAATGGAAAGGAAGCTGTGATTCTGTCGGGAGACAGGCGCATGGTAATGGATGATTGCGTTTCAACCCGCCTGACACTTAACAAAGGTAAGAATATCATCCGGGGTGCGGTAATCAATGGCCCCGGAATGAGTGATTTCTGTGTTCGCTTTCTGGATGAAAAGGGAGAGCCGATTAAAGATCTCACGATTACTTGTGAATAACATGAATCAGTCAACTTATTAAGATCTCATCTAAAAAGAAATTGAAATTATGAAATCGAAAATATTCATATCCGTTACAACAGCCTTTTTATTACTGTTTTTAGCAGGAACAGTCACGGCACAAATTGGAAAGCCCTTTATTCATGATCCGTCAACCATCATGGAGTGTGATGGCAAGTATTACACATTTGGCACAGGCGGGGGCGGGTTGATATCCGAAGACGGCTGGACATGGAACAGTGGTGCGGTAAGACCCGGCAGGGGTGCTGCTCCGGATGCCATGAAAATTGGCGATCGCTACCTGGTAATCTATGGCACAACCGGCGGCGGCCTGGGAGGCGGACATAATGGTCAGATAAATACCATGTGGAATAAAACGCTTGATCCCAATTCACCCGATTTTAAATTTTCAGAACCCATCGTTGTTGCCAAATCCGAGAATATGGAGGATTGTGACGCCATTGATCCCGGACTTCTTTTGGATCCAACCGACGGTCGTTTGTGGTGTTCCTATGGAACCTATTTTGGTTTCATTCGTCTGGTAGAACTTGATCCCCAAACAGGAAAGCGCGTTGAAGGCAATGAAGCCGTTGATATTGCCATTGACTGTGAAGCCACAGACCTGGAGTATCGCAATGGCTGGTACTACCTTTTGGGAACGCACGGCACCTGCTGCGATGGCGCAAACTCAACCTACAATATTGTTGTCGGCCGTTCCCGTAAAGTAACAGGTCCTTACCTTGACAATATGGGAAGAGAAATGCTGAAAGGTGGCGGCAAGATGGTGGTTGCAGCCGGAGGAAGGGTTACCGGTCCGGGACACTTCGGACGTGTAATTCTTGAAGACGGAGTTGAAAAAATGTCGTGCCACTATGAAGCCGATTTGGACCAGGGTGGTCGCAGCGTATTGGCCATTCGGCCGTTATTGTGGAAAAATGATTGGCCTGTTGCCGGAGAGAATCTAAAAGAAGGCACCTATGAAATTGAATCTGAAAGAAGAGGCTATGCATTGGAATTGGTAGTTGATTTTGTGCGGATGCCAAGAACGGTGAGAGGATTCGGTCCAAATACAAATGAACCGATAAAACCCGTTCCTTCCCAGGAATTGGCAGATGTAATACATACCTGGCCCACCGGAAACATTGGCGTACGTATTGGAGATTACATGTTCCGCCCGCATCAGAAATGGACCATTACAGCAGCTCCCGATTCAAGCGGATACTTGGGAGGCCCGTATTACAAAATAGTTATAGCAGGAACCGACCGGGCATTGGCTGCAACAGCCGATGCTGAAGTTATAACTGTTCCGGCATTCACCGGAGCACCGGAACAATTGTGGCGAATTGATCAATTAACAGATGGAACATACCGCATTATGCCCAAGGTAGTTCCCAATTCAAATAAGAAGCTGGCGCTGATATCCATCGGGGACAGCACACCCACATTGGCTGAATTTGATATGAACAGTGATAATTCCAAATGGAATTTTAAGGCTCACTAATATAGTGTCTGTCCATAAAGTCCCATTTGCCGCGTTACGCTTGTCCGAAAATTGCTCATTTACGTCTAGTAAACTCCGCATTTTCGGACTGTGCAAGCCTTGCAAATGGAACTCTCTGAACAGACACATGACAGGTTAAACATTTTACCAACTTGATCGACACACTCTAAACAGATTCTGTTTTACTTTTTGAAAGACGCAGGTTTCAATATCTGCGTCTTTCCTTTTTTGGCAGCTTACCGCGCCCCTTAGTTGCTCATGTTGTTTCATTTGGCTAACTTTCGGGTAAAATGATCAGGCTCCACTTCGGTTTGGACGGCTAATCCCAACCAAAGTCAGGCAGGGTAAACTACACATGCCGCCAGATCATGCGCTTCATAAAACCTGAAAATGAGAAAATTAATTGCTATAACGCTTTTATTGTCCTCGCTGGCAGCATATTCTCAAAGGTATCTCACAGATAATTATGCCCAGCTTGACTCTGTTATTGGAGGTGTCTACGGAACAGCTTCAGATTATCAAAATGTCACTCAGAATTTGCTCTTTGATTTTTATGAACCCGCGCATGACAACATAACAAAAAGGCCTTTGATTATTTACCTCCATGGTGGCGGATTTACTTCAGGATCCAGAACTTACCCCTCTGTCCAATCATTGTGCAGACGGATGGCCAAAAAAGGATATGCTGTTGCCAATATTGATTACCGTTTAGACCCAAACTTTAATTTATATAATTCTTCAGGCAACAGAAGGGCCATGACAGATGCCATGCATGATGCAAAACAAGCTATCAGATATTTTAAGGCTAATGCAACAACTTATAAAGTAGATACTTCTCTCGTTTTTATTGGAGGTGAATCTGCCGGGGCAATTACATCCATGATGGCATCTTTTGTTGACAAACAGGAAGAAATGGATGTTTATCCTATGGCAAATCCTGATAATCCAATCGGAAGCACATCAAATGCCGATGTGAGTAATTCGGTAACAGGGACCCTGTGTTTATGCGGTATGATTTTAGATACAATGGCAATGGAATTGCCCACAGATCCAACCATTTTATGGATTCATGGAACCAATGACGATTTTATTCCCGTTTCTCTTGCCTTTAATGTATTGCTGCGAGCCAGTCATATAGGTTTACCGGTAGCAGCAAAAACATATCAGGGAGCAACCCACTGCCCCTGGTACTATGGTAACCCAAATTGGGCCAGCTATTTGGACTCAGTAACCACGGACATAACGAATTTTTTGTACCCCATAGTGACTTCTACAGCGATTGTTAATCAAGCCCGGGATAAAAAAGAAATTCAGATTTATCCCAACCCCTTTCATCATATAGTTACTGTAAGCGGAATATCATTTAACGCAAGGGATGTTAAAATTTACAGTTTGCCTGGTGAAGACTTGACCAAGCTAATAAGATGTTACGACCAGAACATAGATTTAAGCAGATTGCCAATTGGAGTTTATGTTTTGAAGATTAGAGATTATGCTGATATCATTTATAAAAAGTAGGCTGTCTTGTTGGTTGTTAAGGGATCGACTCGGAAACGATCTGGAATAGTTATATTTTGAAGAATGAATACAAGCGAATACTTCCTGTCATCAGGTTTGTCCTTGTCAGGAAAGGCATGAAATCGTGCAAGCCGGATGGCTTTATTGCGTGATTTCATGCCTTGGGTGATGCTACTGATTTCGCCACAGGTTGGGCAGAAACCGGTAATACAGCAGGTGGCGCCAGGTGGCCCAGTCGTGACCGCCCTTGCCGCCCACATAATACTCATGTTTGATGTTGCGATTGGTAAGTGCCTCATGCAAAGCAATACAACGCTTGCCCATAAATCCTTTGGCTTCTTCGGTTCCCTGGCCTACGAATAAATAGGCTACTTTTTTATTCACATCGGGATCATTCAGAAAGCCGTTTATGGATGTTTCAGGGTTCGTATCTCCGGCGCTGAGTATGCCGAAAGAGGCAAACAGGTCGAGCGACCGGAAGCCGACAAACATGGAATGCCTTCCACCCATAGACAGGCCTGAAATGGCCCTTCCGCGGGGATCCTGCTGAACGCTGTAAGCGCTTTCAACCACGGGGATCACATGATTCCGCAACTCTTTTTCAAAGATATCAAAGGTGAGTTCGGTATGTTTGGGATGGTTGCGGTGAATCACCTGGTTGTTGGGAATGGCAATCAGCATGGGAACGGCTTTGCCCTCGGCCAGCAGGTTGTCCATAATCAGGTTCACACGACCATCATATACCCAGTTTGACGGCAATTCGCCGCTGCCTCCAAGAAGATATAACACCGGATATTTTTTGGCGGGGTCATATCCTGGTGGGGTGTATACATATAATTCGCGTTCACCATTGGTTACATCGGAATGATAAATATGCCTGGCAACAATTCCGTGTGGCACGTTACGGGCATCGTAATAAGCCGGACCGTCGCCGTGAACAATCAGCTCGCTGTATGGCGGCATGGCTGTAAAAGCTGCACAGGTATTGCTGGGGTCAGCAACCTGTACACCATCAATGATGAGGTGATAGGCATACATGTCGGGCTCAAGCGGGCCAATAGTCAATGTCCAGATACCATCTGTTCCTTTTGTAAAGGGCACTGGTTGGTTCCCTTTTCCGAGGGCAGTCAGAATGGCAACGCCCGTTAGTTTTACTTCCTGGGCCATCGGGGCCTTAACACGAAATATGACGGTACGGTCATCTTTCACTTCGGGTGAATTAATGGGCGCGCTAAAAGGAACCAGGCCTTCTGTATCCTTCTGGGGGTTGTAATCGAGATTCACGTTGGCCTGTTGTGCTGTGCACCAGGTTGAAATACACATCAGGGCCAAAGCGCTTGTAATGAAAAGGTTGTTTATTTTCATATGGTTCGTTTATCTGATGATTTTTAAATTACATGCCCGGCCAAAAAAATGGCCGGGCAATGCAGACTAACTAAAAAACTAAGTTATGAAAACAATTGTGAAATCGGTTTTGAAAAGTACCGTCATCGCAATGACGTCACCCGGTTATTCCTTAAAAAGAAGCGGAGCGAGTTGATATAAACTGCGGCGCCAGGTCTGGAATTCGTGAGCCGTATTTTCGGATATATACGAAACCGCATT
>JAWOJJ010000075.1:0-27644 GCA_046481675.1 Bacteroidales bacterium | reverse complement strand
TTGCAGCAGCAGGAGCAGTGGCTGTGGCAGTGGCACTTTTGACTGTGAGCTGGCAGAGCTGGCGGGCAGCAACGCGGAATCCGGTCGAAGCATTGAGGTACGAGTAGTACCGAAATGCGAAGATCCCGATGCATTTTTCGTAAGTTTTTGAGGTACGAAAAAACATCAGAAAAAGCAATCGGGATGGAAGCATTGAGGTATGAATAGTCTTAACTGTGATTACGCTGATTAAATGAATACTATGATTATAAAACAAAAAAGAAATCACAGTCCATCATTTAATCATAAAAATCAAGGTTCAAGACTTTTCACAGTCCATCATTTAATAATAAAATTCAAGGTTCAAGACTTTTCACGGTCCATCATTTAATCGCATAAATAAAAGCTCAGACTTATGATAAACTTTAAGGTTATAACAAGGAATTTATTACGGCATAAACTGTTTACCGGGCTCAATATAATTGGATTAAGTATTGGGTTAATTTGTGTAATGGTGATTGCCTTATGGATTTACAATGAAACGAATTATGACAAGTTTAATGAAAACTACGATCGAATATTTCAGATAAACTTCCATTCCCGCGAAGGTGAATTTGAAATGACAGGGTCACCGGCACCGCTGGCCCCTGTTGTGGAAAAAAACATTGCTGCTGTTGAATATGCAGCCAGGCTCAGAAGAATGCCAGCAATTGCATTTAAATATGGGGAAAATATGTTTTATGAGGAAAATGGACTTACTGCTGATCCCCAGATATTTGATATTTTTTCTTTCAAAACAATTGCCGGAGATCCTAAAAGGGCCCTTAATCTTTTAGAGGGTATTGTTTTAACCCAATCCTTTGCACAAAGATACTTTGGTTCTGACAATCCAATTGGCAAAGAAATACAGATCGAAGGAAGGGAATATTGCACCATAATGGCAGTTATTGAGGATGTTCCATCCCAATCCCATATTCAGTTTGATTTCATTTTGTCCCAAAAACTTGTTGAAGCTATCCCTCTTTGTGGGCTGGAATGGGGTGATCCAAATTTCAGAACATATGTTTTATTAAGTCCGCAAGCCCTTAGTGCCAACACTGCAGAAGCAATAACCAAAGAGGCTTCCGATAAAGGAATGCCGCATGTTAAATGGGGCGGAATGAAGGTCAGCCTCAGGCCTCTGAATAATATCTATCTGAATTATGCTATTGAAAACAGGCTTGGAGAAACCGGCGATTACAGATACCTTTATATATTCGGCTCTGTTGCCTTACTAATCTTGATACTTGCATGCATTAATTTCATCAATATAACAATATCGCTATATACAAAAAGGCTAAAGAGTACTTCCATTAAAAAAATACTTGGAGGAAAAAGGACGTCTATATTCCTGAATAATTTTGCTGAAAATGGCCTTGTAGTTTTTGTGGCTTTCATTTTTGCACTGGTGAGTCTATTCTATCTGAAACCTTTGATTCAACACATGCTCCAAAAACAATTCGGTGAACTATTATACAGTGGCATATTTGCAGGCATTCTGGGCATTGTGTTTATAATTACCGTGTTCTTATGTGCCCTATACCCTTCACTGGTTTCTTCCGACGCCAGGGCAATTGAATTGATGAAACGTTTTAGCAAGAAGAAATCGGGAGTTCTCAAAGGCATGGTTGTTTTTCAAAACGCTATTGCAGTGCTTTTAATCATTGTTGCCCTGGGAATTAATAAACAATTGCATTTCATACAGAATAAAAAGCTTGGGTTTAATGCCGACCAAATTGCCTATTTTCACCTTAGGGGAAATATCAGTGGGAAAATTGATGTAGTGAAGCATGCGTTGCTTGAAAATCCGAATATATCGGAGATCGGTTTAAAAGATTGCGTTCCATATGACAACAGTAACCAAACAACAGGAGTATCCTGGAAACTGAACGGAGAGTGGCAAAACACAAATAATGCCAATCCGGTTGGGATGGAAACCACCCGTATTGATGATCAGTTTTTTGATATGATGGGTGTTCAGTTAATAGCGGGTCGTAACTTTTCCTATGATAGGGCAAGCGACAGTTCAAATTATATTGTAAATGAAGAAGCCGTTCGAAATATGGGACTTGACAATCCTGTTGGTACAGAATTCTCGTTATATGGTCGTCAGGGAGTAATTGTGGGTGTGATCAGGGATACTTATTTCAAAACATTACACGAGAAAATAAGGTCTCAGTTATTTCATTTGTATAATGATGAGGCCTCAGAATCCTACTTCAGTGCGTTATTTTTCAAGATTACCGGAGATACAAAAAAGGCATTGGCTCACGCTGAAGATATCTGGATAAGAAATAATCCCGGAATTCCTTTTGAATATCATTTTCTCGACCAGGATTATGAAAATTTATATGAGGCAGATACCAGGATTGCAAAAATGATGAACCTCTTTACCTTACTGGCAGTATTTATAGCTTGCATGGGTTTATTCGGACAGGCGTTGATTGCCGCCGATAATAAGATAAAAGAGATTGGGATCAGGAAAGTAAATGGGGCACGTGTTACAGAAATAATAGTTATGCTCAATAAAGATTTCATCAGGTGGGTAGTCATAGCATTTGTTCTCGCCTGCCCCATTGCCTGGTACGCCATGCATCAATGGCTGCAGAATTTTGCTTACAAAACCACATTGAGTTGGTGGGTATTTGTAGCAGCAGGAGCAGTGGCAGTGGCAGTGGCGCTGCTTACCGTGAGCTGGCAGAGCTGGCGGGCAGCAACAAGGAATCCGGTCGAAGCTCTTCGATACGAATAGTGAGAAGAGCGAAGATCCCGATGCATTTTTCGTAAGTTTTTGAGGTACGAAAAAACATCAGAAAAAGCAATCGGGATGGAAGCATTGAGGTATGAGTAGTCTTAACTATGATTAGACTGATTAAATGAGGACTATGATTTCAAAAGAGTAATTATTATGCTATACGATCTAAAAATAACACTAAGGAAAATCTTAAAGAATAAGACTTTTTCGGTGCTAATCATTGCAGGTTTATCGCTTGCTTTTTGCGTAGCTATTCCACTTGCCTGCAATGTTGCTTTTAACAGGTCGTTCGACCGTTTTCATCAGGACTCGGAAAGGATTTATAACGTTTATATGGATGAAGTTTATCATGGCACCAAAGATGTTTATGGTGAACTCCCCCTTGCCTTTGGTGAAATCATCAGGCAAATATTCCCTGAGGTCGAAGGTATGACAAGAACCAAAGACGAATCTGAAGTTTTGGTTTCAGTTGATTTTCAGAATAGCTGGAAGGAAGATGTTCTGTGGGTTGATCCTTCTTTCAAAGATGTTTTTTACCTTGATTTATTGGCAGGAGATAAGCGTTCATTCCTTACAAAACCCAATGAAGCGTGCATCTCTGAATCCCTTTCAAGGAAAATATTCGGAGACCTGAATTCGGTCGGAAAAACTATTAAAATCAATGAAACCAATTGCACCGTTTCAGGCATTTTTAAAGACTATCCCAGAAATTCGCATCTGAAATTCTCCGTTTTGATCTCATTGATAAGTCGGATTCCTGATGATAGTAAATATCCATATGATAGTTATGAGTTTCTCACCTATGTGAAACTGAGAGAACATGCCGACAGTAAGGCAATTGAGAACAAAATGCAGGTAATAATCAGTGACTATGTGATCCCCTGGTTGAAACAGAATTACAATCTGGACTATGCATTTGATAAGGATAATTCGATGCATCTTAAGCTATTACCTGTAAGAGACATTCACTTACAAGGAACATTCGTTTCAAGTTTTGAAAAGGAGAGCAATGCTTCAGTGATTTATGTGAATTTAGCTATAATACTGGTCTTATTGTTAATTGCCTATTTCAATGTAATGGGATTCACAATTTCAAAGGGAAAAAGGCATCAACTTCAGCATACCATCAAACGTCTTTTCGGAGTATCCAGGGTGAGACAAACAAAAGTATTTATTCTTGAAAATCTAAGCTATACGGGTATTGCATTCATATTATCGGTCCTTTTGATCTCTGTCATTTGGAAGTATAACCAGACTATTATGACCGATGTGGTGACTGTTCCCTTTATCAAATACCTGATCCCAGTTTCAACAGTGTTGCTATTCGCTATTGTGATGGCTGTTGTTTCCGGCATTATACAAAGCTTGTTTTTCAACAAACTCAGTTTTAAAACCTCTTCACACTCAAAAACAACATCCACGCAATATGGATTGAACCGCCTCATCCTTGTGTTTCAAATTGCAGCTTCGATCGTTCTGTTGGTATGTATTATTGGCATTTTCAAGCAAATCAAATTTCTGTCGGAATACGATATGGGATTAAATGCTGAAAATGTTATGATTATTAACCGTGCAAACAGGGTACGTAATCAATACGATGCATTTAAAAACGAACTGAAAAAGTCACCACAAATCAGGGAAGTCTCCCGTTCGAATTCATATCCTTTCAATTGGATGACAACAAGTAGTTTCACCCTCTCAAACTCACAAGACAAATATCCCTATCCTTTTTACTATTTCAGGACAGACATTGGCTTTCAAGATGTTCTTGATTTTAAAATGGTTGAAGGAAGGTGGTTTTCTTCAGCAAACAGCAAAGATAATAATGCTGTTATCCTGAATAAAGCAGCAGTAAAATCAATGGAGTTGAAAGACCCGTTGGGTTCAGTAATCTGCAGAACTGATATGCCTGCTGAAAAATATCAGGTGATAGGTGTAGTAGAAGATTTTAATTTCCAGACCCTTCATCATTCAGTGGAACCTCTCTTATTGCGCCCCATGAATAGTGGCGATTATTGGACTTTTATCGAGATCAAAGGAAATAATCAGGACAGGGAACAATTGATTGCCAGCGCAAAACAGGCTTGGGAGAAAATAGCAGGAGATGAATATTTTGATTATACATTTCTTGAAGATAAGATTGCCTTGCTATACGAAAAGGAGAGAAAGATGAAGGAGTCCATCAGTTTGTTTTGTGTGATTGCCATATTGATATCCTGTTTTGGCCTTTTGGGTACAGTTCTTAATACCACCACTGAAAAAATCAAGGAAATTGGTATTCGCAAGGTGAATGGCGCCCAGGTTATAGAGATAATGGCGATGGTCAACAAAGATTTTATCAAATGGGTCAGTGTCGCCTTCATCATCGCCTGCCCCATTGCCTGGTATGCCCTGCACAAATGGCTGCAAAATTTTGCTTACAAAACCACATTGAGTTGGTGGGTTTTTGCAGCAGCAGGAGCAGTGGCTGTGGCAGTAGCATTGCTGACCGTGAGCTGGCAAAGCTGGCGGGCAGCAACGCGGAACCCGGTCGAAGCTCTGAGGTACGAATAAAGTCTTGAACTATGATTTTTATGATTAATTGAAGACTATGATTGAGAAACCAGGAAAGGTCAAAGTCCATCATTGAATCATAAGAATCACAGTTTAGACATATACGCTGATTAAATGAAGACTATGATTAAATAAACCATAAAAAATCAAAGTCCGTCAATTAATCAAACGAATCACAGTTTAGACAATTATACTGATTAAATGAAGACTATGATTATAAAACAAAAAAGAAATCAAAGTCCATCATTTAATCAGACGAATCATAGTTTAGATTTTTTCACAGTCATCATGAAATCACATAAATCACAGTTAAAGACCGTTCAAAGTCAAAAATTATAGAGAAATTCTTTAGGAGTAACAATGGGTATATCACAAAAAGGATGTAAAGTCAACAAGTCGGCATCTCCTGTAATAATTGCATCAGCCTTGCCAGATAAAGCCAGATCGAGATACATATTGTCTTTGGGATCACGGCAAATAGTAATGGATTGGCTTATTTCGACTAAAATCCCCGCTCTTTCCAACCTTGTAAGAAATCCAAATTTGTCTTTTAAGGTAACATATTTACGAAGCTTGGGTTTATTTAAAGTGTTCTTTAATTCACTTAAAGTATTTTCAGATATCAATATCTCACCTTTTTGTATTGCTTTTTTATATGCTAAACCTGGTATTGATTCCCTGAATAAAGCAGCGCTAATTAAAACATTAGCATCAAAAACAAATTTCATTTACCTTCAATCTTCATTAAGTATTTCATCCAGTTTATCTGGTGTCAGCCCTTGTTTTTTTGCATATACTGACATATCGTCCATTACCTGTTCAAGCGACCGTGTATCTCTAATAAGTTCATTAAGAAAACCAGCAACGTTTTTCTTCTCTTTATCCGACATCTTCAAAAACCTTTCGGCAGCATTATCATTAACTTCAATAGTGATTGTTCTCATGGCTATACATATTACCTGTAATCTTTACAAAATTAATCTAAAATGTTCAAAACAAGTAATATGAAAGAAAAATAATCAAAGTCCATCATTTAATCACAAAAATCATAGTTCAAGACAATGTATGTTACAAAAATAATCAGTAAGCTCCGCCACGGATTACCCTGGTTTCTCATCAACCTGCTGGGATTAAGCACCGCCATGGCCTGTGTAATAGCCACTCTTCTATACATCCGTTACGAACTCAGCTATGACCGGATGCATGAGAAAGCCAGCCGCATTTACCGGGTTACTACCGACAGCAACAAGGGGGCAACCTCTGTTCATCCGGCAAGGGTTACTGGCAACTGGCCCCAGGATCTGATGATGGAATATCCTGCCATGGATAAAATGGTGCGCCTGGTTCCATTCAGAAAGGCCGTGGTAAAAATCGGCAATCAATCCTTCTTTTGCGAAAAAGCCTATTCAACCGACAGCACTTTTTTTGACCTTTTCGATTTCAAACTGGTATCGGGGAAATCAGAAAACGCTTTTGCAAAACCCGGAAGGGCCATGATTTGTGAAAGTCTGGCCACAAAATACTTTGGCAGTACGGATGTTATCGGCCGTGAAATAACCATAATCCATCAGCAGGATCCTAACCCAAAAAACTTCATCATTGATGGCGTTATGGAAGATTTCCCCGGCAATTCCCATTTTCATGCCGAGCTCCTCACCTCATTCACTACGTTTGACGAAGGAACATCCTGGGCTTATACCTATTTTCTGATGAAACAGGGAACCGACATAGCATCCTTGCGGAATGACATCCATGCGCAATGGAAAAAGAACAATCCGAATATTACTTCTTTACCCATAGTGCATTTTCAGCCGCTTACCGATATTCACCTGTACAGCCATAAAACCAGGGAAATGGAAAAGAACGGCGACATCCGGTCGCTGATCCTGTTGGGAAGCGGGGCTGTTATTATCCTGCTTATTGCCCTGATCAATTTCCTGAACCTGAGTCGCGTTCAATTCACTTCAGAAGTAAACGCATTCAGGGTACGATTGATCATTGGCGCTTCCCGGTTCCGCCTGGCACTGGAAATGGCCGCTCATTCAATGCTTCTGTCGGTTTTGGCTTTTTCCGTCGGACTTATTGCAGCCCTGGAAATAGGAAGATTTCTTGGTGCAGGTTCCATCCAAACGGGACAGATTACAGACCTTTTGGTCATTGCACTGGTTTTTATGACGATTATTGCTGTCATATCGGTACTTCCACTTTTCACATCCGGATTTTCAACCAAAAGAAAGCCTGCTGATTTGAAACGCAACCTGTATGCTGTGCCACTGATTGTACAGTTTACGCTTTCAGTGATTGCCATAACCAGCACGATAGCGCTATATCGGCAAATGAACTACATTCAAAACCAGCATCCTGCCTCACGGAATGCAGACATGCTGGTTATTGCCGACAATCCCTGGGAAACACTGCAACGCTATGAGACCTTTAAAACCGAATTGCTCAATAGCACTTCCATTACCGATGTAACCGCCGCCATGGAAGAACCGGGCGGAGATATCCTGGATGGCTGCAATTTCGAGATGGAAGGAATTGATAAAAATGAAAATCCGTCAATCAACATCTTTACCATTGATTCCAACTTTTTCAGTTTAATGGGGATCAGCCCTTTGGCAGGCACGGTTGACTTCGGATACACTCCTTCGCAGCAATGGGAAGCTGATGTTCTTGAACTGAATAAACTCAGATTAGGGGGAAAAGATAAAGGAGAAGAATTTGCTGCCTACGAAAAGAAAGTTGGAAACTACCGTGAGAAATATATCCTGAATCAAAGTGCTCTTAACATGCTGGGGATAACAAATCCTGAGGATGCTATAGGCAAGCGGTTCCGACTTACATTTTTTATCCCCGAGCTATTTCCCGAGGGTGAAGTGATCGGAGTGGTTCCCGATTTTCATTATACCAACCTCTACAGTAAAGAAAAACCACTGGCCATTGCATCGCGGAAATTGTTCAATTATTGCTTTATCATCCGGATAGACCCGTTGCAGCGCAAAAAGGCCATAGAAACACTCCGGAATGTGTGGCAGAAAGTCAATCCGGAATATCCCCTGCAGTATGAGTATATCACTCAAAGTTACCAGAAGGTGTATACCACGGAATATTCACAATCCAGGGTCATTTCACTTTTTGCCCTGTTATCCATGATCATTTCATCGTTGGGCATATTCGCGCTGGCTGCGTTCATCATGCAGCGCCGCACCAAGGAAATAGGCATACGCAAGGTAAACGGCGCCACAATTGCGCAAGTGATGCTGATGCTCAACAGAGATTTCATCAAATGGGTAATTCTTGCTTTCATCATCGCCTGCCCCATTGCCTGGTACGCCATGCACAAATGGCTACAGAGCTTTGCCTACAAAACTGCTCTGAGCTGGTGGGTATTTGCAGCAGCAGGGGCAGTGGCAGTGGCAGTGGCACTGCTTACGGTGAGCTGGCAGAGCTGGCAGGCAGCAACGCGAAATCCGGTCGAAGCATTGAGGTACGAGTAGTACCGAAATGCGAAGATCCCGATGCATTTTTCGTAAGTTTTTGAGGTACGAAAAAACATCAGAAAAAGCAATCGGGATCGAAGCATTGAGGTACGAGTAGTACCGAAATGCGAAGATCCCGATGCATTTTTCGTAAGTTTTTGAGGTACGAAAAAACATCAGAAAAAGCAATCGGGATGGAAGCACTTAGATATGAATGAACAATTTACAATGTGCAATGAAAAATGTGCAATACATAATTCAATGATGAATAACATTAAAAAATTGAAAGAATGCCATTCTCCTCATTGTTTATAAACTTCACAATTATTTCCATATGTGCTTCAATAATTTCCTTAATCAGATTTGTTGAACAATTTCCTCTTCTTATCCAAATGACCTTTGGTGGGAAGCCGTATAGGGATACCCTATTATTGAAATCACTGTCTTTGGTGATAATGGTGAAAAGGTTTGATTTGGCATATTCCCAAACTATGTGGTCATCCGATGTGTCAAGTCCAATTTCCTGCACGTGCAAAGTAACTTTAAAAGAATCTTTAAAATACTCTACCAGCCGTGGTGAGAGGTTTTGATCAAATAATAACTTCATCAGGCGCAAAGTTCAATTTTCTCCTTATTTGCAGCGTAACTTAAACATGCCAGTATGTCTTCTTTTTGAAGATACGGAAAATCCTCAAGTATTTCTTCAAAACTCATTCCGGAAGCTAGGTATTCGAGTACGTCATACACTGTTATTCGCATGCCCCTTACACATGGCTTCCCGCCACGCTTCCCTGGCTCAATAGTTATCCGGTCCATTAGCAACATAACGATCTGTTTTATAACAAAATTAAACAAATAATATGAAAGAAATATAATCACAGTCCATCATTTAATCACATAAATCAAGGTTCAAGACTTTTCACATAATTCACAGTTAAGACCTGCAACCCTCCCCCCACAATTTTGTCCTTGATACTGAATTCAAAACCCATTATCATGAAGACAAAATCTACGCTGATATTCATGCTGGCATTTCTATCTGCCGGTATCACATTTGGTCAGGAAACCGCATACCGGAAGTTCCCGGTTAACGTTTCTTTTGTATACCCTGCTTCCATTCATGGCACGCGAAGTGTCACCTACGAATACGCTTTTTCGCTGAACATGCTTGCCGGCCTTACCGGAAGTATTGACGGTTGTGAAATCGGAGGACTTGTGAACGTCAACAAAGGCGATATTTCCGGTTTTCAGGTTGCCGGTATCGGAAACATCACCGGCGGAACCATCGACGGAGTGCAGATCGGGGGAATATTCAGTATGGCCGACAGTGTTGACGGACTCCAGGTGGGCGGCATTTTCAGCAATTGCGGTAAAACTGAAGGCTTGCAGATTGGCGGGTTGGTCAATATTTGTACGTCAGCTGAAGCTTCCATTGCAGGCATCGCCAACATCAATTCAGGCAACCAGTATGGGGTTCAAATAGCGGGCATATACAACAAGGCCCGGGAGGTGAACGGCGTTCAGATCGGTCTGATCAACTTTGCCGATACCATTAAAAACGGCGTTCCCATTGGGCTGATCAGTATTGTCAAAAAAGGCCAATATCACGAATACGAATTTTCCATTGCCGACTACCTCAACCTGGGCATCAGCTACAAACTGGGAATCAAACAGCTCTATACCATTTATACCGCAGGAATGAGTCTGGCCAATGATCAGCTTTGGGTGGCCGGCCTGGGACTCGGACAGCTTCATGAAGTGAATCCCCGGTTCAGCATACAACCGGAATTGGTTTGGTACTATTACTTTCCAATGGATATGCAAAGGCAATACCGGGATACCCATGCCACCCATTTCAAATTGGGGCTGATCAGGAACCTCAGTCAGAATCTGGCCATATCACTGGCTCCCAGTATTTATGTTTCATGGAAACACAAACCCTACAACCGTGATGTTTATGGTTATGAACAAAGTCCGGTAGGACCGCTTTTTGAAATAGATCATTACAGCCGCAACCGCATCGGATTCGGGTTTGGATTAAGCGCAGGTATTCACCTGAGGTAATATCTCTTCAGCTAATCCCACACATAGCGCCATGCCCCGTCAGTCTGCCGCTGCCATACGGTATGGAATGTCCCGGTATGGGTTTTTACTGCTCCCAATGAATCAGTAACAACATAGTTGTAGCTGCCATACGTGTATCCCAGGTCGCCCGACGCTGCTACCTCCACAAAATCAGGTTGCCAGGTCAGTACAACCTTGTCCTTACCGTCATATCGCTGGTCATAGTAGTTTTTTATGGCTTCCTTGCCCCGGATCAGGCTATCGCCTCGCAGGATTACAGCATCATTCGCTGCAAAAGCTTCAAACGCGGCAGGGATGCCCTGATCTGCTGCCATCTGATTGAATTCTGCTTCAGCCTGTACAATTTCACCTTTCCGGTTTTCCAGTGTTTCGCTTTGATTTCCGCTGCAGGCCATGCAAAGTATGACAACCGGAATTACCAGAATTATTGTTCTCATATAAATAAGATTTATGGTAAGTTTTTCAGGGTTAATATACTGCATATTATTCAGAGCAGCAACCCGGGCGCTCCATAACCATCAAAATTTCCGGAATGCAGGAAGCCGAATATTTCAATCAGGATACAACCATACATTCTGTGATAATTCGAAATTTTAACTTAATTTTCGTGATTTATCATTGAAAAGCCATGAAAGTTTTATTCATCGGAGGAACCGGCATCATCAGCTCTGCCTGCTCTGAGCTTGCAGTTTCGCGCGGTATTGAATTGTACCACCTGAACAGGGGAAAAAGTGCTGCTGTCAGAAAGATTGAAGGAGTTAAAACTATTCACGCTGATATCCGGAATACCGGGGAAGCCCGGCAAGCGCTAAAAGGTCATCAATTTGATGCGGTTGTTGATTTTATTGCCTTCATACCCGAGCATATAGCTACCGGCATCAACTTGTTTTCAGGAATCACCAAACAGTATGTTTTCATCAGTTCTGCCTCTGCATACCAAACGCCTCCTGCCAAATTACCGGTTACCGAAGACACGCCTCTTGACAATCCTTTCTGGGAATATTCGCGTAATAAAATTGCCTGCGAAAATCTATTGAAAGAGGAAAACAGCAGGAGCGGATTTCCCTTTACCATAGTGCGTCCATCCCATACTTACGACAAAACCCTGGTTCCCATTGAAGGCGGATACACGGCACTTCACAGGATGAAACAGGAATTGCCCGTAGTGGTGCACGGAGACGGTACTTCCATATGGACCCTAACCCACCACCGGGATTTTGCTGTTGGGCTTGTGGGGTTGCTCGGAAATCAGAAAGCCCTTGGGGAGGCATTTCACATCACCTCCGACGAATGGCTATCGTGGAACAGTATTTTCCTCGCATTGGCCTCTGCCATGAATGTACAGCCCAGGCTCATCCACATTCCTTCGGAAATAATTGCAAAGTACGACAGGGAAACCGGGGACAGCCTGCTGGGTGACAAGGCGCACAGTATGATTTTCGACAACTCAAAGATCCGGAAAGCAGTACCCGAATTCAATCCACGCATCCCGTTCAGCGAGGGCGCTAAAGAAATTGTGAAGTGGCATGAGGAACATGCCGGCAGGCTCAAGACGGATGACCGCATCAATCACTTCATGGACCAACTGGTCCGTGATTATGACTACTATGAAAAACAATAATACTGTATATTCGCACGTTTCATTATTGCCCAATTACTGATCATTGGAAAAGCGTTAATTACACGTTCATTTGATGGCATCGCAAACGGAAAGATCCCTGAAATTCAGGCATAAGGACAGAGTGGCATTTACCTGGCCCTTCGCATTGCTGCTGAGCCTGTTGTTTCTGACATTGTTCGAACCCTTATTGTACCTGAAACAGCAAAACCTTCGCAAAGATGAGGCGCTTGAGGCACTCTCTTTTGGCAACGATCTGATTGCACGTTTTGACAGAGAGCTGAATACACTGATTAATCTATCATCAGGGCTTGAAGCCTATATTAAAGTGCACGGAGGAAATCTTGATTCAGCAGAATTCCAGCAATATCTGAAAGAAATCTGTGGTAATTCCACTTTAATAAGGAACATAGGAGTGGCTCAGGGCACCCTGCTCAAATACGTGGAACCTTTGGCAGGAAATGAAAAAGCCATTGGTGTTGATTACAAAACGGTTGCCAATCAGTGGCCCGTTATCGAATACGCCATTAAAATGAGAAAAGGAACCCTGGCAGGGCCCGTTGACCTGATCCAGGGAGGTCGGGCTTTAATTTACAGATTACCGGTATATGTTGATGATCAATACTGGGGTCTTCTTTCTACTGTTATCAATATCGACCAACTGTTTGGGGCTGCTTTTAAAGAACTTACCAACCAGAGATACGAATTTGCCATCCGGTTGGACGACACCTATAAACCTGATGAAAAAAGAGTTCTTTTCGGAAACGCCGGTCTTTTTAATATAAAGAATTCGGTGCTTTCAACTGCCGGCATACCGAACGGCACATGGGAATATGTCATTGTCCCGCAAAAAACATCTGCTGCAAGTTTTACCATAAGACTGATTGAATATGCCGGAATCTTTTTTGCCATCATGTTGTTTTTCCTGTTTAATCATGTTTTCAAACTTCGAAAGCAAAACAGAGAAGCCTTCAGAAAACTAAAAAGAAGTGAGGCCCTGCTTCAAACCATTATGGATACCGCATTATCCGGGATTACCATTCTGGATAAAAACGGATACCAGATTTTTGCCAATAAAACTATTGAACAGATCCATGGATACACATTGGAAGAAATTATGGGAAAACATTTCAGCATGTTTACCCATCCCGATGATGTGGAGCGTGGCTCTCAGAAATTAATGGAAATTTTTGAGGGTAAAATTGATTCCTATGACGGGGAATTCAGGTTATTCCATAAGAAAACCAACGAAATTGTTTGGATTCATGTGGTGGCTTCAAGATTCCCGGGAAAATTCACCAATGACGAGGATAGCGCGCTGCTTTTCTACCAGAACGTCACCAAACAAAAGGAAAATGAAAGTAAGCTTCAGGAGCTGAATGCCACTAAAGACAAGTTTTTCTCGATCATTGCACATGATTTGAGAAATCCTTTTGTAGCCTTAATGGGTTTGTCGGAATACCTGCTTGCCAAATACAATAAGCTTGATCACGAAGATCACCGGAAGAAACTTGAGTTGATGCACGAGAGTGCACAGCAGACCTACCAGCTGCTTGAAAACCTTTTAACATGGGCCCTTTCACAATCCGGGGGCATCAAATTCAACCTTAAAAAGGTTCTGTTACCTAACGTAGTCAATAATTCCATAAAGGTGCTGAGTGCTTTGGCGTTCAACAAATCCATTGAAATAATCAACAAGGTCGAAAAAGATCAGTATTTGTTTGCAGATGCCTATATGCTTGAAACAATATTGCGAAGCCTCATCTCCAATGCCATCAAATTCACACCAAGAGAGGGCAGAATTACCGTTGGTATGGCCGGCAACCCTGGTGACAAATTCTCTGAAATCTATGTTGAAGATACAGGCGTTGGAATCGCCGAAGAGACCCTTAATGACCTGTTCCGTATTGACAAAAGTACCACCACCTGCGGCACTGAAAAAGAAAAAGGTTCGGGATTGGGATTGATACTTTGTAAGGAATTTGTAGAGAAACACGGTGGCAGAATCCGTGCTGAAAGCTCCGTTGGGAAAGGCAGCCGGTTCAGCTTTACAATTCCCGCCACGAAGCATTCTAAAAATTAATCAACTAAAACCGGATTCCCATTACCATGATGTCATCGGTTTGTTCATGATGCCGCTTCCATTCCTTGAGCTTCCTTTCAAGAGCATCTTTTTGGCTGGTCATTGGCAATTGATGCACTTCCAGCAGCGTGTCATAAAATCTTCGTGCCGAATACTTTTTGTCCCGGTCTCCTCCGAACTGATCCATGTAACCGTCTGAAAAAAGGTATATCATATCTCCCCTATTCAAATCAACGGTCTTACTGGTAAAAGGACTGAAATCATCCCGTATGCTGTTGACAGAAAAACAGTCGGCTTTTACTTCATTGAGTTTGCCATTGTGCATGTGAACCAGATGATTCATAGCTCCGGTAAATTGAATCTGTTCTTTTTGCTTATCCAATACACACAAAGCCAAATCCAGTCCGTCCATTTTGCTTTTCTTCAGTGAATGGTTAATCATACCATGCAACTTATTAACGATCCCGGCTGAATCCGTAATACCCTTTATGTTAACAATCTCGTTCAGCATGGTAATGCTCATCAGGCTCATAAATGCTCCCGGAACGCCATGCCCTGTGCAATCTGCCACTGTAAAAACTATTTTACTACTTTTTTCTGCAAACCAGTAAAAGTCACCACTGACAATATCCTTGGGTTGCATTAAGATGAAGTTTTCAGGAAACATTTTGTTCAGCAGATCAGTTGAAGGCAGAACCGCATTTTGTATGTGACTTGCGTATTTAATGCTTGAAGTGATTTCTGCATTCTTGGCCCGAATCAAATCATGATGCCGCTCAATCTCGTCTTTCTGCGATTGAATTTCAAAGGTTCGTTCCTGAACCTTCTCCTCTAGCATTCTTTTCTCAACCTGGAACCTGTGTTCCCGTCTTTTCATATACAGGAAAAGAAGGGTTATCAATGACAGGATCAGGGTAGGCAAAAACCACAATTGTTTCCATACTGGCTTTTTTATTACAACTGCAATTTCAATGGGTGCATCAGAAGCCACCCCATCCCCGCTTAAAGCATTAAGAATAAAAATATACTTTCCTTCTGTCAGGTTATTGTATATAACACTGGTACTTTTGGTATTTTCGAATTCCTGATCGTAGCCTTCCAGTTTATACCGATAGGTTACCAAAGAAGGGTCTTTTAAATTAATTGCCATAAAGTCAATACGCAACTTGTATTTTCCGGGATTCAGGACAATTCTGTTGGTAAAATCCCGCTCTTCATTGTTAATGGCAATTGAAGTAATATAGGGAACAGGTGACCGGACTGAGGCAATATCCAATTCCGGATTATAAACGACCACCCCTTTCTCAGTGCCAAACCATATTTTCCCGCATTCATCTTTAAAAACTGCATTTGCATTGAACTGGTATTCATCATTTGTGCTTTTAAATCGCTGAACAGGTTTTACAAAAAGGTCAGCTGTCCTTATTTTGCTCAATCCGTTTTTATGTCCAACCCAAATGTAACCCTTGTCGTCGCTGACAACAGCATAGCAATAATCAGACAAAAGTCCGCCTTTTGCGGTAAGGTTTGTAACAGAATCTGATTCAATTCTGTAAATTCCATTTCCGCTTGAACCCACCCAAATCAGGGAATCAGCATCTTCAGTAATGGGACCGAATGTAAGGATGCTGCTTCGCAAATCAACGGGGATGATATGAACCTGCTCATTCCGGATATAAGCAAGGGTATTGCAGTGGCTGCTGATCCACAACCGGCCCCGACTGTCAGCGTACAATGCATGAATGGAATTATGCGGTAAACCACCCTGGCTTATTGAATACCATTTAATTTGATTGGTTTCCGGTGAAATATTGCACAACCCCTTTTTGGTACCAACCCATACCTGGTTATTTTGTCCCGTTATACAGGTTATTGAATTTTCAAGCTCACCCCTTCCAGTGGGAAATCGGCTTATAACTTCGTGTTCGGTATCCATCCGGTATACGCCATTTTCATCGGTGCCAATCCACAATTCTTTACCATCAGTTGAAAACAGGGCTGTAACCACATCCTCAGGTAATCCCTTGCCTGTGCTGTAAAATTTCACTATTTCGCCGGTCTTCTGAACCTGCCTGATCAAACCCTTTTCAGTTCCGATCCAACGAAATTGCCGGTCGGCATAAATTGAATGAACGGCACTGCCGTATTTGTCCTTGTCAAATGAGCATACTGTAAAAACCTTATTGGTAATCTGCGTTAACCCATCCCCGTAATTGCCACTCCAGATATTCCCCCCCAGATCTTCGAAAATAACTTTTACGTTATCAGAAAAAAATCCGTTGGCAGTATTGTAAACACTTATTCCGGATCCTATAACTGATTCAGGATTCCCGATCCTGATCAATCCGTTTCCAAATGTACCCAGCCAGATGGCTGACCGGCTGTCTTCGTACAAATACTGAATTCCTGAAAAATCAAATTTGCCGGTTGAAAGGAGCGATGATACCATCAAGGCCTGATCACCTGGTTTCGCCTTAAAAATCCCTTCATTTTCAGTGGTAATATAAAAGTGATCCCCGTTTCTTGCCCTGGTGATGCACACCACCTTCGATTCCGGTATTTCCGGTACTTTCCGGAGAATCTTCACATTGCCGGAGTCGCCGAGCTGACCATGATAAAGGCCTGTGTTTGTCCCTATCAGCAATTCCCTGCTACCCAGGAATTCAAAAGTTACAACAGATTCCTGCAATTCGGTGATCGCATAGGACTGCATCACCCCTTTTTCCTTTTCTAACTTCATCAGGACACCTGAGGCTGAAATGCTCCAGATCCGGCCATCGGAACTCCGGGCCAAATGGGTAACCGGACTCATATCTTCCGTGGGTTTGTGGAGAACCCGGAAATACTTGCCATTGTATAACGATATCCCGCCGTTCATATGACCAAACCATAAATCCTGGTCATCTGTAATTCCGGATGTTATAAAATTATCCGCTAAGGAATCTTCCGTGGTGAAGTTCTTAAAACTAACCCCGTTGTATCTCGAAATGCCGTTCCCGGTGCCCACCCATAAATAGCCCCGATGGTCCTGAATGATAGAATACACAAAGGACTGGGCCAAACCATCCGATTCGTTTAAATTGCGGAAATTATACTCCTGTGAGAAAGCACAAGGGTATATCATTGAAAAGAGTAAAATCCAAACTCCTTTCAGGTATAAGGACATGCTATCGTTATTTGAAGCTATATGGTACATAACCTTTCCTGATCTATTGTTTCATCCCAATCTTTGGGGAGTAAACCGGAATACCACCTATGGGCACCGTATAAAACGGCAATGAGATTCCATACTGATTCCTGATGGCGATCACCACATTATTGTTTTTTACCTGTATGGCTTTATTTTTTGTGAATTGAATTTCAATGGTTGTATTTTTTTCTTCTTTTACAATTGGAAATTTTTTTACTACCCAGTTGTCCTCTCCTGAAACAGGGCATGGTATACCATTTTTAGCAACCGAGAAAATCCGGATCAACCCGTCATTGTCCCAGTCGAAATTCAAAATCTCAATGGATATGGTCTTATCATCCACATAGGGATAGATCTGACAAACATGTTGCTGATCGTCTGACATCCTGAAATGATACTTGTACGTGAAAAGATTACCTCCTTCAACAGGCTTGTTCTCAACAGCACTGGTACTTAAAAAATACCTGTAAAGATTTCCATCGTCACCCGATTTGCCCTGGGCAATAATTTTAAAAACACGGCCTCCGAGCTTTTCCGAAAATTCTCCCTCTGAAGGATTGAAAGGTCCGAGACTGACCCACTTTTTATCGTATTTCATATCCGCTCCGAACGATTTTGTATTCAGCAAATAACCGCTTTTATGGCTCGCTGCAGCATGAATGCTCTGTGCGGCACTATCCGACCAGCAACCCTTTCCGCCATAAACCGAAAAAGTGGTAATGGTATTTGCAGCACCTTTTATTTCATCGAGACTGCCCCCTGTGTCAGGATCATAAATACGGATATACACAGGGCCCGTTTGTGACAGCGGAATAAGACAAAAGAAAACCTGGCAGAAATCATCATCGCCCCAAGATGTGCTGCCATCTGCACCAAAGGTTACCAGGTAGGGAATATTTTCATCCACTGCCGGAACAGGTTGCGGGAATGAAGGCATGCTTGCTGTCAGGGCAAGCAATAAGATCCATATATTACTTTTCCAATTCACAACAACTACCTCTTCATAAAAACAAATTCAATAATTCCTTCAGGTTGCTCACGCTGCTTTAAAAGCGAATTAACAAAGGAGCCGGACAAACCAACTCCATTACCGCGAAAAGCATGTTTAGATGTGCCTTTGTTCTTTATATAGAATGTCAATTCCTGTGCCTGTTTTTCTGATGCTTTTAAGGCAGATTCCTGATCTGCATTTTTGTTACTGTGTACCACCATTTCAAGTTTCATTTCAGGATCCTTTTGCAACATACCGGCCACCTCATCAAGTAACGGGTTGGGAAACGGTAAAACACCATACCGGTCAGATCCGATGAACCGATCCTTTTTTTCAAAAACCACCTTTATTTTTTGTTTTTGTTGATCAGTCAGATCATCCATCAAATAGCAGGCAATTTGCATGCCATTGTCTTGTTTGCTTTTTATCGTTGATTGATTCACTGTCAATTCCTCAAAGGTGTCATAAATGCTGATTTCTTTGACAGCACATGCTTTATGAATATTTCCTGCTGAATCTTTTGCAGAGATTAAACCCAAACGCACTGTGTATTTACCCCCCTCTGGATAAGTATAACGCATTTGTGACCCCCCGGGTTCAAAACCATCCCCGAAATCCCACCAGTATGCTGACACCGGTACATCCTTCATCAGTATTTTTTGCGCATCAAAGGTTAAGGGTTTCCCCGTAACACCCAGGTAATTTGAATGGAAATATGCCTCTGCAGGATCAAGCTCAACATGGTATGCTACCTGTTCAGCAATGGTATCTCCTGTAATTTCATCAATAATATCAAGCATGACCGGATATTCGCCAGGGCCTGGAAAACAGTGTTTTACTTCGGTTCCTTCACGAATTAATCCATTGCCAAAGTCCCATTTGTAAAGCGCATGCAGTGTATCGATAAGCCAGTGCCTTTCATCATAAAAGGTGAAACAATAGTTGGCTTCCTTAACTGTGTCGCAATTTGAGAATTCCTCAACTGCCCGGGTAAAACTAAAGATGTCATCAGATTTCAACCTGTTTGATGAAAAATACCCGCTTCGCAGGGTTGAATCCATAGTTAGTGCAAAATCGTCAGCACTTGAGTTTATTGACGAATCAAGATGTGTTGGAACTATCCATGCTCCGTTAACTTCCAGGGTAAAGAACAAATCCATTCCTCCCAATCCGGGCAGTCCGTCAGACGAAAAAAACAGCCTGCCTGTAATATCCGCAAAAGGGAACGATTCATTTCCCGGTGAATTAACAACCGGCCCCAGGTTAACAGGTTCACTCCAGCCATTTGCGTTCCAATTGCAATAGTATAAGTCCATTCCACCCATGCCGCCGGGCATATCCGAAGAAAAATACAATCTTTGTCCGTTTATACTGAGCGCCGGAGTGGTCAGCGTAAACAAGGGATTGTTATATGCAAATGGCTTTATATCGGACCAAATGCCATTGGTGTTGACTGATGAATAGATTCCCAGTTTGTTTGCGGGATCCGTAATGCTTCTCAGGGATTTTTCAATGGAATTATTTCTCGAATAATACAGGATGGTACCATCTGCACTAAAAGTAACCGGCCCGTCGTTATAACCGGTTGTTAATTCCCTGGCCAGCAGCTTTGGAAACTGCCATTTTTGCTGATTGCCCTTTGATACATAATAGAGTTTAAAAAGCCGGTTTTGTTCGTCCTGATAACCTGCCAGTGAATTATCGCGCAGATTTGAACAGATGACAACCCCATCCCTATAAAACACCGGCGAAAATTCGTCGTTCATATGGGTGCTGAACGGGGCCAGTTTAACTTCATACCGCTGAACCTGGGCATTTGAAGCTGTACCCGCCAGGCAAAACAGCAACCATACAAGAAAGGCAGGTTTGCCCAAACAAAGGTTTGCTATTTTATGTGCCTGATTACCCATTTGATTTTCTCTTAAAACTGCCTAGGATTTGGTACTGCACGTTTATAACTGAACACATAGCCCAGCAGGATCTCGTGAGAACCTTTCTGGTAATTTCGCATGTTGCCAACATGATAATCATAGGAATAGGCTATCCTGAACTGGTCGTTGACCTGGCACTGAAGTGAGCCCATCAGCATTTCGCCGGTCCGGTATCCCAGTCCAAACCAGAACCTCTCTTTCAAACTCATATCCAGGTTGAAGTCGACCTGGGCGGCATGATTCGGCTGAACCTTTACCAGCAGAGCAGGAAGCAGCTTCATCATGGGGCTGATACTGAACTCATAACCTCCGGTAAAGAAATAGTTGTAGCCTGAGAAATCATTTTTTGCACGATACTTACCGGAGCCTGCATCATTCAAATGACTCAGGAATCCCGGAACAGCAATTCCGATAAAATACTTCTTTGTATAGTAATAGGCACCAACACTGAAATCGGGCAAAAAGGCCGATTCGGAATTGTCGGGCAGCAGGGCATCATCACCATCAACAGCATTCAGTTCATCCCACCCGATATTGTAAAGGGTAAATCCGAAGCCCAAACCCAGGGCCAGTTTTCCCTTGTACACTTCACGCCGGTATGCGTAGTTGCCGTAAAGATCTGTTTTCTTGTAAATGCCGAAAGTGTTGCGGTTAACCAGCAATCCCAGACCCATCCGGTCGAGATTTGCCGGGACATGCGCTGAAAACACGAGATTCTCAGGGGCATCATTAAATCCGGTCCACTGATTACGATACTGAACGGTAACACTTGCTGCGTCATGGCAACCGGCAAAGGCCGGATTGATCACCAGTGGATTCAAACGATACTGATCCGAAAGAGGAAACAGTTGGGCAAGCACTCCCAACGGAAACAACAGGATAAATATGCCGGAAAAGTATCGTTTCATCTGCTCTTAATTAAAACAGTCCCCTTCCTGATCTCGCCGTTACTGTATTTTATGACATAAAAATAAGTGTCGTCCGGAAGCTCAACCCCTTTATTACTCCTGCCACCCCAATCGTTCAGGTAATCATCACTTGAATATTCCACCATTCCCCAACGGTTGAAAACAGTAAGTTCAATCCTTCCGGTTTCTCCTTTTATGATAAAGAAATCGTTTTTATTATCCCCGTTGGGTGTAATCACTGAAGGGATTAATGCATCTTCAACAGTGACCGTCACCATTTCGCTTGCCTCACAATTTCCGTTTGATACGGTCCACACCAGGGTATTTTCGCCATTGGCCAATCCGGTTACTATTGTTGTTGGTGAACCCGGATCCCCGATAAGGCCCTGACCTGTTACCATTGCCCATTCACCTGTTTCTCCTTCAGATAACAAGGCCTCCATACGTGTTTCGAAAACATTTTTCAAAACCTGGTTACTTCCTGCGTTAGCTATTGGATTTTCAATTACCAATACCGGCAATGAAGTTGTATCAGAAAATCCATTTGAATCTGTTACAGTGACTTTATATAATCCCGACATGGATAGGTTAGCCCCGGCAACCGAAGGATTCTGTTGGTTGCTGGTGAAGCTATTCGGACCGCTCCAGGTATAGCTTGTACCACCTGAGGCACTCAAATTAATGGTGCTTCCCTCACAAACCGGACTGTTACTGCCTGCTACAGCGTCCACATGGGTCGATTGAAAGAATGAGTAAATGGGATCATTCATCAGGTCGGTCCTGTTTCCGTAACTGCAGGCCGAGTTCGGGTAAGGCATTGTAAGTGGGCTTGTGCAATTGATGGCAGGATACCAGAAATTATTCAGAGAAGGCACTGTTCCGGTAATAAACACTTTGGAAGGATTGCTGTTGCTAATAAACGACCCTCCCCAGGTTGCACTGGTATTGCTAAAATCACCGGCAATTACAAGATAACCGCTTGTAGAGATAATAGTACTGTTTATAATGATGAGATTCCCCTTAACAATAAGTATTGCATTTTCATTTACATACAGGGTGCTCAAATTTCCCAGCGACAAATCGCCGTTTATAACAAGCGTGTCGGTAATGACCAGGTCACAGACAGCACCTGTCAGGCAGAGTGAACTGTTTACAGTTATGAAACCGTTGATATAAGTATCGGTTCCGTAAATAGTATCGTTGGGTGTTGCCCACACCGGAACCCAGCTGTCAGGATCCTCCCAGTTACCTGAATAGTTATTTCGTGTGACAAGAGGCTGCGAAAACATCTCCTGACACAACAAACATGATATCCACAACAAAAACAAAACCTGTCTCATCAAATAATTAATCCATGCAAATGATAACTCCTGTCAGGGGAATTAGTTGGTTTGTATTATAACGACTATTCAGAGCTTTAGGTTACAGCCTGTCAGATTCTTATACAAAACATGCTGATGCTTCCCTTTTCATGTTTCAAGATGATCTTCCGGGTAAAAGTGCTTCAAAACCATTAAAATTAGCTAACTTTGCGACTTATGAAATTTTCTGAATTCAACCTGGATGAGCGCTTATTGGATGCCATATCATACATGGGCTTTGAAACTGCCACACCCATCCAGGAACAAGTGATCCCGGTTATCCGGGACAACAGGGATCTGATTGCCTGTGCACAAACAGGTACCGGTAAAACCGGAGCCTATGTGATTCCCATTCTCGATAAACTGACTGCCAAAGAAGACTATTCTGTTGACACGTTAATCATTGTTCCCACCCGGGAACTGGCCGTACAAATCGAACAACAGATTCAGGGCCTTTCCTACTTCATTTCTGTTTCCTCAGTTGCCATTTATGGGGGAGGTGACGGGAAAGACTGGGTATTGCAAAAAGAAGCCGTAATGAACGGGACCGATATTGTTATCGCCACTCCCGGGAAGTTGTTGTCGCATTTAAAAACAGGCGACTTCAGTTTCAAGAGTATCAAACACCTGGTTTTGGATGAGGCCGACCGCATGTTGGACATGGGCTTTATCAACGACATACAGGCTATTATTTCCTATCTGCCAAAGAAGCATCAGACATTGATGTTCAGTGCCACCATGCCCAAAAACATTCGTCAGCTGGCACGTAAAGTGTTGCATAGCCCGGTTGAAATTTCATTGTCCATTTCCAAACCTGCTGAAGGGGTTGATCAAAAGGTTTATCTGGTATACGATGAACAGAAAGTGAAACTACTGGCCCACCTGTTTCAAGAGCGCAAGAGCTATGACAGCATCCTTATTTTTACGGCCACAAAAAGAAAGGTTTTTGATATTGTTATGTCGCTCAATAAAAACGGATTCCCTTCGCATGGAATTTCATCAGATCTCGAGCAGGAGAAAAGGGAAGAAGTGTTGGGAAAATTCCGGGCCAAACGAATTCGCATCCTGGTGGCCACCAATGTGATGAGCCGTGGTATCGACATCAAGGAGATTAACCTGGTGGTTAATTATGATATGCCCTATGATTCGGAAGATTATGTACACAGGGTTGGTAGAACGGCACGGGTCAATGCCCAGGGTGAGGCCATTACACTGGTTACTCCAAAGGAAATAGGCAAACTTCGAAAGATTGAAGAGTTGATTGAAACCATCATTCCGAAACCTGTACCACCAGAATCAATCGGACCGGTGCCGGGTTGGGAGGAAAGAGTGCATCCTGCAGCCGATGACAGGGAATTCAAGAAGAAAAAAAGATTCTCCAAAAACAGGGACAAGCTTGCCGGCCGGCCAGGCGGGAGACGAGTGACAAGAGACAAGCGTGCATGAGTATGTGTAGGGTGTGTGCGGGGTCCTGTTTAGTAACATATCGCACCATCAGGTTTTCAGGCCCAGGTGCCTTTTTGTCGTTTCATAATATCTTAACCCAACCTGATCAATTAGTATTGTAAAAATAACCAGTAACGCCACCGCAATAACAAACTGCCAGTTATTAAGCATTTGAGCATACCAGTTGCTGAAGAACTTGCCTCCGCCGGCCCATATCAAAACCCCACCCAGCGCTGCCAAACTGAAAACAACCAACCCTGTTTTATATAACAGTTCTACCAGCAGTTCCTTCAGCAGCATTCTTTTCTCAATTTTCCGGATGGTTCTTTCTGCCAGGCCTGTTCTAATCTTCAGGTCGTCACTGCTGTGAAGCGCCTCCTGAATGAGCCTGTCCAATTCGCTGTTTTTCATCTGTTCCGGTATCATGTTGCAAAATTATTCAAAATTTCTATTCATCATTGCGTATTTCAGCCAAATCAGGAACCAGGCCAACCAGAATTTCGCGCAGGAGATGCCTTCCCCTGCTGATGTAGCTTCTTACCGTGCCATCGGGCATTCCGGTTATCTCAGCAATATCCCGGTAAGAACACTCGTCCAGGTGATACAGGGTGATCACTGTCCGGAAATCCTGCGGTAGCCCGGCTATCGCTGCAAGTATGATTCTTTTCAGATCCTCTTTTTCTGTCGGGTTTCCTCCGGTACCGGCAGAAATATTATGGACCTGTTTGATATCTGCATCATAACTTTGAACAACCTTTTCACGATTCTTTTTCCGGAGGTAGTCCACGCACACATGATGCGTAATAGAACCAATCCAGGTTGACAAACGTGAATCCTCACGGAAATTCCGCATTCCTTTAAACACCCGCAGGAATACTTCCTGAAAAAGATCTTCACCTTCACTGCTGTTTCCAACCAACGAAACAATGATATGCCATACCAGGTTCCGGTTGTTTTCAACCAGCAACCTGACAGCCTGTTGATCTCCTTCGCTAATTCTCCTTATCAGTGTTCTGTCGTCCATTCTTAATACATAGGTCGTTCAAAATAAAAAAATGTTGCACCCCAATAAAAAATATCCGGTTCACTGCAACTTTTTCTCAACCCGGCCGACTTATGAAACATAAAACAATTTAACAAATTTAGCCATGGAAGATATATTTATTTCAGCAATTGTTTTCGGGGGAATATACATGATCATTAAGGTATTCACCGATTTTCTACTGAAAAAGAGGCTTATCAACACGGGACATGTTGAAAAAGCTGAAATCCTCGAGCCTATAAAAGACAAGGAGGTAAACAGCTATCCGACACTCAAATGGGGTTTGGTCAGCTTTTTTGCCGGTGCGGGTTTACTGGTTATCGGTTTGATTGAGCAAAACGGAGGTATGGATTGGAATAGCTTCCATAACGGGTACATACCTTTTGGCATCGAACTGGTTGCCATTGCCCTGGGTTTTCTCCTGTATTTTGCAATTACCCGGACCCGGAAAAATTAGGAATCCGTAGTAATCGTCATTGCGAGAAGAGATTGCCCCGGTCGTCGTGCCTCCTCCCTCGCAATGACGCGTTTCGGTCGTGCCTAATGGTCTCACAATAACGCTGCACAAAATATCTGCAAGCGGAATGAAACGGAGTAGCCGTCATTGCGAGCGGAGCGAAGTGGAGCGAAGCAATCTGTATTGCGAAGCAATTAACAAGAGATTGCTTCGGTCGTGCCTCCCTCGCAATGACATCACGGTCGTCATGCCTCCCTCATACAAAGCTTAGTCACCCGACTAAGCTTTTTTTTACTTTGTTTCTGACCCATACAACTGAACATAATTTCATCGGTCTTGTTATGCTATTTTAAACTGACAAAACCATGATAACCACACAGAATCGCATTACCGTATCGGCAACCATTCATGCCCCGGTTGAGAAAGTCTGGATGTTCTGGACCGATCCCGGGCATATTGTGCACTGGAATCATGCCTCTTTCGACTGGCATACTTCAAAAGCCGAAAATGATCTGAAAACCGGAGGAAAATTTTCTTACCGGATGGAAGCCCGGGATGGCAGCATGGGTTTTGACTTCTCGGGAGAATATACAGAGGTATTGCTGCTTAAAAGAATAAAATTCAGGCTTGATGACGGCAGGAAGGTACAGATTCTTTTTGAAGCCAACGGAGAAGAAAGCCTGCTTACGGAAACATTTGAGGCAGAAACCATGAATTCTCTGGAGCTGCAGAAGCAGGGATGGCAGGCGATCCTGGACAACTTCAAAAATTACGTTGAAAAATCAGGTTCACAAACTCAAACCAAGGTCATCTAGTTAAGGCTTCAATCATAGAGCGTCATTGCGAGCGGAACGAAGTGGAGCGTGGCAATCTATATTGCGAAGCAATTAACAAGAGATTGCCGCGGTCGTCGTGCCTCCTCCCTCGCAATGACGAAGAAGCCTTAACTAGGCAATACTAAAACACAAACTAAAATCCAATAATTATGGCACAGGTAAGCACCTATTTGAATTTCTCCAACCAAACTGAAGAAGCTTTCAACTTCTACAAATCAGTTTTTGGTGGCGAATTTATGGGTAACATCATGCGTTTCGGAGATGTTCCGCCCGCACCAGACCAACCGGCTATCCCTGAAACCGACAAAAACCTGGTAATGCATGTAACTTTGCCCATTTTGGGCGGACATTTACTGATGGGGTCAGATGCCCCGGAATCCATGAATTTCAAAATCAGCATGGGAAACAATGTGTATGTCATGCTGGCTCCGGATACCCGAGCTGAAACCCGACGCCTTTTCAATGCCCTCTCCGAAGGAGGGAACATAGAAATGGAATTGCAGGATATGTTCTGGGGTGATTATTACGGAAGTTGCAGCGACAAATTTGGTGTGCAATGGATGTTTAATTGCTCCGAAAAGAATAATTGACTGTTTCCCCAAGCATAGTTTTCTGATAAGCGAAGTTTAGCTGCGCTGAGCTCCGTTATTCCCTTCGGTCATGAGCTCCCTTCGGTCGGTTCGGTCGGTTGCAACTTCGCTTTTTTTAAACCCTTGTTCACCTTTGGTTGCACAAATGTTCGGCTTAGGCTGTGCCCATAGCCGTCAAGTTAAGAAGGTTTAAAAGTCCGGGACTGGGAGTACCACTTCCAGGAATTCCTCCAGGCCGAGGGAGCGGATCTGATGTCCGACCTCCGCAGGGAAAAGGCGCTCAGCGAAGATCTGGAGACCA
>JAWOJJ010000098.1:0-30587 GCA_046481675.1 Bacteroidales bacterium | reverse complement strand
GGCTTCTGGTACTCATGTACTACCACAAGCGTATCGTCAACCGAAGATATCAGTGTATCCCCGTCACCAAAAAGAATCACGTAAGTGGATAAATTCTTTGATCCTGAAAGATCAAAACGGTACTTCCCGGGTGCTGATAAAATATCGTCATTATAAAAATCACCATAATTCGTTCCCGGGTATTCAGTGGTGTCACTTAAATTGATATACTCCGGTGTACTCATGGATGCCATCGTTTGAATCGATTCATAAAATACCGAATCTGACCGGCTGATCCCATAAAGATCTGTTACGGTTAACTTGTACCAGGTATCTGCATAAGGCGGATTATTTACCCGGGTAATCAGGGAACTGGATGGATTGGATGCTTCCGGGTTGTCGGTAGTCCACCTGATTTTGTAACTGTTGGGTACATTTAACCTGGCTCCCGAAAAGGGATTGTAATAATACAGGGGAATCCTGGTTGTATCAGCATGAAGATCAAGCGAAGCACATTTATAATAACCGAATTTCAGTTTATTTTCAGCGTCTTTGTTGGTGATTTTCAAATCCAAATCATTAATCAACACCCATACCCTGAATGTATCCTGTTCCGATCCTTTTGAAATTTCTACCCGGTAACCCGAAGATACGGTAATGGTGTCAATGCTGGAAAACGCTCCTGTGCTGGTGCCCGGAAGGTTGTGGTAAGCTGAGTCGGCATGACTGAAGACCGCCCATTGAAAGGCCCATCCTGCTTCCCGGTCAACTGAGGAAGCAATTAATGAACCATTTATGGCTGCTTTATATTCCGGCCTGTTGAAAACATACACCTGATCATTGCCGGTAACCGGGTTATAATTTACATCAAAAGAGTCACTGGCTGCAGGAGCAAATATTTGTGCAGGCAGGTTGCAATACAAAAGTGAAAATAAAAATCCTCCGGTTAAAACCTTTCTGAGCAACATGCTGAATTCGATTTTTCTACAATGCTAACTAAAAAAAACCATAATTATTATGGCCCATCTCCAATATTGATCCTGATATGCACGGGAACATTTCCTGAAAAATCCCATTTACAGGTCAAAGAGACCTTCAGGCGCATTAATTCGGATTTCCTTTTTCCTCCTGTTGATTTCCAATACGATATCCGGGTGTGCCGGAATCAGGAATTCCCTGCCTTCTGAAAAGACACTTAAAAGCGGATTGTTAACAATGGGGTTGATTTCTCCAGCAGTACCCACAACTCCCAACTGAGTATCTGTAACGGTGAAACCGGATAGCGAGGGCAATTCGTCCCGGTTCTTTTTTCTGGCCCTCACTTTTTGTTCAGGTATATAAACCAAAGCTCCGGCAAATGATTTTGCCCTTGTTTCCGTATCAACATCTGCAATGCTGACCAGGGCGGCTTCCTGAGAGGTAACCTTAAAACTTTCAATAAAAAAAGGGACCAGTAACCCGTCTATTTCAACGAATACTGACTCCCCTTTTCTGATATCTTCCACAATCACATTCCTGTTACCAAGCACCAATGTGCCTTTTGTACCATGCGGCCTGGTGAATTTGCCCAGGAGCAAACAATTCTCCCTATTAATCATCCAAACAGTTCATCTTAATTAATAATGAATTACCTACAGGATGACCGGCCAACAGGAATAAGAACAGGTACCTGGCTAAGCTTCTGTTGAATCTGCCGGTTTCTCTTCGGATGTGCTTTCTTCAGTTTTTTCAGCAATTGGCTCAGCAGCTTCTTCAGCTTTTTCAGCTACTTCAGCAACTGGTTCAGCAGCTTCTTCAGCTTTTTCGGCTACTTCAGCAACTGGTTCAGCAGCTTCTTCAGCCTCTTCAGCCTTTTCAGCTACTTCAGCAACCGGCTCTTCAGCTTTTTCAGCTACTTCAGCAACAGGCTCAGCAGCTTCTTCAGCTTTTTCAGCTACTTCAGCAACAGGCTCAGCAACCTCTTCAGCTACTTCAGCTTCAGCTGCTTCTTTAGATTCTTCAGCCTGAGCTTTCAGCTTTTTCGCAACTTCTTGTGCCTTAGCTTCTCTGACTTTACTTTCTGCTGCAAGACGTTTCTTTTCCTCTTCGGATTTACCCTTTGAGACTTTTTCGGCCTGCGCTTTCAGCTGAGCCAGCTTGTCATCATACCATTTCTGGTAACGTGACTCAGCTTCTTCTGCAGAAAAAGCACCTTTCTTAACACCTTCGAGGAGGTGTTTCTTCATCATTACACCTTGTGCTGACAGAATAGCCCTACAGGTGTCCGTAGGTTGAGCGCCCTTTTGTAACCAATCTAATGCTCTATCAAAATTTAATTCAATAGTAGCAGGATTAGTCTGGGGATTGTAAACTCCAATCCTTTCGATGAACTTGCCATCACGTGGCGCCCTGCTATCTGCTACCACAATGTGGTAGTAAGGCAGCTTTTTGCGGCCTTTTTTCGATAATCTGATTTTTACGGGCATAAATTTATTTAAATAAAACCTACTTTAATTTGAGCCTGCAAATGTATAATTTTTTTTAAAAATTTTTCCGTATTGAAAAATTAATTATTTTTGTCGCTCTTTTTAAATAGCATACATAAAGATAATTTATTACAATGGCAAACCACAAGTCATCAGAGAAAAGGATCAGACAGGATGAGACCCGCACTGCGAACAACAAGTATTATGCAAGAACAACGCGGAACGCATTGAAATCTTTGCGTACCACCACTGATAAAAAGGCTGCAGAGGAATTGCTGCCTAAAGTTACTTCCATGCTTGATAAACTGGCAAAAAGGAATGTAATTCACAGCAACAAAGCCGCAAACCTGAAATCTGAAATTTCAAAGCAGGTGAACAGCTTGAAATAAATGATTCCAATGAATGAATTAAAAACCCCGGTGTAATCGCATCGGGGTTTTTTATTGAGATGAACCGGCAATTATAGAAAAATTTATTCCCGGAAAGTCGGCCTTTTGATTTTTGTTGAGAATTAACTATCTTACACAAAAATAGTTACCGGAAATGAAAGCATACGACAACATCAGCATCAGAAACTGGGCTTTGGAAGACCGCCCTCGTGAAAAGGCTCTTGCCGGTGGTATACAAACTTTATCGGATGCTGAACTGGTAGCCCTTCTGATTGGTTCGGGAACAAGAAAGGCTTCTGCAGTGGATCTTGCCAGGCAAATTCTTTATATGGCAGGAAACAGCCTGGATCAACTTGGTAAATATGCCGTTGCCGACCTGAAAAAATTAAAAGGCATCGGACAGGCAAAGGCAATAACCATTGTTGCAGCACTGGAACTGGGCCGAAGAAGAAAACTGGATGATGCCCCGCAACTGATCAGGATTTCAAGCAGCATGGAAGTCTTTAACCTGATGCATCCCATTTTGAGCGATCTCCCCCACGAAGAATTCTGGGTGATCTTCCTGAACCGGTCCAATAAAGTTACCGGCAAACAGAAAATAAGCCAGGGTGGAATTACCGGAACTGTAACCGATATCCGGCTGATCCTGAAACTGGCCCTGGATAAACTGGCTACTTCACTGATATTGTGCCATAATCATCCTTCCGGAAACATGCAGCCAAGTGAAGCGGATATTTCCATTACACGCAGGCTGAAGGAATCGGCATTGCTGATGGACATTTCCCTTCTCGATCATGTAATCATAGCCGGAAAAAACCACTTTAGCTTTGCTGATGAAAATCTGATATAATTAGGGTCTGTCCAACCCGTTTACTGCGGAATTATCCTGACTACCCTGCCTTCATCCTGGCAATCAGCCAGCAACTGACTTATGGTTTTATGGAATACGGGATGAACCACGTCCGGAGCTATTTCAGCCAGTGGAAGAAGCACAAACCTGCGCTCATGCAACAGCGGATGGGGTATTTTCAGATTACCGGATGATACGATTTCACTGCCATAGATCAGAATATCAATGTCAAGCGTTCTGTCGGCATACCTTACTTTTTCCGGCTTCCTCCCGCAAAGGACCTCAATTTTCTTCAGTTGAGCCAGCAGATCCTCAGGTTTCAATGGCGTTTCCAAAACCACGGCCATATTGTAAAAATTGTTCTCCAGGCTGCATCCCCAGGGTTCTGTTTCATATACCCCCGAAGTTATCCTTACCGTACCGGCCATTTGCGCCATGAGCCCGATTCCCCTTTTCAGGTTGAATAACCTGTCGCCTAAATTACTTCCCAATGACAAAAATACCTGATACATAACATGCGTTATCTTGTAAAATTAGGCGAATTCCTGTTAATTCATTAATATTGTTGCATAATCCTAATAATTCCTGACACATGAAAAGCTTTTTTAAATATTTGCTTGCCAGTATTCTGGGCGTTATGATAGCCGGTCTCCTGTTGTTTTTCATTTTCATTGGCATCATCAGTGCCATGGTATCATCACAGGATAAGCCAGTTGACGTTAAAAAGAACAGTGTGCTTCTGTTAAAACTCAATCAGTCCATTCACGACCGGAAGCCTTCCATGCCCCTGTTTTTTTCCGATATTACAAGCCTCAGCGCTGAAACCGCGCTTGGATTGAATGAAATCCTGAGTTGTATTGATAAAGCCCGCCTCGATACCAATATTCGCGGCATTTATCTCGAATTATCCAATATTCAGGCCGGCATTGCCACAGTTGAAGAGATCCGCAATGCCCTGATTGATTTTAAAAAATCGGGCAAATTCATTGTGGCCTTCAGCAATGCCTTTTCGCAGAAATCATACTATCTCGCTTCCGTTTCCGACAAACTATATCTGAATCCCGAAGGATCGCTTAATTTTGTTGGTCTCAGCGCGGAACTCATGTTTTTCAAAAAGACCCTTGAAAAACTGGATATTGAACCCGAAGTCATCCGGCATGGCAAATTTAAAAGTGCCGTTGAACCGTTTATGTACGATAAAATGAGCCCTGAAAACAGGGAACAGATTAAAACCTATGTAGGCTCCATCTGGAATCACATGGTGGAACAAATTGGTATCAGCCGCAACATCCCTGTTGCCAAACTGAATGACTTTGCCGATAGCCTGTTGATGTGGAACAATGAATCATCCATCCGATATGGCATGATCAATGCCTTACTCTATAAGGACCAGGTACTGGATACGTTGGCCAACCTGGTGCATATCAGCAAAGCCAAAGATCTGAGCTTGATTACCCTGCAGAAATATGTGAAAGCTCCAAAATCCAAATCAGACAAAGGTTATGCCCGCGAAAAAATTGCCGTGATTTATGCCGAGGGAGATATTGTGGTTGGCGAACAGGGTGAAGGCTACATCGGCTCCGAGAAAATTGCCCGTACCATACGCAATGCCCGGCAGGATTCTTCCATAAAAGCCATCGTTTTCCGGGTGAATTCTGGCGGCGGAAGTGCGCTGGCATCTGAAGTTATCTGGCGCGAGCTGAGCCTGGCCCGGCAGGTAAAGCCGGTTATCGCCTCCATGGGCGACGTGGCCGCTTCAGGTGGTTACTATATAGTGGCAGCAGCTGACACCATTGTAGCCAACCCGAATACCATCACCGGTTCCATAGGTGTTTTTGGTTTGCTGGTTAATGCCGAAGACTTCATGGAAAACAAACTGGGCGTCACTACCGACGTGGAAAAAACCAATGCCTATTCCGATTTCGGCTCCATTTTCAGACCACTCACCGGAACAGAAAGAATGGTGTTACAAAATATGGTCGATGAAACCTATAAAACTTTTGTCAGTCATGTTTCTGATGGCAGGAAACTTCCCTACGAAAGCGTTGATCAAATAGGTGAAGGGCGTGTATGGAGCGGAACCAACGCTCAGGACCGGAAGCTCGTTGATGTAATGGGCGGCCTTAATGATGCTGTTGATATTGCTGCAAAAAAGGCTGGTCTCGACAATTACCGCATAGTTGAACTCCCAAAGCAGGAAGACCCTTTTACCCAGGTTATGAAAGAACTTACAGGTGATGTCAGGGAACGTTTGATCCGGAAAGAATTGTCTGAGTTCTACCCGCAATACCGTGCAATGAAAGAAATGCTCAGTGGCGACAGGATCCAGGCAAAGCTGCCTTTTGAAGTAAGAATTCACTAGCAATAACCTGAATGGCCGGATTCCGAAACATAACCAGACCTCTGCTGCTGCCCTTTTCAATATTATATGGTTTGGTTGTTGCTATCAGGAACCTGTTGTTCGATATAGGAATTCTGCCATCCACTCGTTTTAAATTACCGGTAATCTCAATAGGAAATATCACTGTGGGAGGTACCGGTAAAACCCCGCATGTGGAATACCTGATCCGCTTGCTGAAAGAGGATTATAAAATAGCAGTTCTCAGTCGCGGCTATAAAAGAAAGACCAAAGATTTCATGCTGGCTTCCGTCCGTTCGGATGTGGCTGACGTGGGTGACGAACCTCTTCAGCTTAAACTGAAATTCCCGGACGTTCATGTGGCCGTTGAAAAAAACAGGGTTAAAGGAGTAAAAATCCTCACTGACAGTATTCATAAGCTGGACACGGTGATCCTCGATGACGCTTTCCAGCACAGGTATATCCTCCCGGGATTGTCTATTCTTCTGGTTGACTACACGCGTCCGATCTTTAATGACATCCTGCTTCCTGCCGGTAACCTGAGGGAGCCCCGCAGGAATTCAAAAAGAGCAGATATTATTATCGTTACCAAATGCCCCGGGCATTTGTCGCCCCATGAAAGAACGCTTTTTATTTCAAGGCTGCACCCAACTGCAGAACAGGAAGTATATTTCACCAGATACGTTTACGGCAATCCGGTAGCAGTTTTCGCTGATAAACACGGAGAGGCTGAGTCATTTCCGCTGAAACACTTTCATAAACCAGGTAACGCCGTAATGCTTGTAACAGGCATCGCCAACCCCGATCCATTGAAAATGTTCCTGGAAGAATCTGTCCCCGTACGCGAAGAAATGGCCTTCCCCGATCATCACAATTACGACAAAGATGATTTTCTACGCATTAAGAAATCTTTCAAAACCATTGAAGCGGTTAACAAATTCATATTAACCACTGAAAAGGATGCAGTAAGAATCCGGAATGCAGGACTGGCCGACAAAAACCTGAGAAAAGTGTTTTTTTACCTTCCGGTGGAAGTGAAATTCCTGGCCAAAGGTGAAAAACCTTTTATTAAACAGATATACAAATACATAAAAAAATCAGGACACTAAATCCTTTTGTTATATGAAATCCCGCAAATACAATATCGGCATTGTGCTTAGTGGTGGAGCTGCCCGTGGTTTTACCCATCTTGGCGTACTCAAAGCCCTGGAAGAATTCAACATGAAGCCCGACATCATTTCGGGCGTGAGCTCGGGTGCTATTGCCGGTGCGTTGTATGCAGACGGATACCAACCGGAAGAGATTCTTGAAATCTATTCGCTGAAAAGTATTTTTGAACTGGTTCAGATAACCGTTCCCCGAACCGGTATCTTTAAAACATCAGGTCTGAAAGAGACGTTGAAAAAACACCTCCGGGCCACTACTTTCGAACAACTCAAGATCCCGCTCGTGATCACTGCCACCAACCTGCTCGAAGGTAAAAGCGAATTTTTCCGGAAAGGAAACTTGATCGAGGCCATCCTGGCTTCATCATCGGTTCCTGTATTGTTTGAATCAATTACCATTAACAAAATCCCCTATGTTGACGGCGGTGTGATGAACAACATGCCGGTTGAGCCCATTGCCAAACAATGTAATAAACTGATCGGTGTTTATATCAACCCTACCGGCCCCATTCCGCAATTAAATGGCATGGTACATATCGCAGAACGGTCATTTCACCTGGCCATTGCCTCAGAAATGAATACCAAAAGACACCTCTTCGACATTTATATCGAACCGGCAGAAATTACCAATTACAGCATGTTCGACCTCAAAAAATCACGCGAGTTATTCGATGTGGGATACAAGAAGACCATTGAAATACTAAAAACCCCGGACCCGGTTATCCGGGAGAAGGCAACTCAATCAAAAGACAACAAAAAGAAAAAAGGATGAGCTGCAGGAAGCCGTATCTGCTCCTACTCCACTCCTTTCACCTTCATTTTCAGCGTGTAAACTGATGTTCTGGCAGTAATAAACAGCGTTTTGCGATCTGCTCCGCCAAAACAAACATTGGACGGCCCTTCAGGAAGTCCGATCTCACCTGTTTTGACACCTTTTCGGTTATAAATGTGAACTTTATTATAAGTGAGGTAAACATTGCCATTGCTGTCCACAGTCATGCCATCAGAACCTTCTGCGGCAAAAAGCGTCTTATTGCTTAACGTGCCATCAGGCCCTATGGTATACTTCCAGGTTTTCCGTTCCTTGATATCCGCAACAAATAAATAGCGGTTGTCCGGTGTTCCTACAATTCCGTTGGGCTGGCCAAGATCGTCAATTATCCTGATTATTTCACCGTTTGGCCTCAGGTAGTAAACCGCCTGAACGTCCTGCAGCTGCTTATGGCCCTGCTCCCAGTAAGGCCTGTGGTAGTATGGATCGGTAAAGTAGATTCCGCCCTTTTCGTCAATCCACAAGTCATTCGGACCGTTCAGATACATGCCGTTATATCCCCGGGCGTAGACTTCGGTAACCACTCCTGCCTGGTTATAACTGATCAGCCTGTTGTGCAAATCGGCGCAGCAAACCAGGTTTCCGTGCCCGTCAAATAAGGTACCGTTGGATCGTTCACAACCTTCTTTAAAAACAATGATGCTGTCATTTTCATTCCAGCAGAAGATTTTGTCATTCGGCTGATCGGTGAAGAACACACGGCCATCAGGCGCAGTGGAACAACCTTCGGTAAAGGCATAACCCGTTCCGGCTTTGTGTAACGCCGCATTCTTAGCAACCAGTTTAACCGGAAAGGAATTTGACTGAGGATTTGCCTGAACAAAAGCACAGAGCAATGTGATCAAAAATGCCGTTCGAATCATAATTTTTTGTTAAAAGTAGTAAGAAACCTGTTTCAGGTACATCATTATCGGGCTTCATTTTTAACTTTGTTTAAATCAAGATACTGCCAATTAACTATTAACCTGATCATATATGAAAAAAATCCTGTGCTTGTTATTATCCTGCTGCTTTGTCAGCGGAATAGCCGCCCAAAAACCGCCGTTTTACAAGAACTTCACGGTATCCGTGTATACGCGTGCCTATGAAGTCAATGAAATGGCCGACCCCAAAAAACTCGAAGAAACCTGGAACCTGATCAGCCATCAGTGCAAGATCGACAAGATTTACCTGGAAACCCACCGTGATAAACTGGTGGTTGATGAAAAAACGCTTGAAACTGTCATCAAATTCTTCAAAGCCAAAGGGTTGAAGGTTGCCGGAGGGATTACCTATACCATGAACGAAAGCAATAATTTCGAAACCTTCTGCTATTCCAATCCCGAACACCGCCAGAAGGCCAAAGAAATTGCCGAACTCACCGCAAAGCATTTTGATGAATTTGTCCTCGATGATTTCTTTTTCACCAGCTGCAAGTGCGACTTATGCATCAAGGCAAAGGGCACCATGAGCTGGACCGATTACCGGTTGAAACTAATGACCGATGCCGCCCGCGACCTGATCATCAACCCGGCCAAAGCGGTTAATCCCAAGGTAAAGGTGATCATCAAGTATCCCAACTGGTACGAACATTTCCAGGGACTCGGATTCAATCTCGAAACCGAACCCAATATGTTCGACGGTATTTACACCGGAACCGAAACCCGTGATGCGGTTTATTCCGATCAGCATCTCCAGCAATATGAAAGCTACCTGATCATCCGTTACTTCAATAATATTGCTCCCGGCCGTAATGGTGGCGGATGGGTGGATCCCTTCGGGTCCAATTATATTGATCGCTATGCCGAGCAGTTCTGGCTCACTCTTTTCGCCAAAGCTCCCGAAATAACCATGTTCGACTACAGGTCGCTGCAAAACCCCGTTGTTCCGTTCCAGAGAGGCGCATGGCAGGGACAGCAAACCAGTTTCGACTATGATGCCTTAATGAAACCCATTTCCATGAAAGACGGAAAAGTAATTTTCCCGGTTACCCATGCACGCGCTGCCGGAATGGCCTTTGAACAGGTTGATCAATTCCTGGGTTATCTGGGAAATCCGGTTGGTGTTAAAAGCTACAGACCTTTCCATGCTACCGGTGAAGACTTCCTGCAGAATTACCTGGGCATGATTGGTATTCCCATGGATATCTCCCCTGTTTTCCCCAGGGAAGACAACATGATCCTGCTGACCGAATCGGCCAAATCCGATCCCGATGTGGTTCAGAAAATCAAGGAGCGCCTGTGGGCCGGAAAACCAACCATGATTACTTCGGGTCTGCTGAAAGCATTGCAGGGAAAAGGTATTGAAGATATCGTTGAAATGAAGGTCTCTGACCGGAAAGCCCTGGTCAATGAATTTGTATCGGGATGGAACACCATCAGCAAATCCAAACAGGACATCCTCATCCCCCTGATTGAATACCTGACCAACGATTCCTGGGAAGAGATTTCTGCCGTTCGCGGAGCATCGGGATGGCCCATTCTGCACAGGGCACAATATTCAAAATCCAACTTGTACGTGCTGACAATTCCCGATAATTACTCAGACCTCTACCAGTATCCTGCCGAAGTGCTTAACGGGATCCGCAAAGTAGCCGCACAGGATTTCCCCGTGAAACTGGAGGGACCTGCACAGGTAAGCCTTTTCTGTTATGATAACGGAACCTTCATTGTGGAATCATTCCTGAATGAACCGGTTACCGTTAAAATAGCCGCTAAAGATCCCATTGCCTCACTGCAAAACCTGGTAAGCAATGAAACCATCCAGGGGACTGTTGTAACCAACCCGTTTGCCCGCATCAGGCAGGTTGCACCGGAACGTACTTTTGAGATCACCTTAAAACCGCATTCCTTTAAGGTTTTCAAGGCGCTGTAGGAATAATCGCCCCAAAAAAGCCGAGCGTAGTAACTCCAAAAAGCTGAGCGTAGTCTCCTGACTACGCTCATTTATTATCTCTCGGGTGCTGAGCGTAGTCTCCTGACTACGCTCCTTTTTTTGACCTTCCAGGCAACCTCAATTTGTATCATTCCGCCATTTTCTTTTTCCCCCTCATGTCCACTGCAACGCTTGTGGCTCTTGAAATGTAAGCAGCACAAAAGAACCCGAGCGCTTTTCCACCTGATATATTGCCAACGGCATTGGCCGGAGGCCCGCTCATGCTGTAGGCATCCCCCGATTCATCAATCAGCTTGATGCCATTAATAAAATCGTAATAGTTCTTTTCAACCGACCGGATCTCCAACATGATGGTATCTTGAGCTTTGACATTTTCAATGCCTATAAAATAGTCGAGATTATTGCCATTGTTGTTGTCATCATTATATAAGAAAACCTCCTTAACATTGGCATTCCAACAGTTCTTGTTCTGAAAAATCCGGGCCGTATAGTAATTATTCGGATCGTCAGGTTCCTTTCCGTAAAACGCGATCGACAGTATGGTGGTATCCTTGTCTTCTTCATCCTCCTCAAAACCCAGGTCAGGCATTTCATAAATTTCGCAAATGATGGTATCCAGGTCCAGCCCTTCGGGCATTTTCGAAACCGCATCATAATCCGTGACGCCATTGAGGGGCTCCTGCAGAGTTACCTCCAGCTCATACGTTTTAAAAGGCTCCCCGACAAATGGCATGTCTGAAAGATACAAGCCCTTGTGGGTGGCGCTTTCGGTAAAAAAATAGGTATTACCGCCTTCCCTCACAAGAACCCCGGCTCCTGAAATGATTTTTGGAGCCAGCGTGTCAAAATAGGGTGAAGTTTTTGTCAACAGAACCGTTTGTTGCCTGAATTCATTGGTGATAATGCCTTCCACCACCAGCATATCCGGGTGATCATCCAGTTCCCAGCTGATCTCCTTTTCATATTCCGCACAACCTGTCAGCACTAAAACAAATGCTAAGAAAATATATAATGTTGTTTTCATATTACTTGATTTATAAATGTTAGAATGAGAAGTTCCAGGTAATGGCCGGCATAAATCCGAGGAATGTTTGCTCATAAGCCTTTGTAATATTTTCATTGTCCTCATCCGGTCGGAAGTTGATCGACATGGGATTCGAACGGTTGTACACATCAAATACCGATATGTTCACCTCACTGTAAAAACGGCGTCCCGGCTTGCCTTTCCAGGTAAGGCCCAGGTCGAGCCTGTGATAAACCGGCATCCGGTCGTTATTTCTTCCCGGAAAATAGGGAATAACTGCGCCTCCCTGTTTGTTTCCATCCGGATAGGTTAATTCACCATACTGATAACGCTTGGCCGGAGAAGTAAATGGCCGGCCCGACTTCAGCTGGAAATTGCCAGAAACAGATAACCTGGGCGAAAGATTGTACATGGCAACCACCGACATATCGTGCGTGCGGTCAAAAGGCGACAAATACCAGCCTTTTTCCTGAATGTCTTTGGTTTTCTTTTCAGTTTTTGACCAGGTGTAGCTGACCCATCCGGTAAAATCGCCGGTGGCTTTCTTCACAAACAGTTCAAGGCCATACGAACGTCCCTTGCCAAACCGGAAATCCTCATCCATGTGCTCATTGAACTGGGGTGTGGCAAATTCCCGGAACTCAATCTGGTTATACATGTCTTTATAATATACCTCCACAGAAGTTTCCAGTTTGTTATCCAGTGCATTCATAAAAAACCCGGCACTGTACATATCGGCCAGCTGGGGTTTGATATTCTTGTTTGAACCTACCCAGATATCAATGATGGCACCCACGTTGGAATTGGAAGCTACATGAACATACTGGCTGGTACGGCTGTACCCGGCCTTAACCGAACTGTTTTCACCCGTTCTGTAGGTAAAAGCCAGCCTGGGTTCAAACGACTGAAAATGGTGGTATATTTCCCAGTTGTCATAGCTCATGGTATCTACAGTGATGTATTCACTGTTCAGCACATAAGCATTCGTTTTCCCCACATTCTGAAACAGGCTGTACCTGAGCCCCATTTCAACCGTAAGTTTCGGGGTCACCTTAAATTCATCTGCGATATAGAATGCATGTTCCATTGCCTTATTCAAAGGGATCCGGAAATTATATTTCATGGTGTCGTTATGGCCAATGACCCTGCCGGGATCGAAATTATGAAGCGTATTCACCAGGCCTGCCCTGATGGTGTGCTTCTCACTCTGGTAAAAATCCACGTCATACTTCAAGGAGTAATCCAGCAGGTCTGCTTTCCAGTCGAATTTCGATTCCTTTTCCGGTTCTCCGTATTTAAGGGTATTTCCGAATGCATAATTGTAATTGCTGACCAGCAGGGTCAGGTTTGCGAAAGTACGATCCGACAAAACAGAATTCCACCTGATCGTTCCTGTATAATTACCCCAGGCCATTCGTGTTTCATAGGCGTCATCTGCCGAATTCATCGCAAAAACATCCTTCCCCAGGTACCCTGAAATGAAGATTTTATTGCGGTCATTCAGATTGTAATTGGCTTTGAGATTCAGGTCAAAGAAATAGTAAGGCACTACCGGGGAGGTGTCATCAATGGCATGCATGGCTTTTGTGAGCAAATCAATATAGGCCCTCCGGCCTGAAAGGATAAAGGAACCCTTGTCCTTTACAATAGGCCCCTCAACCGTAAGCCTGCTCGAAAGGGTTCCGATTCCGCCGGATACTCCATATTGCTTGCGGTTACCATCCTTCATGCGCATGTCGATCACCGAGGACAGCCTGCCGCCGTATTGTGCCGGCATGTTGCCCTTGTAAAATTCAACATTCTGCAGTGCATCGTTGTTAAAAACCGAGAGCAAATTGCCCAGGTGACTGGCATTGTAAACAGTTGCCTCATCCAGCATGATCAGGTTCTGATCGCGGCCACCGCCCCTGACACTCAGGGTTGACCCGCCATCGTCGCTCGATTTCACACCGGGCATCAGTACCAGTGTTTTCAACACATCCACCTCACCAAAAGCTACAGGTATTTGCTTCATGGTTTTACTTGAAAGGCTCACCACACTCATCTGCGTGGAGGTTACATTTTCCTGAGCCCTTTCTGCCATAACCACTACCTCTTTCAATTCCTTTACACTTTCACTCAGTTCAAAGTCAAGTGTCATATTTTGACTGATATTCAATACAGTATCAATCATTTCATAACCAATATAACTCACAACTACCGGCTGACTGCCCTGGTTCAGTGACAATGAATAAAAGCCATAGGAATTGCTTACAACACCGGTGGTGGTATTTTTGATATAGATACCCACCCCAATGAGTGATTCTCCGTTGCGCTTGTCGGTAACGCGTCCGCTCAGGGAAAATTTTTGTGCGTTCAACTCGGTAAACAACACACCTAAAAATCCCATTAATAAAAACAGTGAAACTTTTTTCATAAAACATCTATGATTAATAATTCAAATAAAAGATTTCATAAACTAATTCCGATTCTCCAACCGGGCTCAAGGCTCCAGGGAACGGTATAGGTATTACCCGGCTCAACAACATAATCGAGTTTGCTTAATGGGAAATGCACCTGCACACTCGGACCGAAATATACCACATCTTTGATGGAAAACAGGTAGCCCGTGGAGAAACCCAACGACCAATATTCGATTGTTGAACTGAAATTTTCCTTGCTTACCAGGTCGGCATGCTCATATAATAACGATGGCCCAATCCAGAAATGCTTGAAACCCTGGTGAAAAAAATAACTGCATTTCACATTGGCAATCCAGGACTGGTCGGAAATAAAATGATCCGGCGTATGATTCTCCACCAGGTCGAGATGACCCACAGCAGCTTCAAATTTCAAATGACCACGCCCATACCAGGCCCCCAGGTAAAAACTTTTCGGAAATTTGCCGATCCGCCAGGCCAGCAAATCCGTTTCAACACCCCATTTGCTTAACGGTTTTTCCTGCGAAAAAACAGGTAAGGATGTTATTAAACCAATCAGGACCATCCCCAAAAATACATTACTGACTCTTCTGATGCTTGTGTTTTTCATAATTACATGTACTTTTTTTCTTTGATCAATTAGCCGAAAAAATATCCATTGACCAATTATTGCACAAATGACATGGCCTCATGAAAAAACCCTACCTCAGTTTGTAATAAAAATTTTAAATGCCTATAAATCAGTGTGAATTCTGATAAAGAATGATCTGTTGACCGCAGAAAAAGGACTGTTTACCGGTTCATTCCGGATTCGGCCGATATAATTTTGAATTACTGACATCTAACCATTAAATTTGATAGCAAATTAACTTACATAATCACAAGCAAAATGAAAAAAGACATCAATTGCAACGCATCATCCAATGCCGTTTACGGGTTGGGGTTCATTGGAGCTGCTATTTTTTACATTTCACATGCAACAGGTTTCTGGATGGGTGCGCTGGGCCTGCTTAAAGCCATTGTGTGGCCTGCTTTTCTCGTTTATGAGGCTCTGCAAAAACTGGGTGTAACCCCTTAAGTACAAAGTACAGGATTCTTATTTTGTAACAATTGCCTTACGGCTTACCGCGGAAACCTGGAAATAACCCAGGGCAGCGGGTTGAAATAACTGTGGCAGATTGGTCCGGTAGCTGATGTTGCTCAGGTCCAGATTCAGCACTTCATAGGCCAGTTTGTAGTAGTAGTCATACATGGCTTTCGAAAGGCTGAAGAGTTCAATAGTTACACTGTCGCCCTCATTGAAAGACAGTGGCAGTTTAGTTTTGTTAATGCTCTCTGCCATATCATCATTAAAAATCCATATCTCACTGCCGATGGTTTTCAGGGTATCATTGCATGAAGCATTGATGATGTAATATCTTGTATCATCCATGACCTCACCTGCATTCATGTAAACATAGTAGCCCGCATCACCTAAAGCGCTTTCTTCCTCGTAATGGCAGTGCAATGAGTCAATCCCGTTCATTTCAATAACGTCACCCGTTGAACTGTACATTTCACCCCCAATAACCACTTCAAGCCTGTAAATAACACCCGGTGAAGCAGCAAAAACCCCGCTGTGATACCAACCTGCAGATTGATGGGAATATTCCAGGGTATCCCCCGCATCACTGATCACCCTAACCAGGGCCTCTTCCACGGGCCGGCATGAATTGCTGTCAGACAGGGACACGCTGTAACTCACCTTTACCTTTTGCACAACCGGTTCATTGGTGAGTATGGCTTCGATTACCGGAACCGGCTGGTGATCCGGAATGTCAGGAAAACCAATGAGGTTCTCACAACCGGTGAATAACACGGCCACCAAAGTCATGCCAAAAAGGCCACGATAAAATCTTTGCCTCTTAAACCTATTTACCAAACTTAAACTCATAGGACAGTGAAGGGAAAATATTGAAAAAATGAAATTCCATCATGTTAAAATACCTGTTCTTATATCCGCTGTTCGGATCCTTGTCGGTATCTCCGTCAGCAATATCATTATAGGTGTAAAAGATTGCATTCTTTCGGGAATACACGTTGAATACGCTAATTGAAAGACTATGCCGCGATGGTTTTCTTTTGTCGAGGTTAAAACGGCAGCTAAAATCGAGCCGGTGATAATCGGGCATGCGCCGGTTGTATAACTTGTCACCGTCATGAAGCGGAACGGTTCTGCCCCTCAGCTCATATTTACCAATGGGATAGGCATAGGGATTGCCGCTCAAATAAACCCAGTTTGATGAAACCATGATTCTCGGCGTTAGTGTGAAATTCGCACTGATTACCAGATTGTGCCGTCGATCATAATACGGATGATAAGGATGTCCGCTGAAAAATCCCTTTTCCCGGATGCGGGTATCTGACCAGGCATAACTCACCATGCCGTTGAGTTTACCGGTCAGCTTTCGCACTGAAACTTCCAACCCGTAGGTTTTAAGCCGCCCGTTGATGGGGTTCATTTCTGTTTCGCGATAAAAATAAATCTCCTCGCTGATAGGAATTCTGTACTGGTTATGCAGCAGGGAATAATAGGAATCAATAGAAAACTCAAACCGGTTATCTTTTTGGGAATAATAGAATCCCGCTGAAAAATGATCGGCATACTGTGGCTTTAACTTAGCGCCTGAAAGTAAATATTTGTCAAACGGTATGATCATTTCAAACACCGAGACACCGTGATAATACTGGTAATTGCGCGAACCGGCAGCTTTCAGCGATGTTTCTTCAGAGATCCTATATTGTAATGACAATGCAGGTTCCGGATCTATCCTGGTTTTCATATCGTTCGGGTAGAGCTTGTCCGCCACAATTAATCTCAGTCCGGCTTCAACCGTAAATTTTGGGGACAACGAGAAACTGCTTTCTGCATAAGCCGAGCCGATTAACTGCTTATAGGTTTTTTTACCGGCTGACTCACCAGGCAGAATTAAACTTCCTCCCCGCACACTTACCGGTGGAAGTAGATTGTATTTTGTTCCAATACCCGCGTTGATTCTCAGGTTCGCTCTTGTAAAGCAGGTCAGATCGTATTTGAAATTGTAATTACGTAGCCTGAACAGCAGGTGAACAGCCTCGTTGTCGTTGTAGTTATATCCCCGGAAACTATGATCATACCAGCTTCCCGTAAGGGTCATGTTGGCAAATACCTTTTCCGAAAAAAGGTGGTTCCACCTGGCCGAGGCAAGGGAATTCCCCCACTTGGTGCCTCCTGCCTCCCAAAACTTATCCCTGCCTGAATAGGCCGAAACATAAAAGCGGTTATTGTGATTCAGCGTATAGTTCACTTTGCCGTTCATGTCGTAAAAGTAAAACCTGCCCAGTTCCCGGGTATCCTCACTGTTGTCCACCAACCGCAACAGCTGGTCAAAATAGGTGCGCCGGCCCGAAACAATGAACGAGGCCTTGTCTTTAACAATGGGGCCTTCAAGGGTAAGGCGGCTGGTTAGTGTGCCAATTCCGCCGGTAGCATTAAAATGCTGGTTATTGCCATCTTTCAGCCTGATATCCACTATTGACCCAAGCGAGCCTCCCGTACGGGCCGGCAGGTGCCCCTTATACAGCCTGATTTCCTTAACGGCATCGGGGTTGATGGTGGCAAACCACCCCGAGAAATGATACATGTTGAACATGGGTGCATCATCTACAATAAATGATGAGTGTTGCGGCAGCGTGCCCCTGACGTAAAGCCCGTTTAACCCGTCGGTATTGGTTTGAACGCCTGGCATCATTTTCAGAAACTGCATTATGTCTTTTTCGCCCATCAGGGCGGGACAGGTATTCATTATCTTTGCCGGAACCACATCGGTCCCCGGATGCAGGTTGATCAACCTGTTCAGCCTGGACGATTCCAGCTTGACTTCAGTGATTTCCATTGGTGCCGCAGATAAATCAAAAGACAGCACCTGGTCACGGCTCAGGGCTACCTGTTTCAACACCGGCAGGTAACCAATAAATGAACATTGTACCAGGTAGGTACCCGGTGGCAACGAATAGGAATAATACCCGAAGGCATTGGATGTGGTTCCTTTTTTCAGATTGGGTATAATTACGGTGGCGCCTATCATGCGCTCACCCGTAGCCGAATCTGACACAAACCCTGAAAGGGTGCAAACCTCCCCGGGTTTTTTGGCACTGCCTGGCAGGAATACTACCTGTGAATTACGAATGTGGTAACTGATTCCGGCCTGCCGGCAAATTTCGTCCAGAAATCCGGTCAGCGGAAGCTCTTCTGCATGAATGGAAATTTTAGCCTGAACCGGTATTTTGCTGGAACTAAAATAAAAGGAAAGGTTGTACTTTTCATGGAGCCGGCTCATGACTTCTTCGAATGCCAGTTCAGATGCAGCCAGGGAAATTTTCTCAGGCAAGGCAGGCTGCTGGGCATGAACTTCCGTTCGAATGAAAATAATCAACAATATTACCGCAATGGATCGCACCATGCGGCAAATATAACACTTACCTGAATATGGCAAGTGCCGGCTAATTTGCGCATGAACCTCCTTCGAGATAAATCTTACTGCCTTCGTATCGCACCCGGCTCCCTGTTGACAGTGAAATTACTTCCAAAACATTACTTAACTGGGGATTTGTAAACTCACCTGAAAACAGGCAGTTTTCCAGTTCCTTTGCCAGCACCAGGTCAGCCGCAAAATATCGGGCTACATCTTGCACCACCTGTTGAAGCGGCATATTGTCAAAAACCAGTTTTTGACTCACCCACGACGCAGTATTGTTGTTGATATCTTTTTCTTTACGAATGTCAGCATGCTTACCGGTATAGGTACCTTTTTCTCCGGCTTCCAGTATCACCTGGTTCTTTTTTCCCGATTTTTCCTCAAACAATACCTTTCCCTCCTCCACTGCAACCTCGGTAAGCCTGTCGCCTTTATAATTATTCACGTTGAAACTGGTGCCCAGTACCTGTACCTGAGATTTTCCCGCATCTACCACGAAGGGTGATCCTGTTTTGGTAACTTTGAAAAAGGCTTCACCCTTAATGGATACCCGCCTTTCATTGGATGAAAACTTTTCCGGGTATCTGAAAACGCTGTTGTGGTTAACCCACACTTCTGTTCCGTCTGAAAGGGTAAGCTGTTGCCTGTTCCCGCCGGTGGTTACGGTAATCCAATCCGACCCGCCATTGCGGCCGGAAACCATATAATAAACCAGGGCCGACACCATGATCAGCGGCAAAAGAACAGCAGCATACCGATAAAAGGCTCTCAGGTTCAGGCCTGCACCGGAAAGCTTCCGGCTCAATAAAATGACCTGATCACGTTGCTCCACAAATCGTGCCCACTCATTGTTAACATCAGCCGGGGAGGTTTGCTCCAGCGTACCGGTAAGTTTCCAGACTTTTTCAAGCTCGGCATAAACCTCCCTGTTATCACGAGATGCATCAAGCCATTCCTGCAACACCTGTTGATCACTGGTCGTTATCCGGCCCTTGAATTGCTCAGCAACAATATGGTAAATATCCGTATTCAAGTTCCTGGTTTTTTATATTGACAAAATGAATAACAAATACCCTACCTGGTTCATCAAAAAATAATATAATAATCCTAATAACCACATCATGAGGTAATTATTCGCCATTAATGGTTTCATTTTTTCGCGCAGCACCTTCATGGCCTTGGTAATGTGCTTTTCAACCGCTTTCACCGAAATATCCATTTCTTCGGCAATTTCCTTGTTGGTCATGTTGGTGAACCGGCTTAGCCTGAAAACCTGCTGGCATACGGGTGGCAGATCGTTAATGGTCCGGTGCAGGTGATCCCGCATCCGCGTGTCTTCCTCAGCAGGTTCTTCAAAAAATTTATCTTGTTGCAGGTTTTCAATCGGAATCAGGGTTCTGGCCTTTTTCAACCTGTTGATGGAGGCGTTCAACACGGCTTTGTAAAAATACCCTTTGGCCGATCCCCGTATTTCAATGGACTCTCTGCGTTGCCAGTAGTTCAGGAATACCTGCTGCACCACATCCCTGGCTTCATCCGTATCTTTCACCACGGTGTATGCCAGGTTGCTCAACGAATTGAATTCTTCGCGAAAAAATTTCTCAAATTCGGGGCTGGTCATGGAGCAAAAATATGGGAAAATTCACAGGAAAAGCAAGCGTTTGTTTTTTTATCAACATTTCACTAATATTGCAGCCCTAATTCTTCGGTCCCATAGCTCAGCTGGTTAGAGCACCTGACTCATAATCAGGGAGTCCTTGGTTCGAGCCCAAGTGGGACCACAAAAAATCCCGGATTTCCCGGGATTTTTTTCTTATTCCTCAATTTTCTTCAACGCATAAGTCAGCAACCGGATGATCCGGTCGTGGTTGTTTGCCACAAGATCCATCTTTTCATTTGGATCAACCGGCTCATCATTTTGCCTCCAGGAATCATATCCGGTACATAACGAAAGTGCCGCATAGGCCATGCCCAGTTCATTGGCCAGGATAACTTCGGGTGCCGCGGTCATGTTCACCACATCAGCTCCCCAGTTGCGGTATAACCTTGATTCAGCCCGGGATGAAGAGCGCTGTCCGTCAATGGATATGGTGGTTCCCTTGGTGTGCACTGTAATGCCCTGAACAATGGCCGATTCAATGAGGTGATCCCGCAGTTCTTCCGAAAATGGTTCTGCCATTGATACATAATTGCTTTCCCCCGGGTTCAGTTCTTCCTGGATTCCGGTTACCGGTTGCTTGGTCATGTCGATGAACTGATCGAAAATAATCACTTCACCGGGACATATTTCTTCCTGCAGGCTGTTGCAGGTTCCGGTTGCCAGAATATATGTACAACCCAGCTGTTTCAGGGCATACATATTGGCCCTGTAGTTTATCTTGGTAGGTGGTAATTCGTGGTTCTTGCCGTTACGGGCCAGATGAAATACTTCCAGCCCGTCATAGGTGCCCTGGTAAATCACCGGGTCAGGTTTTCCAAACGGTGTGGTCACCTGAATTTCTTTCACATCTTTCAGATAATCGGGTAAGGCATGTCCAGTTCCTCCAATAATCGCTGCTTTCATCAATATTTCGGGTTTAAGTTTTTCTCAGGAAATAATGTAAATATACTTTTTTTGTCGGCATTTGAAATTCCTCTTTCGGTAATAATTCCGGTTACCAGTCGGGCCGGAGTAATATCAAATCCGAAATTAACGGCCCGTGTACCGGGTGCCAGTATGTCCACTTCACAAATTTGCCCGTTTGCAAGGCCTTCCATCAATCTCACTTCATCACCGCCGCGCTCTTCAATAGGTGTTTCTCTGGCTCCTTCGCCCAAAGTCCAGTCAATGGTTGATGAGGGCAAAGCAGCATAAAAAGGCACCTGGTTGTCATGTGCGGCCAGCGCTTTCAGGTAAGTTCCTATTTTATTCACCACATCACCATAGGCCGAAGCCCTGTCGCTGCCTACAATTACCATATCCACCAAGCCCTGTTGCATCAGGTGACCGCCGGTATTGTCGGTGATAACTGTACACGGCACCCCGTGCTGCTGCAATTCCCATGCGGTAAGCCGTGCGCCCTGGTTTCTCGGACGGGTTTCATCAACCCAAACATGAATTTTTATGCCCTGGTCATGCGCCAGGTATATCGGTGCAGTTGCCGTTCCGTAGTCAATGCAGGCCAGCCAACCGGCATTGCAATGGGTAAGTATGTTCACGGTTTCTTCGTTTTTGGCCCGGCTCAGCTGTTCAATCACCTGCACCCCATGCTGCCCTATCTTCAGGCAGTTCATACGCTCTTCATCAATAATTCCGATGGCTGTATTCAGGGCTGTTTTCATCATTTCTGCCTTTGTGGTAAGCCCCTGAAGTGCTTTTACCTGACGGTCAACGGCCCATGCCAGGTTAACCGCAGTGGGCCGTGATGATTTCAAATAAGCTGCAGCATCGGTGATCAGGCCTTCATCAACCCTTTCATCATTTACACCAACCACCGCCAGGTATATGCCCAATGCGCCCGCTGCACCAATCAGTGGTGCTCCGCGCAAATGCATGTCGCGTATAGCCGTGTACATATCCTCCAGCGATTTCAGATCCTCAATCCTGAACTCGAACGGCAGGTACCGCTGATCGATAATCTGCACCACCAACCGGTTGTGAGGGTGTATCCAAATAGTCTCAAAATGATCGCCCTTTACTTTCATATGTAATCAGAAAACCCTTTTTTTGTAAAAAAATTGGTGTATGAAATTCGCGGATGCAATTTACAACGGAAAAACTGAAATTAAGAATATAATTTTCGACTGGGGAGGGGTGATCACCGATCTGCATTTCGAGGCCACCAAAAAGGCTTTTCACGATCTGGGGCTGTTGGTTTTTGATGAATCGGTACCCCATGATCCCAATCACGATTTGTTTATTCCTTTTGAAATAGGAAAATTATCTCCCCGGGAATTCCGGAACAGACTGAGAAAACTGACACCCCGGCAGCTTTCCGATAATGATATCGACCAGGCCTGGTGTGCCCTATTGGCTGATCTTCCGGTCGAAAGGTGGCGCATTCTCGAGGAGGTATCTAAAAACTTCAGGGCCTTTATCCTGAGCAACACCAACGCCATTCATCAGCCTTATTACTACAACCGGCTCCGGCAGCAATATGGTACCGATGGGTATGCCCACTTTTTTGAGAAGACCTATTTCTCACATGAACTGGGTATGCGAAAACCCGATCCGGAAATCTTTCAGTTTGTGCTTGAAGATGCCCGGATAAACCCCGAAGAAACCATGTTTATTGACGACTTCATTGAGAACATTGAAACCGCACAAAAACTTGGATTTCAAACCATCCACCTGGAAGCGCCGTTAACATTGGCAGATGTTTTTGTGATTTGAAAAATCACATTTTTTTGTCACTTTCTGTCGTCACAGAAAGTATACTCTAACAAAAACAATTTTTATTAAGTGTTTCGTATTAGCTGTACATCGTTATTCTGCGTCCGGGGCTATGCCCCGAATCACCTTTCTGTCACTTTTCCCTACAGCTGGAAAAGTGACCAAAAGAGCCGCCGCTGCTGATAAAAGGCTAAAAATCAATGAACATATATCTAAAAGAAAAGAACTCGCATCGCAGGAATCGATGCTCAGACAGCTTTTCTTTGATAACCTGATTTAAGTGGCTTCGCCAACATTCATTGATTTTCTTCACGCCTTTTCTCAGAGGCGGATCACGCTATTTCAGAGGTGTCTCAACAATGCTCAATCTCAACGATAGACAATAAAGTAAGTACTCTTTTTATGCAAATAACATGGGAGAATGAACAAAGTTCAATAAGTTGCACAGCAAACCCATAAGCACCGTGGGTTGGCCCGACAAAACGTAGAGGGCATGCCGGGACTAGCCGGGGGTTCGTTTTGTCTTGATTTTTCTTGCTTCGTTCTTTGCATCAAGGCAAAGAATGAAGTGGGGATTCGGGGCGAAGCTCCCGGACGAAAATCCCCCAAGCGTATCCTGGGAATGATTCCATCCCAATCGAGTTATTGAATACTACCACTTGAATAAAATAATCCTTACCTTTATTCAGTTATATAGGTTAACCAAATCTGTCGTTTCATGTAAATCTTTGGCTCATGAGAAAAATATCTGTCTTTTTGATTCTTTTTGCGTTAACTGCAACTGTTGCACTCAGCCAGTCGGCAGTTAAGGCAACCATCCGCCTGAAAACCGGTAAAACCATTGAGGCGCATCATTTTGGCAAGCTGGTATGTGAATCAAACCGGTCAGCTCATAATTTCACCATACTCCGTGGTAAGTTTCACGATACGCATACCGAGATCAGTGATTATAAGGACATTGCCAATCTCTCATTTGCAGGGTTTACAGCTGCCCCGGCTCCTTCCGTAGGCAACCAGAAAGGCACCATCACGGTTCTTAAGAAAAACGGAGTTAGCGTGGCGCTTGAACAGGCCGAGCTGGTCATGTCGTGTTTCAGTCCTGCCGACCGCTACAACGAAATCCATGTACAGGTCATCAACCCGCTTACTGATGAAAAAACGGATGTGGCCGTGGAGATGCGGAATATTGAATCTATAACCTTTTAAATACCTGCCCGCTGAGCGTAGTTTAGCTTCGCTGAGCTCCCTTTGGTCGGTTGAAACTGCGCTCTAACTAAACCACCTCCAAGGCTAAGGTGCATTACTTCGTCTTATCCGGAAATGGCGGAATGGGTGCGATGTATTTGTTATAAACTTTCATCTCCTCAAGGATCACCTCAATGGCCTTATTCAGCTGGGCATCCTCGCCTTTGTATTCCTTTGCAGGATCATTATCCAAAAAAATGTCGGGTTCTACTCCATATCCCTCAATGGGCCAGCTTTTGCCATCAACACTGTAACTGGCAAACTCGGGTTTGTTTATCTGTCCGCCGTCAATCAAAGGCAGTGATCCCCGGATACCTACAACACCTCCCCAGGTTCTTACTCCGATAACCTTACCCATTTTAAGTGTTTTGAACCGGTAAGCAAACAGGTCACCGTCTGAAGCCGAGTAATTGTCAATCAGCAACACCTTGGGCCCTACAAAGGCACCGGTAGGATTCTGCGTTCCCCTGATCTGGTTCCGCGACATGCCAATCAGCAGCATCTCCCGGTTCAGCCGCTCGATGATCATGGGCGAAACATTGCCGCCTCCATTACCCCGATCATCAATGATTAACCCCTTTTTCATGATCTGGGGATAATAGTGCCTGATGAATTCGTTGAGTCCTTCCGAACTCATGTCGGGTATATGGATGTAGCCCACCTGTCCGTTTGTTGCCTCAGATACCTTGCGAATGTTATCCTGCACCCAGTTGTAATAATACAACGATGACTCATCGGCAATTGGTACCACAATCGATTTCCGGCTGCCTGCCGTATCGGGTCTGGAATTTACGGTCAGTTCAATCTTCTTGTCTGCCAGTCCCACCAATGAGGCATAAATATCCTCCATCTGGTTGGTGGGATTTCCGTTTATCGCCAAAATCAAGTCGCCTCTTTTCACAGCCACACCTACCTCAGTTAATGGCGATCGCAACGTCTCACTCCAGTTGGCGCCCTGAAGGATTTCATCTATGCGATAGAATCCCGAAGCATCCCGGCTCAGTTTGGCACCCAGCAGGCCGGTTTTAATCCGCTCTGCTTTGGGCTTATCGCCGCTTTGCACATAGGCATGACCCACATTCAGTTCCGCTACCATTTCTCCGATCAGGTAGGTAAGATCATCCCGGTGCCGCACATAAGGCAGCAGGATGGCATATTTTTCATGAATGGCTTTCCAGTCAGTTCCATGCATGTTCGGATCATAAAAGAAATCACGCATGTGCCTCCAGCTTTCATCGAAAATCTGTTTCCATTCGGCTTCCAAATCCACCCATACTTTCATGCCCGATAAATCAACGGTTTCTTTTAAGTCAACCGGGGCTGCCGGCAAATCAATTACTGCATAAGTATTGTCCTTTTTAACCAGCATTTTTTTGCTGTTTTGCGCAATAATAAAACTTATCCCGCTTCCCAGTTCCTTTTCTTCTTTCTCCTCCAGGTCGAACATGCGCAGGGTAGCTTTTTCAGCACCTTCAGCTCTTTCCAGGTAATACACCTTTTGTCCGACACATTCTATGGAGTAATAATTGGAAGCTTTAACCGGTATTTCAACAATCCGCGATTGAATACCCTCCACGTCAACCTTCACTTCCACGGCCTTACTCTCTTCTGTTTTTGCAGGTGTCTTATCAGTTTTTGCTCCTGGTGTAGGTTTCTCTTCGGGAACAGCTATTTTTACCACATCGTCTTTGGCAGCAAACGGTGATTTTTCTGATTTGGAAAGAACTGTCAGGTAAATTTTGTCCATATTGGCATAAGCATGATTCCACTCCGTATCGCTGTAAATGGGATCAAACGTACGGGCTGAGGCAAAAAGCAGGTACTTGCCATCGCGACTGAAAACAGGTGATGAGCTCTCATACCAGCCATCGGTTACCTCTGTTTTTGCCTTTGTGGCCAGGCTGTACAATACAATCTTATCGAAGTTGTCAATCTCGGGCTTCGAATAAGTGATCCATTTGCTGTCAGGTGCCCAGCTGAAGCTGTATATCTCTCCGGCATCGGATTGCTCTACCTGTGTTACCTCTTTAGTCTGAATGTCCACATACTGAAGCCTGAATTTCTTGTCATTCCATAGGATCTTTTTGCTATCGGCCGACCAGAGTAAATCAAACGGATAGGTGTCGGCTTTACTGGTAAGTTGAACCGGCTGCGAAGAGCCGTCCTGTGCCTGAATGTAGATTTCAAACTCACCTGTTTTATCCGAAAAATAGGCAATGTACCTTCCATCGGGCGACCATGTAGCGTTACGCTCATGGGTTCCTGAGCTTTGCGACAGGTTCCGGGTAATCCCTTCCTCTGCCGGAAGTGTAAAGATATCTCCCCTGGCTCCCAACACCACTCTTTCACCTCCCGGTGATACATCCCATGAATTGATTGATTTCGATGCGTCCCTGAAACCATCGCGGGCACTGGGGATTTCGTTATTGATTTGTACAGGTACTTTCTTCGCCTCTTTTGTAGCAAATTCATACAAATACAGCTCGCCGCCCTTTTCAAAAGCAATGGCATCATCTCCCAGTGAAGGAAACTTGATGTCGTAATCGGTGAAATTTGTTACCTTCCTGGTTTCACGTGTATCTGTCAGGTAAACAAAAAGATTCATTACCCGGTCGCGGTTCGAAATAAAGTAAATCTCATTGTTATGCCACATGGGAATAATATCCTGCGCCGGATTGCCGGTAATATTGTTTACCTCGCCTGTTGCAAAATCATAAATCCAAATATCATCGGCCATACCGCCTTTGTAATATTTCCAGGTTCTGAATTCCCTGAAAACCCGGTTTAAAGCAAGCTTTTTACCATCGGCTGAATAGGAACAAAATCCGCCATTCATCAACGGTATTTCAGCCGACATGCCACCTTCGGCAGGAACGCTGAAAAGCTGTCCCCGGAAGTCGTTAAACGAATACCGGCGTGAACGGTAAATAATGTTTTTTCCATCATGAGTCCAGTCCATCACAATATTGTTCGGACCCATACGGTCGCCCATATCATCGCGGCTGAGCGTTGCGGTATAGGTAATTCTTTGGGGCTCACCGCCTGTGGCCGGAATAGTAAATACCTCTGTATTTCCGTCATATTGTCCGGTAAAGGCAATGGTTTTGCCATCGGGAGAGAACCGTGCAAACATTTCATATCCGTCACTTCCGGTAAGCCTCCGGGCTGTGCCCCCGGTGCGGTCAACCGTGTATAAATCACCGGCATAACTGAAAACCAGCTGATTTCCATGAACAGCCGGAAACCTGAGCAGCTTTGCCTCCTGTTGAGCATTTGCAAATGGCAGCAACATAGTGCATACCATCAGATAGAATAGTCTTTTTATCATAATTGGCTATCTTGTTTATTCCTGAATTAATAAAAATAATGCTTACCTGATGAAAATTTACTGATATCAGTCAGGTTCTTTCCAGTCGCCGTGATCTTTGATGAGTGCGATCAGCTCTTCAACCGCTTCCGATTCAGGAACACCCCGTTTAACAACCTCTTTCGACTTATACAGGGTTATTTTGCCTTTCCCGGCACCAACATACCCATAATCTGCATCGGCCATTTCTCCGGGACCATTTACAATGCACCCCATCACACCTATCTTCAGCCCTTTCAGGTGCGAAGTGGCGGCCTTAATGCGGGAGAGTGCTTCAATCAGGTTGAAGTTGGTGCGTCCGCAGGAGGGACAGGAAATGTATTCCGTTTTCGACATCCTGGCGCGGGCAGCCTGCAAAATGCCGAGTGAAACCGAATGAATCTGCTGTTGTGGTAACGGGTATTCATTGGTCAGCCAGATGCCGTCGCCAAACCCTTCAATAAAGGCCCCGCCCAAATTGGCAGCGGCATGCAACATGAAATCCTCCTCGCTTTTGGACTGCAGATGCAGCCTGAAAATGGCGGGGACTTCGCATTTCGCGCTATCCAGTGTCTGTCGCAGCCATCTGAGCTCATGTTGTACCTTGTCCGCTGATGGTTCATAAACCAGCACGGCGGAAAGATCCGCGTTCAGCTTATTCAGGAATTCCGCGGTAAGCTCATTTGAAGTTGCATGTACCAGATTGACATGATTACCCGGGGCATCCAGGCTGTAAACCAAAGGAGGAAGATTTCCTCCAATATTTCCGGTTTTGCGTGTAGCCCTGCGGCTATAATCGGTTTGCAGCTTATTCTGTTCACCTGTTCTTACCTTTTGCAATGGTGAACCTGTAAAATCAACCAGTTTGCGGGCAACCGGAATTTCGGCTTCAGGTTCCTCGGTTAACGAAACCCGTATAGTATCTCCCAGTCCGTCGGCCAGTAAAGTGCCTATGCCTACAGCCGATTTAATTCTGCCATCCTCCCCTTCCCCGGCTTCGGTAACACCCAGGTGAAGCGGAAAATGCATGTTTTCCCGGTCCATTTTATTGGCAACCAGTCGCGTGCTTTGAATCATCACCCGCACATTGCTGGCTTTCATCGACACCACTACCTGGTCAAATTGCTTTTCCCTGCAGATCCTCAGGAATTCCATAGCCGACTCGGCCATTCCTTCGGGCGTATCGCCAAATTTCTCCATAATTCGCTCCGACAGGGAGCCATGATTAACGCCTATTCTTACAGCAGTATGGTTGGCACGGCATATTTCCAGCAATTCAGAAAATTTCCCGATTTCAGCAAAATTGCCCGGGTTGATGCGCACTTTGTCCACGTATGCTGCTACCTTCAGGGCAATATCCGGGTTGAAATGCACATCGGCAATGATGGGTGTCTGAAAACCTTGTTCACGCAATTGCTTCCTGATGGCCGCAATTGCATCCACGTCATTAATTGAAGGAACGGTGAACCGCACAAATTCCGCACCAGCTTTGATTATCCGGATACACTGTGCCACACTGCCGGTGATATCAGCCGTTGAAGTATTGGCCATGGATTGAATTCTCACCGGGTGATCACTTCCCAAAGGCACCCCGCCAACATGCACGGTTACTGTTTTTCTCCGCCGGTAATGCAGTATGTCTTCATCATGCCGGATCATAGACACATTAAGTTTTTATTTTAGCACTAAGAAAGTAATGATGAAAACTACCATTTCATCAATACTCAAAGTCAAAGCCTTCTTTGGTATCTTTTACAGTAATACCCAGTGATGTCAGCTGATTCCGGATGCCGTCAGCAGCGGCATAGTCCTTCCGGGCTTTGGCTTCCTGGCGTTGCTGCAACAAGATGCGGATCACATTACCGAGCAATTCGTGATCACCGGATTGGGCCGTTTCTTCCGGAACCAGTCCGAGCAAATCAACCGTAAATGTTTGCATGAAGGTCTTCAGCAGCTCCAGATCCTGCGCATTGATGCGCTCTTTACCATCGTTCACTGAATTGATGATTCGCACTGCTTCAAACAGGTTTCCGAGCATGATCGGGCAATTCAAATCGTCGCTCAGCGCATTGAATGCATTTTCCTGCAATGCAATTACATCTATCGTTGAACTTGCCGACGATTTGAGTTTTGGCAACAGGGCCATGGCTTTCATCAATCGTGTCAGACCCTGCTCCGCAGCTTTTAGCGCTTCATTGGAAAAATCGAGTGTGCTGGAATAGTGGGCCTGCAACACGTAAAAACGGATGGTCATGGGTGAAAATGCCTTTTCCAGCAGGGCATTCGAACCCGTGAACAATTCCTCCAGCGTAATGAAATTGTTCTTTGAACGAGCCATCTTTTGCCCGTTGATGGTGATCATGTTGTTGTGTATCCAGTAACGAACATGCGACTTGCCGACAGATGCGGTGGATTGTGCTATTTCACACTCGTGATGCGGAAAGATCAGGTCCATGCCCCCGCCGTGAATGTCAAACTGGTCGCCCAGATACTTCATGCCCATTGCGGAACACTCGAGATGCCACCCCGGGAAACCCTCACTCCAGGGCGAAGGCCAGTGCATCAGGTGAGTGGGATCGGCTTTCTTCCACAAGGCAAAATCAAGCGGAAAGCGCTTTTCATCCTGACCATCCAGTTCACGGGTATTGCTGAGCATGTCATCGATATTGCGGCCCGAGAGTTTTCCGTAACCATAAGCTTCATGGTACTTCCTCAGGTCGAAATACACCGAGCCGTTTACTTCGTAAGCAAAACCCTTGTCGAGTATGCT
>JAWOJJ010000039.1:0-35750 GCA_046481675.1 Bacteroidales bacterium | reverse complement strand
TTTGACGGTATCATCAAAACATCCGTTAATGGATACCGCTTTGAATTGAACGTTAAATACCTTGTCGTCTGTGGATTCGTTGACAAACCTGTAGGAGGGATCCTCGTAATTGCTGATGGCTTTACCATCAACATACCAGTAATATTCATTTTCATTGGTGGCTGTTCCGTTGAGGTTGATCTGCATGGGGTTGCATCCGCTCCAGTCCGAAGCTTCAAAGTCCACGGTAACACCCGGGTATACCTGTACCGGTTTTACAACTGTGTCGGCACAGTTGAAATCAGTTGTTACAATCAGGGTAACCGGGTTTTCCAGTATGGTTGAACCGGAATTGTAAAACGTTTCGGTCGGATTCATTTCACTGCTTGTGTTTCCTGTGCTAAAATCCCAGTTATAATCCAGGCTGGTGCCCATGGAGTTGTCGGTAAACTGCACCGGGAAAGGAGGACAGTCAACGGCAACCGGGTAACTAAAGTCAGCCAGTGGTTTGGGATGTATGACCACAGTTCCTGAAATAGTGCTATCACATCCATATTCAGATGTAGCAGTCAAGGCAACATTAAAAGTCTTGTCGTCCGTCCGACTGAAATTCTTATATGCGTGCGCAGGGTCTTTATTTACTGAACTTGAGCCATCGCCGAAATTCCAGTAATAGGTCAGGGGCACTGCAGGTTCGGAAAGATTGGTGAAAGTAGTTTGCAGCGGATAACATACTTCCTGGTTTTCAATGTTGAACTTCGCCCGTACTTCAGGATGAACGGCAATGGTTTCAGTCCATGAGGTATCACAACCTTCCGCATTGGTTACGGTGAGCCGGATGCGCGGATTCAGATCAGTTGTTCCCGTATTGGAATAAGTGTATGTGAATACAGGAGTTTCTTCATTATCTTCAGGTGAGCCATCATCATAATCCCAGTAATAGTGGTTGATGGCGCCTGCCGAGCCGCTTCTGTCGATGGTGAAAAGCTCATCGGAGCAAATGGCAGGCCGGTCAATGCCGAATTTGGCATAAATATAGGGGTAAACCTCAACGGGAACGATGGTGTCGTCATAACAACCGTATTGCGTTGTGGCCTGCAGTATTAAGTTGTGCGTTTTGCTTTCAGTGGTGAGGTTGTTGTAAATATGATTGAGCGGTTCAGGCAGGTTGGAATACTTACCGTCCCCAAAGTTCCATAAGAATGCTGTCCCGGGGATGATATTCGAATTATTAACCAGTCCTGTTTTCAGAGGTTGGCATCCAGCCAGCACATCCACATGAAAATCGGCATGCATTTCGGGGAATACGGTAATGGTATCGGCTTTCATGGCGGCACATCCGTGACTGTTTCGGGTACGCAGCACTATGGGATGCCGGATGGGCAATAAAGTCTGGTTCCGGTAAACCGGTATGTCGGGATCCGAAAAATCATACTGCGTAATGGAATCGTCTTCGGTGTATTTCCAGATGAATTCGGTTATACCACCCGAAGAGAAATTGTTAATCCTTATTGTAAAAGGTGAGCAGCTGTCAACGCGCTCAATGGCAAAATCGGCAGTAACTTTTGAATACACTTCCACGGTTTTGGTAATGCTGCTGTCGCATCCGGCAAAGTTCATCACAGTAAGGTTTACATAATAAGTGGTGTCCTTGTCGGTAGAATTTTTGTATGTTCTGGGAGGAGGATTTTCACTGGTTGAGTAAGTCTTGTCTCCGAAATCCCATATATAATCGAGGTTCTTTCCCCTTGAGTTGTTGTCGAAAGAAACATTCAGCGGGTTACAGCCTGCATTGGGACTGGCAAAGTCGAAATCAGCCACTACCCGGGGGAACAGGAAAACCGATCGCCGGATAGAATCCATACATCCATAACTGTTGGTGGCTTTCAGGTCAATAAAGAAGGTGGTGTCGTTATCGGTATTGTTTTCATAAATATGGTAAAGGGTTTCCTGAGTAAGTGTATTGTATTGAAAACCGTCGCCAAAATCCCACTCAAACAATGTGCCTCCCTTTGATGTGTTTGTGAATTCAACATTCAGCGGTGAGCAATTGTTACTGTAGTCAATGGCAAAGTTGGCATTAACAAAGGGATAAACGGTTAATGGAAGGCTGAATGTATCTATACAATAATAGTCGGATGTGGCGGTAAGCAGTATTGTATAGGTAGTGTCGTGGTCCGACCGGTTCAGGTAATTTCTGGTAAACGGGGCAGAAGAATTGCCTGTAATGGAAGTGCCATTTCCAAAGTCCCATTCATATTGAAGATTATACCCGGTGGAAGAATTGGTGAAAAGTACATCTACAGAATCGCAAATGACATCTTTGTCAATGTCAAATTCCGCATGAACGCCCGGATATATCACAACCGGTCGTGTGGTCGCCGTGTCGCGACACCCGAAACGGTTTGCAGCATGCATGGCAAAATAAATGGTGTCGGGTATGGCACGCGGGTTGCTGTGATTTACAACAACAGGTGATTTGTTTAGCTTTGAAAAAGTGCTGTCAATAATGGATTTGTTTCTGTCTGAAATAGACCAGTAGAAGGTGTCTACGCCAACAGAAACTGCCGGGTCTGCAAGTAATTCTGCAGGAGAGCACCTGAGTGCGGTATCTACAGCAAATGATGCATATATGTATGGGAATACCCTGATGTCGAGGAAATCGGAGGTGTCTTTACACCCATAGGGGGAAGTGGCTATCAGGTTAACTTTGAAAACGGTGTCATTTACCCCATAATTAGTATAGGTGTGCGTAATTAATGTGTCAATGTCGGATGAACCATCGCCAAAATTCCAAAGGTATTTGTCCGTATTGCCTGTTGAGGTGTTTCTGATGGTGACATCGGTGGCATGACAAACAGCAGTATCTCTTTGTTCAATAAGTTCAAAACTTGAAACGATTTCGGGAAACACCCTGATGGTATCGATGAAGTAGTCGTTACAGCCGTCATCACTGGTAACAGTGTAGCCGAGTACATAATCTGCAATGGTATCGGTGTTGTTTGGATAATTGTGGGTGAGATTAATAGGTGTGGGAGAAAATATCGGTGGAGTGCCATCTCCCAGATCAAGTACATAGGCATTGGCGCCATCTGAAGCGTCTGTCATTTTAATATCAATAGGGGCGCATCCGTTGGTCTTGTTCACGGCAAGGAAGGCATTCGGACTTTTGGGCACTATGACCCACACATTCAGCGAAACAAAACCATCACAGGGTTGTTCTATGTCAACTTTAAAAACCTGTTCAAATCCACCATAAGGAGGCCTTAGAATCGGATTTTGTACATTGGGGTCGTCAAGGTATTCGGTTGGGCTCCAGTGGTATGACAACCCCCCCCTTGCCTTGAGTTGAATGGAATCAACACCGCATACCTGGAAAACCATGCCCTGGTCTTCAACAGTAGCTTGTGCTTCGAGTTCGTTATAATCGGAAAAATAGCCGTATACACATCCACCTCCTGTTGTAACGCCATTGAAATAGCCCAGGTGGAAAACATTCTTAGTATTGAAGATACGTGTTACTGCGCCTTGAGGAATTAGTGCAGTGCTTATTTCCTTAATAGCATCTTTTAGTACATACCAGTTGGATGTGCCGGCCTGTTCGAAATCGCTTGCACTCAGGAATGGAACCGGGGCTGCCCCATTAACAGAGATAAAGAAGTTTCCGACAGCATTTTGCTGAGTCATCAGGTTAAGATAAAAAGGCTGATCTTTTGATCGCACAAAGCTTACGGACAGAGAACCGGTACAACCGTCAATGGTAGGCAACACGGTGTTTCCTAACTCGTGTCCGAAGCCGGCAATGTGCATAACATAAACTGGTTGGGTGGCTTTTATGTGAACATAAAAATCATTATTGGCACCAAGTATGTCAATGGGTAGCTGGTATCCTGCCGGGAATGGGCCATGAGTGGTCACTGTACCGTTTCTGCGTGTAACGGTAATGGTTGTGTTATTTGCGGTTGTTAACACATAAGCCTTTTCGTTGTTTCCACCGGCGAAATCAGATATTTTGCCTTTCATTACCACGTATTCATACCCAATCACGGGCTTGTCCTGGGCATTTTTAACGGGTATGTGCTGGTCGCCCATATAGTCATAGGCGGTGGATTTTTCTACTGAGTCGTCTCCGAGAGTTACAGCAATAGGCTTGTCTGAAGTAATGTGTGTGCCTATAAGCCGGTCTGCAGGCAGTATGCTGGGTTCGTTATTATCTGACGCATTTGCCCTGGGAACAAACATGTAGGTCTGTCCTTTATTTAGGGTTATGGTATAATTCGTATTGGCGGCATATCCATAGGCTGGTTTCTGAAAACGTACGGTTACATGGGTATTGTCCTGCGTGGCTACAATTACAATCTGGCTGAAGGCAGGGTCATCGCCCGGTCCATCCCAGTCATTGTTTTCCCACTGATCCTGGAAAGGTGTCCAGAAATCTTTACCAAGCGCATTCTTTCCCTTTAAAGCAAAAATTGCAGGATTGTTCCGTGCCCGATGAATTTCGTAGTAAGCGGTAATATCCCTGTCTGACCTTATGAGAAGGGCGCTGTTACTTTTACTGTTATATAGGTTATTGGAAAATTTCAGAATATCTGCCTGGCTAAAAACAATGTTTTGGGTAAGTGAGACGGCAGGGTCAATTTGAACAGTTATGGGCGCAATATCCGGATCATAAGGCTGCGTAATGGTAACTGTGGTGATGTGGTCTTCATCGGTGGCGGTTAATGTAAGGTCGGCAGTGAGTGGGTTATCATGACTTATAGTGGCATACGGCACGGCAAACCAGAAAAGTGTATCGGTCTGGCCAAAGGTACTTAACGGTATGGTCAGTATTATTATAAGTAGAATTCGGGTTTTCATTTTGATAACGGTTTTACCTTTTTACGTTAATTGCGTTTAAAAGTTTATTAATGCAGGCTAATTGTAGATAAGAATGCCAAAAATGGAGTTTATGATGGACGCAAATTATGCCCCAAAAACAGGGGTTAACGGACATGCAACAAAAATAATGAAATATCGTAAAAGCTATACTAACCAACAAATTTGTTATGAGGAATAGTATAAGTCTGGCTTGTCTGCTTTTGCTGGCAGTACTGATAAAATCAAATGGGCAGGTTGTTCTTTTTTCCGAAGATTTTGAATCGGTAGAAATTCCGCTCGACTGGAAAGGACAATACATATATGGTTCAATCGATTGGCGATATGAGAACGGGGGCTACTCGCTTAATCCCGAGATCCCATATACCAGAAAGCCGGTTGCTGCCTATAGCGGGCAATACAATGCATTGTTTCAATATCAGAGTGCAAACAATGAGGCTACAAAACTTATCACCAAAAGAATAGACGCTTTAGAATTTGCAATTAAACCCGAATTGCATTTTTACCATGCCCAGATGGCCTGGAAACATGGAGAGGACTATTATAATGATAATTTGCGTGTGTATTACCGCACCGGCGCCACCTCAGCATGGAAACTACTTAAGACCTATACAGAGGCAACAACCGATTGGGTGGAGCGAATTATTCTTTTACCCGAGAATGACCTTTCAGCCGATTATTACCTGGCATTTGAAGGGGAAACACACTGGGGTTGGGGAACCTGTGTTGATGATATCAAAATCTATGAAACCGGTGTTTTGCAGAAATATCTGAGCGATATTAGTGTTGAGCAGGCTTCGGATATTTCTGTTGCCTCTGGCACCGATAATAACCCGATTCTAAAGATTAAACTAAAGGTGATGGGTAATGCCGGCACATGCCCGATAAATTCCCTTACCGTGAATTCGCTAAACATCAATGACACAGACATAAAAACCGGTGGAGTGAAGCTGTATCTCACGTATGATACCGACTTTGATACTGATAATCCGGTTGGAGGCGGTGTGAGCTTTTCTTCCGGCAAGGCTGTTTTTACGAACCTTAATTTCGATTTACCTATTGGCTATTCTTACCTGTGGATAACCTACGATGTGGCTGGCGATGCAGGGCACCGCAACACTATAGATGGGATGATTGATGCCGGCGCATTGAATATTAACGGCCAAACCTATTTTAACGAACCGAAATCGCCAAATGGTACACGAACCATTCTTCAAACCATTTATTCCGATGATTTTGAATCGGGGTTGAACTGGACCCTGAACGGCGAGTTTCAATATGGAAGTCCTCAAGGGCTGGGTGGTATGCAGGGAAATCCTGATCCTTTGGTGGCTTTCAGCGGAGATTCAATTATTGGTACAGATCTTTCAGGATTGGGAGAGTACCCGGGTGATTATGAGAAAAACCTGGGGTTTGCCGATTACAGCGCTATTTCTGATACCTTTGATTTGACTTATTATAACGATTTGACAATAAGGTATATGCGGCACCTGAATGTTGGGGTAAACGATGAGGCCAGCATTGATGTCAGTTCGGATGGAGGAAATACCTGGAGAACTGCATGGTATGTTCCAAGTATGATTCTGGATGACCGGTGGAAATTGCACGAAATTGATATTAGCCAACTGGCCTCGAGAAAAAAGGAAGTTATTATCAGGTACTCATTGGGAACAACAAACGACTACTGGCAGTTGTCCGGGTGGAATATCGATAACTTTCAGCTTACCGGACGGTTTGTGTCCAAAGACGTAGGCGTAAGCAGCCTGGTAACACCGGTACAAGGTTGCGGGCATACTTCAGAGGAAACGGTTTCGGTATATGTTAAGAATTACGGGGCAACCGATTCATATGGAACCATTCCGCTGCAATATTCTTTTGATGGTGAACAAACCATAACATACGATACTTTGAAACAAGTGATCCCTTTTGGGGATAGCGTGTTGTTCACCTTTAAAAAAAAAGCAGACCTTGCCACGCCTGATTTATATAATTTAGTGGTTAAATCTACCATGAATGGTGACGAGGATGAATTCAACGATGCTGTTACCCGTACTTTTTATGCGCAACCTACGCGAAGTGCTGATCACACCGAAACCTTCGAAAGTAAAGGGGGGGTATGGATCCCTTCAACAAATGCTAATTCAAATTGGGAATGGGGCACTCCGGGATACGGTATTATTCCTCCTTCGGGTAATAAGCTTTGGGCGACACGCCTGATCAGTACTTACACGCCAAATGATTCATCTTTTGTTGAGAGTGGGTGCTATTCCAACAACAATCACAAGCGGAAAATATTGCAGTTGAAATACTGGATAAGTTCAGAAGCAGACAAGGATGGGGCTGCCGTTCAGTATTCAATTGATAATGGTACACATTGGGAATTGCTGGATACGTTAATGGCTGATGGAAACTGGTACAATGGGCCCGTGGAATCGCTGCATACTCAAGGATGGTCAGGAGCATCGGGAGTTTGGAAAACAGCTAAACAAATGCTGCCAGTGCATATTACCAATGCTCCTTTTATGAAGTTCAGGGTAGTGTTTGGCAGTGATGCTGATGTTACCGATATTGGTTTTGCTTTCGATGATTTTAAGATATTTGAAATGCCATCGGATATAGGTATTGCAGAAATAGCTGATTTTGAAGATGCCTGCCAACATATAAACCCTGATGAGCTTACGGTGTCCATAAAGAATTTTGGAATCAACCCGGTTATGCAGGACGATTCCATCATGGTTGGTTTCAGCCTGAATAATGAACACAAGGTCACTGATACCATCAGGTTGGCAGCGGATTTTTTGCCGGGTCAAACCCTGGAACACACCTTTAATACAATGGTTGATGTTCACACTGCGGGAAATTATGTTTTATCGGCATACACCCTGGGTGAAATTGACCCCTGGTTTTACGGAGACAATAACGATACGCTTTCAGTCAGTTTTGAAGTCTATCCCGGCCCGTTAACAAGTCTGCCCGATACCATTCAGACGCACCTACCCGATACCGTTAAGCTTACCACAATTTACCACGACGATTACGATTACTGGTGGAATGGTACCAGCGGCTCCAATACCTATAATGTTCAGGATGCCGGATGGCAGCATCTTACCGTAACTGCTACCTATGGTAACGGTTGTTCATCATACGACTCTACGAATGTTGAATTGCTGTTTTATGACCTGGGTGCTTCGGAACTGGTTCATCCTACAGACAACTGTGGTTTTAGCAAGCACGAATTTCCGGTGGTTACAATTCGTAATTACGGAACCGACAGCATTGCGGCAGGTCAAAAGATTGCCGTCAGCTACCGGATGAACTCAGGTCCGGTAGTTTCAGATACCATGAAACTGGCAGCTACGCTTTATTCCGGCAAGGCCATTGACTTTACCTTTACCAAAGGTGCTTTGGATTTGTCGCAGAAAGGCACTTACGTCTTCGATCTGAAAACAACCTATGCCGGAGATACCGTTGTGTCGAACGACGGAGTTACCCGGAGCGCGGAAATCCTGGGAAGGCCTGCCGTTAGCCTGGGCCCCGACCTGGTCGTTCAGGATCTCTTGCATACACTCAATGCCGGAAGCGGTTTTGAAAGCTACCTTTGGGACGACAGTACCACTATACAAACACGTGAAATCAACGAAAGTGGCAGCTATTGGGTACAGGTAACCGATGAGAATCTTTGTGACAACTCCGATACAGTGAATATCTGGCTGAAGATCCGCGATGTCAGTCCGGATGGTTTTGCCAGTCCGCTCTCTGATTGCAGCTTCAGCTCAACCGAACCGGTTTCACTAAGAATTGTTAACTCGGGAACCGACACCATTCCGGCAGGAACGGGAATATCGGTCAGCTACCGGTTCCAGGCAGGAACACGCGTGACCGGATCGTTCAACCTTTCGGGCCAGCTTCTTCCCGGTGCCTTTGTAACGCATAACTTTGCTGAAATACTCGATTTAAGCAACCCGGGCGACTATTTGTTTGAGGCTACAGCTGCCACAACAGGCGATTTGAAAAAGTACAACGACACTTCTGAAGTTACTGTTTACAGATATGCCCGTCCGGTGGTTGATTTCGGACTTCCAAGTTCGGTAACTATTGAAGATATTTCGTATGAGATTGATGCCGGTTTTAACCCGAATTATTCCTACCTGTGGCAGGACGGGTTTACAGAGCACCTGTACACAGCAACTAACAGCGGACTGTGCCATGTAATAGCCACCGACGATCGGACTTCATGTTATGACCGCGATTCGGTGATGGTATTCCTGGCATACCCGGATGTGGGAGTTACCTGGACGGATATGCCTGCAAATGGCTGCACGGGTGAATTTGAAGATGTAGTTGTTCGTGTTCAAAGCCTGGGTACTTCAAACATAGGCAGTACTACTCCGATTTATGTGGCATGTGATGTTAACGGGGTAAGAGTAACCACTGAATCACTGATCAGAAACACGAACTTCAGTCCCGGTGCCAGCCTGGAACTCACACTTTCAGGAAAAATTACAGTTACGAACAGTGGCAGCAGTGAGGTCCGGTTTTATACGGTGATGCCCCTGGATAAAAGAAATGAGAATGACACCCTGGTGGCAATATTTGATGCGTTGCCTGCACCCGTGATCGACTTTGGAGATGTTAACGGAGAGCTGAGTGCGGACCTTCCGCATACTCTTGATGCAGGCGACGGACATAAGGCTTACCTGTGGCAGGATGCATCAACCGGTCAGACTTTCAATGTGGTTCAGAAGGGCGTTTACAGCGTAACGGTAACCGGGCAGAATGACTGCCAAACCACAAAAACAGTCAGTGTGAATATGGCCAGTGCAATGCAAGAATTGTCAGGCAGGCCGGAAGATTTGACTATTTTCCCCAATCCGAACAACGGGTTGTTCCGCATCAGAATTGAAACGGAAAAACCCGGTGACCTGGATGTGAAAATTGTGGATGGACTGGGCAAAGTGGTATATGTTCAACAAATGCATTCAGAAGAACTTGAAAGAGAACAGATTGATATACAACACCTGCCGCGCGGATTATACCATATTGTAATCCGGCATGGAAAAGAGCTCCATCAGGGTAAGGTAGTCATTCAGTAATCATCGTGAATGATATGATATATCTCATATTCTGGGATTCTTGTCTATGATAATTGTCCTGTTTTCCGCCTTCGAATCAGCTTAATTTTATTGCTGATTTGAAGGCGGATTATTTGTTTAAACAGGATTGAAAAATGATTAACAGGTTGATTGTTGCGTTGCTGCCTTACCTTCCCAAAGGACTCGTTTGGGTGTTTGGGAAAAGATACATTGCAGGTAAGGAATTGAAAGATGCTGTTGTGGTAACAGCTAAACTGAACAGCCAAAAAATCAAGGCCACCATGGACCTGCTGGGTGAGTTTCAAACCCGTGCTGAAAAAATTGAGTATTACAAAAGTGAATACCTGAAGCTCATTGAGGAATCGGTTTCCAAAAACCTGGATAACTCATTCTCGGTGAAGCCTACTATGTTTGGCCTGTTGCTTGATGAAGCCATGTGCTACAAAAATCTGCACGAGATAGTGGCCAAAGCAGCTTCTTTAGGCCGGTTTGTGAGAATAGACATGGAGGATACCCAGTGTACCGACAGGGAACTTAACCTGTACAGGCAACTTCTGAATGAATTTCCGGGACATATAGGTATTGTGTTGCAAGCTTACCTGAAACGTACCTTAAATGATTTAAAGGAGCTGGTGGAATTTGATCAGGGCAGAGGCCTTGTTAATGTACGGCTTTGCAAGGGAATATACAATGAACCGGCTGAGTTGGCCTATAAAAACAAACATGAAATCAACCAGAATTACCTGGTGGATTTGGATTTCATGTTCCACAACAACATTTATCCGGCGATTGCCACACACGACAGAAAATTGATCACGGGTGCTTATGAGCTGATTAAAAAGCACGCGGTGAAACCCGACCGGTTTGAATTTCAGATGCTGTATGGTGTAACTCCCGGATTGAGGCGTTCGGTTGTGGAAAAGGGATATGCTATGCGGGTATATGTTCCTTATGGAAACGACTGGTACAATTATTCCACACGCAGGTTAAAAGAAAATCCCCATATGGCCTGGCATATTATTAAAGCGCTGATTTACGCCGGATAGAGAATCACAGTGTACCATCCTGATGCCGTTCTAGTATAACTGCACTACCTCCGAGCCACCCGATCTTACTTCGAACACTTTATTAACCGTGTACAGGGTTTGTTTGGCATTCTGTGCCCTGAAAACAACACGGTATTTGCCTGGTTGTAACTGAAGCGACTCATTTTTCACTGAATTATCCAGGTTGTAGACCCATTCTTCCTCAGTATTGCTTTTGCGCAGGTAAATGCTTCCAAAACCAACAGCAGAGCGGATTAATGTAACCATACCTGGTCGCGGAATTTCAACTGTAGTGTTGTGGCTTTGTTTAATATCTACATTATAGAGGTATATGCGCGGCAAAACCGGAATTTCAATATCGTATTTACCTACCAGGTATTTTTCTTCGTTGTACATCTTCTGGATGTTCAGGGTTTTCATATCCCCGGCTTTGCGTACAATGAATTCCACGCCTCTGTATTGGATTGGATCAGATGCTTTCAGAACAAGGGTTCCCTGGGGAACATCGGCCGCAATGATGGTGTGTTTTCCCGGTAACAGCGTGATGTTGTTTACATCAACCGGGGGTAACGTATGCACGCGCATCCGGTAGGTTGGGAGGTGGTCCAGGGTAAGTGTGTCAGGTAATCCGCGATGGTTGAGGGTATGAATATAGTTATACAGGATCTTTCCCGAGAAGCTGTCGTAGAATGAGCAGTTGACGTTGGTTTCTGTGGGATGCTCACCCTGGTCGAGCAGGTTGATCTGGGCGGTGGTGGCATTCAAAGCCTGGCTAATCACCACCTCCATCACTTCGCTGAGTTTTTCTTCATAGGCTGCATTGTAATAATTGCCAATGCAATTGAAGGTTTGTTCAAAGCTTTCATCAATACCGATGCCTATAACAAAAGGTTTCAGGACAATGCCTTTCCGCTGAAGATCCTGTGATACAGCGCAGGCATCACCATCGCAGGCTTCAACACCATCGGTAATGAGTATGATGATGTTGCGGCAGTTTTCCACATCGGGAGGAAAATCGTTTCCGCCAAGTTCAAGTGAGTGTGCAATGGGGGTAGTGCCTTTGGGAACAACAAATCTGAGTTTTTGCCGGATTAGCGGAGCATTACCTTTTGCAAAAGGTACTTCAAGCCTGGTGTCATTGCAATTCTGCGGAGGAACCGGGCTCTGATGACCGTACAAGCGAAGCGCCATGCGTACATTGGGAAGCTGTTCAAGGCTGTCAATAATATGGATAAGCACCTTGCGGGCAATGGCTACTTTGCTTTCTTTCTGCCAGGTTCCGGCCATGCTTTGTGATGCATCAAAAATAAAAAGGATGCGTGTTTCAGGCGGCTGATATTTTGGCGTGTTTGGCTGTCCGCTTACCATTGATTCCCGGGTGGCGAACAGGAGTGCAACCATGAGGCATATCCGGAAGCATTTGATTATGTTATGAAGCATCATGGTCTCTGTTTGTAATATCGTTAATATAGTGAATAATAAACGATACGTGATCCGGTAAAGTATGTTTCAGCCAACCGCTTTCATTTGCCGGTAGTACGTCTGAATAACTTTACCAACTCCATAGCCAATAAAGGGAATGAAGATATGATCAGCACCATTACCCAGTCGAACAAACCCAGGGGTTGTGTTTTGAAAATGGTCTGAAGAAACGGAATATATACTACGGCCATCTGCAGAAGAAAAGATACAAGCGTGGCATAAACCAGCTTGATGTTGCTCAGGAAGCCCAAAGTGAAAATAGATTCGCGTGAACTCCTGCAGTTAAAGGAATGGAAAAGCTGACTGCAGGCCAAAACAATAAAACTGGCAGTACGTGCCCGTTCAATGCCTTCCTTTTCAACAAAATAAACAAGCGAAAAAGCAAGCAAACTGCAAAATGCGATAAACGCACCCTGCATAAGTATAGTTCCTCTCATTTGACGGGTAAGAACCGATTCATTAATATCCCGGGGAGCGCGATTCATTATTTTCTTGTCGGTTGGATCAACACCAAGCGCCAAAGCCGGGAGGCCATCAGTTACCAGGTTAACCCATAAAATATGAATTGGCAAAAGCGGAACAGGCAGGCGCACAAGAGAGGCAATAAGCATCACCATGATTTCTCCAACGTTACACGACAGCAGGTAATGGATGAACTTACGGATGTTGTCATAAATGCCGCGTCCTTCTTCAACTGCATTTACAATAGAGGCAAAATTGTCATCGGTAATCACCATTTCCGAAACTTCCTTGGTAACATCCGTGCCTGTAATGCCCATGGCTACCCCGATATCTGCTTCCTTAACAGCAGGGGCGTCATTCACCCCATCACCCGTCATGGCCACAATATGTTCTTTTTCGCGCCATGCCTTTACGATCATGAGTTTGTGTTCGGGGGAAACACGTGCATAAACGGCAGTTTTATCGACATTCTTTTTGAATTCTTCCTGCGACATCCGGTCGAGTTCCTCACCCGTGAAGGCCAGTGAATCCGGGGTATAAAAACCCAGCTCCCGGGCAATGGCCACCGCGGTATTTTTGTGATCACCGGTGATCATTACTGACCTGATGCCTGCAGTGCGGCAATTCTGCATTGCCAGTTTCACTTCCGGGCGGGGCGGATCAATCATGGCTATAAGACCGAGAAAGGTGAGCTCTTTTTCAATTGTTACTGCATCCAGGCTAACCGGCAATGTGTCGAACTCCCGGTATGCCACAGCCAGCAACCTCATGGCCCGGTCAGCAAGTTCTGAATTGGCCTTTAGAATGGCTTCTTTTTTTAACTGATCCAGGGTCAGCACCTGCCCGTTCTCTTCCAGCCGCGTACAGTTGGATAAAAGGATGTCAGGAGCTCCCTTAACAAAAGCAATATATTTCTGGTTGTGCTGCCGGATGATGGTCATCTGCTTCCGCTCGGAATCAAAAGGAATTTCTTCCACAAAGGAATAGGTTTCCTCCAGATCTTTTTTTGTCAAACCGGCTTTACCGGCCATAGTCAGCAAGGCGCCTTCAGTGGGGTCGCCAATAATTTTGTAGACGCTGCCTTCGTTTACCAGTTGAGCCCCGTTACACAAAACAGATCCTGTAATAAGTTTTGTAAGTCCCGGATAATCTTTGGGTGTTATATTTTGCCCCTCTTTCAGGAATTCACCATCCGGCGCATAACCAATTCCCGAAACATCAAAAAACACCCCGGATTGAAAAACAGCCTGAACTGTCATTTCATTTTTGGTGAGCGTTCCTGTTTTATCGGAACATATTACAGAGGTACATCCGAGTGTTTCAACCGAAGGCAGCTTTCTGATAATACAATTGCGCTTTACCATACGTTGTACGCCAAGCGCCAGTGCTATGGTTACTACGGCAGGGAGCCCCTCGGGTATTGCAGCCACAGCAAGGCTGACTGATGTAAGAAACAATTCCATCAATTCTTCTCCGCGCAGGTAGCCGATCAGGAAGATCAAACCCACCAGTGCGAATACAATAAATATGATGATCTTTCCGAATTCTTTCAGTTTTTTTTGCAGTGGCGTGGTATCGTCTTCTATTTCCTGAATCAGGCCGGCAATTTTCCCCAGTTCGGTATTCATGCCGGTACCTGTAATCAGGGCACGGGTTTTACCTGCCACTACCGAGGTTCCCATATAAACCATATTCGAGCGGTCGGCCAAAGCTGCATCTTCTTTTTCAAGTAGCGCGGATGATTTTGAAACAGAAGTGGATTCGCCGGTCAAACTGGCTTCATGGGTTGCCGTGTTACCGGTTGCATAAACAATGCGGCCGTCGGCAGGCACAAAATCGCCCGCTTCCATTTCAACCAGGTCGCCGGGTACAATTTCGCTGGATGGAATTACCTGGTGCTGTCCGTCGCGCACAACTTTTGAGGTTGGCGATGAGAGCTTTTTTAATGCAGCAAGTGATTTTTCAGCTCGGAATTCCTGTATAAAACCCAACAGGGAATTCAGAATAACGATTCCGATAATGGCAAAAGCATCAACCCATTCTTGCAGAAAACCGGAAACAATTGCCGCGCCAATAAGCACCCAGATCATGAAATCCTTAAACTGATCGAAAAACAAGGCGATGACCGGTCGACCTTTCTTTTCAGCCAGCTGATTCAATCCATACTTTTTCTGTCTTTCAATTACGGCTTGTGAAGAGATTCCACGGTCAACATGACTGTCCAGTTTCCGCATAACTTCCGGGATATCGACGGACCACCATTTTTCCATTGTACCTTGTTTTAAGCAGGTCCGAAGATATCATTTTACGCCGGATTATCCAAAGAAACTTAACAGCCTCTGATAAGCGTAGAAACGATGATGTAGCTGCTTTTGTAATGACAGGAGGATGTAACTATACTTTTGATTTGATACCGGCCAGAATGAATGCATTATTCACGTCTTGTGCCTTACTAATCTTAACAGACAGGCCCCTGATCTTTCCATAGTGTTTTCCGTTTCTGAATTCCTCTTTCAGCTCGGCGGTGAGGTTACTTTCATTAATCAATGGTTCGGCTTTATCACCGAAATAAAAAGTTACCCTGAAGGTGTGGCTGAGCACCCCGATCCAAAAAAGCGTCTTCTTTTTCCTGATCATTTTGAACAACCAGTTCTTCCCATCGTTGTAATAATTCCATTCTCCTTTGGCGTCAGGAAATTGTTCAGCGATTCCATTCATCAGTTTTTGCCAATGAATCCGGTTTTTACCGATGATGGAGAAAACCAGTTCATCAGTTGGAGTAACAGAATTATCTGTCAGTACAAGAGGTTCCATGGGGTTTATTACGGGGTTATAGATTCAAATACTGTTCGGTATTTATAACAGCTGCATAAAAGCCATTCAGTGCAGCTAAAAAAGCATGATGAACTTCATCCGCGCTGATTATTTTATCAAAAACCTGCAGATCTCTGGTTGCACATGCATCCGCAATCAAACGGCATTTGAATCCGTAATCTCTTGCGGCTCGCACTGTAGTATCCACACACATATGGGTCATCATTCCGCACACGACGATTTCCCTGACGGAGGTATCGCGCAGTTCGGAGAGCAACGTGGTTTCAACAAAACTATTGGGTGTATGTTTGATAATTATGTTTTCAGTTTCAACAGGTGCAACTTCAGGATGTATCTCAGCACCCCGGGTGCCGGGGAGAAAAAAAGTGGAACCGGGTTGTGTGGCAAAATGCTGAACATGAAAAACCGGCAGTTGTTTCTCCCTGAAATTTTGAAGAACAAGCTTGGCGTTCATCACGGCTTCAGTGCTGTTTACAAGGGGATTGCTGCCTCCCGGAAAATAATCGTTCTGAAGATCGATAAGGAGTAATGCTGTAACTTTCATTGATTGTTCTTTTTTTGTAAATTTAGTTTTTAAAATAACACTTTAGTATGTATCAAAAAGATTATATTTTACGCATGATTGAGATGCTTGGTGATTTGCTGCGCGCAATTTTTGGAATGATAACGAATGGTCAGTTTGAGCAGGCAGAAAAATCGTTGCACGAGGCATATCTTACCACACTAAGAAAAGATGCTTCTTTCTTTCAGCAGATCCCGATTGAAAAACTAACAGATGAATTAATACAGGAACATAATTTTACCAACGCGCACCTTGAAATACTTGCTGAACTAATGTTTGCAGAGGCCTCCCTGCTCTTTTCAAAAAATAAAAAACAGGAAAGTCTTCCGTTTTATCACAAGTCATTATTGCTTTTTAAATTTGTGAATGAAGCTTACCGCGTTTATTCCCGCGACAGGATTGAAAAAATGGAAAAGATAACGGAAAGACTGTCTGAAATAGATAATTCATAATTTGAAATTATTTTCGAGACATGACAGATCCTTTGTTCTGCCTGCTCTGAAGGAGTGACTTCAAAAACTTTTCTATTAAACTTATTCTTTTAAAATAAATTCACTTACCTCTCTGCCTGAATTGGTGGGCTTTCTTCATTGTTATGAGGTAAAAGTTTGGTTGATATTTTTATTGAAATAATTTTCTTCTTCAATGAACGACTGATTTGTCGTACAACACAGACGCATGCTAATTTTCAGATATGTTTTCTTTTTATTTTCAGGAAAATTCCATCACGCTGAATCAATTATTAATGCTGATTTGCAAACATTATTCAACATGCTTCGTATGATACCGATATAGTAATTAACAAGATATGAGAGTTCGGGATGCTCTTAATTCGGGCAATTCATCGCTGGTAAGAATATTAATTGTGAATAACTTTAGTGTTATTGTTTATTATTATTCAGCGTATGTTGTTAATTTAGTGTTTGAAAGTTAGTTACTTTTAAAATTTATGAGCCCGGCTTTAAAAAATCTACTTGATTTCATAACAGGAATTGCCGGCCTGAAACTCTGAACTGACCTGTATAACCTTAAATCTAATAACATGAGCAATTCATCAAAAAACAAACAAAACAGCTTTTTAAACAAAGCCAAAGAGCTTTTTGACAAAGCTGAAGATTATGTCGGGGATAAACTCGATGATTTCGATAAAAGTGATATGAAAAAAAAGCTTGATAAATTCGCTGATAAAGCGGAAGACAGAACCGAAGATGCAGTGAAGAAAATAAAAAAAATGGGAAAGAAAATTCTAAATAAAGCTGAGAATAAATTTGAAAAATTAAGTAGTAATAAAATGGAAAAACCAAAAACCAAAGCAGCCAGTGCTAAGAAACCTGCTGCAAAAGCAAAAAAGACTGTGGCAAAAAAAGCAACAGCAGCTAAGGCAAAAACAACTGTAGCAAAAAAGGCAACAGCAGCTAAGGCAAAAAAGACCGTAGCAAAAAAAGCAACCGCCGCCAAAGCTAAGAAACCTGCAGCAAAAAAAGCTGCTGCAACCAAAGCAAAAAAGACTGTTGCTAAAAAAGCAACTGCTGCAAAGGCTAAGAAACCTGTAGCAAAAAAAGCAACTGCAACCAAAGCAAAAAAGACTGTTGCTAAAAAAGCAACCGCTGCAAAACCTAAGAAAGCTGCAGCAAAAAAAGTAGTCGCTAAGAAAGCAGTAGCTAAGAAAGCAGTAGCTAAAAAAGCAGTAGCAAAAAAGGCTGTTGCAAAAAAAGCAGTAGCTAAAAAAGTTGTTGCAAAAAAGGCAGTAGCAGCTAAAAAGCCTGTTGCTGATGTGAAAAAGTAACTTTAATTTATTCTATAAAAAAGCCCCGCACAAATGCGGGGCTTTTTTTACGCATTCATCAGTGCAACACTTCAAAAGATACTTTCGCATTCACACGATATTCAACAATTTTATCGCCCTTAACCACTCCGCTCATGTCCTTAATATAAACCGAGCGGATTCCGTTGATGGTTTTGCTGGCCATTTTTACTGCAGCATGGGCGGCATCCTCCCAACTTTTTTCAGACGATGCCATCAGTTCAATTACTTTTAATACAGACATAGTGATTGATTTAGGTTAATGAATCGAATTATTTATAAGTAAGAAAAAAATCGTACTCAAACAATACATTACAATTCCAGTTTCACCTGGTCCAGTTCCGAATTGATGAATTGAATCTCATCGGCAGATAATTGGATGTCCTGCGCTCCTGCATTTTCAATGGCCTGCTTTGCAGTGCGGGATCCAACCAAGGCGATGGTTATTCCGGGTTGCTTCAGGGTCCATGCAATTACAAGCTGCGTGAGGGTGGCTTTTTTGCTTTGTGTAAGCGGTTTTAGTTTTGCCAGAAATGTATTCACTTCAATTACATTTGAAAGGGAAAAGAAAGCATTTCCTTCACGCGTATCACCATCATTAAATCTTTGCTCGAGTTTGATTTTCCCGGTTAGCAAACCACGCTGTAACGGGCTGTAGGCAATGATAGCCTTCTGATTTTGCATTGCATAGGGTACAATCTCTTTTTCAATTTCGCGGTTAACCATATTGTAGGGTAGCTGATTTGAAACAAGAGAAATGGTTTTTTCGGCCTCTGCCATTTGTTTTGCTGAATAATTGCAAACTCCTGCACCACGTATCTTGCCCTGTTCCATTAACCTTTGCATGGCTTCCATGGTTTCAGATATGGGGGTTGTGCCATCGGGCCAGTGAATCTGGTATAAATCGATATATTCTGTTCCAAGCCGTTTCAAACTGGCTTCACATTCCTGCATGATGCTTTCTTTTGAAGCCAGCTTGTACATGTCGATTGGTTTGCCGGAATTGTCCTGACTTTTGAAAAAGAATTCTCCCTTTTTCACATCCCATCTCAAACCATACTTGGTTAAAATCTGTACTTTGTCTCTTGAGATTCCCTGTATGGCTTCACCCACAATTTCTTCGCTCAGCCCCTGGCCATAAGCAGGTGCGGTATCAATGGATGTAACCCCAAGGTCATACGATGCCCTGATGGCATCAACGGCATCCTTACGATCTGCGCCACCCCACATCCAGCCACCGATAGCCCATGCTCCGAATGTAACTGCAGATGCCTCAATTCCTGAATTTCCCAGTTTTCTCTTTTCCATATTGTATTTTCGTTTTTCAACAAAACTCATACAAATATAGTTCAAAAATGGGAAAGATACTTGCAGGCAGGTGGTTAGTATGCTATGTCTTCAAGTCTTCGAAGTCTTCTAGGTCTTCTAAGTCTTCAAGTCTTCTAAGTCATGCAGTCTTTTTAGTCCTTTTCGTCCTTTAACCAGTAAAGTCTGAGCTATATACTGCTCCTATAGTATGCTGAGCGGAGTCGAAGCATGCCACTGCCACTACTTTCACTAAACCTGCATCACATTTATATCAACAACAAATCGTACATTTGAATAAATGCACTATATTTAAATTTTAAAAGTAAAAAATACTTTTATGATGAGAATGCATTTGAATATACCGGGAACGCTGATGTTCCTGATGATGGCACTGCATGTGTCGGGCCAGAAATCACAACCTGTTGTGGTGGATGCGGACCGCCCGAAAGCTGAAATTCAACCCACCATGTGGGGACTCTTCTTTGAAGATATCAACCAGGCAGCCGACGGCGGTATTTATGCCGAACTGGTGATGAACCGTTCATTCGAGTTCTTTAATCCCCGTGCCGGATGGGGAGTAAAGGCTTTTTCAAAGGATTCTTCAGCGCTGGTAGTTCTGAACCGCAGACTCAGTAACCAGGCAAATCCCCGCTTTGCACGGATTTCTGTCACGGCTGAGATGCCTTCTTATTGTTTGTCGAACAAAGGTTTCCGGGGTATGGGCGTCAAAGCAGGTAACCAATATCATTTCTCCATGCTTGCATCCCTTCCGGAAGGCGGTTCCATGAAAGTACGCATTGAACTCGTTGATGCCGGTGGCAAACCCATTGGTGAAAGCTCAATTACCTTGCAAGGCGGCGATTGGAAAAAATATACCACTGATTTTTCAGCAACCAAAACGGATGCACATGCCCGCCTGAATATCTGGTTTGAAAACCAGGGTGTGGCTGATGTGGATATGATTTCTCTTTTCCCTCATGATACCTGGAAAAACAGGCCGGGCGGATTGCGTGCCGACCTGGTACAGTTGCTGGCCGATATGAAGCCCGGGTTTTTGAGATTTCCCGGTGGTTGTATTGTTGAGGGCAGGGAATTAGATACCCGTTATGAGTGGAAAAAAACGGTAGGCCCGGTCGAAGAAAGGCATCTCATTGTGAACCGCTGGAATACGGAATTCAAACATCGCCCGTCACCCGATTATTTCCAGTCGTTCGGACTCGGTTTTTACGAATACTTTCTGCTTTCTGAGGATATCGGTGCGGAACCACTGCCCATTCTGAACTGTGGCATGGCATGCCAGTTCAACACGGCAGAAGTGGTGCCGGTTAACGAACTTGATCCGTATATCCAGGATGCCCTGGATCTGATTGAATTTGCAAACGGAGGCCCCGATACAAAATGGGGCAAACTCAGGTCAGACATGGGCCATCCCGAGCCGTTCAACATGAAATTATTAGGCATTGGCAACGAACAATGGGGACCTCAATACTTTGAGCGTCTTGAAAAATTTGAGAAAGTCCTGCGTGAAAAACACCCTGAAATCACCCTGATATTAAGTGCCGGACCGTTTGCTGAAGGTGATCTTTTCGATTTTGCCTGGACAAAACTTGATCAATATGCCCCACAGATAGTGGATGAACATTATTACAAGGAACCTGCCTGGTTTTTGAATAACGCAACCCGCTACGATTCCTACAAACGTAATGGGCATAAAATATTTGCCGGGGAATATGCAGCGCAGAGCGTCAATACTACCAGTCCCGATAACCAGAACAACTGGGAGTGTGCCTTGTCTGAGGCGGCTTTTATGACCGGACTGGAAAGAAATGCCGACGTGGTCACCATGTGTGCCTATGCCCCGCTTTTGGCGCATACCGAGGGATGGCAATGGACACCCGACCTGATCTGGTTTGACAACCTGAAGTCGTTTGGAACCGCCAATTATTATGTGCAGAAACTGTTTTCCAATTACAAGGGCACAGATGTGCTGAGTATGTTGTGCGAAAACAAGCCCCTCACAGGTAAGGACGGACTGTATGCTTCAGCTGTATGGGACCGGAATTCCAAAGAGATTGTTCTCAAAGTTGTTAATACAACAGCCAAATCAGTAACTCCTGAGATTGTGCTGAAAAGCAGGAAAAAATTATCTTCCGATGCAACATGTATTGTATTAAAAAGCGACAAGCTGACCAACATCAATTCCATTGATCAGCCGCTGCTGATTCAACCCACTGAAGAATCAATCAGGCTGAACGGGAAAAAGCTGAGTATTCCTTTTGAACCATATTCTCTCAACATCATCAGAATTAAACAGAATTAATTTAATATAAACTTTAGCAACATGAAAAGAAATGTTTTAATTGCTTTAGCAATGGCACTTGCCGTAGCTTCCTGTACACCCAGGCCGGAAGCTGTTGCTCCCATTAGTGATGTGGTTTTGGAGGGATCGGGCGACCAGGTTGTCAAACTGATCACCCTGACCAACAAAAACGGGATGCAGATAAAAATCACCAATTACGGTGCAATCCTTACCTATGTGGCAGTCCCCGATAAAGCCGGAGTTATTGAGAATGTGGTGCTGGGTTTTGACAGCCTGTCGCAGTATCGCTCAGAACATCCGTTTTTTGGAAGTACCATTGGCCGTTATGGTAACCGAATTGGCGGTGCAAAATTCACTTTAAACAACACTACCTACACCTTGTCGGCCAATGACGGTGTGAATACATTGCATGGCGGACCGGAAGGATTCCACCGCAGGCTTTTCAGTATTGACACAGTGTATTCAGCCGAAGGCTCCATGGTGGTTGCGCTTTCACGCATGAGCCCGGATATGGAAGAAGGCTACCCGGGAAATCTGGAAGTTAAAGTCACTTACACATTAACCGATTCCAACGAGATTAAAATAAATTATGAAGCGGAAACCGATAAGGCAACCGTGCTAAATCTCACCAACCACAGTTACTTTAATCTTACCGGTTGTAAAGAAACCATATTGGGTCATGAGCTTGTGTTGTATGCTGATTCCATTACACCTACCGATGCATCTTTAATCCCAACCGGAGAACTCCTGGCTGTTGCCGGAACTCCGTTTGATTTCACCAGTGCCCATACCATGGGAGAAAGAATTGCCCAGGTACCGGGAGGCTATGATATCAACTACAAGGTGCGCAATACAGCAGGTGAATATGTACTGGCCGCAGAGGTATATGAGCCCAAATCGGGCAGGGTGATGCAAACCTACAGCACCGAACCCGGAATCCAGTTTTATTCAGGTAATTTCCTGGACGGAAAGTTTGTTGGACAAGGTGGTGTGAAGTATGATCAGTACTATGGTTTCTGCCTGGAAACTCAGCACTTCCCCGATTCACCGAATAAACCCAATTTCCCTTCAACAGTATTGTTACCGGGAGAGAAATACACCTCGTATACGGTGTATAAATTTTCGGTGAGGTGATTAATAGAGCCAAGAACCAAGAACCAAGAGCCAAGAGCCAAGAGCCAAGAGCCAAGAACCATTTTGCTCGGACAGGGATAAAAAGAAAAGGGACACATTTCGATGTGTCCCTTTTTAAATTATTGAAAATTACAGAGTTATTATTTCAGCAGAACCAACCCCTGACAGGGTTTCAAACCTACCCCTGACAGGGTTTCAAACCCTGTCAGGGGTAATATATAATAACCTATTTCTTCAGCAGATCCGTCACTTGCTTCACCACGTTATCGGCAGTGAAACCAAATTTTTCATCCAGCACCTTGTAGGGAGCGGAATATCCGAAATGATCCAGTCCGAATACCTTACCGTTCTTTCCGGCAAGAGATTGCAGTGTTGAGGGTAAACCGGCTGTGAGTCCGAATACAGGAACGCCTGAAGGCAAAATCTGCTCCTGGTATTCTTTAGGTTGAAGCCTGAACAAGCCTTCGGAAGGAGCAGATACCACCCTGACTTTAAGTCCTTTTTCCTCTAGCTTTTGTGCACCGGCCATCTGGGTTGATACTTCGGAGCCATTGGCAAGTAATATCACATCGGGATCAGCTGCATCTTTCACAATGTAGGCCCCTTTGGCAATCTGCACAGCATCAGCAAGACGGGAAGATCCCACTGCTGGAAGCGTAGGTACGTTCTGGCGGGTAAGGAGCAGGGCAGTAGGGGTTTTGGTGTTTTCCACAGCCAGCTTCCAGGCCTGTGTGGTTTCATGCACGTCAGCCGGACGCAACACGAGTACGCTGTTTTCACCATGATGGTTTTTAAGCTGCTCCATGAGCCTGATCTGGGCTTCCTGTTCAACAGGCTGGTGTGTAGGTCCGTCTTCACCAACGCGGAAAGCATCGTGTGTCCATACATATTTCACCGGCAAACCCATGAGGGCGGCCATTCTTACTGCAGGTTTCATGTAATCGGAGAACACAAAGAAAGTACCGCATGCTACAATCACACCTCCATGAAGCGCAATTCCGTTGGCCACAGAAGCCATGGTGAGTTCAGCAACTCCTGCCTGCAGGAATGCGCCGCTGAAATCACCTTTGGTAAATGCCTTGGTGTTTTTCAGGAATCCGTCCGTCTTGTCGCTGTTCGACAGGTCGGCGGAAGCTACGATCATGTTCTCAACATTTTTGGCAAGCCAGCCGAGCACGGTGCTGGATGCAGCCCGGGTGGCACTGTCGTTTTTTTGTGCAATTTGTTCAACTGCCATGGCAGGGGCTTTGCCTGAGAAAAACTGGTCGAGTTTTTGGGCTTTTTCAGAATTTTCTGCAGCCCACTTTTTTTCTTCATCCTTACGGATTTTTGCAGCAGCAGCTTTTTTCTGAAGTACTTCCCTGTAATATTCGGCAACTTCAGGGAAAACCACAAAAGGATCGGCCGGGTTGCCTCCCAGGTTGGCGATGCTCTTTTCAAAGGAAGCGCCCGCTTCTCCGAGCGGCATTCCATGAGTTGAAGTCTGGCCCTCAAAATTGGTGCCGTTGGCATCCAGGGCACCCTTGCCCATAATGGTTTTACCAATTATAAGTGTCGGCCTCGATTTTTCCTGGGTGGCTTTTGTCAGCGCTGCCCTGATTTCGTCCTGGTCGTTACCCTTAATGGTAATTACCTGCCAGCCCCAGGCAAGGTATTTGGCTGCCGTATCTTCAATGGTTACAGAGGAGGTTTTGGTTGAAAGTTGAATGTCATTGGAATCATAAAACATGATCAGGTTGTTGAGTCCGAGGAACCCGGCAAGCCTTCCGGCTCCCTGCGAAATTTCTTCCTGAACACCCCCATCGGAAATAAAGGTAAAGGTTTTATGTGACATCCATTCACCAAAACGGGCGCACAGAAAACGCTCGGCTATGGCTGCACCAACTGCCATGGTATGCCCCTGGCCCAACGGACCTGAGGTGTTCTCAATACCGCGTTTCGGATCGGCTTCGGGATGGCCGGGAGTTGGACTGTCCCACTGCCTGAAATTCTTGATATCCTCAATGGAGAAATTACCTGTAAGGGTAAGCATGGAATAAAGCATGGGCGACATGTGGCCCGGATCCAGGAAAAACCGGTCGCGATTTCTCCAGGTCATATCAGTCGGATCCCAGTTCAGGAATTCGGAATACAAAATATTGATAAAATCAGCTCCACCCATGGCGCCACCGGGATGCCCCGATTTGGCTTTCTCTACCATGGCAGCTGATAAAATCCGGATGTTGTCCGCTGCTTTGTTAACCACTTCTTTTTTCATGAATTCTCTATGTTTTTGATTGTTTTAACTTATTAATACTTCGGTTATTCTCATTTCGAACACCTAGGTTGTGACAAAATTAAAATAAAGTTTAACAATCGATTACATAGCTGTGCAATTTATTTGTTTAAAACCGCTGTTGGGTGTTAGCCATTAGCCATTAGCCATTAGCTATTAGCTAACAGCCAAAAGCCAAAAGCCAAAAGCCAAAAGCTAACGGCTAAGGGCTAAAAGCTAAAAGCCAGAAAATATTGTGTATTTTTGAAGCGCAATAATAACTGAGAAACATGAGCCTGCAATGCGGTATAATCGGGATTGCCAATACCGGCAAAACCACACTTTTCAATTGTATGTCGAGCACTAAAGCTGAAACATCCAATTTCGCCTTTACCTCCAACAAATCAAATATCGGGGTCATCCATGTGCCTGATCCGCGTTTGCAGGAACTTGAAAAACTTCAGCCTACCGAGCGGGTTGTTCCTGCTACCGTTGAAATAGTTGATATTCCCGGGCTCACCAAGGGAGCAAACCAGGGGGAAGGGGTAGGGAACAAGTTTTTGGCTGACATTCGCAATACGGATGCACTGATACATGTGCTGCGCTGTTTTGATGATGAGAATCTTCCTCATATTGATGGTTCGGTTGATCCGGTGCGGGATATCGAGAATATTGATTTTGAACTCCAGGTGAAAGACCTGGAAAGCGTGGAAAAAAAAATCCAACGTCTCGAAAAAGTAGCCAAATCAGGTGATAAGGACGCCAGGCATGGAATTGAAGTGCTGAACAAGGTAAAAGGCAAACTTGAATCATTTGGAAATATCAGGGACCTTAAGCTTGATTCGCTTGAACATAAGCAAATTGATGACTTGTTTCTGCTTACGGTAAAGCCCATGATGTTTGTTTGCAATGTGGATGATGCCTCGGCAGTTGCAGGCAACAAGCATGTGGAACGTGTGAAGGAATACCTGAAAGACCGGCATGTTGAAATATTGCTGGTTGCTGCAAAACTGGAGTCGGAAATAGCCGATTTTGACAACGATGAAGACAAAATGGCCTTCCTGTCCGATGCCGGGCTTCAGGAGCCGGGTGTAAACCGCATCATCCGCTCAGCTTATGCCATGCTCAACCTGCTTTCTTTTTTTACCATTGGTCCCGATGAAATCAGGGCCTGGACCATTCATAAGGGAATGACCGCTCCGCAAGCGGCAGGAGCCATCCACAGCGATCTCGAAAGGGGATTCATCCGGGCCGAAGTAATCAAATACAATGATTTTATTACCCTGAAATCGGAACATGCCTGCAAGGAAAAAGGCAAACTGATGGTGGAAGGGAAGAATTACGTGGTTTGTGACGGCGATATTCTTCACATACGGTTTAACGTATAATTTCAGGAAAGCAGGACTCATCATCCTGCTGCTGTTATGCTGTAACCACTGGCTTCACGGGCAGGAGCAGGTGCTTAAATCTGCCGTTGCTGCTGAAGAGATTCTTGGTGCCCGGGGCGAAGTGATCATCCGGTTTGCAACGCCTGCGTATATCAGCCTGAATGGTTTATCCGAATTTCTGTCGATTGACAATAACAGGAATGATACGGTGGTTGCCTATGCTAATGAACAGGGCTACCGGCAATTCCTGCAACTGCAAATTGATCACGAGTTATTGCAGCCCCCTTCCTTAAAAAGATCGAAGCGCTGCAAAAAGACTGAAACGGACTGGCATTACAAGTATCCATCTTACGCAGCGTATGTGAGCCTGATGCAGGGTTTTGCATCGGACTTCCCTGACATATGCAGGTTGAAGGAGTTCGGCGAAAGCATCAACGGAAGGAAGCTCCTGGCTCTGAAGATTACTAAAAACCCGGATAGCCGCGAAAGGGAACCTTTGGTGTTTTACACTGCAGGCATCCATGGCGATGAACCGCTTGGAACTGTACTCATGCTGAGGCTTATTGAATACCTGCTGATGAATTACTCCACCGCAGAAGAGGTAAGGGAACTCGTTGACCGGTTTGAAATCTGGATCAACCCGCTGGCCAACCCCGATGGCACCTATTTTATTACTGATACATCTGTTGCCGGGGCCGTCAGGTTCAATGCCGCACATGTCGACCTGAACCGTGATTTCCCCGACATCCGGAATGGCAACTGGGTAGTTGTGAATCGGCAGCCGGAGACTTCAGCCATGATGAGTTTGCTGCAGGAGTTGCAACCCACTTTATCAGCTGGTTTTCATGGCGGAGCCGAAGTGGTGAATTACCCCTGGGATACCTGGAGCAGGTTGCACGCCGATAATACCTGGTTCAGAACCTTATCACGCGCGTATGTCGATACAGTGCATCAATACAGCAACAATGGATACATGACCTTTATGGAGAATGGCATTACCAATGGGTATGCCTGGTATTCCGTATTCGGAGGCCGCCAGGATTATGTGAATTGCCTGCTTCACGGGCGTGAGGTTACCATTGAACTGTCGAACGATAAAATGCCGCCTGAGGATGAACTTGAGGTTTACTGGAATTATAACAAAAGAAGCCTGTTGCAGTATTTAGGCCAGGCTCTCACCGGAATTTCCGGAGAAGTTACCGATTCATTGACCGGTTTGCCTGTTACGGCTAAAGTCAGGCTGGTTCATCATGACCGCGACAGTTCCTTTGTGCTGTCTTCTTCTCCGGCTGGCTTTTTCACGCGTTTGACAGGTGAAGGCAGTTATGTGCTTCAGTTTGAAGCTCCCGGCTATCAAACAGAAAGACATGCTACGCAGGTATCCGGTGGTTTGCATACAATGCTGAATGTGAAATTGAAACCACTGGCAAAAACCGCTTTATATCCGAATCCTTTCGGCAATCAGGTGTATTTTTTAATCTCTGCTCCGGGAGATAACCTGAATGTGGAAGTCTTTGACCTGATGGGTAGGAAATACAGGCAGATCACCCTGTATGTTCCAGCTGTGGGCTGGCAGGAGATTGATGTTTCAGGCCTGCTTCCCGGAATCTATGTTTTTAACCTGAGATACCGCAACCAGGCAACGCGACATTTGATGTTGAGAGGCTACCAGTAAAACATGGTCCCGTCTGTCTTCCGGTTTACAGGCAGGCTTGCCATTTCATAGGGATATTTGGCAGCCTTTTCCTCATCAATGTCGACCCCTATGCCGGGGGTGTCATCAACAGAAAGAAAACCATCCTTGAACCGGTAGTTGATTTTAAAAACATCATGTACAATCTCCTGGTGGGGCATGTATTCCTGGATCCCGAAATTGTTGATGGCCAAATTAAAATGAATGGCTGCTGCCAGGTTTACAGGCGAAAGATCGGTGGCGCCGTGAAATCCGGTATTGATATGGTAAACCGAGGCAAAGTCGGCTACCTTTTTCATGTGGGTGATTCCGCCTCCGTGTACCAAAGGCATCCGGATGTAGTCGATCAGTTGCTCTGTAATCAGTGTGGTGTAGTCATAAATGGTATTGAATACCTCGCCAATGGCAATGGGTGTTGACGACAGTTTTCGGATGAGCCGGAGGCCTTCCTGAAGCTCGCCGGTAACCGGATCTTCAAGCCAGAACAGGTGGTGGGGCTCCAGTTCTTTAGCAAGACGCGCTGCTTCAACAGGCGTTAAACGGTGGTGCGCATCGTGCAGCAAATGAAGGTCGGTTCCGAAGGTGTCCCTGACTTTCCCGAACAAATAGGGAAGGTAATTCAGGTATTTGCTGGTATCCCACTGTTCCACGTGAGGCAAACCCTTGTGGGCCGGTTCGTAAAATTTACTGTCTTTAGCAACACCATAGGCATCCGAAATCCCGGGAATCCCCGATTGTACGCGAATGGCCAGGAAGCCTTTTTCCTTTTCCCCGGCTACCTTTTCGAGCGTGTCATTCAGGTCTTTGCCGTTGGCATGGGCATAAACCATAACCCTGTCCCTGCTTTTTCCTCCAATCAGATTGTACAGCGGTGTGTTCAATGCCTTGCCCTTGATGTCCCACAGTGCCATATCAATTGCCGAAATGGCGGTGAGTGTTACAGATCCTCTTTTCCAGTAAACACCCCTGTAAAAGTAATGCCAGATATCCTCTGTATTCCTCGGGTCTTTCCCAATGAGCGCCGGAATGCAATAACTTTCGAGAAAGGCAATCACGGCTTTTTCCATGCCGTTCAGTGTGGCGTCGCCCAGTCCGTATATACCCTGATCGGTAACAATTTTCAATGTTACGAAATTCCTGCCGGGGCAGGTCAGGATAACTTTAGCGTCAGTGATCTTCATGTTGCTGTTTTTAAAAGCCGATTGAATTGCCACCATCCACGGGCAAAACAACACCTGTAATATAGCTTGATGAATCGGAGGCGAAAAAATAAGCTGCATCAGCAACTTCCTCAGCGGTTCCGAGCCGGCCTATGGGAGTTCTGCCATAGATTTTCTTTTTTCTTTCCGGATCATTGGAAAGTGCTTTGTATGACATGTCGGTTTTGATGAAACCCGGGGCAATGCAGTTCACCCGGATACCAAGTGGCGATAACTCAACAGCCATTGCACGTGTCATTCCCTCAATGGCGGATTTTGAAGCGGTATAGGCAATAACCAGGGGAATTCCATATTGTGAAGCCATGGAACTGATGTTGATGATGCTTCCTTTTTTTTCCGATACCATCATTTTGGAGACCTCCCTGCTTAACGAGAAAACAGCAACCTGGTTGGTCAGGATCACCCTTTGGTATTCCTCATCGGTGACTTCCTGAAACGGCTTTTTCAGATGGATTCCGGCATTATTTACCAGGATGTCAATTTTGCCATATTTGTTTTTGATTTCATTCACCAGGTCGGGAAGAATTTCCAGCCGGGTAAGGTCGCCCTGCATGCAACAGGCAAGTTCACCCAGGGTAGTGCAGGCTTCCTTCAGCTTTTTTTCGTCTCTGCCGATCAGGATGGACTGAATTCCCTGTTGTACGAATTTCTTTGCTATGGCAAATCCTATTCCTGATGCACCCCCGGTGATTACTGCCGTTTTCATAAAAGGTTATTTTTTACGCATTGAGGATTCCCTGATGATCAGCGAATGATTTAAAACGATGCTGTTGAGCAGGTCGGATTGTTTTCCTTTGAGGGTATTGATGAGTGTGCTGGTGGCTATTTCGCCCATTTCCCTGCCGGGATAGTGAATGGTGGTCAGGTTGGGTTCAACAACCCTTGAAATAGGATCGTCATTGAAGCCTACAACACAAACATCTTCGGGTATGCGCACGCCGGCTTTTTTCAATTCGCAAATGATTGACACAGCTGTGGCATCATTGGCGGCAAAGATTCCGTCCGGAAGTTTTTTTTCCTGGAGAAGATCATGTGCAATGGTTGTGCCGGCCATATGACTCAGGTCGGATAATACCAGTGATTTCTTTCCAACTTCCATTCCATGATCAATCATGGCTTGTTTATAACCATTAAACCGATCACGATAAACATTCCTGATCTGGCTTCCACCCAGGTGGATGATGTTTTTGCATCCCTGGCTGATTAAATGGTTGGTGGCTTCATAACCTGCTTTGAAGTTGTTAATCACCACGCACTTGCATTTGGGATGATCCATCACACGGTCAAAGAAAACTACCGGGATGCCCTTTTTGAACAACACGTTGAAATGGTCAAGATCCCTGGTTTCATTCGAGAGGGAAACCAGCAAACCGTCTACCCGGGTGTTGAACATGGTGGCAATGCTGGCAGATTCTTTTTTAAGCGATTCCTGCGACTGACTGATGATCAGGTTATAGCCGGCGTCATTGGCAATTTTTTCCATCCCGGATATGACTTTGGCAGTGAAATAACTGTCAAGTGTTTGCAATACCACACCAATGGTTGAGGTGTGCTTTTGTCTCAGGTTGCTGGCAAACTTATTTTGCTGATAGCCCATCTTGCTCGCAGTAAGCAGGATTTTTTGCTTGACCTCCTTTCTTACATGAGGGTGATTTTTCAGTCCCCTGCTGACTGTGGATGCTGAAATATTTAAGGCTTTGGCAATATCGTAAATGGTAATGTCGCGGTTGTTGGTCATGGGTTTAATTTCTCCATGCAAAATAAATATAAAAAAGAACATTATGAAAATATCTCATGCAAAATTCAGCAATCGGTTGCAGTTTTCCGAAAAATTTTCTTATTTTTAGCAGCAGTGTCATGTATTGAAACGAACGGGTCAGGATGAAATTTTGACTTTTACTTGAAGGTATTTTGATTCATAAAAAAATATATCTTTAGGCAAAATTATCTTTTGTTAACTCTATCCTTTAAACAAATTAAAAAATACTATGTCACAAACACAAAAGCTTTCGGTTCGCGAGAAAATTGGATTTGGTCTCGGTGACGGCGCAGCCAATTTTGTCTTTCAGACATTGATGCTCCTCCAGGCCAGTTTCTACACGGACACCTTCGGTCTTTCAGCAGGTACAGCTGCTGTTTTGTTCCTTGTAGCCCGTATCTGGGGCGCTGTTGCTGATCCCATTATGGGCGCTTTGGCTGATCGCACCAAAACGCGCTGGGGAAAATTCAGACCCTGGATTCTTTTTACTGCCTTACCATTTGGAGTAATCGCTTACCTGGCTTTCACCACACCCACCAGCATGACTGCGGGCGGTAAGCTGATGTATGCCTACGTAACCTACCTGTTTTTAATGACCATTTATTCGGCCAACAACATTCCCTATTCCGCATTAAGTGGTGTTATTACAGGTGATATGGAACAACGTACCAGTCTTTCTTCATTCAGGTTTGTTATTGTTACCCTGGCTACTTTGGCAATACAGGGACTTGCCTTACCTATGGTAAATCATTTCGGACAGGGCAACAGCCAGGTTGGTTACCAGGTAACCATGGGTATTTTCGGTGCTCTGGCTGTCCTTTTCTTCATCATCACCTTTACCACCACACGTGAGCGGATTTTACCGGCTCCCCAGCAAAAAACAAGTCTGCTGCAGGATCTGAAAGACCTTTTCACAAACAAACAATGGGTCATCATGTTTGTTGTTTTCCTGTTCATGTTCATTTTCCTGGCCATCAGAAATGCCATCCTGGTATACTTCTTTAAATATTATCTGGCGATTGAAAACCAGCTGGTCTTCCTTCAGGGGCTCGATAAGGTGTTGTTTGGTTTACTGAGTTCGCTGGGTATGACCGGTGCAAATGCTGATATTGCCGGAAATACCTTCAGTATCATGAATATTTGCAACCAGATAATGAGCCTTGTTGGTTTGGCTTTTTCCACAGCGCTTGCCCGTAAATTCGGAAAAAGAGATGCTTTCCGTACATGGCTGATCATTGCAGGAATATTTGCAGCATCATTCATCTTCATTCCTGCCAACGCTATATGGCTTACCTTCATTCTTTCATTGCTGTTCAATTTCTCATGGGGCGTTACCATGCCATTGCCCTGGGCTATGATGGCTGACGTAACCGATTACGGCGAATGGAAAAATAACCGCAGAGCTACCGGAATTTCCTTTGCCGGCATCATCTTCGGATTAAAACTGGGTCTTGCCATTGGTGGATTTATCGGCCTGCAGATTCTTGAATCGTATGGGTATGTTGCCAATGTGGTACAAACTTCCAAGGCGATAATGGGTATCCGGCTTACAATGAGTATATTCCCTGTCCTGGCTTTGATTGTGGTTGCAGGAGCACTGTTCATATATGCGATCAACCGCAAGGTGGAATACCAGATGCAGGACGAACTGGCCGAAAGGCGTAAAGCTTATGCCAAGGAATAGTTGATTTGAATCATAAGCATTTCAATTATCCGGAAAGCTTTGCCGGTCAATTAGAAACTATCAGCTGCCCGGAAATATGCCGGGCAGTTACTTTTACAATTAGTACCTGCTTTGTTTGCAGAATCTTTATGGTATAAGGTGGCTTGTTATGAATTAATATTAGGATAACATGAGAAAGTATTTTGTTGTGATCGTATGGTTGCTTATTGCAGGTGCAATGCAACTGAAGGGGGCATTAACGGATACGGAGATGGTTGTTTCACAGCAACCCGGAGGGTTTCCTTTGTCGGTTGCCGGAAAGTCGGCGCCAATATATGTAAGCAACAGTGATTTCGCCGGAGTGGTCAGGGCTGCCAAAGATCTTCAATCGGATATCGGAAAGGTAACCGGCACCATTCCCCAATTGTACACCGAAAAGGCTCCCAAATCGAAACTCCTGGTTATTGCCGGCACACTGGGTAAAAGCCCGGTTATTGATAAGCTGGTTGACAAAGGCCTGATTCAGGTCGATCAGATTGCCGGTAAGTGGGAGTGTTTTCAGATACAGGTGGTTCAGAAACCCTTACCGGGAGTGAAGGAAGCCCTGGTAATCGTGGGCAGTGACAAGCGGGGTACCATTTACGGTCTTTATGAAATTTCTTCAGGCATAGGCGTATCTCCCTGGTATTGGTGGGCCGATGTACCGGTTGAACATCGCGATGCACTTTATGTAAGCATCAACGGTGCTTTCAAACTGGGCCCCCCGTCGGTTAAATACCGCGGTATCTTCCTTAACGACGAGTATCCGAATCTTACCCGCTGGATCAGTGCCAAATTCGGAACGGCAAAAGTATCTGAAAATCCTCCTGTTCCCGAGGGAATCGCTAACTACGGAAGAGAGTTTTATACCAAACTGTTTGAACTGATCCTGAGACTCAGAGGCAATTATTTGTGGCCGGCCATGTGGAACAATGCCTTTAATGAAGATGATCCCAAGAATCCTCGTTTGGCCGATGAGTACGGCGTGGTAATGGGAAATTCACATCAGGAACCGATGCTCAGGGCGCAAAAGGAATGGGACAGAAGGTACATGCAGACCCTGGGGCGCTGGAATTACTCGAAACATCCGGAGGTATTGCACGACTTTTGGCGTGAGGGGATCAAACGGAACCGCTCATACGAAAGTATAGTCACCATTGGACTTCGCGGTGCCGATGACACCGAAATGGGCCCCGGCGGACCCGAGGCCAATATGAAGAAACTGGAAGAAATTGTAGATGTACAGCGTAAGATTCTTACCGATGAAATCAACCCGGATATTACAAAAATACCGCAGTTGTGGTGCCTTTACAAAGAAGTGCAGGATTATTATAACAAGGGGCTTCGTGTGCCCGATGATGTGACGCTGCTTTGGGCCGAGGACAACTGGGGCAACATCCGCAGGGTGCCTTCTGCTGAAGAGCGGATGCGAAGCGGGGGAGCCGGTATTTATTACCATTTCGACTACCACGGAGGTCCCAGGAGTTATCAGTGGACCAACACCAGCCCGATTGCAAAAATATGGGACCAGATGTCGTATGCCAAACAATACGGTGCCGACCGGATCTGGATTGTGAACGTGGGTCACTTCAAAGCCTATTCATTTCCCATGCATTATTTTATGGATCTGGCCTGGTATGGAAACGACAGCCTGAAACATGACAATATCCGGGAATATACCAAAGCATGGGCCGTTCAGCAATTTGGCAATGATTACGCCGATGAAACTGCCGAAATACTCACCCAGTACACACGCTTTAACGGCCGCCGCAAGCCTGAACTGCTTTCGCCCGCCACGTACAGTCTGACTGATTATTTCGAAGCTGAAAAGGTAGTTTACGACTACAATAAAATTGCAGAAAAGGCAGAGGAGATCTATAACATGCTCCCTGAATCAAAACGTGATGCCTATTACCAATTGGTTGCTTTTCCGGCAAGGTCAAATTCCATTGTAAATCAGCTCTATCTGGCGGCCGGCAGGAACAACCTGCATGCTCTGCAGAAAAGGGCAAGCACGAACGACTGGGCTGCTATAACCCGGGACCTCTTTAAGGCAGATACCAGTTTGATGAGTTACTTCAACAACCAGTTTGCCGGAGGCAAGTGGAAGCATTTCCAGGATCAGTCGCATTTGGGTTATATGGCTTGGAACGATCCCCCGGTGAACAGTCTACGCCATATTAAACTCGAGCAGATTGCAGTGCCTGAGGTCCCTGAAATGGGCGTGGCACTGGAAGGTACTCAGGCTGTATGGCCGGACAATGCAGATACAGCTCTGTTACCGGAATTTGATGTATTCAACCGCCAGGCCAGGTACATTGAGGTGTTTAACAAAGGGAAGGGCTTTTTTAAATTTGATATTGAAGCGTCTGCTCCGTGGATTCAAATCAGCACCAACAGCGGCATGGTGGAGAAAGACATGCGGGTATGGGTGCAAATCGACTGGATCCGGGTTCCGGAGGGAAGGAACAATGGCAGCTTCACAGTAACCGCGCTGGGTCGACAGGTTGTGGTGAACCTTTCGGCCTTTAAACCGGCAGAACTTACACCTGCAATACTAACAGGATTTGTGGAAGCCAACGGATATGTATCCATGGAAGCTGCCCATTTTACAAAAAACATACCGGCAGCCGGAAATGAATGGATTGAAATTGAAGACTTCGGGCATACGCTGTCGGGTATGCGGGCTACAACAGTAACCGATGCTCCGCCGCTGACACCCGGAAAAGACGCTCCCTGTTTGGAGTACCAGATGTATTTGTTTTCAACCGGCAAGGCAGAAGTGAATCCTTATGTGGCACCTACCCTGAACTTTTTGCCCGGAAGGCCTG
>JAWOJJ010000123.1:0-16989 GCA_046481675.1 Bacteroidales bacterium | reverse complement strand
AGCTGTACACTTGCGCATATTGCGTCCGGCTAAGCACAGGATACTCAGCAGGGTTAGCCAGGATGGTTGAATCAAGCTGCTCACCAAATTCAATATCCTGCTTCACGGAAAAGAAATTCAAATCATTGTCCTTTGAACATCCGGCTAAAGCCAGCACAACCATTCCAATCAAACTAAATTTCAATGTTTTCATTTCTTTTTAAATAATTGAGCTTAAAAATAGTAATTCCTTCACATATAAATGACATTTCAAACACTCTCTGTTGGTGCAAAAAGATATTTTCGTTTGCCAGATGCAACTATTGTGCCACGATGCTGGTCTTTACCGTTAGCAAAACTAATTTCCCAATGTATGTGCCGGTTTATATTTCGTTTTGTGCTGAGTGCATATTTTCTAATTTTGCATTTCCATTATAGAAACGAGTCATGAAAAAAATAATTGCATTGTTGTTCTTCTTATCCCCCGTTTTGTTGAAAGCACAAAATCTTCAGCTTCATTATGATTTTGGCGACAACCGGAAATTCTTCACTGCAACCCTCGAGATGTTCCGGCCCGACACACTGGGATCCACATTCTGGTTCGCTGATTTTGATTTTGATTATCCGGGAAATCCGCGCAGTATGTCTGCTGCTTACTGGGAAATATCGAGGGATTTTTACATTCCCGGTTTGAGAAGAATGAACGCCTTTGACGAATTAACCTTTCACATTGAGTATAATGACGGGTTTGGGGCATACCCGATTGACAGCAGTGATTTAAACGGATCATTCACTTACAACAGTATTTTTCTCGCCGGTTTCAGTCACCCTGTGAAAATCGGCCAGGTGGTGCTTACCACCCAATGGCTGTGTCGGATGCCAAGGGGCATGGATACACCTGACTTTCAGTTTACCCTGGTATGGTTCCAGCCCTTGCTCAATGGCAGGGTATTATTTACCGGTTTTGCCGATATCTGGTCGCAGGATAAAATTGCCAATCCCGATTCCAAAGAAATTGTATTTCAAACCGAACCACAAATCTGGTACCTGGTTACGCCCAAAATTGCCCTGGGAGGTGAGGTGGAAATCAGTAAAAATTTCCCTGTAGGGCCTAATGAATGGGGTTTTATGCCTACACTGGGTGCACGTTGGGAATTTTAAGCACGGTTTTTGCAGGCCACCCCGATAATGAATAATTTAGTTTACTTTGATACACCCAATAATTAAAATGAACAAGGTCTGCATTTTCATGCTGATAATCGCTGCCAGTGTCACCCTGCCGGCTGTAGCCCAGAAAACTGTCATCAGCGGTAAGATTACCGACAGCGAAACCGGCGACCCCATACCCTATGTAAATATTGGATTCCTGCACAGCCTGGTGGGGACCATCAGCGAAAACGACGGATCATTTTTTCTTTCCACAACCAAAGCCATGGACACACTGCTCGTTTCGAGCCTGGGTTATGAAGTGGCCCGACTGGCTGTGGTTCAAGGAACTACCCAGAATTTCAACATCAGGCTCATACCCAAAAGCATAGCCCTCGAGGCAATTGTGGTGAAACCCGGAGAAAACCCGGCGTTTGAAATCCTGCGCCGGATCAATGATAACAAGAAGCAAAATAATCCCGACAAGTTATCCAATTACCAATACAAGGCCTATACCAAGTTGCGGCTCGACATGAACAACATTGATGAAAAATTTAAGGATGCCCGCATGATCAGGGATTTCAGCTTTGTATTCGACTACATGGATTCTTCCGAAGTGTTCAATAAGAATTACCTCCCGCTGCTGATCACCGAAACCGTATCTAAAATATACCGGTCCAAGAGCCCTCCAGTCAACCGTGAGGTAATTGAGGCTTTTAAAATCAGTGGCATTGAAAACAAAACGGTATCGCAGTATACCGGTAAGATGTATCAGCATCTGAATATTTATGATGATTTCATCTACTTTTTCGATCCCGGTTTCGTGAGTCCGATTGCCGGAGTGGGACGCATGTATTATAAGTACCTGCTTGAGGACAGCGCTTTTATCGACGGTAACTGGTGCCGGAAGATTTCATTTAAACCGAAACGAAAACAGGAAAGAACCTTTCATGGTTTCTTATGGGTAGCAGATACCAGTTACGCAATAAAAAAGGTACAGCTTCGGGTTTCGTCCGATGTAAATCTGAACCTGCTGAAAGATATGGTGGCCACTTATGAATACGATAAGATCAACGACACCACCTGGTTCCTGACCAGTGAGGACATCATTATTGATTTCAATCTGGCCGAAAAAACCTACGGTTTTTTTGGCCGCAAAACAGCCATATATGATAGCATTTCATTGAATGATCCGGTTCCCGAGCCGGTGAAGAAAATGACCACAGATACCTACCTGCTCGAAAACAACCTTGACCGGGATGATGTTTTCTGGGACCAAAACCGGAAAACCGAATTGTCAGAAGAAGACAGCAAAATATACACCATGGTCGATTCCGTCAAAAGAGTGCCTCTTTTCAAGACGATCAACACCCTAATGACCATGCTGACAAACTATTATATTGTAATGGGTCCAATTGAACTGGGACCCTATTATACAACACTGAGTTCCAACGAAATAGAAGGAACTCGTTTGCGGCTTGGCGGTCGTACCAGTAACGACTTCAGCACCAAAATAATGCCTGGTGGCCATATTGCATATGGATTCAAAGATAAAAGGGTTAAATATGGTCTGAATGTGACTTACATGTTTAATACCAATCCCCGGAGAACAACCACGGTTTCCTATTTTCACGATATCCGCCAGTTGGGAAAAAGCGAGAATGCTTTTCTCGACGACAACTGGATGACTTCTGTACTGAGGAGGAATCCCAACTATAAGCTCACCATGGTGGACCAGTTCAATGCCTATTATGAGCATGAATGGGCCCCGGGATTCTCCAATACGTTGAAGGCAAATCACCAGACTGTTTACCCAACCGAATACGTGCCTTTTAATCCGCTCTCGGAAACCGCTGACACGCTTTCGGGGAAATCACTCACCTCGTCGGAAATTATACTGAGCACACACTTTGCCTACCGCGAGAAATTTGTTTGGGGCAAATTTGAGCGCAAGAGCCTGGGGTCGAAATATCCGGCCCTGGATCTCGACCTCACATACGGGCCTAAAGGATTGCTGGAAAGCGACTATGAATATTTCAAAGTCCGGCTGAAGATTTCCGATAAGCTGGAGACCAGTCCCTTCGGATACATCAAATTCAGGTTCACTATGGGTAAAATATGGGGTACCCTGCCCTATCCCTTGCTGAAACTTCACGAAGGAAATGAAACCTATGCCTGGGACCCGTTGTCGTTTAATATGATGAACTATTACGAATTCGTCAGTGATGAATACATGAGCTTGTTCGCCGAACATCACTTCCAGGGTTTCTTTCTGAACAGAATCCCCCTGTTACGCCGGCTGCACCTTCGGGAAGTGGTGGGCTGCAATATTCTCTACGGAAAACTATCTGACAGGAACAAAAGGGTGATGGCCTTTCCCGAAGGATTATCAGGTTTGAGCGAGCCCTATTATGAAGCCAATGCAGGCATTGAAAACATATTCAAACTGTTTCGCATTGATGCAGTATGGCGTTTTTCATACCTTGAACATCCGGATGTCAGCCCTTTCGGAATACGTGCCACCATGCAGCTTACATTCTAGTTTTCGGAAAAGAATGTCTATGGACAAACTCACTGCACAAGCTCAAAAATCGGAGTTCCTGTGCAAGAATTGGGAAAGGTAATATTCAGCAATGTTGAGATGGTGGGTGCAATGTCAATGATGTCAACCTGCCTGGTAATGTTGCCTCTCCCGACCTTCCATCCGTACCATATAAGCGGTATGCGGGAATCATAGGAGTAGGAAGAAGTGCCACCTGTGGAAACATCACTTTTTTCAACCCATCCGGCTTTCAAATTGATAATCACATCGCCCGAACGCTTTTGGTTATAGCTATTCTGTATTTTTCTGTAAACACCTTCAGTAAAATTGGCAGTTTGAAGTGTATGCGAGGTTACAGTGTTGGCCACTCCCGAGAACTGAAGCATAAATTGGGCGATATAATCCTGCATTTGGGTCAGCGAAAGCTTGGAGTCTTCAATAAGCGTACGATTCAGGTAAATCTGCTGGGCATGATAGGCCCTGATCCAATCACCCCTTCCGTATGTATTGTTCAGGGCGCTCATCAGCAAGGATAGGGCGCCGTTCTTGTTGAAATATCCTGCCGGAATTTTGTTATCGCTTAAATAGGATGGTATTTGTGCCACGCCATGATCCGATGTAAAATAAACCAATACATTTTCCTTACCTATCTGGCTGTCGAGAAACGTCAGAAAATGGGCGATCTCTTTGTCAAGCCGGAGAAAGGCATCTTCAACCTCCACTGAATTCGGACCGAACAAACTGCCTATATTTTCCATAGCCGTAAAGCAAATGGTCAACACATCGGTAATTTCATCCTTTCCCAGTTGTTCATTGAGTACCAGGGTGGCAGCAAAATCTTTGGTGAAGGTGTTGCCAAATGGAGTTTTGTCAAGCAAACCATAATCCAGCTTATTCTTTTTGATTTCTGAAATCTCTTCCAACTCATAGGGAAAAGTTATCTGACCTTTAAAGCCGGTTTCATACTTGTTCTTATCAGGAAGACTTTCTGTATAACTTTCAATAGGAAGCAACGGGGTCCACACTTCTTTCAGATACAAGTCCGGGAATCTCTTTTTGTTGAAGGTATCCACCCATCCGGGCAATGAATCGGTATAGTAGGTGCTGGTGATCCAGTTGCCGGTGCGCTTGTCAAACCAGTAAGCACCGTTGGCGGTATGTCCGGCTGAGAAAATACCGGGAGCCGGATCAAAAGAGATGGAATATACCTTTGACCGGAAGTTGTTTGAAAGTTTCAGTTCATCTGAAAATGTGGTACACATGAGATTGCGGGGACTGTATTGCCCGTTGTCGACATCACCACCAACAGCTTTCTGACCCGGATCATCAGTGCTCTGTTCAATCCTGTCCTGCAGGTACAAATACCACTCACGGCCAACAATACCATGATCAGCCGGTATGGTTCCGGTTGAAAGGCTCGCATGACCCACTCCCTGCTGTGAAAAGAGGTAATTGAAACTGGTGTTTCTGCAATAGGTACCGCGGTCCGCCAAAAGCTTAATTCCGCCTTCATCGAGTTTATCCCAGAAACGTTGAATGTAGTCGTAACGCATTTGGCTCACAACAATACCTACGATCAACCGGGGTTTTTCCGGAGGTATCTTTTTTAAATCCTGTGAATATAGGATGGTTTGAAAAACAGGAAAGGTCGAGAGTAAAGCAGTAAAAAATACCGTTTTGATCCACATATGCCGTAAATGAGAATTGATATACACTTGAACGGCAAAGATAATTTTTTGTTGTTTGCCGGCAAGAAAAAGTAAAAGCGGTTTATGGAACCATTAAACGGCTTTTTTAACTTTCACGGCCTTTTGTCCCCTGATGCCCTGTTCAACTTCAAAGGTAACCTTTGTGTTCTCAGCAAGCTGCTCCTCCATATCATTGATATGCACAAAAACACTGTTTTTGTTATCCAAATCACGTATGAAACCAAAACCCTTGGAGTCATTAAAGAATGTGATTACACCTGTTCGTATATATTTTGAAGGATCTTCAGCACCCCGTTTGGGAACACTGACCTCAATATCTGCTGCATTCACTTTAATTTTTCTTGTAGGATCTGGTGGCTCAGATGTGATTCTGCCATTTTCGTCCACATAAGCGATCATATCATCAAGGCTACTGATACCTTCTCTGGAATTCTCCTTCCGTTCAATCCTTTTCAGCACCTTATCCTTACGTTTTTTCTCTTTTCTGTTCCTTACTTCTTTTTTGTTATAAGATTCCTGTGATCTGGCCATGCTTAATTATTAAAATTTAAATTAAAAAATTAATTGATTGATATTAAATTATGTCGCTGAGATATACGGTATGCTACCGTAAAAACAGAGGATTCAAAAAGATGAGCCGGAATGGACCAACATCAGAAGGTCTTTGGTCAGAAAAAGCACAGATTCTCAAATCATATTTGCGGCAAAGATAGAAAATATTATTTCATTTTCACGACTTTATCATAAGTCATAAAAACACAATCCCACCTAAGAACCAGATGAAAACACATCCGAATCGTTAAGAATGTCAAATAGTTGCAAAATACCTGAACAGGTTATTCTTTCTTTTTGCAGGTATTTATGCCCAACAGGGTGTAAAGCGGACAAAAGCTCACTATACTGGTTAGTACAAAAACAGCTGCCAGAATGAGCAGTACAATGGCCAAAGTACCGGTTATAACTTTGGTCAGGGCCAGAATTAACACCACCATTGCAAACAGCAAGCGAACGGCTTTATCGGTACCTCCCATGTTTTTTTTCATATATTTAGCGTTTTAGAGTTAAAGAATTGAGAACACAAACAATTAACCGTTTCAGACTGGTTTTGTTTAAAGTTATTAAAATAATTCGTCACAAAATTGAATTCATCCAAAGTCATTTACTCCAAAAATAACAAGAAGGGAGTCACCAAAAAAAGCATCCAACAATTTGCCGGGAATGATTTTAAATGTAATTTAGGCGGCTTTTTCATAACAGAATGTATTCAAACAGACCATTTTTCGGTTCCAGAATCAGGTCAAAACTGGTCAACAAGACAATTCGTCCCACAATTGATTACCTGCTTCTGCTCGTACTGACCTTTATGATGATTAAAGCAATTTTTGTCATTGGCTTTGAAAAGACATCAGTTGTTACTTCATCATCGGTTAGTTATTATCAATGGCTCTTTACGACAATTGCCATATTGTATGCATTACGTGCAGCCATCTGTATAGGCTTCAGAAGTCTGACATCCGACTTTTTCCTGTTTTCAGCAATTGTTGTGGTCTTAATACTTGCCTTTACTATTGATATTGACCACAATATAGGATGGTTAAACAACCATTATGTGTATTCACTGGTCATATTGACACTTTCCATTTTCGAATTCTCCCGTTTTGATATTAAGAAAGCTACCTTAGTGCTCAATCCGGCACAGCTTTTTATGCTCAGCTTTGCCTTTCTGATTCTGGCCGGTGCAGCCCTGCTGAAATTGCCCAATGCCACCACATCACCAATTTCTTTCATTGATGCACTCTTTACCTCAACAAGTGCTATTTGTGTAACCGGACTAATAGTTGTTGACACTGCTACACAATTCACTGCCCTAGGTAAAAGCATCATTCTGTTGTTATTCCAGGCAGGAGGTATTGGCATCATGACCTTCACCAGTTTTTTCGGATTCTTCTTTAAAGGGGGCTCGGCATCGTTTTCGGAAAGGTTTGTTTTAAGCGATTTTTTCAGCGAAGACAATGTTTCTGAAATTCGTAAAACGCTGGCCAAGGTAATATTCATCACCCTGTTGTTTGAGGCAATAGGCGCTGCCCTCATCTATCTGAGTTTGGATACCACCCATTTTGCCACCATGGGAAGCAAAATCAGGTTCTCCATATTTCATGCGGTATCAGCGTTTTGCAATGCCGGGTTTTCAACTCTTACCGATGGCCTCTACGATTTTCGTATCCGTAATACTTATCCTATTCTATATGTTTTAAGTATGCTCATCATTTTGGGAGGTATAGGTTTCCCCATTCTGCTGAACCTGTACACCTTTGTAAAGTATAAACTGCTAAGCCTGTTTTCCCTCGTCAGGTTTGGGCGGAAAAAGGACTTTATTCCCATGATGATTAACGTCAACTCGCGACTGGTAATATATACCACTTTGTTTTTGATAGTTGCCGGTTGTATTTTCTTTTTCCTGTTCGAGAAAGACAATACGTTAAAAGACATGTCCGTTGCGGGCAAGTTGGCCCATACATTTTTCAGTAGTGTAACGCCCCGTACCGCCGGTTTTAATGTGGTAAAAACGGGGGAATTAACTACAGCCGCTATAGTACTAACCATATTCCTAATGTGGGTGGGTGCTTCACCTGTGTCAAGCGGCGGGGGAATAAAAACCAGCACCTTTGCCATTGCCCTGTTGAATGTGCTTCGAATTGCCCGTACAAAAAGACACATAGAATTTCATCACCGCGAAGTGCATGAACGATCTGTGGACAGGGCATTCGCTATTATCATTCTTTCAATTATTATACTGGGGTGTTTTTCATTGGTTCTTCACCTTCTTGAACCCGAAAGAAGCGCCCTGGCCATCCTGTTTGAATGTGTTTCGGCCTTTAGCACGGTTGGATTATCACTTGGCATTACGCCGCTGCTTTCCAATTATGCCAAATTGTTACTCATAGTGCTTATGTTTTTAGGTCGAATGGGCATACTTACTTTACTCTTTGCACTGGTTTCAAAGCATGAAACATCAGTCTACCGCTTTCCAAAGGAAAATATTGTAATCACTTAATCTGTATTGGCCATGAATTTTATTGTTATCGGACTTGGTAATTTCGGCGCCTCCCTGGCAAAAATCCTCACCGCATTGGGTCACGATGTCATTGGGGTGGATAAGGATATGGAAAAGGTTGAGTTTTTCAAGGACAAAATTAAAAATACGGTAAGCATGGATATTACCGATATTCATGCATTGAAAACCTTGCCACTGAAAGACTGCGACAAAGTTATTGTATGTATTGGCGATGATTTTGGCTCATCAATTAAAACCACGGCACAACTTCGGAAACTGGGAGTGAAAAATATTTACGGACGCGAAAGCTCGCTGATCCACAAAACTGTACTGAACCAAATTGGGGTTGATGAAACCATTAACCCGGAATACGACACTGCTGTTGTTTTTGCCGAGAAACTGATCATGCCGGGTGTCTTGAGCATTTATAATATTTCTGATGACATAAAAATAGCCGAAATCAGCATTCCCGAGGAATATATCGGGCAAAAACTATCCGCAATTGGTTTAACAGCATTCCATAACCTATCGGTTCTGGCATTGAAATACCCCGATAAAAAGCAATCAACTCCTTCATTGGAAAAATGGGTAGCTGTTGAAAATAAAAATTTTAATGCCGATATTACGCTTGAAAAAGAAATGCGTCTTGTTGTTCAGGGCAGAAAGAAAGATATTATTGATTACATGACACTGTAAACAGTTATGAAATCCTATTTAAAAATTTTAATTGTTACCCTTTATTACCTGGTAATTAGCACAATTACCTACTGTCAGTCCCCTTCCTTTCAAACCTATATGAATCCGGTTATTCCGGGTGACCACCCCGATGCCACCCTGACGCGTGTAGGCAACGACTTTTACACAATCGGCTCTTCCTTTAATCCTACTCCTGTGCTCTACCATTCAACCGACCTGGTGCACTGGGAGGCTATTGCCCAACCGGTAAGTGCATCATGGACAGGCTATGGTGATTCTCCGGGCGGAGGTTGCTGGGGTGGCCAAATGGTTTTCTATAATAATCAATACTGGCACTTCTTTTCGCGCGCCTGGACCATGTATTACGTGAAGGCCGACCATCCCGAAGGTCCCTGGGGTACACCGGTGAGAATAAACAATCCGGCCACCCTGCCCTACTCACTGGGATATGACAATTCGGTTTTCATTGATGATAACAACAAGTGGTACCTCGTAGTGAAAAACGGGCAGCCCAACAACGGCATTGTCGAGTTGGGAACTAACGGACAGCCAACCGGAGTAGTATACAACTTAAACTGGCTGAATCCGGAACCCTCCTATCCTTACAGCTGGGCCGAAGGGCCTGTGATGTGGAAGTATAAAGGTTTTTACTACTATTCCTTTGCCCGGGACGTGGCCGGAGGACAAAAGGTAATGAGAAGCCCTGTGCTTACCGCTGAACAGGCATCGTGGGAAATGATGGGCGACTTTTTTAATGAAAGTGATCCGCTGAAGAATGGATCCCTTTTCACCAATCCCAATCACAGCTCCGCAGCAATTATGCTCAACGACAGCACCAGCTGGGTTATTCACCCGTTATATGCCAAAGGTGAATGGAAAGGACAGGGACGCCAGGGCCTGTTAAATCAGGTACGATACAATGCCCAGGGAAAACCAACTGCCGATTACCCGGTCAACAAATCCTTCAGTGCACCCAAATTACCTTCAGGAGGTATTCCCTGGATGGTGCCTAAATCCGACTTTTTCGATTCCTCCGTTTTGAATCCCGAATGGTCGTTTATGGGTTATACCCCTGAAAACACACATTCACTCTCCGAACGCCAGGGATGGTTGAGGCTGTCGCCCCGGACCGACAAAATGAACCTGATCGTCAAGAATGACGGAGAACACAATTATTCCCTGATCACACACCTGAACTTCGATGCTGCAACTGTGAATGATGAGGCCGGGCTGATCATCATCAGGGGTGATGAAACAAAGTATGTGAAATTATACATTTCAAGAAACAGTGCCGGTACACAGGTAGTGGTTTTCAGTTTTGAAAATACAAAATATGAAGCCGCAAATAAGGCCGGAATTGATCTCTGGTTGAAAATAATCCGTGTAAATCACATCATCAGCGGTTACTTCAGTGATAATGGCGTTACCTGGACGCAAGTCGGCAGCAACATCAATGGTGCCACAATAGATTCTTATTCCGACTTTTCAACCTGGGCCGGAACCAGGCAGGGTATCTATGTAAAGAACAAACCTGCCTTCTTTGATCTCTATATTTACCGCGATGCTTTTACGCCCATCAAGGCTGGAAACCCGGCTAACATGCGCGGAACTGTGCTGAACAGTGCAGGCAACCTCGACAGCATCCACCATTCCGACTGGGCTTTATATGCCGGGGTGGAATTTGGGAACAGCAATTACGGAAAGGCAGCCGATTCCATAAAGGTTTCGGCGTCCGGTTTAACCGGCGGCCAGGTTGAAGTCTGGCTTGATTCAATTGACTCCGGAACAAGAATAGGAACCTGCACGATTGAACCAACAGGTGGATGGACCACATTTAAAACCTTTGCTGCGAAGATTGATCCGACAAACGGCAGGCATGATGTCTACCTGAGGTTTACAGGATCGTCTGCGGGTAAATTGTTTCAGTTGAATTGGATACAATTTACAGCCAAAACTGCCACTCATTTTGTATATGCGTCCACGACCTCTGATTCCACGCTTCTTATTAAACTGGATAAAAGCATTCTGAAACCAGTTTCATCTGAAGGGTTTAAAATACACCTGAATACCACCTCCGAAGACTCGATAACAAAAATAGACCAGAATCCTGCTGACTCAACTGAGATATTTCTTACGCTGCATGAAAAATTCGACTATACTGATGTTATATCGGTTTCGTATCTTTCGGGCAACATCCTGTCAAAGGATGGCTCAGAACTTATGGCATTCACAAAAAGGCCTGTGAATAACCTGCTGCCCGACACAACTTTTCACATATTCCTGATGTTCGGACAATCCAATATGGAAGGCCAGGGAGCCATTGAAGAACAGGACAGGGTTACCAATCCGAGGGTAAAAGTGCTGCAGGACCTAACCTGCACGAATTTGAACCGCACTTATGGAACATGGTATACCGCAGCGCCCCCGCTAAACCGCTGTTGGAGCGGACTTGGTCCGGGCGATTCATATGGCCGGATAATGGGCGAGAGTGCACCTGATTATGTCACCACCATCGGGCTTGTGAACGCCTCTGTCAGCGGATGCAATATTTATATTTATAAAAAAGGTTGTCCCGACGGCCTCGACGAGAACAGCCAGGGAATACCTTTCGACTGTGGTTACAGCTGGTTACTCGACCTGGCCAAAAAAGCGCAACAATCGGGTGTCATTAAAGGCATTCTATTTCATCAGGGCGAAACCAATAACACAGATCCTGAGTGGAAAAACACGGTACAACAAATTGTGGCCGACCTGAAAACCGACCTGGGTTTGGGAGATGTTCCCTTCCTGGCCGGAGAATTGTTATATGAAGAATATGGCTCCTGCTGCAGTGCACACAATATTGAAATAAACAAACTACCTGCACTGATACCCAACGCACATGTTATTTCAGCCGCGGGTTTGCCCGGCTCCGATGTGGCACACTTCACCTCAGCCTCTTATCGTACACTGGGCGAACGCTATGCCCGGAAAATGCTTGACCTGGTTTATAACGTGTGTGATTCATCTGTAATAGAACCCTGGCACCAGGTTAATCAGGGAGCTCCTGCTATTTCCGACACCATCCGTGTTTTGCAGGATGATGTGCTGATTCTGTCACCGGGTTCTGATCAGGAAGGTATATGGAGTTGGTCGGGAGCCGGCACTTCCGGTACTAACAGGGAACAAACCATTAACACAACTATTCCGGGAACCTATACCGCAACGGTTACCCATACCAATTCCTGCGGAGCAATTAGCCGGTGTACAATAACCATAACCGTGGATCAAGTCAACGCAATGAATGATTATAAGCACACCGGATCACTTTGTGTTGAAATCTATCCGAACCCGGCAAAAAACAGCATAACAGTGAAAAATAACAGTCCTGCTGAAAGCATGCACATTCAACAGTGCATGATCTCCAATGCTCAGGGACAGGTTGTTTTGACCGTTCAACCCGCACCAAATGAAACAACACACCATATTGACATCAGCCAGCTCGATGATGGGATGTATACGATTACCCTTGTTGGCAAAAAAGGGCTGACCTTCAGAAAATTTCTGAAGATCAAATGAAACCTGGATACAATACTGAAGTGCCGGCTTGTACTACTTTACCTGAAGCACATCCTGTATGGCCTTTACAAGTTGATCCTTGGGTAAAGCGCCCATGATAACCCGGGGCTGTCCCTGCGCAGGAATCAATAATATAGTGGGTAAACTTTGAATTCCCAGATTTTGTGACAGCAGCCTTTCTTTTTCTGTATCAACTTTATAAACAATGATTTTACCATTGTATTCACCAGCAATTTCCTCCAGAATCGGAGAAATCATCCGGCAGGGTCCGCACCAGTTGGCATAAAAATCAACAATAGCAGGCTTGGTGCCGGCATATTTCCAATCCTTGTTAATTTCGTAATTGAAAACCTGTTGTTTGAACGTTTCGTTGGTCAGGTGAATTACCGGACTGGCCGGATTTGCTTTGGCTTCCGGTTTTGCCGGTTCACCTGCAAAACTGTTAATGAATACCATAACAACACCCACACTTATAAATAAAAGCTTTTTCATATTCTCGTTTTTTTTATAATCGATTTAAACTACACACTAGCATCTCCCTCTGCTGCAAGGACTGTTCACCAGGAAAAGTCCAAGCAATCCGCCCCAAAACGTGCTGACATAAGGATTGCTGGTTGCACCGCATGATCCTGAATTACATCCAATGTAATGATAATACATATACCCCAGGGTACCGCCAATGACAATGGCGATAAACGGCCGCCAGAAACTCCATGATTTTAAGTATTTCTTAAACTTCACCATGAAGCTGTTTTGCATTTCATTTTTTTCTTCCATATCACAAACTTTTTATTACGTTGGTAAGTTTTTCTGTGACCTCCTTTGCCAATGGCTCCAGTTCTGCGTTCTCAACAGCCATCATGGATGCCAGTGGATGTATGGCTGCCACTTCGGTAGTGCCATTTTCCTTATCAATAACCACCACATTGCACGGGAGCATAACGCCAATCTTTTCTTCAGCCTGTAGCGTTTTATAGGCATACGAAGGATTACAGGCCCCCAGAATGGTGTATTTCTTATAATCCACACCCAGTTTTTCCTTCAGCTTCGCCTGCATATCAATGACGGAAATCACACCAAAACCTTCTTTTTTCAGTGCTTCCGTAACCTGCTCAATGGATTCCTCAAAACCCATGGTTAGTATTTTATTGATGTAATATTTCATATGCTGTTATTTTAATTTTTAATGTAATTTCTTGAAATACTGTATTTTATTACCAAAGTTACTGCTACTACTGCTACTGCCGCTGCCACTAAATTTGTTCACTCGATACCACCCCGTCGGGGTGGTGTTTATGCTTTTGCCTGGTTGATGGCGCTGATCAGCTGGGATTTTTGGTGTACACCGGATTGTTTGTATTTGATTTCCCCATTCCTGAAAATCATGAGGGTTGGAACTCCCTGGATTCTGAAACGTCCTGCAATTTCAGGATTTTGGTCCACATCAATCTTAATTACCCTGATTTGCTCTCCCAGTTCAGAAGCCAGCTCTTTCAGGATAGGAGACTGAACCCGGCACGGACCGCACCATTGTGCGTGAAAATCAACCACAACCGGACGATTATCCTGAATGATGGTGCTGAAATTACCTCTTTCCATATCCTTAAGCGCTTTGTATTTGTTTCACTAAAAACTCCTTCGAGTTCACACCGACAAAGCGGTTAACCTCTTTGCCATCATTAAAAAGCACCATGGTGGGGATACCACGGACTTTAAATTTGCCGGCAAGCGACTGGTATTGCTCCACATTGACCTTGCCGATATAGTGATTCCCCTTTAATTCCCCGGCCATTTCATTCAGTACAGGGGCCATTACCCTGCAGGGCCCGCACCAGGCGGCCCAGAAATCAACCAGTACCACTTTGCCCCTGGTCTGGTGCTGAAAGTTCTTATCGGTGAGTGTGAGAATTTTCTCGTGATCATCCACCAGGGGAATGCTTTTCATTTTGGCTTTTGCCCTGAGTGTCAGAAAAACAAAGATAGCTACTACGATACCTGTTATAATCAGTGCTGTTTGCATATCAAGCTGTTATTAATTGTTTTTGTTTCGTTTTTAATTCGTGCAGGTAATTTGATGCAGCCAGGGCGGCAACCGTTCCGTCGCCCACTGCTGTGGTAATTTGTCGGAAACGTTTGGCTATGCTGTCACCGGCAGCATATACGCCTTCAAGGTTGGTTGACATATCACCAGAAACAACAATCTCACCATATGTGTTCAGTTCGACTTTACTTTTCAGAAATTCCGTATTCGGAAGATAACCTATGAAAATAAAAACACCGTCTGTTTTGTATTGCATGATCCGGCCATAGCGCAGGTTTTCGATATCTACTGATTCAATACTTTCACTCCCATGAAAAGCGGTTATCCTGGATTCCATAAGAAAACTGATCTTGGGATTTTGTTTTGCTTCTTCCACTGCATGTTCAAAAGCCTGAAAATGGTCAAACTGGTGCACAATGGTGACCTTACTGGCATATTTGGTAAGCGAAACTGCTTCCTCCAGTGCGGAGTTGCCTCCGCCTACTACAACAATTTCCTTATCAGTAAAGAAATCTCCGTCGCAGGTAGCACAGTAGGAAATCCCCCGGCCTTTGAACTGATCTTCACCCGGGACACCCAATGTTCTCGATCTGCCACCCGGTGTGAGTATCACACTATGGCTGGTGAAAACCTTTCCGTCTGATAAGGTTACGCTTTTCAAGTCGCCTTCAAGTGACAATTCCTGAATAGAAACATTGGTTCGGATATCACATCCGAATGTAATTGCCTGCTTCTTCATTGTATTGGCCAACTGGTAGCCACTGGTGCTTTCCACACCCGGATAATTGGCAATTTCGTGGGTAAGTATCATTTGTCCCCCTGCCATTCCGTCGCTGACAATTAGCGTTTTCAGCTTTGCCCTTGACAGATAAATGCCTGCGGCGAGGCCGGCCGGACCAGCCCCGATAACAATGGCATCATATTGACTTGTGTTATTCATAAGATCAGGCATTAACAGCAACAGCAAATTCCTTACTGAGTATCGTTGTTATCTGTTCACGGCTCTGAATGCTCGAAGTAGCCTTTGCCACCTTACCGTTCTTATAATAAATGGTAAAAGGTATGCCCATAAAACCTCTTACTTCGGGCAGACTGCGGATCACATACGATTCGGGGTTGTCGAACTCCATATCGTAAAACTTTACATGCGGATACTCCTTTTCCAGTTCTTCGGCAATGCCATAAACAGGAATACACATGGGACCCATACGTCCGCAGATAACCATTACGTTTTCGTTTTCACTGATGGCCTGCTGATGCTGAGCGGCCGATTCGAGATGTTTTAAATTGGTGTACAACATATTAATAGATTTAAGATTTAAGATTCAAGAGCCAAGAACCAAGAACCAAGAGTCAAGATGTAAGACTTAAAATTCATGAGACAAAATTAGCTTGCAAAACGCCAGAAATAAAGGAATTAGGCTTGCAGGAAGACAATCGCGGGATTGAAAAAAGACAACTTTTTTGTTGATTTGGATTAACTTTAATGCTGCATCTTCATTCCAATGGCATGAACCCCATCCCCGAAACCGACCGCACGGGCGACTGGCTGATTTCGCCGGTATATCCACTGAGAGTACAGTGAAACTGATCAAAGCTGTTGAAAGGGACGGATTGATAAAACCTGATGAAAAGAATATCCATATTGTGAATTCCTAAAAACTTTTGGAAATAGGCAGAAGAGGATAGTAATGTGAAAAGCGGCCGAAGCCGCTTTTGGGCTAAAATCAGGCGTTCAAATCAAAGGGAATACAAATTCGACTTAGGAATGGCTCAGAATCACTTCCCTAATGGTCATTTATTCTTTAGGAATAGCCGATTCGTGCCCATTGATAATTGACCATGCCCCGTTTTCGCGCATGAAAACTGCTGTAAATGCAACTTTTCCCTCATGCACATCGCCCGATTTAAATTTGGCCCTGAAACGGAACTTACCCGCCAGGCTGGCTATCTCATTGCTGATTGGATTAACCCTTCGTTCCAGCCATTCAACATGCATGGTATCGGTATTTTCGTAAAACCCAGACAAAAAGGAATGAATAGTTTCGCGGTTATCAAAAAATGCTCCGTCTTCAGCAAAATACATATCAGGTGAGCTACTCCAGAAAGTAACAATGGAATCCGGATTTTTATTGATATTGTTCTGCACCCAGATATCAGTTACTTTCATTATTTCTTTGGTTACAAGGGCTTTCTTTTCCCCAGTGAAAACATTTGCATTTTCAACTGCGGGTTTACAAGCATACATGATACTCAATATGAT
>JAWOJJ010000147.1:0-81379 GCA_046481675.1 Bacteroidales bacterium | reverse complement strand
TTGCTGGTATGGCAAAAAAGCATTGCTTTTGTAACTGAAGTCTATCAGCTGACGAGAAACTTTCCGAAAGAAGAGCAATTTTGTATTGTTAGCCAGATCAGGAGGGCAGCTGTTTCAATTCCTTCAAATATTGCTGAGGGCAGCGCCAGAAAGACTACCAATGAATACATTCATTTTTTGCATATAGCACTCGGATCGGCAGCTGAACTTGAAACACAATTCATCATTTCAACGAACCTTACTTACGTTGATGTGCTTGAAAGTGAAAAACTGATAAATGACCTTCAGGAGATTATCCGGATGATAACAGGCTTAATAAAATCCCTTTCCAGTTAATTCTTCCTTCCTATTACAAATCCCAAACCTCACTATTTTACTTGTCCTCCGTCAAGTGTCATAATTCTATTGCCCCTTTTCTAACCCCTACAACTCCCCAACCACAACCCCAACACTCCACTTGTCCCTTGTCACTCGTCTCTTGTCACTCTTTTTCACATTTTATTTTGAAATAACCAATACTCTTTATACTTTTGCCTCACTTTTTTCGGAAAGCGAATTATTGCCCTGTAGTGTAATTGGCAACACGTCTGTCTCTGGATCAGAAGACTCTAGGTTCGATTCCTAGCGGGGCAACAAAAACACAAATCAAACGCCTGAATTTCAGGCGTTTTTTGTTTTGGTGGTGTCAATACTGGTGAAATGATGTGCCAATTCATTTATAAAATTCATCCTCCTCCCATTTCAACGGATTTTCACGGATGTATTTTTGAATTCTCTGGAATGAATCATCATCGCGGATGATGTGGTCGTGAAAACGGGATTGCCAGGTGAAATCAGAACAGAATTGCCGCGCCCTGGTTGTTACCCCGGTTTTAAATCCCCGGATGATGGATGCCAGGTTTTTTGATTGTGGGCCAAATTGGTTTATTGGTTTTTGTACCGTAGAGACGCAATGCATTGCGGTAGAGACGCAATGCATTGCGTCTCTACAAAACCCCGCCCCACATTCCGTTTCGTGTCCCAATTCATTTTGATTAAATTCATTTTCGCCAATAATGATAATCGCATGGAAATGATTGGGCATTACCACGAATTCATCCATCTGTAAATTCATATCAGGGCGCATTTCATATGTTTTTATCCATTCGGATTCAACAATTTTCCCAATTTCCGACAATTCCATTATCCCATCCGCAATCCGGCCGAAAAAATGTTCCCGGTGTTTTGTGCAAATGGTAATGAAATAGGGCGCATTCCACCGGTAATCCCAGTTTACAAGACGTGTGGATGGTATGCGGTATTTGTTGCGGAATTTTTCAGGCATGGGTTTTCGAATATTTTTTATAACATCCTTATTGCCATAAAACCAAAATTATTACGTATAACCTTATAGGTGCAACTAATTTACTAATAAGATTTTGTATTGCTGTTTTTTTTCAGCAATAATATTATCCTGTTTTATTTGCTTTCACAGAACATACTAAATCCATCCTCCTCCCATTTCAACTGATCTTCTGGGACCATTTACTCTTGAAAACGGGTTTGCCAGGTTGGTTTCCAGGTAACCCGGTCATAAACCCTTAAAAATGTAGCAACTATTTATTAGATTTGGTTAAAATTTAGCTGTATCTGACATGAAAATTCCAATCGTTAAAACAGTTGTTATTGCTGTTGTCTTTTGCGCATTCATGAGCCCGGCAGGTGCCCAGGATATCCAGGTTACCGGAAGTGAAAAGGAAATACTCGGCAGCACCATCAGCAGGGTTCAGATTATCGGGCATGACCGGGATTATTATTATGTAATCAAACATGAAAGCTCCCAGAATTTTATTGAAAAACTTGATCAGGAACTCAACAAAATTCATGAAGAGCCATTAAAGCTTTTCAAAGGTCTGAAAACTTATGACCTTGAAGCCCTGGTGCATTTTCACAATGAGTTGTACCTTTTTGTAACCCTGCGCAGATTCAGTGAAACCGTTCTTTATTATCAGAAACTCGATAAAAACACCCTGCTCCCGTTAACTGAACTGATTGAGCTGACCACTGTTGATTTTATTAAGGGAAACTGGGCTGATTTTCATGTTGTTCTTTCAAAACATGAAACCAAATTGCTGATCGCGTCAAGAATAAAACTGCCCCTTTCTGGTGCACAATTCAATGAGTATTCTATTTTTGATGAAGGCCTGAGTTTGCTATGGAAAAGAAAAGACACCTTCAAGTTTCATGGCCAGGGTCCCAGGGATAACAAATACATTGTTGATGAGGCGGGCAATGTGTCCATTCTCAGCCTGCTGAAAAGGGAGTCGATATTCTCGCTGCTACAGGATGTAAAAAACATGTATGCCATTTACAGGTATACCGATGACGGAAATACATTCAGGGAGTACCCGCTGACCCTGCCCGATTTGTATATCAGGGGCATTAAAATAATTGGAAGTGATGCTGGTGAATTATTATGTGCAGGGCTTTATTCGGAAGTATTGAAGGCCGGTGTTCGCGGAACATTCTTTTTTAAAATTGACGACCAGACAGGCCTCATCTCCGGTATCAAGCTGGATCAATTTGATGATGCTGTTATGGCTGATCTGGCCCGGAGCAAGGATCCGATGGTGAACAATGACGAATTGATGGATTATGTTATTTCCGATATGGTATTCAGAAACAACGGAAAGATCATGATTATTGCCGAACAGGTTTTCAATCAGAATTACAACAATTATAACCACCTGATTGTTACCTGTTATGATGGCGGTGGGCAGGTATACTGGACAAGGTTAATCAGGAAGAAGCAAAGTTTCAATTATACCACTGCAGAATCCGGTAGTTTTGAGCTATCGGATTACAGGAGCTTCATCAGGGAAACAGGTTATATGAACCCTTTTGTAAGTAATTACTGTTCTTATGCCCTGATGGCCCCGTTGGAGAAATCGGGGATCGTTCTGTTTTTCAATGATGATAACCGGAATATTGACTCACAGGCGCCACCAAAGGCTTTCAGCAATCCCAAAAAATCTTATTTAAAAGCAGTGGCTGTTGATGAATTCGGTAATATTGCCGAAAAGGCAGTTCTGAAATGGAAGAAGAAAGCCTTATTCCCCGAGCCGATCAGGTATTATGACACGCTATCAGATACTATCGTGATTCCTGCTCTCAGAAACAGAAATATAAACTATTACCGGATATCTGCAGATTTCATTCGCTGATGAACTCGGCCAACAGCTTTATTTTGTAAAACAAATTGGAGAATTGCAGCGCGATATTTGTGCTCTCAATGTGGTTTAGCGAGCCATGGTATTTTTTTTGATTCTTCAGGTCTTCAATTTTCTCATCGATATTTTTAAAAAGCCAGGCACAATTTTTACCGATATAGCGCTTATTTCTTTCATCACGTATATCTCCTTCCTTAATGACTCCTGCTTTAATGGCATGAAATGTATAGTGTTCCTGGCGGGCCTTTTTGATCATGTCGTTATTAATCAGGTCAAGAAGCTTGTCGTAATCGATGATCTCCGATTTCTGCGCTGTTTCAAAAGCCTTCATATTGATGTGCAATTCTCTCAGCAACAGGTCGCCGGTTGCACGGTTGTTCTTGATCAGATTTCCCAGGCTGGAAATCAATCCTGTGATGTCTTTGACGCCGGATAACCAATCTATTGCCATAATTTGTCCTGTTTATAATAGACTTTCCAGGTAATTGCCGTAAAAATAACAAGAAGTCCGATTGAAAGCAACGACCCTTCAAATCCAAAGGGCCCTCCGTTGATCAGGTTGTCCTGCGTGCGGACCTGTTCAATCAGTGAATAATCATCCTGTCCGCTTACATTGAACCCGAAAATGGTGCCCTGGAAGAAGTTCCAGCTGAAATGAAGGCTGAACGGGAACCAAAGATTTTTGGTATAGATGTAAGCCAATCCGAGGATGACGCCTGATAAGGCAATTACAAAAAAAGTAATCAAGCTGAAATGGGGATTAAACAAATGCATGGCTGCAAATGCAAGTGATGATATCAGCAGGGCAATGTACTTATTTATGGATAACATCAGGTTTTTCAGCACGTATCCTCTCATGAACAGTTCTTCACTAAATGAAACCAGGATGAAAAGCGCCACGCTGAGCAATAGTTCCGTTGGCTGAAAGTTGATGCTGCCGAACTGGATTTCACCCAGCATGATCAGTATTCCATAACCCAGGGTCATCATGAGCAATCCGAACAACAAGCCCAGGGCGATATCCTTTCCCCTGTTTTTAATGGAAAGTCCGATCTCTGCAAAGGGTTCTTTGTCGATGAATTTTCTGAAAAACCAGATAACCAGGACGGTGCCGGCAAGAGTAAATAATATGATAACCACATCCTGCCACAGGCTAAAATTGAAATTTCTGTCGGTAAGATCCGATCCGGCAACGATCAGGCCAACCATTTGAAAAATCCCCATGATCAGTAAATAGGGTATAATTATCAGCAGTACCCGCTGCCAGCCTTTGAATTGAGAGTTCATGTTTGAAATGGTGTTATGTTTATTGTATATTTTAATAGCTGCGAGCTGCGAGCTAAGAGCTTCGAGCTGTGAGCTTCGAGCCAACCCTCCTGCGCTAAACCTGCCTGCCGGCAGGCAGGGCTTCGGCGGGCAAAGTAGCTAAGAGCTAAGAGCTAATGGCTTCTTAATGTGTTATCTTTTTCTTCACTTTCAGCAGGATGAAAATAAGAAGTACCAATACCAGGATGGCAATAATTACAGGAATCACCAGTGAAAGAAGCGAAGTACCAATGGCGGCGGTGTGCTCACCGGTAGCCACTGCATGATTTCCCACCCCGGCGGTTAATTTGGTAGAGGCAAGTCGCGTCAGAACGCTCCCGGCCTGTATGGTGGCTGCTGTGCCGCCCCCAAACACAAAACCGCTGATCCATTTGAGAAATTCATTGTCAATGGGCAACACAGAGGTCAGCATCAGGGTTCCGGCCATAACCGACAGCGGTGTGGTAATGCCGTCGAGTAAATTGTCGACAACCGGTATGTAATAAGCCAGAATTTCTGCAACGGTAGCAGTTCCAAAACAGATCATGGCAGGCCAGCCGGCCAGCCATTGAAAACCTTCGTTTACAGGCAGGAATCCGGTATGCGCTGCAATGCTGGCTACGAAAAGGGGAACAAAAACCCTGAAACCGGCGCTGGCGCTTAAACCTATTCCAAGTGCTATTGCGGCGATTACTTCCTTATCCATTTACGACCAGAATTTGATGCATAAATGTAGGAATATTTCAGCACCTACTGTATACCAGCATCAAAATACTATTCACCTGCCGTAGTATACACGATACTAGATACTGGATAATAGATACTGGATGTGTGTGTATTGGGTTATGTGTGCTGGGGTTTGACTGTTAACGTGTCCGTCTTGACTCTTGGTTCTTGGCTCTTGGCTCTTGTTTACTGCTGCCGCTGCCACTACCACTGCCCTCAAAACCTGATTCGCCACATCATAACCGGAACAATTCCCATTTGTGAGGCTTCTTCTACTTTTCCGGTATCGGGGTTGTACATATCGAAGAACCGGTTTTTGTGATTGGTGAGGTTGGTTATATCCAATGCCCATTCCTGGCTGTATTTGGCGCGGTTCATCCGGTAGGCTATGCGCAGGTCGACCCTGTAGTAATCCGACTGGGCATCCTCAAAGGCATGATCAAAGTCGTATTCAGTTGCCCCTTCCTCCTGCGATTTCTCAAAATCAATCGGGATGGTGCGCATACCCCCTGCCCAGGTGAATTTCAGGTCGACAGTTATTGAATTCTGGTTTTTCAGGTTGAATTCATAACCACCCAGCAGGTTCAGCACGTAATTCCCGTTATAGGCTGTGTTACGCAGCTTGCCATCGCTGGCCTTATATTTCGAGTCGAATAGCGACAGGGTAGCCAGGTAATAATAATTTCCGGTCAGGAATCTTTCCAGGGTGATCTCTATGCCCAGGTTCCTACCTGTGCCTTTGTTGACCAGGCTGTCCAGGTTCATACCGTAATAGCCGGCATCGGAATTGATGGTTGAAATGGTTGACGGATAACTTTTTACAGGCAGGTCATACAGGGCCTGGTAGTATGCTTCTGTTTTTAACCGCAGATTTTCATTAAACAAATGATTATACCCGATGACGATATGGTGGCTTTTTGAGAAATCAAGGTTTTTGTTGGGTTTGACATAGGTTCCTTGAAGGGTGTCAATGAGTACTTCCCTGAAGTACACTTTTCGGGCCTGCATCTGACTGTGCAATCCGTATCCCAGGCTTACCGACTGTGCTTCGTTCAATTGCCAGTTCAGTGAAAAGCGGGGCTCAATGGCCAGCTCATCATTGATGCTGGTTTTCTGAAAATGCAGTCCGGACACCATGGATACCCGGTTTGAGAATTTATGCTGCCATTGTCCGTAACCCTGAAAGAGAACCAGGTTGTCTTCCATGTCAAAATGGTGAACGTATATTCCCGCATCATCAATGAACATGCTGTCGAGATAATTCATGCTGAGGGCTTCTGCCGTTACGCCAATAATCAAATTATCCCGGGCGTTCAGCTTGCTTCTGAATTCTTCCGATATCATGAGTCCCGATTCGGTAAAATCATCGCCATAGGAATCCTCCAGGATGTCGTTTTTATACGTATCGCTCAATGTGCTGCTTCCGTGGAAGGTTCCGGCAACCGTTGTTTTGAACCTGGAGTTTTCTCCCGAGCGGATGATGTGGGTGAGTCCGAGTACCCCTACTTTTGAAACAAAATCCGTATTATACCGCCTGTTGTACTCATTTTCATCATCAAAAGTAATGCTGTTCTTACCTCCCATGCCAAAGAGTGTAAATCTTCCCAGGTGGGTTCCCGGAAGGTCGATCTTGAGCGCCAGGTCCTGGTAATAAGGTATGGCACCCACGCCTATGTCAATTCCCAGGGCATCCATAACACCCATGGTGGAATACCGGTAGTTGACCAGGTAAGAGGCATCTGATTTGGATGAAAAAGGTCCTTCAGCACCCAGTTCGAAACCATTAAAACCAACCTGGCCAAGGAATTCATGTTTTTCGTTGTTTCCGGTTCTCAGGCCCAGGTCGAAAACACCGGAAACGGCATTCCCGTATTGCGCCGGAAAGGCCCCGCTGAAAAAGTCGGAATTATTCAGCACATTGTTGTTCAGCATGCTTACCGGACCGCTTGTGGAACCCATATCACCGAAATGGTTGGGATTGGGAATAGGCACTCCTTCGAGTTTCCACAGCAGTCCCGATGGAGAATTCCCCCTGATGATGATGGCGTTGACCTGGTCGGAGCCGATCATCACGCCGGCAAAGTTTTGTGTCATTCTGGCCGGATCGCCCCAACTGCCCGCGTATCTTTCGGTTTGTTCAACCGAAAACGAACGGGCACTTACCATGGCCATATCGTTCAGGGGCCTGTCTTTTCGGCCGTTGGCCTTGATCACCACTTCACTGGTTTCGATGATGTTTTCCTCAAGGGCGATCTTGAGCACCAGTTCCTTGCCCGACATCAGGTCGAGTGCCGGAAGTGTAACGGTTTTAAAACCAATAAAGCTGATCTGAAGCGTATGCCTGCCAACAGGGATTTTTTCGAGCCGGAATTCTCCCTTTTCGTTGGTGACAGCTCCTGTTAAAGGTTTGGAATTCAGGATAACCACAGAGGCGCCCACCACGGGGATGTCTGTGTTCATTTCGAGCACGGTTCCCCTGATGGTTTGAGTAATAGATTGAGATTCAATTGATAAACAGATGCAGAGCAACAGGGCAATTGTCAGTAAAGATGATTTCATAGTTTGGGTTTTTCCAAAAGACAACTACTTGATAAAAAGGTTGCAGCGGGAGGGATGGTTGCAAAATTTTATTAACAGGAATTACGATTAGAATCAAGAGCCAAGAGCCAAGAACCAAGACGGGGAGAAAAAGTCGTAGATGATACGATTAACCATTAATAAGGTGTCGGATCACCACCGAAGCGCAGAAGCATCCAAATACCGGGGGCATGTACGAAATGGTGCCCACCACCGATCTTTTGTTTTCCTCTCCGGTAACTTCACGAATGGCCTTTTTACTTACCGGCTCAGGTGAATAAACAGCGGTAATGCCTTTGTAAACACCCTGGCGGTGCAGGTATTTCCTGACAATGTAGGCGAATTTACAATGGTTTGTTTCGGAAATATCAACAATTTCAATTCGTTCGGGCGACAACTTACCGCCTGATCCCATGGAGCTAACCACAGGATAACCCTTTTTAACGGTTTCGGCAAGCAGGGCAACTTTTGGAGTGAGTGTGTCTATGGCGTCCACAACGAAGTCGAACTTCTGATCCAAAATGGCGGCAAACCGGTCTTCTTTCAGGTATTCTCCGATGATGTTCAATTTGATGTCCGGGTTGATGTTCCTGAGCCTTTCCTCAAAGAGCTGTGCCTTAGGTTTTCCCACGTTACTTTTGAGTGCAATGACTTGCCGGTTCAAATTGGTAACACTGACCTCATCACCGTCAATTAAGGTAAGTGTTCCGACACCGGCCCTGCAAAGCTGTTCGGCAGCATATCCTCCCACACCTCCAAGTCCGGCCACCAGCACATGCGCGCCAGCCAGTTTATCCATATTTTCTTTGCCGATCAGCAGTTCGGAGCGGCTTAACCAATGTTCCATGAACTTATTTTTGAAAGCAACGGGCGAAATTATCAATTATCTTTTTTTTCAGGTCGGTGACCTGCAAATTTTTCAACAAGGCGGCTTGTTCATATACCTGCCTGATGGTGTAGCCTGCGTCATCTGTTTCGAAGAAAATATGCTCAAAGGGGGTGGTTTTAAAAACCCGGAAAGCCTTGCTCTTGTCGTTGAACAGCATGTGCCCGAATGACAGGTAGCAGTTTTTACGAATGAGTTCGCGGGCAATTTGTTCGTCGGCATTGTACCAGTGAAAAATCCAGGGTATGCGCTGATCCGATTTTTTACGATGGGCCAGCATTTCGCTGTATGAGCGGACGCAATGAATCACCACCGGTTTACGGTAAGTCTCAGCAACCAGTAATTGGGCAAGAAATACTTTCTCCTGCACGGATAAAGGGCAGGAAATGGTCTTGTCGAGACCTGTTTCACCAATGGCAGCAACATGGGGGTTGGTTGATGCCGATTGCCTGATTGTTTCCACGAGGTCCTCCCAATTGTTTTCGTTGATGTGCCAGGGATGAAGACCCATGGAAAGCATAACCGGATGGCCGGTTTTGTTGGTTTCTTCGGGAAAGGTATTCAGTAACAGGGTAACCTCCGGGTCCTGATAATAAGAATGGGTATGTATGTCGATATAGTTCATTCAGAACTCATCCTTTTCATTACCTCCTGTTCAATAATGCCCGGGAAATGGGTATGTTCCAGTTGATGCACTTTAGAAGCCAGTGATTCTGCTGTATCAGAGGGGTCAACCTTGCAGGTGGCCTGAAACAGGGTATCGCCCCGGTCATATTCGCTGTTTACCAGGTGGATGGTGATGCCTGAAAGGGTTTCATGATGATCGATAACGGCCTGGTGCACCCGGTTGCCATACATGCCCTTGCCCCCGTATTTGGGCAGGAGGGCCGGATGGATATTGACTATTTTATTGGGAAAACTGTTGATCAGGTATTCCGGAACCAGCCAGAGAAATCCGGCGAGTACAATGAAATTGATCTGGTTGCGGTGCAAAAAGTCAAGAACTATTTCCGACTGATAGAATTCTTCGCGGGTAAAAACGAGTACCGGTACCTTATATTTACGCGCTCGTTCAATTACATAAGCGTCGGGCCGGTTGGTGCATATGCAGGTTACTTCTATTGAGGGGTGATGCTGAAAGTGTTGGATGATATTTTCGGCGTTAGAACCTGATCCTGAGGCAAAAATAGCAAGCTTGTACATGGTTTTATAATGGGTTGTAAATCACCGCAAATTAACTGAGATTTAACGAATTAAAAGCCGATTTTTAAAGAAATCTGAAAATTTGTTTGTTTTTTCATTATGAATGCATTTTCTTTGCACAACATTTTTTTAAATTAAAGTAATAATTAAAATTAGGTATTATGTCAGACATTGCATCTAGAGTAAAAGCTATTATTGTTGACAAATTAGGTGTTGATGAAAGCGAAGTAACCCCCGAAGCCAGTTTTACCAACGATTTGGGTGCTGATTCACTGGATACCGTTGAGTTGATCATGGAATTTGAAAAGGAGTTCAATATCGGAATTCCCGACGATGCTGCTGAGAACATTGCCACAGTTGGCGACGCAATCAAGTACATTGATGAGAACGTAAAGAAGTAATTTGTTTTTTACCAACACTGTCATTTATGGAGTTGAAGCGAGTTGTTGTTACCGGACTCGGTGCGGTAACCCCATTGGGAAATGAAGTTAATGAATACTGGAATAATTTAGTTAACGGTGTTAGTGGGGCTGACCTGATTACTCGTTTTGACACCACGAATTTCAAAACCAAATTTGCCTGTGAAGTTAAAAACTTCAAAGCCGAGGATTACTTCGACCGGAAAGAGGCCAGGAAGTTGGATCTGTTTACGATATATGCCCTGGTTGCTGCTGACGAAGCAGTTAAAGACTCGGGCATTGATCTTGAGAAGATCAACAAGGATAGGGTGGGAGTAATCTTTGGTTCGGGCATTGGTGGTTTCAATACTTTTTTAAGCGAATTGGGGGATTATTTTAAGGGCAACAAAATACCCAGGTTTAATCCTTTTTTTATACCCAAGATCATTTCGGATATTGCAGCAGGGCATATTTCAATCAAGTATGGCTTCAGAGGCCCTAATTATGCAACAGTATCCGCATGTGCCACTGGCACTAACGCTATTATCGATGCCTACAACCTGATCCGGTTGGGCAAGGCTGATATGTTTGTATCCGGAGGGGCTGAAGCAGTGGTCTGCGAGCCGGGCATCGGTGGATTCAATGCCATGCATGCAATCTCCACCAACAATGCTGAATACAAAACAGCATCGCGTCCGTTTGATAAAACCCGCGACGGATTTGTTCTGGGCGAAGGCGGCGGAGCTTTGATCCTCGAGGAATATGAGCATGCCAAAAGCCGTGGAGCTGAAATTTACGCCGAAATGATCGGTGGGGGTTTGTCTGCTGACGCTTATCATCTGACTGCACCTCATCCGGATGGACTTGGTGCCATGCTGGTGATGAAGAATGCTTTGGAAGATGCCAATTTAAAGCCTGAGGATCTTGATTATATCAATGTTCATGGCACAGCAACACCGCTGGGTGATATTTCTGAGTCGAGAGCCATTCGGAGTGTTTTTGGAGAACATGCCTATAAATTGAATATCAGTTCTACAAAATCCATGACCGGTCACCTGCTGGGAGCCGCCGGGGCCATTGAAGCCATTGCTGCAATTTTGGCTACCAAGTACGATATTATTCCTCCCACCATTAATTTTAAAATCCAGGATGAGGAAATCGATCCCAAACTGAATTTTACTTTCAATGTTGCCCAGAAACGCACCGTTAATGTGGCTTTAAGCAACACCTTTGGTTTCGGAGGCCATAATACTTCGGTTATATTCAGAAAATACTCTGCTTAATATTGTGTTGAAGTCCATTTTCCGGCCCAAAAAGAATTACCTGTTTACCCCCGAAAGAAGTTTTACCAGGCAACTCAGGCGTATTCTCGGATTCAATCCCAGGAATATGGAATTGTATCAGCTTGCCTTTATTCATAAGTCAGCCTCGAATTTTGTTTTTAATGATACCCGGGTGAATAACGAACGCCTTGAATTTTTGGGCGATGCAATCCTGGATTCGATGATTGCGGAATACCTTTTCAGGAGGTTTCCCGACAAGGAGGAAGGGTTTCTGACCCAAACCCGATCGAAGCTGGTGAACCGCGATCACCTGAATCACATGGCCATTAAGCTGGGTATTAGCGAAATGATCATTTCCAAGATGTCAAAGGACAACCACAAATCGGTTTATGGGGATGCACTGGAGGCCCTGATTGGAGCACTATACCTGGATAAGGGTTATAGGCGGACCAAAAAAATTGTGCTGGAGCGGATCATTCAGAGCGACATCAATATCAACCGGCTGCTGACCACTGAAACCGACTTCAAGAGCAGGATCATTGAATGGGGACAGAAAAACAGGAAGTCAATTAATTTTACCTCGTTCGAGGAAATGGATGAAAAGTCGAATTCCCCCGTATTTATTACCCACCTTTTTGTTGTTGATGATATTGTTGGCCGGGGAAGCGGAACTTCAAAGAAAGAAGCGGAACAAAACGCTGCCTGCCAGGCTTTGCATGTGCTGGAAGGCTAGCCAGGTAAACTGAGTTTGTATGAAAGCTTTTTCATAACTTTAGGCCTGCTTAACAATTCACATGAAATCAGGACAAACAGAAAAGAAAACACTCAAACTCAAGGTTGAGGAAGATTTCAATTACAGGCTGATCGGGATATCTTCACACGAGAATGATTACAGGCTGGTATGGGCAATTAACAACCAGCTGAAAATGAAATTTGTAAGAATTGGCAACCTGATTATGCACAACAAAAAGCAAGGTGCTGATTTGGAATTCAGCCGGTTCTTTTTTGAAGACGAAGACCGGTACCTGAAGTATTACCTGTTTTCAAACCGTTGTCCCGACGGGATTCTTTTTCCCGAGATCCGAAATATGGACTTTATCATTCAGATTATCGGGGAGTTGACGGAAGACGATTTCAACCTGATCATCAAAGAGGTGAAATCAATAACCATCATATCGGCCCTTTTTGTGTTGCAGCCCGGCAAGATTAAAAACATCGGGCAGCTATTTCATGAATAGGGTTAATTTCCACCTTTCTTTTCAGTGGCCAGAATCATTTTGATATCCAGGTTGCTTCCGATCTGAAGCACATCTACCAGGTCCTGTATGGTCAGCGTGCCATCAGCGCGCACAACAATAGTTACATCAGGCAGTCCGGATTTGATGCCGGATAATTCCGATTCCAGGTCCTGGTAAAGAACAGGTTTCTCATCGATATAATAGAGCTTTTTCCGTGTAATGGAAAGCGTGATCTGCTTTTTGGCAATAGTCTGACTTGAATTGGCCTTGGGCAGGAACAACCGGATTACATGCGGATTGGCAAAAGTAGACACAATCAGAAAGAACAACAACAGAAAAAACATGATGTCATTCAGGGAGGCAGTTGCTACCTCGGGTTTGAATTCATGTTTTCTTTTTATTTTCATGGATTAACGACTGACAATATTCATAAATTCAAATGCTTCTTCTTCAACCTGCGATATGAAATGGTCAATTCTCATATTCAGGACGTGGTACCCGGTAAACGCTATGATGCCCACGATAAGTCCGCTGCCGCTCGAGATCATCTTTTCATAAAGACCTCCGGAGATGATCCCGATGCTGATGTTGTCGGTAAGGGAAATGTTGTAAAAGATTTTGATGATACCCGATATGGTTCCTATAAATCCGAGCATAGGCGCAATACCTGCGATAAGTCCCAGGTAGCCGAGATGTTTGCTTACCCTGGCAATCTCGATGTTGCTTGCCGATTCCAGTGTGCTTTCGATTTCCTCGGCAGGTTTACCGATTTTTCCGATCACGCGCCTGAAAATGTTCGCATATGAGGTGTCGTCATTTCCCAGGTGTTCCGCAACGGCTTTCATATCGCCCTTTCTGAGCAGGTCATTGAAATAGGCCACATATCCCGGATCGATAGTCAGGAATCTTCTGATGTCAAGGTATTTTTTGATGATCAGGTAGACGGCAACAAATGAAAGAAGTACAATGGGGATGAGGATGTAACCACCTTTGATGAACATGGTGAGGAAATTAATCTCACCTGCAGACCCGCCGGTTTTAGTCATTTCCATGGCAAATTCTGCGGAGGCTTCCTGGGCAAACAACAACATGCAATTTATCATAAACCAAATTTTCTGTTCAACAGTTTAACGTAAAAAATTCCTAAAGGCTACAAAAATATATGAATTCTGATTGCATCATTCAACTCATGGGCATAAAATTAACCGGAACCACAAATTTAACGGGTATCGGGCGGCCGTGACGCAAACCGGGCTTCCAGCGGGGCATGGCCTTTATGGCCTTCACTGCTTCCGCATCCACCAGCGGATTGATACTTCTTTCTATTTTGATGTTATCAACCAGGCCCATCCGGTTCACTTCAAAACTGATCAGCACAATGCCATGAATTTTCTGCCTGACAGCTTGCGGCGGATAGAATACGTTCAATTCAAGATACCGGGTAACAGCGGCTATTCCACCCGGAAATTCAGGAAGCTTGTCGAGGTATCCTCCTGAACCGGCATTCGTTCCATCTCCAAACAAATACCCTCCGAAAACCACGCTGTCTTCCAATGATTCGGTACCCGAAATTACATCGGTATTTGACTTCACTTCTTCCGGCGGTATAAACGAATCCTGCGCGGCATTTTCGGTTACCGTGAAATTGTGCATGGGGTCAGGCTGGTTATTTGAAGTTTCTTCGAAAAGTTTTTCTTCGGGAGCCGATGCCTGCCGCATATAGGCATCCAATTCTTCCTTGCTCAGCAATGAGCCATCTACGCTTTTCAGGTAAGGGTTGGTAGTGGGATTAAGCAGGGCTGATGCATTACCTGCTGTATTAACATACCAGAAGTAACCCAGTGAGATGATCAGTATAAAAGAAACTGCAATAAGAAAACTGACCAGAACCCTTCTGTGGTAATGTCTTCTGAGCCGGTAGGAACCATATTCCTTGTTCCGGTTCTCAAAAACCATTTCATCAATCGTTTTGCTTACTTCAGGTCTCATCCGTTTACATCCTTATACTGCCACCGTTACTTATTCAGGATATAAAAATACATAATGAATGCAATTATTATGCTAAAAACGAGCGGCTTTTATAATATTCAAAAGCCCCGTCACTGACGGGGCCTTGTTTAACCCTAACCACTACTGTTTAACCTGATAACCTAAAATTGAGCTGTTGGTAACAACGTTTTCGGGGAAGAAAATTATGATGTAATCAACTGCTATTTGTTTGCTTTAGCTAAGTTAGCACAACTACCGGTTAACAAAGTCCAATAACTGTTAAAGATTGTTAAAAAGCTTACGGGCACAAAGTTATGAATCCTATATTTGTCTCATGAGCAAAAGAATCATTTGGATTGTTACCGTGTTCATGGGTTTGGCAATGGCGACCTTGCTATTGGTTCAGGCGTATTGGATTAAGAATGCCGTTCTTGTTAAGGAAAAGCAGTTTGACCAGCTGATTACCCGTGCAATGATCGATATAACGCATGAAATAGAGCGGCTTGAAGTGAACAAAATATCTTCCCGGTTATTGAATCCGCTTTCTGCCGATTCCCTAATGTATATGACACCTGCAGATACCGGTAACTCTGCAGGCATGCAGCCGGTTGGCGTAGCAAATACCGGGCTGGCAGTAGGGGAGGATCAGTTGAGCGATTTAACAGAAAGACGAAAAAGAGAAGCCCGGCAGTTTCTGAATAACCAGCGGTTGTTTGTCGACCGGATTGTGGCCTCCATGTTTACAGGTTCGCCCCGGATTGAAGACCGGATCAATGCCTCCGAGATGGAAAATGTGATTCATAAGGTGCTTACGGATACACAAATTGATTTGCCCTACGAGTACGCAGTTCTTCGCATGAACAACGATACTGCGTACCACTCTGCTCATTACAATCCGTTTGCCGAAGCTGAGTATTACAGCATTCAGCTTTTTCCCAATGACATATACGCGCATTCCAGTTACCTCAAAATTTACTTCCCCGAGAAGGAAGACTTCCTGTTCCGCTCACTGAGCTATCTGGCGGGATCTTCATTGTTGCTTACCCTGACGATCCTGGTCAGCTTTGCCCTCACCGTGTTCATCATGTTCAGGCAGAAAAGATTATCAGAGATCCGCAGCGATTTCATCAGCAACATGACCCATGAGTTGAAAACCCCTATATCTACCATCTCACTGGCTTCGCAGATGCTGGGCGATAAATCAATTCCTACTGAGCTCAAAAACATGGGCCAGATATCTAAAATTATCAGCGAAGAGTGCAGGAGACTTGGAAATCAGGTGGAGAAAGTTTTACAAACCTCCGTATTCGACAGGGGCAAAATCAAGCTGAGGACCGGCGAGGTCAATATGCATGAGTTAATCAGCGGTGTGGTGGATAATTTTTCCATTCAGGTTAAAAACCGGAACGGTAAGATCAGCGTTGCGTTGCAGGCAGAGCGTTTTTTGTTGCAGGCAGACCAGGTGCACATTACCAACGTGATGTCGAACCTGCTGGACAATGCCATCAAATATTGCAATCTGGACCCCGAGATCAGGGTGGAAACCGGCAACAAGATGGAATTCTTTATGATTGCCGTAACGGATAACGGTATCGGCATCAACCGTAATGATCAAAAGCGTATCTTTGAAAAGTTTTTCAGGGTTCCTACCGGTAATGTTCACACGGTGAAAGGGTTCGGACTGGGATTGAGTTATGTGAAAATGATTGTTGAAGCACACCAGGGGTATGTGGAGGTTGAAAGTGAGTTGCATAAAGGAAGTACCTTTAAGATATTTTTACCAATGAAAGACACACTGCGCCATGCAAAAGATTAAAATTTTACTTGCCGAGGATGATGAGAACCTGGGGATGCTGTTGAGAGAGTACCTCCTGGTTAAATCCTATGATGCGGATTGGTTTATTAACGGAGAAAAGGCTTATAAGAGCTTTGTAAAAAGCCATTATGACCTTTGTATCCTGGATGTGATGATGCCTGTAAAAGACGGACTTACACTGGCCAGGGAAATCCGAATGACCAACGCGGAGATTCCGATTATTTTTCTAACCGCAAAGTCGCTGAAGGAGGATGTTATTGAAGGCTTCAAAGCGGGAGCTGATGATTATATCAGCAAACCTTTCAGCATGGAGGAACTGCTTTTCAGGGTTGAAGCCGTGATACGCCGTACGAAAAAGGATGCCACCGGGGCCCATCAAAATGAATATAAGATTGGCGATTATATGTTCTTGCCGAATACCCAGCTCCTGAAGTTTGGAAAAGACGAGCAAAAGCTCACCACCAAGGAAGCCGATCTGTTGAAGTTATTGTGTGCGAATAAGAATATGGTGCTCGACAGGAATTTTGCGCTAAAGACCATATGGGTGGATGACAATTACTTCAATGCACGCAGTATGGATGTTTATATTGCCAAGCTGAGAAAGTACCTGAGAGACGATCCGAGGGTGCAGATCATCAATGTACACGGGAAGGGATTTAAATTGATTGAATCGTAAGGACAGGTCGCGTACGGACAGGTCGCGTACGGACAGGTCGCGTACGGACAGGTCGCGACCTGTCCGTACAGACTATCCATAAAAAAACCCCCGCAAATGTGCGGGGGTTTTTTGTTATTACATCATGCCACCCATACCACCGGGTCCACCCATAGGTGCGGGGGCTTCTTTTTCGGGTTTTTCGGCAACCACACATTCTGTGGATAAGAACATACCGGCAATGGAAGCTGCGTTTTCAATGGCAACGCGGGCTACCTTGGTAGGATCTATAACACCGGCCTTGAACAGGGGCTCGAATTTGTCATCCTGAGCATTGTAGCCGAAATCGTCTTTGCCTTCCCTGATTTTCTGAACAATAACCGAACCTTCCAGGCCGGCATTTTCAACAATCTGACGGGCAGGTTCTTCGAGTGCCCTTCTGATTATTAAAATACCTGTATTCTGGTCTTCGTTGTCGCCTTTAAGCTTATCAAGTGCTTTAATAGCCCTGATATAGGCAACACCGCCACCGGGAATAATTCCTTCTTCAACAGCTGCACGGGTTGCGCTCAGCGCATCCTCTACGCGGGCTTTCTTTTCTTTCATCTCAACTTCGGATGCAGCGCCCACATAAAGAACGGCAACACCACCTGCCAGCTTGGCAAGTCTTTCCTGAAGTTTTTCACGATCGTAGTCGGAAGTGGTGGTTTCCATCTGCGCCTTAATCTGTTTGATGCGGCCTTCGATGTTTTTCTTGTCACCTGCGCCGTTTACGATGGTTGTGTTTTCTTTGTCGATCACAATTTTTTCAGCTTTGCCAAGCATTTCCAGTTTGGCGCCGTCAAGTGTAAGACCTTTTTCTTCCGAAATTACAACACCACCGGTAAGGATAGCGATATCCTCAAGCATTTCTTTCCTTCTGTCGCCAAAGCCGGGAGCTTTAACAGCAGCAATTTTCAATGAACCTCTGAGTTTGTTAACTACCAGGGTTGCAAGAGCCTCACCGTCAATGTCTTCAGCAATGATGAGCAGCTGGCGGCCTTGTTGTGCAACGGGCTCAAGAACAGGAAGCAGGTCCTTCATGGTGGAAATCTTCTTGTCGGTAAGCAGGATCATGGTATTCTCCAGAACCGATTCCATCTTATCAGGGTCGGTGATGAAATAAGCCGAGATGTATCCCCGGTCGAATTGCATACCTTCCACTACATCCACATGTGTTTCGGTACCTTTGGCTTCTTCCACGGTAATTACACCTTCTTTCTTAACTTTTCCCATGGCTTCGGCAATAAGTTTGCCAATACTGTGATCGTTGTTGGCTGAGATGGATGCCACCTGTTCAATCTTGGTATTGTCTTCACCAATGGTTTGGGATTGTTTCTTCAGGTCTTCAATAACTGCGATAACCGCTTTATCAATACCTCTCTTCAGATCCATCGGATTTGCACCGGCTGTAACATTCTTAAGGCCAACGGTAACAATTGACTGGGCCAGAACAGTTGCGGTTGTAGTTCCGTCACCGGCATCATCATTGGTTTTGGATGCAACTTCCTTAACAAGCTGAGCGCCAATATTTTCAAAAGGATCTTCGAGTTCGATATCCTTGGCTACTGTAACACCGTCTTTGGTTACCAGCGGGGCACCGAATTTCTTGTCGAGAATTACATTGCGGCCCTTGGGACCCAAGGTAACCTTTACTGCATTGGCGAGCTGGTCAACACCTTTTTTCAGTTGTTCACGAGCTTCAATATTGAATCTAATTTCTTTAGCTGCCATTGTATAAGTGTTTTTAAGTTCAAGTATTATTCAACATATAATATATCGGACTGATTCATGAGCAGGTAATCGTTGCCTTCAATGGTGAGTTCTGTGCCCGAATACTTGCCGTAGAGTACAACATCACCGGTTTTTACAACAACTGGTTCATCTTTTTTAGCTTCGCCCACTTTTACAACTTCACCTCTCTGGGGTTTTTCCTTAGCCGAATCAGGTATGATAATCCCGCTGGCTGTCTTCTCCTCAGCCGGGAAAGGTTTTATCAAAACCTTACCTGCATTAACTTTTCCTTTAATATTTGCCATTTTATATTTGATTTTAGAGTTAAACTTCATGTGATTGGCCGCAGGCTGTTTATCGAATTCCATGCCAAAGGCACTTTTGTTCATTTTGCAGGGCACAGGGTTGACATATTTTCAGCCGCAAAAAACATCGTGCAGTAAAGATACGCTAATAATTGTCAGAAGATCAATATATTATTAAGGTTGTGTCAGATTTCACGGAAATAAAAAAAGTGTCAGTAATTATGACATACTGACACTTTTTTTTCCTCAAGCGTCTTTACCTGGCAGTGGCGATTACAATTAGCTTGGCCTGCCTGTGGCTGCCTTTATTCCTGACCTTCTTCAGGCTGGGTAGCCGGAGGTGCAGTAGGATAAGCCGGCATTCTTTCAGGATCAACTGCTGTGTTTTCAATCTGGTCTTTGATCCTTGATTCTCTTTGAGCCTCGGTTTCGCGGGGAAGCATGGTAGCCAGAACACTCAGCAGCAATAACCCGGCAGCCAGGCCCCAGGTTGCTTTTTCAATGAATTCTGTGGTGCGCTTTACCCCCATAAACTGGTTCGATGAAGAAAAGCTGGAGGCCAGTCCTCCGCCTTTGGGATTCTGAACCAGCACTACGAGAATTAGTAATATGCTTGCAAAAAGAATAATGCCAATGATAAGTCCGTACATATTGTATTGATTTACTGTTTGTTCTTTAACTTTTTTATTTCTTCAATCTGACCCGCAAAGTAATCACTTTTTTCCGGATATTTCAAAATTAATTTTTCATAAGCAAAGATGGCCTTGCTGTAATAGCCCTGTTTAACATATATCCTGGCGAGTGTATCGGTAAAAATGCCATCATGTTCCTTGACACTGTCTTCTGAAATATCTACCTGGGGCTGGTCATCTTTCTTCGGTTGAATTCTTGGGCTGGTCTCAATAAACCGGTCGATCAGTTCCTTTTTATCAGCGGTCTTCTGCTCTTCCTTCATCTCATTTTCGTCTGGTACAGGATCTGTTTCAGCGGGCTCATGGTCTGATTCCAGCGTAAAGAAATCCGGGTCATCCTGCGGTGCATCACCGGCAGGCGCATCTTCCTTATTTCCATAGGTTTTTTCGATGTCCAGGGATATTTCGGGAACCAGCTCCGCTTCTGACGGGTCTATCAGTTCAAGTTCCTCAAGTTGCCCCGAAAGCAGATGCGCAATATTATCACGTAATGTAGTTGTGGCGGCAGCGTGTTCAGCCGGAATCTCAGCAGGCGCCGAAACGGGTTGTTCCATTACCGGATCTTCTGCTGCCGGGGCATCTGCAATTGCTGCTTCCACCGGAGGCGCCTGAGCTTCAGGGAATTCTGTAACCGGTTGATCTGTCTTTGCTTCAATATCGGTCTCCACGGTATCGTCGCTTCCCACGGCATCGTTGGTTTCAACGGCAAGCGGATAAAGCAGGTTGTACAATACCATCCGGTCAGGAACATAGGCTGCCGTGGATTCAATTTCAGCCTGGCAGCTTGCATCGCCTGCCAGAAATTTCGTTTTAAGTGCGAAAAGATGAGCTGTTTGGAAATAAGGGTATAAATCCCTGATCTTCTTCATTTTTTCAGGCGATTCGGTGTTGAGGCGCTCTGGATGTCTCAGATATTTGAATATTTCTGATTTCTGCATGGTTACCAGTTTACAAAAGCTTTCTTGTAAATATCATCCAAAATCAGTTCCAGCATCTTCGTGGTCAAATCTGCCCTGAGGCTTTCAAAATTCTCGGATGAGCTGTAGTCTTCATACCTGGTGAAACTGCTCTCAAAGTCAATTTCCGGCTTTACCACACAGGTCATTTTTACCTTAACTCCAATAGTAAAGCGGTTTTTGGCGGCCTCGTCTCCTGATGTAATAGCTACGGGCTTATCGGGTTCATAGGTAGTGATCACGGCCTCAAAATCAATATCGGCATCCCTGTTTACCAGGGTAAGTGTGGTGTTTCCCTGAAGATAGTCCTTCAGTTTATCTGTTAATTCCTGGCTGAGATTTGGTTCAACAATCCGGGCCTGGTTTTCGATATACTGAACCGAGAAGGTTTTGGCTTCGGGGGGTATATAACCTCCTTTGGTTGAGTAATTGATTGAAAAGCAGGAAGCCAAACACAGACAGACAGTCAGTAAAGCGGCCAGCTTCAACAGGATGTGAAAAGGTGATTTCATGTTCATGCTTTACTCAATATCAAATTCTTTGATTTTCCTGTAAAGAGTTCTTTCAGAAATACCCAGTTCACTGGCAGCATACTTGCGTTTGCCTCCATGTTTTTCCAGGGCTTTTCGGATCAGTTCAATTTCCTTGTCGGAAAGCGACAGTGATTCTTCAACTATTTCTTGCGTATCTTCAATATCATCAATTGTATCACGGGTGATATCAAATTTCTTGGTCTGCTTGTCTTCCGGAATGATGGGTTCCACATCATGCACGAATTTGGGAATCACATGGGTTCCGGAAGCATGAGCCTCCGTTTCGGAAGGCATCTTGTTGATGTTTTTATGAACGTATTGCTTGAGATCGTTCATGTCATTGCGCATATCGAAAAGAATTTTGTAAAGGATTTCCCTTTCCGTGGCGAAGGTCTGCCTGTCAAGGGAGTCAAAAACAGCAGGAAGCTTGGTTTCTGAATAATCAGGCAGATAGGAACGCAGCACATCTGCAGTAATAACCCGCTTTTCTTCGATTACCGAAATCTGCTCGGCTATGTTCTTCAACTGACGGATATTACCGGGCCAACGGTAATTCATAAGCACTTCCAGTGCGTCTTCTGTGAGTGATATGGAGGGCATCCGGTTGCGATCGGCAAAATCAACAGCAAATTTCCTGAAGAGCAGCGGGATATCTTCTTTGCGCTTGCGCAGGGATGGTATTTCCACCGGTACGCTGCTCAACCTGTAAAACAGGTCTTCGCGGAACTTACCATGCTGAATGGCCGAAGTTACATCAACATTGGTTGCAGCAATGACCCGGACATTGGTTTTGATCATATTGGACGAACCTACCCGCATGAATTCCCCGGTTTCAAGTACGCGCAACAGCCTTACCTGTGTCGACAAAGGAAGTTCCGCGACCTCATCCAGAAATATGGTACCACCGTGGGCCACTTCAAAATAACCCTTACGGCTCTCATAAGCCCCGGTAAAGGACCCTTTTTCGTGTCCGAAAAGTTCCGAGTCAATAGTGCCTTCAGGTATGGCGCCGCAGTTTACTGCTATATATGCTCCATGCTTTCGTGAGCTGTACTGGTGAATAACCTGCGGAAACACTTCCTTACCCACACCGCTTTCACCGGTAATCAATACCGAAAGATCGGTAGGCGCTACCTGCACGGCAATATCAATGGCCCGGTTCAATCCCGGAGAATTTCCAATAATTCCAAATCGTTGTTTTATTTTAACAATATCAGGTCTTTCCATGTTTCAACCCAGGGCTTTCCAATTGAATATCTGACAAAATTACAATATTAATGGAATTTTTGTAATTTGCATCTGTCAAATATTCATGTTTTCAATGGAGCAACCACTTCGTTATTTGGGAATTATTCCTGCCCGGTTTGCATCGTCCCGGTTTCCCGGCAAGCCGCTTGCCGAAATTCATGGCAAACCCATGATCAGGCGTGTTTATGAGCAGGCATCCAAAGCCCTGGAAACCGTATATGTAGCAACGGATGATGAGCGAATATTCAACGCGGTGAAGGAATTTGGAGGCAAAGTAGTAATGACTTCGGCTTTACATAAAAGCGGAACCGACAGGTGTGCCGAAGCCGCTGTGCTTGCTGAAAGAGAGCAGTCGGCGCACTTTGATGTGGTACTCAATGTTCAGGGCGATGAGCCATTTATTGAGCCGGTGCAGCTGGAATTGCTGAAATCATGCTTTTCCGGCCGAAACACACAGATAGCTACCCTGGTTAAGAAAGTAACCTCAAAGGACGAGTTGTTTGATCCCAACCGCCCCAAGGTGGTGGTCAGCGGCAGGCAGGAGGCCCTTTATTTCAGTCGTTCTACCATACCTTATCTACGAAATACTGATCGCGATTCATGGCTGTCTGCGCATGAATTTTTCATACACATCGGTTTATATGGCTTTCGGCGCGATGTGCTTCCCGAAATCACTGCATTACCGCAGTCGCCGCTTGAACTTGCCGAATCACTTGAACAGTTGCGGTGGATTGAAAACGGCTACCGGATTGCAGTGCGGCTTACCACTTACGAAAGTTTTGGCGTTGATACGCCTGAAGATCTTCAGAAATTGTTGTTATCCGGATTATGAAATTGTATCGACAAGACTGGTTTAACAGATATGAGCCTTTCCTGTTCTGGGTACTGTTGTTGGCCGGAACCATTCCGTTACTGGCTTTCCGGCATTTTGTAACCCTCGACGGCCCGGCTCATCTTTACAACGCGCAACTTATCAGGGAAATCTGGTTTGGCGGTCATTCCCTGATCACTGATCTCTTCCGCGTAAACGAATTTCCGGTTCCCAACTGGTCGGGGCATATTATGATGGCTTTATTGAACCTTGTATTGCCGGGATATCTATCGGAAAAGGCATTGTTGCTCTTTTATTTTATTCTGACGCCCTTGTTTTACAGGAAATTCATGTTGCTGTTTTATCCTGAAAACAGGCTGCTTACCTACTTCATGCTGATTTTTGTGCACCACCACAACCTCTATTTCGGCTTTTGGAATATGTCGGTTGGCCTTACCTTTCTTTTTGTAACGGCGTATTATTTTGCGAAATATTGCAACCGGATCAACCTGCCGCATGTGGTTGTTTTAATGCTTCTTTTACTGGCATTGTATTTTTCGCATGTGCTGATGTTACTGGTCACCCTTTTGTTTCTGGCTGCCATACTGGTACTTCTGGTTCAAACCGAAAAAACTGCCGGGGGCCTTAAAATCGTCAACCTGCGGGAAATCAGGCAGCGGTTTATAACCCTGTTTCTTGCTGCAATTCCGGTTTTGGTTCTCAGCGGTATCTACTTTCTGAACATTGATTCTGTGGAAAAAGGCACACGCATGGCTACAGGTGAACTGGTTCGTTATGTGACCACCATAAGGCCCTTGCTCACTTTTTGTTTCTGTGATCCATGGATCAGGGTAACGCACATCCTGCTGGCTTTTTTCGGATTCCTCATGCTGGGCAGTCTGTATCTTTTTTTAAAAAACAGGTACAGGAAAGGCAAGAATGAGTTACGCCCGGGTTCTGTTTCAAAACAGTCACTGGTATGGCTTGCTTTTTCGGTTGTTTTTCTGGTGCTTTTCTTTCTGGTTCCCAATTCGATACTGATGACCGAAAGGCTGATTGTTCTTTTCTACCTGTTTTTCGTGATCTGGCTGGGTAGCCTGAAATATCCAAAACCAATAAGGATGTGTGCCGTGGTGGTGGTGTTGTTTGTTCACGGCTTTTTTATCAACATCCATTTTCGATCGTTTTATCATCTTTCGAAGGATGTGGATCAGATCGTACAGGCATCGGAAAAGATAAGTCCCAACAGCATGGTGCTAACGCTAAATTACAGTGATAACTGGTTGCATTCTCATATTTCGGGGTACCTGGGGGCGGGAAAAAACCAGGTTGCTGTTCTTGAAAATTACGAGGCAGCACTGAAATGGTTTCCGGTTCAATGGCGAACAGATGTTTATCAGACAAACAGGCTGATCGCCTGGGGAGTTGACAACAAACAAATTGCCCTGGATTTTTATGTAAATGACCCAGCCCCGGGATGTTTTTCACTTTTAAAAACAAACGGTGAGCCTCACAGAATACCTTATGTATTTGTAATGGGCGATTTTGATCTAAAGAACGACAGCCTTACCCTTGGAATTAAGCAAATACTGGATCAATCCTATGCTGAAGTCGGGAACGACAACTTCTTCAGACTATTCGAATTAAAAAACCGGAACTGATTTTACAGTAGGAGATCTCTGACAGCCTTACAGCGATCCTGGATATCCTTCCAGTTCCCGGCGGCAATGTCTTCTTTTTTTGCTATCCAGGTGCCGCCAACGGCAATTACCTGGGGTAATGACAGGTAATCCTTTGCTTTTTGCAGGTTAATGCCTCCGGTGGGGATGAATTGAACGCCGGCATGTGCATAGGGAGCAATCAGGCTTTTAAGCATCCCGATTCCTCCGGCAGCCTCTGCAGGAAAGAACTTCAGCACTTTAACACCAAGTTCCAGGGCGCCTTCCACGTCACTGGGTGTCATGATCCCGGGAGAGAAAGGGAAATTCATTTTCAAAGAGGCTTCAACAACCTTACGGTTGAATCCGGGGGCCACACCAAATTTGGCCCCGCAATCCTGTGCCTTCTTCAGGTTGTCAACGGTAAGAATGGTACCGGCGCCAACAAGCAGCTCAGGTGTTTCTTTGGCCATTCTTTCAATTACCCTTGCAGCAGCCTCGGTTCGGAAGGTTACTTCAGCAACCGGCAGTCCCCCTTCAATAAGAGCATGTGCAAGGGGCAGGGCTGCGTCGTACTGCTCAATGGCAACGACGGGTATTACTTTAAGGTTTTTAAGCGATTGGTATAAATCCCGGGATTTCATAGTCCTATATTATATTTAAGTTTCAAATCTATGCATAATTATTTGACCGATGCCACATGCTGATGGTATCACTTTGGGGTGTTTTCCCGTTGAAGGAAATCCTCAATTACCAGTTGTACGCGCATTACAATATCATCAATTTCATGGTTGGCGGGTTCAACAGGGTCTAATACCGTGTAGGTAATGCGCTGACCAAACTGAAGCGGAAAGTACCCTTTTTCCATCAGCCGGCTGTGACCGTCAATAACAAAGGGAACAATCACGGCAGCAGGAGCGGCACGAAGCAGTGTATTCACCCCCGCGGACTGGAACTTTTTTACCTTGCCGTCTTTGCTGCGTGTGCCTTCGGGAAATATGCAGGCAGCATGGTTGTGTTCCTGTATCAGCCTGCCAAGCCGGAATATTTCTTTCACAGCCTGGGCACCATGCTTGCGGTCGATCAATGCCGATTTTCCATGCTTCAGGTTATAAGATATGCTGGGGATATGCTTTGACAGCTCAATTTTTGAAATGAACCGCGGATAAAACTTTCTGAACCCGTGAACAACAGCCGGAATATCATACATGCTCTGGTGGTTGGCCACAATGATGAGCGGCCTGTTTCCGGGTATTTTTTCAAATCCGGAGAATTTCACACGGCAACCAAGCATGTATAAGCCATAGACGAGTATCATGTTCAGGAAATCGACAACTTTTTTCCGGGCCTGGTCGCCAAACAGCATGTGGGCCCCAACCTGAACCGGGTGGAACAGGATCAGCAGCAGCCAGAAATAACAATGAAAAACAGGGGTCAGCAGGTATCCGGGTATTCGTTTCATTATTTGAATAAGCTAAATGAAGTTTCAAATATATCATATTGCCGGTTATTCAACCGGCAACTTCCGTAATATATAATTAACAACATGCTGTACAATAGTTTCCGTAGCCCCGGTGTTTTGGTCAACATATGAACGTGCCATTTGGGAAGTGTGTTGCAGGAATTGCCTGTCAGCAGCAAGTTTGTTAATGATACCGGTAAGTTCTGCCGGCGACTTCACGCAAAAAGCGGCTCCCGTTTCGATCATTTCAACAGCTTCTCTTGATTTGTGATAATTCGGACCGAATACAACAGGTATTCCGTAAACTGCGGCCTCCAGAATATTGTGAATTCCTTTTCCAAATCCGCCGCCAACGTATGCACAATGGCCATAACGGTATAAGGAAGAAAGCATGCCCACGTTGTCAATAATAAGGACCTGTTTATCATTTGCCCGTTCCTTGTTGTACTTGGAAAAAAGAATTTGCCTGTTTTTCAACAGGGCAGTCAAATGGCTGATGTGGTTGCGGCTTATTTCATGGGGTGCCATAATGAATTTCATGCCATGGGAAGCCTTACTGATGTATTCAACAAGCAGGTCCTCATCGGCCGGCCAGGTACTTCCGGCTACCAGGCAAAACGCCTGTTCTGAAAAATCCCCTGCAATGACAACCTGTTGTCTTTTGGCAGCAAGAGCTGTTACCCTGTCGAAACGCGTATCTCCTGAAACGGTAACCCGGGATATTCCTGCGGAATTCAGCAGCGACTCCGATGCCTTGTCCTGCACAAAAAGGTGCCTGAACAGATCCAGGTTTTTCCGGAACCAAAACCCATACCACCTGAAGAAGGCTTGTTCAGGACGGAATATACCCGAAATGAGAAAACAGGGAATGTGCATTTCATGCAGATGTTTCAGGTAACCATACCAGAACTCGTATTTGATAAAGAAAGCGGCATCCGGTTTGATGCGGGCAATGAATTTCTTTGCATTGCAGGGGGTGTCAAGCGGGAGATAAACAACCAGATCGGCTTTTTCAAAGTTTTTACGCACTTCATAACCCGACGGGGAATAAAAGGTAAGCACAAGCTGGCTCCCCGGTACGCGTTCTTTCAAGTTTTCCATAACGGGCAAGCCTTGTTCGAATTCACCCAGGGAAGCTGCATGAAACCAGAAAACCGGACCAGTTGTACGCTGCCATTGAACTATTTTCCTGCGCCATCCAAAACGTCCGGTAACCCAAAGCCGGGTTTTCCTGTCAAAAAGCGCCAAAGGAAGTGCCACAATGTAGGCCAGGTGCACGAGGATATAGTAAATCAGGGCCATGGTGCAAAGATATCTTCATTTTTATTCAAAATGGTAAACATTATTGCGCCCTGGATGTTATTTCAGTAAGAATGTTTATTCGTGAGACTCAAATTTCAGGAGTGAGCGAGCTGAAATTTGTAAGTCGAACAATCCCGACGAAGTCGGAGGGTATAATACCCCGCAGCTCTGCTGCGGAATTAGTTTCCAAAGCTTGCTTTGGGGTTTCATACCCGTGATTTAGACCAAATTAAAATAATAATATTAATTTATTAAAATTCAATTGTTATGGCTTTCGAATTACCTAAATTATCATATGAATATGCGGCACTTGAACCGCATATAGATGCACGTACCATGGAAATACATCATACGAAGCATCACCAGGCATACGTAACCAACCTGAACAATGCCCTGGCAGGCTCTGAATGGGAGAACAAAAGTCTTGCCGACCTGATGGCAAACATCTCAAAACTGCCTGTGGCTGTTCGCAACAATGGAGGCGGTCATTACAATCATACCCTGTTTTGGGAAATAATGGCTCCCGGATCGGGCGGAATGCCCGGTGGCGAATTGTTGGACGCGCTCAACAGGTATTTTGGATCGTTTGAGAAATTCCGTGAACTTTTTACCAATGCGGCAATGACGCGGTTTGGATCGGGCTGGGCCTGGCTGGTAAAAACCGGAGATGAGCTGAAGATTTCTTCCACACCCAACCAGGACAATCCGCTGATGGATGTTACCGAACTGAAAGGTACTCCCCTTCTTGGCGTTGACGTATGGGAACATGCCTACTACCTGAAATACCAGAATCGCAGAAACGAGTACCTTGCTGCATTCTGGAATGTGGTAAACTGGAAAGAGGTGGATAAGCGATTCAGGGGGGTGTAATATTGAGAAGTTCGGAGTTCGGAGTTCGGAGTTCGGAGTTCGGAGTTCGGAGTTCGGAGTTCGGAGTTCGGAGTTCGAAGTTCGGAGTTCGGAGTTCGGAGTTCGGAGTTTGGCTGGTTTTGATAAAACTGAAAATAGTTGTATCTTAGGGATATAATTATTTAAAACAAGAAACCATGCCGTTTGAATTACCTAAATTACCGTATGCCGCTGATGCACTGGAGCCTTTTATTTCCAAACAGACAATTGATTTTCACTATGGGAAGCATCATCAGGCTTATGTAAACAACCTGAACAACCTGGTTCCCGGAACTCCTTTTGAAAACGCCTCTCTCGAAAAGATCGTCAGTGAGGCTGACGGAGGTATTTTCAATAACGGTGCCCAGGTTTGGAATCATACCTTTTATTTTGAGAGTTTTTCTCCTTCGGGTTCCAGGGAGCCGTCAGGAGCCTTGGCTGTTGCCATTGACTCGGCTTTCGGTTCCTTTGCCGCTTTTAAAGAGCAATTTACCAAGTCGGCTGTCACCTTGTTTGGCTCAGGCTGGGCCTGGCTGGTGAAAAAGCCTGACGGTTCTCTCGGAATTATTCAGGAGCCGAATGCCGGAAATCCTTTAAGGAAAGGTCTGACTCCGCTTTTAACCTGCGATGTTTGGGAGCATGCTTATTACCTGGATTATCAGAACAAGCGTCCCGATTATTTGCAGGCATTCTGGAACATACTCGACTGGGGTGTTATCAGCAAAAGGTACTGATCAGAAAGTATATCCCAGGTTGATGTACCAGGTTGTTTTGTCTTCCTTATTGTTGCCGGCGAAAAAAATACTCGCCGGTCCGATGGGTGTATTGTAAGTCAACCCTGCGCCGAATCCGAAATGAAATGATCCGCCCTCCATATCCATAATGGATTGCAGCAGGTGGTCAAAGTCATATGAGGTAAACATACCATTGGTAAGCATCTCGAGCTGAAAATTGGGATACAGCCTGTAATTGAAACCAAGTTTCATCAGAATCAGGTTGGTTGCGATAACTTCGCCCAGGTTGTAACCTACAAAAGCAACCTGGTTTCGGCGCAGATTGGCCTTATGTCCTCCAATGAAAAAGTAGTCCGAAGCAATGAATTCATCGGTGCTGATTCCCAGTGAGAACCCCAGGTTGTAATTGAGTTTTGAGCCGAGGGGATGATAATTGTCCACATTAAAATAGAGCTTGCTGAATGAATTCAGCGAGCTTTCGGTTTCGAGTGTGTCGTTCAGGTACCTGATATCCAGCATGGGATTTAAGATGCCTTTCAGGTAAAGGTTTGCCTGTGTTCCTTCAAAGGGATAAATCAGGTTATCCTGGGTGTTCACCTCGAAGGTGCCGTTCATTCCAAAGCCGGCAAACCCATATCTTTGGTAATTTAAATCAAGCGGGTATAAGGTCTGCATCGATTTGTTGGGGTAAACAGCAGAATACTCAAAGAGCAGTCCGATTCCGGTCTGGTGGTTCAGGTCGAAGCTTCTTTTCAGGGCAAATTCCGAAGTAACCCTGTTTTGCTTGAAGTAACCCACCTCTTCTCCTTCGAGATAACCGGGAATGAGATTCGACTCAAAGTAGGTGTCCAATCCCACCAGTGTGTTCATCCGCGGGCCAGTGTATTTCCTGTAGTAAACCCGGGCTTGCGGGTATTCACTCAGGTCGAGCGTAGCAGTCATACGGGTACCTGAAATCAGCAGATTACTTTGTGTAAAATTCAGAATGAGTCCGGCTCCAAAGAAATTATCGTAGTGAACGGCTGTTCTGAATGAGGCAGGGGGTTTTTCCTTGGCATTCAGAACGAGCCGGAATCCCTGGTTTTCTTTTTCAAAATGATAGGTCAGTTTGTCAAAGTATAAGGTTCCGAACAAACTTTCCATGCCTTGCTGGAGTTCCTGCCTGGTGAGATATTCATTCTTACGGACATTCAGTTTACCATAAGCCAGGCTCTGGTCGTAATATTTCAGATCGTTAACAAAGACATTGGTGATAAAAATGCTGTCGATCTCCTGCATTGGTTCGGGTTTCCTGTAATCGCTGTACTGTTTCAGGCTGTCGGCCAATGCTTTTAACTCGTCAAAGTGTTCGCGGGCAGCAATTTCTCCTGCTTTTGCAATTTCCGTACTTTTTCCAAAATCAGCTGAAGTAAAATTGGTGAGATCGGGAGTTATCAAAATGGTTACTTTTTTCGACTGCTCGCGGGAATCATAAATACCATAAGATGCTGTTGCCCTGCTTAGGATTTTGTCGAGTGATTCCAGGTCTTCGGAAGTTACCATATCTTTGAAGCCTGTGTAAACGCCAATAATAATTTCGGCTCCCATTTCAATGACTTCCTCCACCGGAAAGTTCCTGATCACCCCTCCGTCAACCACCACCATGGATGTGTCAAAAACTACGGGTGTAAATACACTGGGGATAGCCATGCTGGCTCTCATTGCCAGGGCGAGATCGCCGCTGCTGAAATTCACAATTTCCCCCTTAATGATTTCAGTTCCCACACAACGGTAAGGATAAGGAAATTCGTCGAATGATTCAACACCTGCCGCTCTCCAGGTAAGGCCCGACAGGAGCATGGCCAGATTCTGTCCTTCAAGCATTCCCGATGGCAATGATACTTTTTTATTCCGGATGGGAAATTCAGCGAGATATCTTTTGTAGTCATGCTTCTCATCCAGGGCCACATTTCTTAACGGCACGTAATCGGTCAGCAACACAGGCCAGTCGATGCTTTGATTTAGTTTTGACAAATCGTCTGCCGAATATCCAATGGCGTACAAACCGCCTACAATGCTGCCCATACTTGTTCCACTGATATAGTCGGGAATGATGCCTGCTTCTTCGAGTACTTTAACAACGCCAATGTGCGCCAATCCTTTGGCTCCGCCACCACTGAGAACCAAGCCTATCTTGGGTTTGCTGCCAGTATTGTTTTGTGCACCGGATATCATCCATAAGAAACACAGCAACAATACCAGAAAGGATTTTTTTAATATAACTGACATAAGAAATACGTGAAAGAAAATCAGGGAATGTATGGGCTATTCATACATATACAACGCTCCGGCTTTGGAATACTTGCCATCGGGATCACCGGATAAAGCCTCGATGACATAAAAATAAATTCCGGGCTTGATCTTCTGACCGGTAGCGGTGTATCCATCCCAGGTGACAATGGTTCCTTCAGCTTCATACAAAAGAACTCCCGTCCGGGTGAATATTTTCACAATGACCGGAAGGGAACTGCCTGTATTCACAATAAAATAGTCGTTATCACCATCGTTATTCGGCGTAAACACATTCTGAATCCTGATTTCTTCGAGTATGGAGACTTCTCCTGTTGCCTGGCTTGAGCAGCCAAATTCATCGGTTAGCGTCAATGTCACGGAATAGGAGCCTGTGTCAGGGAAGGTATACACCTGTCGGGTTCCGGTTCTCAGGGCAAAGCCTTCAATATCCCATTCGAATGTGTAATCAACTCCTGTGTCAAGTATTGCGGTTTGTTCAAAAACATAAACCAGGTCGGAGATGGTGTCTTTATAGCTGTAACTGGCGTTGATGGTGCGGTGAGCCTGGATATATGAGGTTTTGGTGATCCAAAGTTCATAGTTGTTATCAAAAGTGATCACCAGAGTTGGGGTATATGATCCCTGTTGATCATAGGTTACCGTATCGGGATCTATACTTGAGCTGGTTTCTCCGTTGTCAAAATCCCAGGTGACCTGGTCAATAGAATCAACGGTGGCAGTATTGATCAGGGAATATTTTATTTTCATGGGAGTGCAACCCGCTGCATCAGAAACGGTAAAATCATATTGTCCTTTTACCGGGAAGGCCAATATGCTCAAAAACAGGTAAAGTATCAGTCGCAGTTTACTCAATTGCACAATGTCAGGTATTCTTGGTTAATAAATACGCTTATTTACAATATTCGTTACATGGTCAGGACAGATCCTGCTATAATCGCCCGCTTGATTATTGGCTAAATGTAGTAAAAATTTAATGTTGTCTCAATGTTAATAACTTAAAAGAAATCAACACCTGTAAATAACTTTGTTACCTGTATGTGCTCACGAGTTTTATCTTTATTAATTTTACCGCATCACACAATGTAGATCATGAGACAATACCTCGACCTGCTTCAGCATGTAATGGATAACGGTACTGAGAAAAAAGACAGAACCGGCACCGGAACACTGAGCGTATTCGGATACCAGATGCGGTTTAACCTGAGTGCGGGTTTTCCGTTAATGACAACCAAAAAGCTTCACCTGAAATCAATCATTTACGAGTTACTCTGGTTTCTCAAGGGGGATACAAATATCAAATATCTCAATGAAAACAAGGTAAACATTTGGAACGAATGGGCCGACCCGCAGGGCAACCTCGGCCATATTTACGGATATCAGTGGCGTAGCTGGCCTGATTACCAGGGTGGTTCCATCGACCAGATAGAGCGGGTAATCAGATCAATCAAAGAAAATCCCGATTCACGCAGGCATCTGGTCAGCGCATGGAATGTGGGAGACCTTCGGAATATGGCTCTTCCTCCGTGTCATGTGCTTTTCCAGTTTTATGTGGCAAATGGTACGCTGTCATGCCAGCTCTACCAGCGAAGCGCAGATATTTTTCTGGGAGTACCTTTCAACATTGCCTCCTATTCGTTGTTGCTGATGATGGTTGCCCAGGCTGCCGGCCTGAAACCCGGAGAATTTGTGCACACTTTTGGAGATGCCCACATTTATAATAACCACCTGGAACAGGTACAAATTCAACTTGCCAGGGAACCCAGGCCTTTGCCGGTTATGAATATAAATCCCCTGGTGAAAGACATAAACCGTTTTGAATTTGAAGATTTCACGCTTGAAAATTACGATCCGCATCCTCATATAAAAGGAGCAATTTCTGTATAAGCAATGAAGAAGATTTCTATTATAGTTGCAGTAGCAGGCGATAATGGCATAGGTAAGGATAACAAGCTGCTGTGCCATATACCGGGTGATTTGAAGCGATTCAAAAAGACCACTTCGGGCCATACGGTCATCATGGGGAAGAATACCTTTCTTTCGTTACCCGGGGGCCCTTTAAAGGACAGAAGGAATATAGTGATTTCCGATAATCCGCAGGATCGCTTTGATGGTTGCATCATGGTTTCTTCAATAGCGGAAGCCCTGGATCATTGCGAAGAGGGCAGGGAAACCTTTATTATCGGGGGAGCTTCAGTTTACAGGCAATTCCTGCCTTATGCAAACCGGCTTTACCTGACACGGATCAACAAATGCTTTGACGCGGATACCTTTTTCCCGGAAATCAATACGGATGAATGGATTGAAATTTCGAAGGAAGCACACCAGGCAGAAGTGAATGCCGATTTCACCTATGATTACATTGTATTAGAAAGAAAAAGTTAACTTTATTTCCGAGTTCACCAAAAACCAATTACTATGAAGAAATGTCTCTTTTTGATTGCCTGCATGTTTCTATCTGCATCCTTTGCTTACAGTCAGGCTGATAAAATTGCCGGTATTTGGGTGCCGGCTAAGGGAACCTCGCAGGTGAGGATATTCAAGGCTACCAATGGCAAGTATTACGGAAAAGTTGAATGGCTGGAAACGGAGAAGGACAAGCTTGATGTGAATAATCCGGATCCCGCGCAGCGAAGTAAGAAAATTCAGGGTCTGATGATTCTTAAGGATTTCTCATACAATGCGGATAAGAAAAGATGGGAAGGCGGCACTGTATATGATCCAGACAATGGCAAAACATATGATTGCTTTATGTGGTTTGACGGCGATGACAACAAAATGACCCTGAAGGGATATGTGCTGGGCATGAAGTTCGTGGGCAGGGCTGAGGACTGGACCAGGGAAGCCGAACTCAGAAAATAGTTCAGGCGGTTTATCCTTTCATTTACTATTTTCATTGGCAATATTGCTTTGTTCATCAACAATAATTAACCTGTGAACAGGCATCTCGTTATTAGTAGCAGAACAACACTATTAACGAAGTTTGAAACAATGAAATGGTATATATACATCCTGATGCTGTTGACGGCAGCCTGTAGCAGCAAAATCACCGTTTCAGAAGATGAAATAGGCGCTGATGTTTTTTATGTAAAAGACAGTTATAAGCCTTATTCGGGTAAATGTATTGTGGTTTTCCGAAACTCAGATCTTGTGAAAGAAGAGTTCACATTCAGAAACGGGGTGTTGCATGGCGAAGCACAGGCATGGCATAAAAACGGACAATTGCGCAGGAAGGGGAGTTATCATAAGGGCCAGATATCAGGCAAATGGGAATTTTTTAACGAGCAGGGTCAAAAAACCATTGAAGCACACTATAAGCAGGATCATCTTAACGGTTCATTCATTTCGCTTTACCACAATGGTAAGGTAAAGGAAAAAGGACGTTTCGAGAAAAACAAAAAAATCGGCCAGTGGGATTATTTTACTGAAAACGGACAATTAATTGAATCTGTGAACCGTTAGTTGCCTGCTGTTCAGTTCCTGAAAAACCTCATCATTTTTAACCGGCCTGTATCAAAAGGCCTCCGGCAGCATCAGGTAATTTATTCCTGAGAATAATATCTTTGCTTGTAACATTTTCTTGTAGTGAATCGTCGTGTTACATATAGATATTCTTTTATGCGCCATAAGCTGTTTTTCATTTTCCCAATTGTTGTACTTTACTTTGTTGCTTCACTTCCGGGTGCTTCTCAATCAGTAAAGGGCCGTATTACCAATGACTTGAATGAGCCGGTTCCCTTTGTTGTAATCTATGATGAAACCTCTTTTACCGGAGTTACCGGAAACGCTGACGGCAATTATGAACTCAAACTTGAGCCCGGCAGTCATGTTATTGTTTATAAGTCCATGGGTTACCACCAGGTGCGAAAAATTGTTGAGCTCAGCAACAACCCTGTGCAGATTGATGTGGTGATGAAAGAGCAGCCCGTGGCTGTGAAAGAGGTGGTGATTACACCCGGGAAAGAGGATCCTGCCTATGCCATCATGCGTAAAGTAATTGGCCTTGCACCCTACCATCTGAACCAGGTGGATGAATACGAGGCAGATGTATACTTAAGAGGGACTTTGAATATTTTGAAAATGCCCCGTATTATTTCGAAGCACGCTGCGGTATCGACTAATGGCAAAGAGTATCATCTGAAAACCGGCGATGTTTTTTTGGAGGAATCGGTAAATCGCATTCATTTCAGGGCGCCCGACAAGTATGAGCAAAAAGTGTTGTCGTTCAGAAGTACATTCCCCTGGAATAATGAGGACGTGAATCCCGTTGGTTTGATCTCTTCAAGTTTGTATGCGCCTGAGGTGGAAGGTTTCATTTCTCCATTGTCGCCCAAGGCACTAAATTACTATACATACAGGTACGAGGGATTTTTTGATGAGGGCAGCCGGGTTATTTTCAAAATAAGGATTACCCCCAAGCGCAACAGTCAGCAGTTGATGAGCGGTTACTTATTTATAGTTGACAGGTTGTATTGTTTGCATTCTGCCGATATGTCCATGAAAATGTTTTTCGGAGACATGAATATCAAGGTCATTTATGCTTCAGTGCAACAGGGAGCCTGGCTTCCGGTAAGCCACCAGATAGTTGTGGATGCAAATCTTATGGGTGTTAAGGCCACCTATAAATATACGAGTTCGGAAAAGTTCACCAGTGTGGCACTCAACAAAAAAAACGCCCTTGTTCCGGCACGGGTGCATGAGCCTGAAGGCAAACAGGAGCCTGCTACACCAGTTAAAGCAGAAGAAAAGAAAACAAAGCAACAACTGGAAATTGAAAAGCTGATGGATAAGGAAGCACTTTCAAACCGCGACATGGTGAAGCTGGCGACGCTAATGAACAAAGAGGCAAAATCAGACACAACGGACTCCAAGTCGCTTGAGATTAAAGAAAATAGCCGGACACTTACGGTTGAAAAGGATGCCTTGCGAAACGATACCTCCTTCTGGAATACCGTAAGGCCTATTCCATTGTCGGCGATCGAAAATACAATCCCCGGCATGTCTGACAGTACCCTGAATGCAAAAACTGACAAAAAGCAGGAGGCAGACTCTGCGTCAAAGAAAGGTATGCCGGCAGGGCTGAAAAAAGTTACCAATGCAATCTTCTCGGGAACAGGCTTTTGGATGTTTGACACAACACTGCGAATTCACTATAACGGGCTGATCAGTCTGAATAATTTTGATTTCAATACAGTTGATGGCTTTGTTTTCAGGCAATCACTAAGTCTGGAGCAGCGGATTGATTCGGCACACCGTTTGAAAATCACACCGGGAGTTGCCTGGGCGTTTAGCCGTGAAAGGTTGATGTGGTGGGCCGACATCAATTACCATTATGCGCCGTTGAGGCGTGGCAACCTGACATTGCACATTTCAGGCGGATCGGCTGATTACAACAGTGAAACAGGTATTCACCATACAGTGAATTCCATTGCATCCCTGTTCTTCAGAAGGAATTACATGAAACTATATGCACAAAACCTGGCCTTTGTCTCCAACAAAATAGACCTGGCCAACGGTCTGAATCTGACTGCTTCAATAGGTTACCAAACGGCAAGTCCGTTGATGAACCATGCTGATTTTTCCTTCTTTTTCCGCAATGAAAGAGACTATTCACCAAACCGGGCCAGTGACAGTCCGGATTGGTTATCAGGTAATGTTTACAACGAAGAAGCATTCTGGGATGCACAGTTTGAATTTACTCCGCGCCATTACTACAGGATCTCGAAAGGTGAAAAGCGTTACCAGCATTCAAAATACCCCACACTTTATGTGCGTAATAAAATGGCGGTTCCGGGGATAGCAAACAGTACGGCTGATTATGACCTTTTTGAAATGGGGGTGAAACAAACCAGGGAGTGGGGCATGATGCATGCATTTTCATATCACATCAAAGCAGGAAAGTTTCTGAATACAAACAGGATCTTTGCCATGGATTATAAGTATTTCAACAACCAGGATTTACCAGTGCTGGTGACTGACCATACGGATGCTTTCAGGCTCCTTCCTTATTATCGCAACAACACTTCCGGCGAATTTGCCGAAGCCCATATTACCTTTACCACACCTTATTTATTAATAAAGTATCTGCCTTTCCTGAGCAATAAACTGTGGTGTGAAAATCTCCACCTGAATTACCTTACCGGCAGTAATCTTCCGCATTACCTTGAAGCGGGCTACAGTGTGAGCCAGATTTACCTTATGGGCAGTGTGGGCGTATTTGCCGGATTCAGCGACTGGAAATATAATGCTGTGGGCATACGGGTATCGCTTGATCTCAAGTAAGTTACGGACTGTAAATAGGCCGGGGATCTGTCGGTATATCAGGAATCTGAAGGTAATCAGCTTTTACGATGGCTGTAAGAATCAGGCGGTTCTGATTTCCGGTTACTGCAAAATAATGGCGGGGATATTTTATACCGGTTCAGGCTGGTCAACAATTGGAATAGATTATATATTTGCAGACTGATTGATAACCAAATTATGGGGAATCAGTATAATAATAACAATCTGAAATAAGTTAATTAAACAGAGTTACACCAATTGACATCATGAACAGGAGCAGGTTTTATTTTATTATGATACTGCTGTATATAGTAAATATTGGCTATACGCAGGTTACAGGCAGGCGTCAGAACATGATTGACGATGCGATAAAAGGTTACCAGGGAATCAATGAACAGGCCGAACTTTTTTTCAACCGGGGTAATGAGGCTATGGAAAAGGGATCATATTACGAAGCCATTGATGATTTTACCCTGGCAATTGAGTTTGAGCCCAGGTTTGCGAAAGCCTATAACAACCGCGGCGTGGCCAAAAGAAAAAGTAACGACCGGGAAGGAGCCCTGAGCGACTTTTCAGAAGCCCTCAGAATTGATCCAAATTACGCGGAATGCCTCAATAACCGGGGTAATGTGAAGTTGGACATGAAGAATTTTACCGGTGCAATAGAAGATTATTCTCAGTCTATTTCACTTGACCCCAAACAGGTAGAAGCTTATAACAACAGGGGATTGTCCAGAATGAACCTCAAAGATTACCAGGGCGCAATAAATGATTTTTCACTTGCCATTGAAGTGAACCGTAAATTTGTGGATGCTTATAATAACAGGGGGATGGCGCGCTATAGTTTGAAAGATTATGTTGGAGCCCTGAATGATTTTAGTATTGCCATTGACATTGATCCGGATTTTTCCATGGCCTATTCAAACCGGGGTGTGGTTAAGATAAAAGTCGGGCAGAAAGACAGTGCCTGTTCCGATTTCAGCCGGGCTATCCGCCTGGGTAACATGGGCGCTATGGATAACAAGCGCAAATACTGCAATTGATCGCCCGGGTTTCCCGCTTCCGCTAAGCTGCAGCGGGATAAACTTCTCACCCGGTCTTTAGCGTTTCAAGTTCGGCTAATACAAAAAAAGCCTGAATTGCTTCAGGCTAATTGGGTGGAAGACCGGGTTTCCCGCTTCCGCTACGCTGCAGCGGGATAAACTTCTCACCCGGTCTTTAGCGTTTCAAGTTCGGCTAATATAAAAAAAGCCTGAATTGCTTCAGGCTAATTGGGTGGAAGACCGGGTTCGAACCGGCGACCTCCAGATCCACAATCTGGCGCTCTAACCGACTGAGCTACGACCACCATTTAAAATAGGTCCATCCTTTTAAGATGGAGGCGCAAATTTAATGATCTTTTGATGTTTTAAAAATAAATACCCTAAAAAAGCTGCAATATCCTCTCAACAAACCGTCAATCTGGATATTAGTCAGGGGATTATTTAAAAAAGTATGCTATTTTTATCGGGTAAATTATACATATGCCTGAGCTTGAACAGTATTTCGAACCCTTCCGCAAAAAGGTCATTGGTGCGGATACCCGATACCGGACACCTTATGGCATAAAAAAACTCAGGTATTTCGACTGGGTGGCAAGCGGAAGGTTGTATCGGCCTGTTGAAGAAAAGATGATTCGCGAGTTTGGGCCCTTTGTGGCCAATACCCATACAGAGGCCAGCGAAGCAGGCAGCCGGATGACGCTTTGCTATAAACATGCACACGATACCATCAAAAGGCATGTTCATGCCGGACCAAATGATGTGATCATTACGGCGGGTTCGGGAATGACTACCGTTGTAAACAAGCTGCAGCGTATTTTGAGCCTGCGAACCGGCAACAAGCGGATCCGTCATGAGTGTGTTGAATTGAGCGAGCGTCCGGTGGTTTTCATTACCCACATGGAACATCATTCCAACCAAACCTCGTGGTACGAGACCATTGCCGATGTTGTGATGCTGCCTCCTTCCGGTTCACTTTTGGTGGATCCCGACGTTCTTGAGAAATCGCTTCAGCAATACAGCAACCGCAAATTTAAAATAGGCGCGTTTACCGCCTGTTCCAATGTAACCGGAATTATCACCCCCTACCACCAAATGGCAGCTATCATGCATAAGTATCAGGGCCTGTGTTTCGTTGATTTTGCAGCCTCCGCACCTTATGTTGAAATTGACATGCATCCGGAAGATCCGTTACAGAAACTTGATGCCATTTACTTTTCGCCGCATAAGTTTCTCGGAGGTCCCGGTTCTTCAGGAGTGCTCATCTTCGACAGGTCGCTTTACCTTTCAGATATTCCTGATGATCCGGGGGGGGGTACGGTTGACTGGACCAATCCCTGGGGAGAATACAAATATGTTGATGATATTGAGGCTCGCGAAGATGGCGGTACACCGGGGTTTTTGCAGGCAATCAGGGCAAGTCTGGCCATTAAGCTCAAAGAGAAAATGGGTGTGCAGCAAATCCTGCAACGGGAGGAGGAACTCACCCGGCAAATGATGAAAGAACTGAACGCAATACCCGGCATACGAATACTCGGCGATCAGCAGGCCCATCGGCTGGGAATCATCTCTTTTTATCATGCAGATATCCATTTCAACCTGATTGCCAAACTGTTGAGCGACCGTTTCGGCGTTCAGGTGAGAGGAGGTTGCGTTTGTGCAGGCACTTACGGTCACTTTCTGCTCGAGGTCAGTTACGACCGTTCGCATCAGATCACAGAAAAGATAAGTCACGGAGATCTCTCTGAGAAGCCCGGATGGGTTAGAGTTTCATTGCATCCGGTGCTGACCCGTGCAGATGTTGCTTTTTTTATCCTTGCCTTAAAAGAAATTGTGGCGAATTATACCGATTGGAAAAAAGAGTATATTTATAACCCCAAAAAAAACGAATTTGAACACCGCTCCCATGTTCACGCTTCTTGCGACTGGATTGGAGAATGGTTTAAATTGTGAACCTATGAAGCTTATTGAAGTAAAAGACAAAACGACCATCAGGGAATTTCTGGAAGTACCTAAAATACTTTATAAAAATGATCCAAACTGGACATGTCCTTTGGATATGGAAATTGAAAGCACCTTCAATCCCCAAAAGAATTCTTCATTTAAGCATGGCGATGCATGCAGGTGGGTTCTGAAGAACGATCAGGATTTACTGATTGGCAGGATCGCCGCCTTTTACGACGAGCGGAAAGCCAATCATAATCCACAGCCAACGGGTGGCATGGGCTTCTTTGAATGTATAAACGATCAACAGGCAGCTAACCTGCTTTTTGATACAGCTAAAAACTGGCTTACTGAAAAAGGCATGCAAGCCATGGATGGCCCTATAAATTATGGAGAAAATTTCATGAACTGGGGTTTGCTGGTTGAAGGTTTTATGCCACAGGGTTATGGCATGCCCTATAATTTTCCATACTACCGAACGCTTTTTGAAACCTATGGGTTTAAAACCTATTTTGAGCAATACAGTTTTCACGATAATTTCAGTCGCCCCTATCCCGAACAAATGCGGAATTTTGGTGAACGTTTCTGGCGTAAACCCGACTATTCTTTCAAACACCTCGAAATGAAAGAGGCTGAGAAATACATCCGTGAGATGGTGGTGATGTACAATAAAATATGGTCAGAATTTCTGGAAAACTACACGCCCCTGAAATTTGAAGATTTCTATGGTATTTTCCAGGAAGCCAGAGCCATACTCGATGAAAAATACATCTGGTTTGGTTACAATAAGGGGCAGCCTATCGGGTTTTTAATTGTTTTCCCCGACATGAACCAGGTATTCAGGAAACTGAAAAACGGACGGCTCGGTTTTATCAATATCCTCAAACTGCTGTATTATAAAAAACGAGCCATAACACGCGGAAGGCTGCTAATTTCAGGGGTAGTACCTGAATTTCAGCGTACCGGTGTGGTAGGGGGCATTTATATTAAACTAACGGATACCATGCGCGAACACGGTATGGAAGAGCTTGAACTCTCATGGGTAGGCGATTACAACATTACCGTGAACAAGATGTACACTCAGTTTGGCGCCACTAAAGAAAAAACCCACATCACTTTCCGGTATTTATTTGACCGTGAGGCCCCCTACGAAAGGTTCAACAACCTGAGCAAGAAATTTGAAAAGGACAGGAAAAAGGAGCAGGGAAATTTTGAGGATTAAAAAGGATTCATTATTTTTGCACCCCAATTGGAATTATTAGATAAAGCAAAATAAAATGAAAAAAGGAATACATCCCGAAAGTTACAGGCTGGTTGCCTTCAGGGATATGTCAAACGGACATACTTTTCTTACCCGCTCAACTGCGGCTTCAAGGGAAACAGTTACGATGGACGATGGTAAGGAATATCCGCTTATCAAGCTGGAAATCTCCAATACTTCTCACCCTTTCTATACCGGAAAGATGAAGCTTGTTGATACTGCCGGACGTGTGGATAAATTCATGAATCGTTACAAGAGTCACTACGATAAGAAAAAATAGTAATCAGAATTGTTGTTGTTCGATAAGATCAGCTCCGTTTTCATTTCCGTGGAAACGGAGTTTTTTTTTAGCATCATCAACTTATCGAAAGCGGAGGAATGATGTATATTTGTATATACCAGTTTATTAATCATGGCAGTTAACAAGAGTTTCATCCTTTTCGACGACTACCAGCGCGATCACTTACTCCCTTTTACATACACACGCCCTGTTGCTGAAATACGCGTGGGCATTCTGACCATTCGCGAGAAATGGGAAAAATGGACCGGTCGGCCATTCTCACATAAAACCCAGGATTACCTGCAGGAAAAATTTGCCCTGGTTTTGGGAGACGAAAACCTGGTGATTAATGGTTGCGTAACACCTAACCGCCAGCTTTTGGATGAGGTGATGCAACTCCGCTGCGGAGAAGTACTAATGAAGGATTCTTTTTTTGTTGCCGGATGTCTGGATAAAACTGCAGTGGAGCTTTTCAGCGGACTGCCTCCGAAAGGTCATGCGATTGTTCAGGCCAAATCGGAATTCCGGAATATATCAAGGACCTGGCAGATCTTCCGGCTGAATGGTGTTGAGCTGGAATCGGATTTCGGCCTGCTGACCGGGAAGCGAAAATCTGTCCCGCTGAGTTCAACCAACAGGGTGATCAGCCCGGAAAATGTATTTGTGGAAGCAGGGGCATCACTGGAATTTGTTACCATCAATGCCTCTACCGGACCGGTTTATATCGGGAACAATGCTGTTGCAATGGAGGGATCCCTGATCCGGGGTCCGTTTGCTTTGTGTGAGGGTGCTTCAGTGAAAATGGGCACACGCATTTATGGCCCCACAACAGTTGGCCCCTATTCCAAAGTGGGCGGAGAAATTACCAATTCCGTGATTATGGGATATACCTATAAGGTACACGACGGGTATATGGGAAATTCAGTAATTGGAACGTGGTGCAATTTCGGTGCAGGATCCAATACTTCCAACCTGAAGAATAACTACACCCTGCTTCCGGTATGGGATTATGCAACAGGTAAGGCGGAAGAAACAGGTTTGCAATTCTGCGGACTGATCATGGGCGACTATTCACGTTGTGGTATCAATACCATGTTCAATACGGGCACTGTTGTTGGTATTTCATCCAATATTTTCGGTTCAGGATTTCCCGGCAACTTCATTCCTTCATTTTCCTGGGGTGGCGCTGCAGGGTTCGAAACGTACCGTTTGGCCAATGCCATTGAAACCATCAGGATCGGCATGGAACTGCACAACATGAGCCTCATTGAGGCAGACAAAAAAATGATTGAACAGATTTTCATACGCAGCGGCCTTTACCGGAAATAAATCAGGGCGCGAATGAATTATTTTACGGGCTTTGAACACCATGGCATAAAGATTGTCTGTATTGTTTGACCAGAATTATTCAACTTTGACTGACAATTTGTCTATTATTTTGTTTATTTTTCAGGAGGAAGAAATTTTTTATGAGCATACTGCAAGAAAAGAAGGGAAACGATTTGTTTTTTTCATCACCTGTTAACGAAGATACGGATTTCATACCCCTTATTTCCGAAGAGGATGAGGAGAGTATTAATATGACCAGGGTTCCGGATTCACTGCCGATACTTCCACTCAGAAATACGGTGCTTTTCCCCGGGGTAATCATTCCCATAACGGTTGGACGTGAGAAATCGATGAAGCTGGTCAGGGAGATCTACCAGAAAGGCAAGGTTATTGGAACTGTGGCGCAGCGCGATCCCAATCTGGATGATCCCGAACCCGATGAGATGTACTCGGTGGGCACCATGGCCCAGTTGTTGAGGATACTTGAAATGCCCGATGGTTCTACATCGGTGATCATACAGGGGAAAAAAAGATTTTCCATTAGTGAGTTCATAGCCACAGAGCCCTATTATGTAGCCCGTGTTGAAGAACTCCAGGATGTGAAACCGCGCCGGAAGGATCATGAATTTGAAGCCATTGTGGGTTCCCTGAAAGACCTTTCTCTTAAAATCATCAAGCTCTCAAGCAACATACCGCAGGAGACATCCTTTGCTGTGAGAAATATCGAAAGCTCTTCATTCCTGATCAATTTCATCAGTTCAAACAGCGATATCAGAATGCATGAGAAGCAGCACCTGCTGGAACAAAGTAATTTGAAAAAGCGGGCCACTGCGTTGCTCCAATACCTGTCGCGTGAAGTGCAAATGCTGGAACTGAAACATGACATTCAAACCAAGGTGAAGATTGATATGGACCAGCAGCAGCGTGAATACTTCCTTCACCAGCAGATGAAAACCATTCAGGATGAGCTGGGAGGCAATCCACTTGAACAGGAAATAGAAGAGTTGAAGAAAAGGGCCAATAAGAAAAAGTGGGGCAAGGATACCAGTGCGGTCTTTTATAAGGAAGTAGACAAGCTGAACAGGCTCAACCCGGCTACCGGAGAGTATTCTGTGCAGCTGAATTACCTGCAGACACTTCTCGAACTGCCCTGGAATGAATTCACCAAAGATAACTTTGATCTGAAAAGGGCTCAGCGAATACTTGACCGGGATCATTTCGGCCTTGAAAAGGTAAAGGACCGGATTATTGAACACCTTGCTGTACTTAAGCTAAAAGGCGATATGAAATCGCCCATCATTTGTTTGTATGGCCCTCCGGGAGTAGGGAAGACCTCACTCGGCAAATCCATTGCCAAGGCGCTAAACCGTAAATATATCCGTATGTCGCTGGGCGGACTGCATGATGAGGCAGAAATCCGTGGCCACCGCAAAACCTATATCGGCGCCATGCCGGGCCGGATAGTGCAAAGCCTGAGAAAGGCAAAATCGTCCAACCCTGTTTTTGTACTGGATGAGATCGACAAGGTGGGCAGGGATTTTCACGGCGACCCCTCTTCCGCCCTTCTTGAAGTATTGGATCCGGAACAGAACAATGCGTTTTACGACAATTTCATTGAACTGGAATATGACTTGTCAAGGGCGTTGTTCATTGCCACAGCCAATACCACCAGCACAATCAATCCGGCTCTGCTCGACAGGATGGAACTGATTAACGTGAGCGGCTACATTATTGAAGAAAAAGTGGAGATTGCCCGCCGGCACCTGGTACCCAAGGAATTAAAGAATCACGGGCTCAAAGCCAACGCGGTTTCACTTTCCAAAAAAATGCTCGAATACCTGGTTGAAAACTATACCCGCGAGTCGGGTGTGCGCGAATTGGATAAAACCATTGCAAAACTGGTGCGGGTAATAGCCAAAAAGGTAGCTCTGGGTGAAAACTTCAACAAGAAACTCTCGGAAAAGGATGTTGAAACCATTTTAGGTGCCCCGAAATATACGAAAGACAAATACCAGGGCAATGAATTTGCCGGGGTGGTTACAGGTTTGGCATGGACTGCCAGTGGAGGAGAAATTCTCTTTATTGAAACCAGTTTGAGCAAGGGCAAAGGAACACTGACTCTGACAGGTAACCTGGGTGATGTGATGAAGGAATCCGCAGTTATTGCTCTGGAATACATAAAATCACACAGTGAATTGCTTGATCTGGCTCCTGAAATATTTGAGAATTGGAACATTCACGTTCATGTTCCCGAAGGAGCCATTCCCAAGGACGGGCCTTCTGCCGGAATCACCATGGCAACAGCAATAGCCTCGGCCATGACCCAGAGAAAGGTCAGGAAAAACCTGGCCATGACCGGTGAAATTACACTCAGGGGAAAAGTATTGCCTGTGGGAGGTATCAAGGAAAAAATTCTGGCTGCAAAACGTGCTGATATTAAGGAAATCATTCTCTCGGAGGAAAACCGAAAGGATATCGCAGAGATCAATGATATTTACCTTAAAGGCCTTACTTTTCACTATGTCAGCAACATCATGCAGGTATTTGAAATGGCCCTGCTGCAGGACAAGGTTAATAAACCGTTGAAACTCGCTTAATACCGATCCCAATGCGCGCCTTACCGATATATTGTTTTATAACTGCGGGCCATTGCCCTATTTTGTACCTAAATCTTAAAACTGTATGAAAATGGCACCAGGTTTATTTTGGGGTGTGCTGCTGGTTCTTATTGGGTTGGCAGCCATATTTAGGGTAGTCTTTGACGTCAATCTTTTCGGGGTGCTTTTTGCGCTCTTCCTGATTTTTGTTGGGGTAAGCCTGTTGGTTGGCAAACCCTGGATGTTCAAAGCTCACAGGGATGAACACAATACTATGTTTGATGACCGGGCGGTTACCGACCAGCCCAAGGACAACGCCGAATACAACGTAATCTTCGGAAGGTCGGTTTATGATTTCAGACATGTGCAGTTTCCCGACAATGAACCCATTAGAATAAAGATCAATACGGTATTCGGTAATTCAGTCATCCGAATCAGCAAAAACACCCCGGTAAAGATCAAATCAGATGCCGTTTTTGCCGGGGCTACAATGCCCGACGGCAATACTGTTGCTTTCGGAACAATTCAATTTGCCACGGATACATTCGGAACTTCGCTCAATAGCCTGATCATTGATGCCCCGGTTGTATTTGGCGCCTTGCAGGTGAGGGAAGAGTAATTTATTGAACAATGAGCAATTAACAATGAGCAATTAACAATAACCAATGATTACCTCATATGGCAAATGATAAAATAAAAACTGCTGTTTTCCCCGGATCTTTCGATCCCTTTACCATTGGTCATGAATCAGTTGTGCGCCGTGCGCTGGATATGTTCGACAAAGTAATCGTAGGAATCGGTAACAACACCACCAAAACCAGGTTTATCCCTATTGAGAAAAGCCTGTTGGAAACACAAAAAGTATTTGAAGATACCGGAGGCAGGGTTGTTGTAAAGGTGTTCAAAGGACTGACCGTGGATTTCTGCAAAAGCGAAAAATCACGCTACATTCTTCGCGGACTACGGACAGCAGCCGATTTTGAGTACGAACGGGCCATAGCACAAACCAATAAGGTGATGTATCCCGATATTGAAACCGTGTTTTTACTCACATTGCCCCAACACACCTTTGTGAATTCTTCAATTATTCGTGAAATCATCAAGCAGGGTGGCGATGCCAGTCTTTTTCTGCCGGCAAAGTATAGTGTTGTTTAGAAATATGGATATCATGAATCGTGTATTTTTTGTGTTGGTGGCGCTGTTCCTGATGTATCCTGCCGTTTCATCGGCCGGAACTATTACCGTTACCGGTAGTGCCCCTTCATACAGGAATACCAAGATATCATTTTATAAAACTTCGGACTGGATTACCGGAACTGAGTATCTGTTGGGTGAATGCATGGTTTCAGAAAAGGGGGATTTTAAACTGGAAATTTCATCGGATTCTACCCGTCAGCTACATACGTACCTGGGAATTTACAGGGGCTATTTTTATGTTGAACCCGGGAACACCTATCAGCTGGTACTTCCCGAACGAAGGGATAAAACACCTGAAGAACGCCTGAATCCTTATTTCGAACCGGTTGATATACACCTGGGCCTGACAAACTTCAGCAGCGAGGATCTGAACATGCTCATCGTCATGTTCGATGATGCTTATGTTCCCTATTATGAAAAACATGTAAACAGCATTTACCAGAAGAAGGATTTGGAAAAGCTGGAGGCGGATATTCAGCAGATTGAAGCACCTTTTAAGAATACGGTAAACCGTTTTTACCAGGATTACCGAAATTATTACTACGGAATGCTGAAGTTGCTGGCTAATCAGCAACGCGTTCAAAGCCTTTCTGATGAGTATTTCAATAACCGGCCTGTGCTGTACAATAACCCGGTTTACGGCGACCTGTTCAACCAGGTATTTGACAAGTATTTTATCTTTCTGGGTCGTTCTGATTCAGGTAAAAAAGTTTACGATGACATCAACAGGGCCGCAAGTTACACCTCTTTGCTGCATACCCTCTCAGTGGCCGGTAATTTCAGCAATGACACTCTCATGGAATTGATCATTCTGAAGCAGATTCATGACGAGTTTTACGGAAGCCAGTTTTCCCGCAAAGGCCTGCTTACCCTGCTTGACTCTCTTATCCTGAGAACTGGAATTGGAGAGCATGCAAAAATCGCACGCAACATACGACACAAAATAACACGGCTTCAGCCCGGGTACGATCCCCCGCAGTTTGAACTCCGGGATACAGGCGGTAAGTTGGTTCGTTTATCCGATTTCAGGGGCAGATATGTATATCTTAATTTTTGCACCTGTCAGAGTTATTCATGTTTGAACGAATTCAGAATGCTTACTCCTTTTTTCGAAAGGCACAAGGATAAAATTGAAGTGATTACCATTGCCACAGATCCTGATGAGGAGGTATTCAGGCAGTTTCTGAAAAAGAACAAATACAACTGGAAGTTTCTTTATTATAACAATCAGCCTGAAATACTTAAGGAATACGACATCCGCGCTTTCCCAACTTATTTTCTGATAGGTCCGGATGGAAAATTAATTCACTCTCCGGCGGTTTCACCAGCCGAGAACTTTGAACAGCGCTTGTTTGAAGTAATGAAAGCCAGGGGCGATTTATAGCAGATTTTTATATTTCAGGATATCGGTAATTGCCGGATAGGTATTTGAGGTGATGATGCCCAGGTCCTCCTTCCTGATCCATTTGGTTTCGGTAATGTCCTCGTCAAATTGCGGAACCGGCTCTTCTTTTCCGCCATAATGCATCTCAAACCAACCGGTTCTTTTCAGCACAGATGACTCGTCAATATAGTAAACATGATAGGTTGCCATCAGCGGTCCTACAACTTCAAGTCCGTGAATTCCACATTCTTCAGTAACCTCTCTTACAGCGGCGGCTTCAAACGTTTCATTCTGGTCAACCTTGCCTTTTGGCAGGTCCCATTTGCCCATTCGTTTGATGAACAGGTACTCGCCCGACTCATTCTGAACAAGCCCGCCTGCTGCATATACCTGCTGAAAGCACGATTTGAACCGTTCACGCAATTCCTCAATATCATAATGAAAAATGAACAGCGTATCCACACATTTCAGGTTCCAGTAAAAGTCGAGCAACTCAGTGAGCTCTTCCACATTTTTGTACTTGTAAAAAAGCCCGTATTTTGCCTGAAAGTTCCTGATGAAATCATCAGTCAACAGCACAATCCTCTCGTTGAAAAAAACTTTGTACATTTACTCCATGAAAAAATCCGAAAAACTAATTGCCAGCCTCCTTCTTGAATGCAATGCCATTAAATTAAGTCCCGATAAGCCCTTTCAATGGGCGTCGGGATGGAAGTCGCCCATATATTGCGACAACCGAAAAACACTGGCATATCCTAAAATCAGAAAAGCGATCAAAGATAGTTTTGCTGAGCTTATAAAAGAAAATTTTTTATCAACAGAGGCCATTGCCGGAGTTGCAACTGGCGCCATTGCTCAGGGTGCCCTGGTAGCAGACATGCTCGATCTACCCTTTATGTACGTTAGGTCAGAGGCCAAAGGTCACGGTTTGGAGAACCTTATTGAAGGCAATCCCCAAAAAGGCCAGCGTGTTGTTGTTATTGAAGACCTCATATCCACCGGCGGAAGCAGTCTGAAAGCCGTTCATGCGCTCAGACAATATGGTTGTGAGGTGCTGGGCATGGTGGCCATCTTTACTTATGGCTTTCCCAAAGCAGAAATGGCTTTCAGGGAGGCAGGGTGCAGCCTGTTCACGCTCAGTAATTATGAAGTTTTGGTTGATCTCGCGCTTGAAACCGGTTATATCCCGGCAGGTAACCTGGAAACCCTCAGGGAATGGCGGCAATCGCCCGAAACATGGGAAAGAGCCTGACCCCTTACACACTCCGTAATTCTATAAATGATGCTTACACTAAACAGTAAAAAAGGAAAAGCAAACGGCAGCCAGGAAGTTGTTTATAATTTTCTCGCCGATTTCAGGAACTTCAGTAATCTGATGTCTTCCGATATGATGCAGCAGGTTGTAATTACGGATGATACGGTAAGATTCAGCATAACGGGACTGGGTAACGTGGGCCTTAAAATCAGCGAAAGGCATCCGAATGAACTGATGGTGATCAAAGCCACCGAAGACAGTGCCGCTGATTTTACATTCCATGTACGTATAGCAGTGTTAACAGAAAATACATCACAGGTAGAAATTGATCTTGATGCCAACCTGAATATGTTTCTTGAAATGATGGCCCGGTCACCGCTGCAAAAGTTTCTTGACCTGATGGCTGACAAAATCGAAACTATTGATTTTGCCGGGTGAATTCAGAAAACAGATTCCATGCTGGTATTACAGCATGTTGTTAAAAGCGATCTCCTTAAACCCGTAGTTTTTGATTTCCCCGTTTCGTTGCAGAACCATCAGTTCTCCTGAATCAGTAATATCTGTAATTCTGCCTTCAAATTTTCCGGAAGCATCACTGTAATTTGCCCATTTATTCAACAGCCAGAGCCGGTTCAGGTAATTGACTTTTACAGTGCCGTATTGCTCCTGGTACACGCTCATGAGGCAGGAGTCCAGCCAGCCGGTAAGTTCTTCCAGGGTATGGTTGAGGTCAAATTCACAACCTGATTCGAGTTTAAGCGATGTTGCGTGGGTAATGCCTTCGGGAAATACATCCTGGTTCACATTAAGCCCTATGCCAATAACAGATGTATTCAGGTTCATACCCGAAACCGTATTCTCTATCAGAATGCCCGCTACCTTTTTGTTGTTAACCAGGATGTCATTGGGCCACTTGATTTGTACCGGTTTGACCAGGGTTTCCAGGAAACAGGCAATTCCCCATGAAATGCTCATGGACAGGAAGAATTGCCTGTCGGCCGGAAGCGATTGCGGTTTGAGGATGATGCTGAACAAGAGGTTTTCGCCGGCACCGCTGATCCAGGTATTGGTACCCTGACCTTTACCCCGGGTTTGGTAAGCTGACAAAATTACAGTGCCGTCTTTGGCAGTTCCTTTGGCCAGAAGAGCTGCTGCATAATTGTTCGTGGAATCCACAGAATCTAGTTTCAGTAAGGGTTCCCCAAGGATTGTTTTTTTCATGCGCAACGAATTTGTTTCAGCTGACAAGATCAGGTATTTTTTGGTACTGTAATTGTAATTAAAAATTGGGCATATTCTGAATAATATTGAAACAGGGACAAAAATAGTGTGTTAATGAAGCTTCAGCCCAAAAGATAAATTCATTATTTTTGTAACCTGAAATTTAAAAATCATCCGGCTTGGGAAATGACGATCAATTGTTAGCCTTTATCATTGAAGGATTGCTTGAAAAGAAGGGGAAAGAGGTTGTAAATGTGGACTTGAGGAAGCTGGATTATGCAGCCTGTGATTATTTCATAATCTGCCATGGTGATTCGGCAACTCAGGTGAGGGCATTGGCAGATTCTGTAGAAGATAAGGTTGAGGAAAAGCTGAAAATAAAAGTCAGCCACAAGGAAGGACTTGAGAATGCACTATGGATATTGCTTGATTACGGCAATATGGTGGTGCACGTCTTTCAGAAGGAAGCCAGGGAGTATTACCGACTCGGGGATTTATGGGGCGATGCCGATATGACCATGATCCGCGATGAATAACATGGAAATAGAAAAGCATGGAAGAAAATAACGAATCAAAACAGAAATCTGAAGGAAATAAGGAGAACAACGGGTCGAAAACCCCGGGAAACCTTCTTGGAAACAAAAAGCCCAAGTTCAATGCACTTTGGATATACATTCTCATTGCAGCTGCCATACTGCTTATTTATTTCTTCGACTCGGGGCAGGGACCGGTTCCCATCGACTGGAAGTTTTTTCGCAATGAACTGTTGTTGAAAAAGGAGGTAAAAGAAATTAAAGTTGTTAATGAACAGTATGTTGAAATTTATGTAAAAGAGGAGATGCTTGAACAACCCAAGCATCAGAAGAACCTGAGTAAAAAGCTCAATTCCTTTTCCAAGGTAGGTCCGCATTATACCATGACCATTGCTTCAAACGACAACTTTTCAAAGAATCTGGAAGAGGCACAGATCGATCTGCCCGAGGCCGAACGAGTTTATCCCGAATATGTCAGGAAACGGACCTTTGGTGATTCAATGTATCTTTTGCTGCCCCTGATTATTCTGGTTGTATTTTACCTGGTTATTTTCCGAAGAATGGGCGGAGGAGGCGGCGCCGCCGGTGGTACCAATATTTTCAACGTTGGGAAGTCGAAAGCCCGGATATTTGACAAGGATGAGAACATCAGGCTCGATTTCAAAGACGTGGCAGGGCTTGAAGAAGCCAAAATGGAGGTTAAGGAAATAGTTGATTTTCTGAAGAAACCAAAAAAATATACCGACCTGGGAGGCAAAATCCCCAAAGGGGCCCTGTTGGTTGGACCTCCGGGAACGGGTAAAACCCTGCTGGCCAAGGCGGTAGCCGGAGAAGCACATGTGCCCTTCTTTTCCCTTTCAGGCTCTGACTTTGTGGAAATGTTTGTTGGTGTGGGTGCATCGCGTGTCCGCGACCTGTTCAAGCAAGCAAAAGAAAAAGCGCCCTGCATTGTATTTATCGATGAGATAGATGCCATTGGCCGGGCTCGCGGCAAAAATCCAAACATGGGGGCCAATGATGAACGTGAAAATACGCTGAATCAGCTTCTTACCGAAATGGACGGTTTTGCGTCCAATGCCGGAGTAATCATTCTGGCGGCCACCAACAGGGCTGACATCCTGGATAAAGCACTGCTGCGTGCCGGACGCTTTGACAGGCAGATTTATGTGGAGTTGCCGGATCTCAATGAACGCAAAGAAATTTTCAAGGTACACCTGCGACCCCTTAAAATTGATAAAGAGCTTGATGTGGATTTTCTTGCCCGACAAACGCCCGGTTTTTCAGGTGCCGATATTGCCAATGTATGTAACGAAGCTGCCCTGATTGCTGCGCGCAAGAACAAGAAATCAGTGCAGAAACAGGATTTTTTGGATGCTGTAGACCGTATTGTGGGCGGACTTGAGAAGAAGAACAAGATCATCAGCATGGACGAGAAAAAGACCATTGCCTACCACGAGGCAGGCCATGCCACTGTGAGCTGGATGCTGGAACACGCCAGTCCGCTTGTTAAAGTAACCATCATTCCCCGCGGAAAATCACTGGGCGCAGCCTGGTACCTGCCCGAAGAAAGGCAGATCACCACGCGCGACCAGCTTTTGCAGGAGATGACAGCCACCCTGGGAGGCAGGGCTGCCGAGCAAATCATCTTTGGCAAGTTATCCACGGGTGCCCTGAATGATCTGGAAAGAGTGACCAAGCAGGCATATGCCATGGTTACCTATTTTGGACTTAGTGAAAAAATCGGCAACATGAGCTTTTATGATTCCTCGGGGCAGAGTGATTATTCATTTCAACGCCCTTACAGCGATAAAACTGCAGAACTGATTGACGAAGAAGCCAAAGGAATTGTGGATCTGCAGTATGTTGAAGCCTTGAATATTCTCAACCAGCATAAAGAAGGACTGGTTCAGCTTGCCGATCAGCTTCTTGAAAAAGAAGTGATCTTCACGGAAGACCTTGAAAAAATCTTTGGAAAACGTAAATTTAAGGCTGATATTCACGAAGAAACCGAAAAGAAAGAGGATGTGAAGGCCGTTGAGGATGAAAACATCGCAGAATGAATGGGGTGGTGGCATTTACAGCAGACAAGCAGTATGTTGCTGAAATTGCTGTGAATCTGCTTGGCGATGCGGGTATTGATTCCTATATTGTGAATAAGGCTGATTCAGTATTGCTTGTCGGCGATATCGAAGTATATGTAAAACAGGATATGTTGCTCAAAGCAATACACCTGCTTAAAGATTTAGAAGCTTGAAAAACTTATTTCAACGAACCATTTCGGGCATTGTTTACCTGATTATTCTGATAGGCTCCCTGTTTCTGGGAAAATTTGCTTTCGGCATCGTCTTTATCACAGCCGGCATTCTTGCCCTTTCCGAGTTTTATGATCTTACAGGTGTTGGCCGTTCCTCAAAGCTTGCATTGCCGGGCTTAATTGCCGGGGCCGTAGCTTATACGGTGGTTTTTTTAACTGTTTCAGGGTTTCTGGAATACAGGTACCTGCCTGTAACTGCTGTAATTCCTGTTTTATTGATGGTTTATGCCCTGTATCAGCCGGCTGGCAGTATGCCTGATGATGTATCAAAAGTTTTTCTGGGTTTGGTGTACATCATTGCCCCGCTCTGTATCATGATTTATCTGGCATTTCCTGCTGTCAACTCCAATATTTATACGCACAGGATTGTGCTGGGCATCCTCACCCTGGTATGGATTAATGATACGGGGGCCTATGTAACAGGGTCAACCTTCGGAAGGCATAAATTATTCCCGCGTATTTCCCCAAAGAAATCGTGGGAGGGTTTAATCGGGGGCACGCTGTTTACTGTGGCAGCTGCATTTTTTATGAGCAGGATTATGGGTATGCTCACAATCAGCGACTGGCTGGTGCTGGCGGTTGCAGTATCGGTATTCGGGGTATTTGGCGACCTGGTGGAATCACTCATCAAAAGAAAAGCTGACCGGAAGGATTCGGGAACCCTGATACCCGGGCATGGAGGCATACTCGACCGGATTGATTCGGTTCTGTTTGTAATGCCGGTTGCTGTTGCCTACCTGATGGCCAGGGGCCTTTAGATAACCTGCAGCTTTTTACCTACTTTAACAAATGCTTTAATGGCTTGTTCCAGATTTTCACGGGTGTGTGCCGCAGAAAGCTGAACCCTGATCCGTGCTTCACCTTTGGGAACCACCGGATAGTAGAAACCGATCACATAGATGCCTTCTTCGAGCAGGGCAGCTGCAAAATCCTGCGAAAGACGTGCATCATAAAGCATGATGGCTACAATGGCGCTTTTTGAGGGCTTGATGGTAAACCCCGCTCTGACAATTTCTTCCCTGAAAAAATCTGTGTTCTGATGCAACCGGTCCTGCATTTCCGTTGTTACATCCATCATGTCGAACAGGGCAATGCCGGCCCCTACAATGGCAGGTGGTATTGAATTTGAGAACAGGTAAGGCCGGGAGCGCTGCCGCAACATTTCTATTATCTCTTTACGGCCGGTTGTGAAACCTCCGATGGCGCCGCCAAAAGCCTTTCCCAGGGTGCCCGTAATGATGTCCACCTGGCCGCGTATGTTATACAATTCAGTAACACCCCTGCCTGTATTTCCCACAACTCCGGCCGAATGGCATTCGTCCACCATCACAAGCGCATCATATTTTTCTGCCAGCCTGCAGATCTTGTCCACAGGGGCAACATTGCCATCCATACTGAATACCCCGTCGGTTACAATAATGCGGAACCGGCATGATGCTGCTTTTTTCAGCTGTTCTTCCAGATCTGCCATATCGGCATTGGCATAACGGAATCGTTGCGCCTTGCAAAGCCTTACTCCGTCAATAATCGAAGCGTGATTCAACGAATCGGAGATGATGGCATCCTCTTCACCAAAAAGGGGCTCAAATACTCCTCCGTTCGCATCAAAACAGGCTGCGTACAAAATGGTATCCTCTGTACCGAAAAACCGGGCAATCTTTTCTTCCAGCTTCTTATGCAAATTGGTTGTTCCACAGATGAATCTTACTGACGACATTCCGAAACCATGCGTGTTGAGGGTTTCATGCGCAGCCTCAATCAATGCCGGGTGTGATGACAAGCCCAGGTAATTGTTGGCACAGAAATTCAGCACTTCCTTCCCGTTGTCAAGTTTGATTAACGCATCCTGCGGTGATGTGATTATTCTTTCGTTTTTAAAAAGGCCTGCATCAGCAATAGCCTTCAGTTCCTGCTGGAGATGGAGTTTTACTTTTCCGTACATAATCGGTTGTATTATTCAAAACTGGAAATAATTGAATCATTTTAAACCTTATTCCTGATTTCTGAAATCATCCTGTCTGTGATTTGATGCAAATCAAACCTGGGTTTCCAAACAATACTGGTGCGCAGCTCACTGTCGTCAATGCTGCTGGGCCAGCTCTCGGCAATGGATTGTCTGAAATCAGGACGATAGGTGATATCGAAACCCGGAATGTGCCTGCGGATGTCAACAGCAACCTGGCGTGGTGTCAGACTTGGTCCCGTGATGTTGTAAGAAGAATGACAGGACAGGTTGGCCTTGTCGGTTTCCATCAGCTTAATGGTTGCGTTAATGGCATCTTCCATGAACATCATGGGAAGCGAAACGTCTTCACTCAGGAAGCAATTGTAATTTTTTTTCCGAACGGCTTCAAAATAAATCTCAACAGCCCAGTCGGTAGTTCCTCCTCCCGGTTCTGTTTTATAGCTGATCAAACCCGGATAACGCAAACTCCGGATATCAATGTCGTATTTTTTATGATAGTACTCACACCATCGCTCTCCGGCAAGCTTGCTGATTCCATAAACGGTTGAGGGTTCCATAACGGTCAGTTGGGGGGTGCCGGTTTTTGGGGTGGAATTTCCAAACACGGCAATCGAGCTGGGCCAGAAAACCTTCCTGACATCTTCAACCAGTTTGGCCACTTCAAGTATATTCATCAGGCTGTCCATATTGATATGCCAGGCCTGGGTGGGAAGCTTCTCGGCATTTCCAGATAACACTGCTGCCAGATGGTAAATTTGCGTGATCTTGTTGCGGATTACAAAATGGATCAGATGCTTGTCGTCCATCACGTCGAGCAGCTGAAAAGGACCGCTCTCCTTAATATCGGCCGGAGCATCCTTAACGTCGGTGGCAAAGACATTGGAATCGCCGTAAATTTTCCTGAGCTCCAGGGTAAGTTCCGACCCGATTTGCCCTGCTGCACCAATGATCAGTATTCTTTCCATAAAGAAGTTATAGATCAACTAAGTTAATCTAAAACAGAAGTCAAAAAAAATGACCTTTGGCAGGAATATGCTGTTGCATCAAACGGGAACAAAAAAACACCTGCCACAAGCACAAACGCTGTTGACAGGTGTTTCTTTACTAAGAAGGAAGGGCCTTGTTAATAGAATTCCCTGCGGTTGTCTATTACCCTGGCCAGGTCCTTGAGTGCTTCATAGGCAAAGTAGTTGGCCCTGGCAGCATAATTGCGTTCCACAAAGTTCCGTGCAACAGCAGTTGTTTGGATGTCTGATACAGCCGGTTCGGTGATGTTGTTTACAAAAAGAACATATACGCCGTTTTCTCCGGTAATGGGTTCCGAGAGGGTGCCCTTTTGCATGGCCATAGCAGCGGCAATTACATTGGGTTCAATACCTGCTGTTCCGAGGGTATTAGACGTAAACCTGATACCGCTTACCGGTTCAACCTGAGCGCCTAATGACCTGCCCAGGTCTTCGATGGTTTTAGCTGCTGCTTTTTTCTCACTAATCTTTGCACTCAGCTGTTCTGCTTTCTTCTGTTGTCTGACCCTGTTCTCAACATCAACCTTCACGTCGGCTAAAGGAGCAGGGCCTTCTTCTCTGACTTTCTCAACAGTGGCAACAACATACCTGTTGCCCAGATCAAATACTGAGGAGACATCTTTTTCTTCAGCTTTGTATGCCCAGCTGACAAGTTGCCTTGCCTGCTGAAGGTCGTTAACGCGCTTGTCCATGGGAGCCAGGTTCAACGCCACCTGCATGTTGCGGCTGAGTTTCTGTTCTTCCACAGCTTTCATGAATTTTTCGTAGGTATCGTTCTTGCCGGCGAATTCGTTTGCCTGTATATAATAACCATGGTCGGTTTCTTCACTGGCTATTACATTTTTCACCAGGGTGCCTATCTGAACTTTTCTGGAAGGTTTCGACTGATCAAGAATCTGAACAACATGAATGCCGTATTGCGTGACCACTTTCTTCACATCCCCCCTTTTACCAAGGAAACAGGTGTCATTAAATGGTTTCACCATAGCACCATCCTTAAACCAACCCAGGTCGCCTCCGCTCTGTGCTGAGCCGTCACCGGAGTAAAGCATGGCCAGCATGCTAAAATCGCTTCCTCCTTTGATCAGGTTTACCAGGCTGTCGGCTAATTTGAAAAGTTGTTCCGCATTTGCCTGTTGAGCTCTCAGTAGAATATGGCGGGCTTTAACCGAATCGGGCAGATAGTTGACGGCGGCAAGCCGTGAAATCCGGTAGGAATTATCCATGAAGTAGGGACCGAAGGAAGCGCCTTTGGCCGCATTAAACAACATGTCATTCAGCGTATCGGGCAATTCTCCTGCACCATAATTTTTTTCATCAAAGGAAAGATCAGATTCCATGGTGACAAAGTTTTCAATGTCTTCGGCAGCTTCAAACTCAGGCCTGATCTGGTTAATCCATTGTTCGGCAGCCTGAAAGTCGGCCTCGGAAGGAACAACTTCAAAACTTACATAACGAATGTCCCTGGATTCCTCTTGTTTGAACTGGTTGAGGTGCTCCTTATAATATTTGCTGATATCACTCCCAGAAACCCGGATGGCTGAATCAGAAATCATGCTGAAGCGCTGAACAATAAAATTCAAATCAGCAGTACGCGAATTCTCGCTATTCTGCCTTTCAGTTTCGAATTTTGTAGCGTAAAGGCCCTTTCTTATCAGGTTGTTGTATTTGAGATTTTTACGTTGCCGGTAAATTTCGTTTTCCACGTAAAGATAAAACCTGGTTTCATCACTGGCAACCTCATCGTCTCTAATACGCTGCAAAAAGGCGTGTAATGCCTGCCGGTTGAGTATGCCCGTTTGCGGGTCAGTGAAAATCTGAGAGATGAAAGGATGGGGATTCTCACCCTGGATCATGTTCCCAAGTTCTTCATCGGAAACATCAATTCCGAGTTTGGCATACTGTTTTTCCAGCAGCATGTCCTGGATCATGTTCTCCCAGGTAACTGATCTGATCTGGTCAACAGTTTCTTCATTCAGGCTTTCCTGTCCGCTCTGGATTTTCTGAATATCCACCAGTTCCTGTACCTTGGTTTCGTATTCTGTGTAAGGAACAGATTTTCCCGAAACTTCAGCTATTTCAAATTTCGAGCTGGTAAAAAGAGATCCGCTCGAATCAAGAAAATCACTTAAAACGAATGCAAGTAATGCCAAACCTATTACAATAGCCAGCAAAAAGCCGGCTCTGACTCTCAATTTTTCTAGAATTGCCATGTAGTAACTTCTGTTATAATGTTCAAAAAAATCGGGTACGAATATAGCAATTAATCTTATTTATAAAGAATGAAAAGTAAAAATTAGAAGATTGACCCACATGCGGCTTGTTGGCATTCAACAACTTTATTCCTGAAGGGTTATCATCTGGACAAGCTCAATGCGGGTGCGGCTTACTTTGAGAACCCGGAATTCGTAATTGCCGGCAATGATCTTGTCATTTACTTTGGGGATGTTCTGGTTTGAAAAAATAATATATCCTGCCAGGGTGTCATATTCTTCTGACTCGGGCAGGCCCAGGTTGTAGGTTTCATTCAGATAATCAATTTCAAGGCGCCCTGAAAAGATATAATGTCCCTTTTCCGGGTTTTTCTCAACAAACTCATCAACATCATGTTCATCATCAATCTCGCCGAATATTTCTTCCATGATGTCCTCAATGGTAAGCATACCTGAAATACCCCCGAACTCATCCACAACCACGGCAATGCTCTTGTGTTCCTGGATGAATTTTTTGAGCAGCTTGTTGGCTTTCATGGTTTCGGGGACAAAAGGAATTTCCATCATCATGGATTTGATATCGGTTGGGTTTTTAAATAACCCCTTTGAAGTAACATAGCCAACAATATTGTCAATATTCTTCTCGTAAATGAGCACTTTTGAGAAACCGCTGTCGATGAACTTCTGACGCAGGGCCTCAATAGAATCCCCAACGTTTGCTGCAACCATTTCCGTACGGGGAATCATGCAATCCCTGACTTTGACATTGGAAAACTCCAGGGCATTCTGAAACAGCTTGATTTCAGCCATGTCTTCATTCTGGTTCCCGCCTTTAATATCCTGGCTTTCATCAATCAGGTGGTGCAGGTCGACTTTCCCAAAAACCACCTGGTCATACTGGTCAGTTGAATCGGTCCTTACAATCGCTTTCAGAATGAGGTTCGACAGCCTGTGAATTGCCAGGCTCACGGGATACAGTATGATAAAAAACAACAACAGGGGAAACGACATGAGACGCAGGGCAAAGTTGGGATTGATCCTTACCAGTGCCTTGGGCAGAAATTCAGCCAGCAACAGAACAATCAGAGTTGATAATAAGGTTTGAACAACCATCACCCCGGTTTCGGAGTTGATAAAACTGCTGAAAAACGGATCAAGCCAACGCGAAATGAAAATACCATATGTAACAATGGCAATGTTGTTACCAAGTTGTATGGTGGCTATATATTGTCCTGAATAATCCTGGAAAATGCCTATGATTTTTGAAGACAGTAATCCCTGTTTGCGTTCCAGCTGGAGCCTGAGTTTATTCGACGCCAGAAATGCAATTTCCATGCTTGCAAAAAAAGCGGCAAGCATCAGCATGGCAATGATAAATAGCAATTGGCTCATATAATAACTTGCATCAATTACTGATCTGTTGGGGTTTCAGGTTGCAGGTCGGGCACATTTACCTTTCCTTTAAGGCCTTTCAATTCCCAATGACTGAGGTCTTCCCGGGCTTCGAAGCCGAACTCTCCGGTAAAAACCCCGTTGGGGTTGGTCATTTTGGTAAAGTTTTCCGAATATACAATTTTCTCCCGCTGATTCCAGAACATGTGCTCTGTTTCAAGTTTTTTTCCTTCCGCAGGTGATTCTGCAACCACCTGGTTCCTGGCCTCCCACAATTGACGGTTCTCGTAGAATATGGCATACTTTGCCTGAATGAAAGATTTTGGCTGCCCTGAAACGTCATAGAAAACGGTCTTCATCCCTTTGGGAAATTCATAATAAGGTTCTTCCACGCGCAGATACTGATGCACTTCGGGTGCGGTGATTCTTCCTTTGAGCATCCCCGAATCAGTGAATGTCAATTCAATGTTATAACCCGACAGATCAGGCAGTTCAAGCTCGCTGGTAAGTGCGTTAACTGTTTCAATATCATTTTTGCAGGCCGTCACTTGCCAGATGATGGCCAACAGGATGAGCAGCCTGACAAGCAATACATTTTTATGTTTCCGTATGAAAAGCATCATTGTTTTTTCCGGGATGTATTGAATTCCAGAATGGTATTAAGTCCGGTAAGTACCAATTCCGGTTTTGCAAATATGGATCTTTTTAAGCGGGAAACAAAAAATCCGCAATCGCCGCCGGTAATAATGAATTTGCAGCCGGGATATTGTTGTTCGTATGCGTCTGTATACCGGTCGATTTCATGGATGATTCCCTGTTGAACTCCGGCAACAATGGCTGTTCTTGTATCGGTTCCGAATTCCGGAAAGGTATTGTCCGGCGCAACCATTGGAAGCTTTGTCGTAAAATCATGTAACGCCCTGAAACGGGTATGCATGCCGGGTGAAATATTGCCGCCAAGAAATTCTCCCCGGGGTGTCAGCAGGTCAATGGTAATTGCAGTTCCCATATCGATAATCAGTACATAGAAACCCGGGAAAATCCGGTGCGCTCCTGCAGCTGCTGCAATCCGGTCGAGCCCCAGTGTTTCGGGGGATTTGTACAGTACTTTTACAGGCAGGGGCGTGTTCTTTTCCAGGAAGACCAGCTCATGAAAACTTGTTGTAAAGATCTCCCGGTATTCCGGATCCAGCCGGCCAACTGCTGAGATGATCGCTTTTTGGGCAGGTATCTTTTCAATCAGGCTGATTATTTCGGGGAAAGCACTTTTTTCCTTGCGGAAATTTTCAACAAGATCGCCTTTGCCGTTAAAAGTGGCCAGCTTGATATGACTGTTTCCGATGTCAATTACCAGGTTCATACGCATGAGCGCAATCAGGTTACAAAGTTACCGAATTACCGAAGCTTTTCAAAATAGGGTGTCCGCCGCCAGGTTATTATTAATGATTTTCTTTTCATCTGTTGTACAGCACAATCTCATAGATTGACCTGAGCCTGATCAGGCCCAGTGCAAATGACAACAAAGTTCCGCCCAGAACATAAATGCCAAATGAATAATACCAGGCCATGTTGAGGTTGGCCGAAAGCATACTGCCGGCAACCATCAGAATTACAAACAGGGCAAGTTTGGCCAGCAGCCCGAAATCGGTTTTGAATCTGAATATCCGTTTGGTGAGTACAATCTGGTATATGGCGGTAAAAACTTGTGTGCTGGCATTGGCTACAGCAGCACCGGTAATTCCAAATCTTTTGATCAACAATATGTTCAGCGTAATATTGAGAATTACGGCCAATATGGCCATGGTGTTGAGATGCTTCAGGCTTCCGTTAGCCGTAAGCAGGGTGCCAAAAATATACGTGATACAGATTCCCAGGAAGCTGAAAGCATGGATACCCAAAATCCGGGATGAACTTTGAATATGTTCCTGATAAAGGGTGTTCATAATTTCCATCCGGAAACTGATGCATCCGAAGGTGATGATGATGGCCGGCACAATCAGTAAGGTAAACGACAAACGGGTGAGGTGTCTTACAGACTCGCCCTGTTTGATCATTTTTGAAAATACAGGAAGCAGGATCACTGTGAAAAGATATCCGTAATTGGAGAGTATTTCAATAACCCTGAAACTCTGTGCATATATTCCGGCTTGTATTTTACCGTCATCCAGCAACTTCCCAAGTAAAACCGAATCAATTCTGAGGTAAATGGCCATGAGCAGAATAAGCATGGCATAAGGCATTGTTTTCAGCAATATGGTTTTATAATACCTGAGGTCAAAACGGAACCTGACCGTGTCGGTTTTTGAAAAAACCAGAGAAAAGGCAAAACTGGCACCTATCAGATAGGCGGCAGTTTGTGAAAAAACCAGCCATTCAATCCGGAAGACACTTCGGGTAACCGGATCGAGTAACAGGAACCCGCAAATCACGATAACCACAAACCGGTCAATTACCGACACAATACTATCAGCTCCAAAAAGGTGCATCCCTCCCAAATTAGCCCTCAGATAAAGGATGAAACTTGCCAGGAACTGATTCAACATGAGCACCAGCAGGATTTTGAATTCATGTGCCTGCCAGCCCATGAAATATCCGGCGGCAGAACACACCAGAAAGTACAGCGCTCCGAGCAGCAACTTCAGCGGAAGAATGTTGGAAAAGTACTTATTAAGCAGCTGGCTGTGCCTTGCAATCTCACGCCGGCTGAAATTCTCAATGCCCAGATCGAGCAAGATCTGAAAAATAATGGAAAAGTTCAGCAGAATAAAGTAATTGCCGTATTCACTTGCGCCAACTGCATTCTGAACCCCCACATCAATGCCAAATGCATAGATGGGCTTGATCAGCAGGTTCAGTAATAAAAGAAGGGCAAGATTAGTGACAAATTTCCTTTTCAAAGCTGTCGAAAATTGTTTTCTTTACAAAAGTAGAAAGTTTTGCAAATACTGAAAGCACAATCCGTCATTATGCGTATGCTTAAAAGTTTTCATACACCCGGGATACCTGAAGCAGGGTGTGATGAAGCCGGACGCGGGTGTCTTGCCGGACCGGTTTTTGCAGCTTCGGTAATTCTGCCGGAAGACTATCATCATCCCCTGCTGAATGATTCCAAGAAGCTTTCTCCCCGGATCAGGGAAAAACTCAGGACTGAAATAGAAAATCACGCGATTGCCTGGGCGGTAGCACAGGTTGATAACCTGAAAATTGATGAATTGAATATCCTGCGTGCCTCCATCCTGGCTATGCATCAGGCACTGGACCAGTTGTCCGTTTGCCCTGCTCATATACTGGTAGACGGAAACCGTTTCTTTCCATTCCGAAATATTCCCTATACTTGTATCGTAAAAGGTGATGGAATTTATGCCTCCATAGCAGCTGCATCTGTGCTTGCAAAAACCTGGCGTGATGAGTATATGCACCGGCTTCATAAAGAGGTTGGATTTTATGCCTGGGATCAGAATAAGGGGTACCCTACTGCCCTGCATCGCGAAGCAATTGCCAGATACGGGATTTCAGCGTATCACCGGAGAAGTTTTTCGCTGCTGAATCAACAGCTTGAATGCAACTTTTAAAATGGATATAAGATTAAATTGAAGATTTATTTATGAAAAAGATGAGAATTTGGACACTGGGTGTTTTGTTATTGCTGAACACAGGCCTGAGGGCCGATGAAGGAATGTGGCTGTTGCCGCTGATCGAAAAGCTGAATATTGATACCATGCATACCATGGGATTAAAACTCACCGCTGAAGATATTTACAGCATCAACAACAGCAGCCTGAAAGACGCCATTGTTATTTTTGGCGGTGGTTGTACCGGCGAAATTGTTTCTGAAAACGGTTTGCTGCTCACCAACCATCATTGTGGTTACGATGCCATTCAGAATCACAGCACCACAGAACACAATTACCTGGCCGACGGATTTTGGGCCGGTAAATATGAGGAAGAGCTTCCTAACCCTCAGTTGAGAGCCACTTTCCTGGTACGGATTGAAGACGTTACCAATATGGTATTGTCGGGTATTGCAGATACAGTTCCGGAAGATATCCGGATTTCCCGTACAGCGCCGCGGATGGACTCCATTGCTGCTGCAGCTGTTACAGGAACACATTACGAAGCCAGGGTAAGATCCTTTTTTGGCGGGAATAATTACTACCTGCTGGTTTACGAAGTTTTCACCGATGTAAGGCTTGTGGGTGCGCCCCCTTCTTCCATAGGCAAATTTGGTTACGATACTGACAATTGGGTTTGGCCACGCCATACCGGTGATTTCAGTGTGTTCAGGGTATATAGCAGCCCCGATGGCAAACCCGCAGAATACACTAAAGATAATGTTCCATTGAAGCCGAAACACTTCCTTCCGGTTTCACTTAAAGATCGGAAAATGGATGAATTTGCCATGGTTATGGGTTACCCGGGAAGAACAAACCGCTACATGACCTCTTGGGAAATTAAGGAACTCATGACAATTACCAATGAAAACCGGATTGAAATCCGTGGCCAAAAGCAGGAGATCCTGCAACGGGATATGCGTGCCGATGAAAAGGTGAATATTCAGTATGCTTCAAAATTTGCATCATCCTCCAATTACTGGAAATACTCTATCGGACAAAACCTGGGATTAAAACGCCTCGGTGTTCTGGCAAAAAAGCAACAGGAAGAAGCGGAATTTACAAATTGGGTGAATGCCGATACCCTGCGTAAGGGCAAATATGGTGATGCACTTAACTTCATCCGGGAGGCAGTTGAAAAACGCTCATCTTACACACATGTCATTCAGTATGTGAATGAGTGTTTCCTTTCGGGTTCCGAAATTATCGGTTTCGCATACAGGTCATATGGTTTATACAATGCATTAAAAAATGATCCGGACAACAGGGCTCTTGCCGATTCCCTGGCCAGGATGCTGCATGCCCGGTGGGAAGATTTCTACAAAGATTACAGCGTGGCAACCGACATGAAGGTAGTGCCAGTAATGCTGAAATTATACCGCGACCAGGTGCCTGCCGGATACCACCCCGGCTTTTATGCACTGATTAATAAGAAATACAAAGGTGATTTGAACGCTTATTCTGAGGCTCTTTTTTCAAGAACCATTTTTGCAGATCCTGATAAGTTTGAAAGCTTCATCCGGAAGCCGTCGCTGAAGATCCTGGAGAATGACCCAGCCCTGCAGGCTGCGATTTCAATTATTGATGTGTACAGAAATGTGTATTATTCCGAAGCTGCCTATGATGTTATTTATGACAAGGGCCACCGGCTTTATATTGCAGGATTGCAGGAGATGCATGCGGATCGCAAATTTTACCCGGACGCCAACTCCACCATGCGTCTGACTTACGGAAAAGTAAGGGATTATGTTGCCCGCGATGCCGTTCACTATGATTATTACACCACACTCCAGGGTATCATGGAAAAAGAAGATCCGGATAACTGGGAATTTGTGGTTCCCGAAAAATTAAGTGAGCTCTACCGGAAACAGGATTACGGCCCATACGGCGTCAACGGAACCATGCCGGTTTGTTTTATAACCGACAACGACATCACCGGCGGCAACTCAGGAAGCCCCGTAATCGACGGTGACGGCAACCTGATCGGGCTTGCATTCGACGGTAACTGGGAGGCTATGAGCGGAGACATTGTGTTTGAGCCCCAGTTGCAACGTTGTATCTGTGTAGATATCAGGTATGTATTATTCATTATGGACAAATTCGCAGGAGCTACCCACCTGGTGAACGAAATGAAAATAATCCGGTAGGCTTTTTTTAATTCAGAGGTCTTAATTTTACCGTATGGAAATCAGAATATTGGATGTCTTATCTGTTTTTATGGTACTCTTTGCCGTGATTGACATCACCGGTTCCATTCCCTATATTCTTGAATTAAAGCGTAGATCGGGTGAAATAGAAGCAGGTAAAGCTACGCTTGTTGCCTATGCAATTCTGCTTCTATTTCTATTTGTCGGGGAGCCTTTTCTGAAGCTGTTTGGTGTTGATGTCAATTCATTTGCCATTGCAGGCTCCTTTGTGCTCTTGTTTCTGGGGCTGGAGATGGTTCTGGGAATTGAGTTCTTCAAGTATGAATCACTGAAACACTCCTCTATATTTCCCCTGGCTTTTCCGCTTATTGCAGGAGCAGGCAGCATGACCACCATTATTTCGCTCAAAGCTGCCTACAGCCTGTGGACCATTTTTATTGCGCTAAGCCTGAATATGCTTTTCGTTTATCTTGTACTCAGGGCTACACGGCTGGTAGAGCGCATCCTGGGGCCAACCGGAATACTGATCCTGACCAAGGTATTTGGTATCATCCTGCTGGCAATAGCCATCCGCTTGTTTCTGTCAAATACAGGAATCACGCTCCCCAATGCAGCATAAGGTAACTATATACACCGACGGTGCGGCAAGCGGAAATCCGGGACCCGGTGGATTTGGCGTTGTACTCCTATCGGGAAAGCACCGGAAAGAATTGTCGGAAGGTTTCAGGCATACCACCAATAACAGGATGGAGCTGCTGGCTGTGATTTCAGGCCTTGAAGCACTTAAAACCGGAAATTGCCTGGTAACCGTTTATACCGATTCAAAATATGTTGCAGATGCTGTTGAGAAAAAATGGGTATTTGCATGGGAAAAAAAGGGCTTTGCAGGCAAAAAAAATCCTGATTTGTGGCAGCGATTCCTTCAGGTTTACAGAAAACACCAGGTGAGATTTGTATGGATAAAGGGGCATGCAGCTATTCCCGAAAACGAGCGTTGCGATTCACTGGCTGTAGCTGCTTCACAAAAGAACATACTGCTGGAGGACGTTGGTTATGGAAATGGCTGAATTGCGATGCATCCCGTAACCCTGCGCGGTAGAAATACGTTTTATCAGATAATGAATTTTAAATGATTAAAATTTAAGAAACTAACCTCATTGACCTGTTGAAAAATAGCACAGTTATTGATTTTCACGGCACAATCCAGTATGAAACTATTGGCGAGCTGATTCACAAACTGAAAAGTCAGGTTCACACCATGGGCATTCAGATAGGTACATACAAAAGAATTTTGCTTGTTATGATTGAAGTACTGGAAAACATCATGAAGCACAGCCGGAAACCAACAGGTATAGCTGACAATGAGCATGATTTTGTTTCCACCCTGTCCATCATCCGGGAAGAACATGCATTCAAAATGTGCTCTTCAAACATTTTGGATAACCGCGCGACCCCGCTGCTCCGGAAAAAGCTTGATCACCTGAATTCACTGAATAAGCAGGAGATTAAAGAGCTGTACAAGGAAACCATTACCAATGGAGAGTTTACCAGCACGGGCGGAGCCGGACTGGGACTTATTGAAATAGCAAAAATCTCGGGAAACAAGATCGGCTATGAATTCTTTCCTTTAAATGAAGCCTGCAGTCGTTTTACCCTATATGTTACTATTGACGAAAACCGCAGTTGAAAAAAAAGATCAGGGGTTTAAACCATCACGCAAAACAATTTGCCATTCTGTGAGCTCGTTGAGTGCATGCTTAACCTCACGCCGGCAATCATCTTCCGATAAGTAATATTTCTTCGACAGATTATTCACAATCAGCGCCAAACGCTGTTTTCTATAGGCTGCCATAACCAGATCAGCATACAACTCCCTGAATTCGTGCTTTACAATTGTTCCGTCCTTTTCGGCGGTACTTACAACAACTGTTCCATTCGACAATCTTTTAACTTTATAAACCGGGTTCAGGATAACCCTGCTTTCCTGGAAGGATTTGGAAGTATTTCCCGCAAAACTTCCGGATGGAAACAGCAATGCAAGGGTAAATATGCTGAAAAACAAAAATTTACTAATTCTTAAAGAATGCATGGGCAGGAATGATTTAGGATATTGGGTTTCGATAAAAACGCTGCGGCAGATGAAATTATTATCTTCATCATCAGGATACAAAATTACAGATCAATTAAACTATAAACAAATCATATTGATGAATGGTTTAATTTCATCGTTTATTATTTAAATTTATTGAGGATAAAAATCCCACTCACAAAATAGCGCATCATCTTATTCCATTCATTTATGGAAGTCAGCATCATACATTATCATCTCAACCCGGGTGGGGTAACCCGGGTAATTGAATCGCAGATTGCCGGAATCAAGAGCATTACACCAAAAACTAACTTGCAGGTGTTGTGCGGACAGGCAAATCAACCGGTTGTTGCCCATGATGTTCCCGCCATTGTTGAACCGGCACTCGGGTATTCCGCCGTATCCGATCGAAATGAGTATTCCCATAGCGTTAATTCTATTAATGACTTTTTCAGATTTCATTTGAAGGGCAACCCGGTGTTTCATTTTCACAACCCTACGCTGGGGAAAAATCCGGCTGTTACCTTTTCGGCATACCTGCTTGCTTCAAAGGGTATTCCTGTTGTATACCATTGCCACGACTTTGCAGAAGACCGGATGAACAACTTTTCTTTGCTGAATAGTACCATACCCGCCTACTCAGGGGTATCCCTCGGCAAGGTAATGTATCCCGATTACCCGAACTGTCATTTCGTAGTTTTGAATTCATGCGATTACACACGGATTCTGAATGCCGGTATAGATTCTTCGCGTGTGCATTTATTACCCAACCCGGTTGTGATTCAAACTGCTCTCCATGCCACACAAAAGGTTGAACGCAGGGCCCGAATTTGCAAGGCCTTGAGCATCAATCCCGGTAAAAAGATATGTACCTACCCGGTTCGGCTCATAGCGCGAAAGAATCCGGGTGAATTCATATTACTTGCCGCCCTGTTTCAAGATACTGCTGAGTTTGTTGTTACACTGCCACCGAAAAATCCGCAGGAACTGCCACAATATGAATTCTGGAAAGCTTTTTGCAGTCGCAACGGATTGAAGATTATATTTGAGGCCGGTGAACAGGTAAATCATGAAGAATTAATGAATATTTCCGATTTTTGCATAACAACAAGCATCCGCGAAGGATTTGGTATGGTATACCTGGAACCCTGGCTCACCGGTACACCGGTAATCGGAAGAAGGCTACCCTGTATTACAGAGGATCTCGTGAAACAGGGAGTTACATTTCCCAGGTTGTATGATCACATTCTTGTTAAATCCGGCGGGAAAGTTGTTGATTTTGGTGATGTGAACCATGAAGAACAGGCTGAACTCATTCAATCGGTGACACAGGAGAATTCTGCAAAGGAAGCAATGATCAGCCAAAATCCGTTCCTTGCTTCACTTTTCAGTGATGTCACTGACAGCATCATCAGGGAAAACCAGCAGGTTATTTCAGATAGTTATTCTATTGAAGCGTATGGAAAAGAATTACTTGGAATATATAGGGAAATTTCTCGGTGAAACACCTGAAATGAAACCTGTTCCCACGCTGCTGAAGCCTTGTTTTCAGCAGGATTCTTCAATTAAAGCGTGCGTTTTTGATGTTTACGGTACCCTGGTGATCTCTGATTCCGGTGATATTGAGGAATCGGTGATCACAACCGCGAACTTGAAAACTGCCCTGGATGCGGCCGGGATTGAACTTACCTGCCCCGGTCCGGAATGTGCTGATGTTCTTACTGAAATGCTCGAATCGTTTAAAAGAGAGGTTGCCCTTGTTCACCAGAAAGATAAATCTGAAGACAAGCCCTATCCTGAAATAGACATCCTTTCCGTTTGGGAACATATTATCAACAGCAATAAAAACAACCTGGTTATTAGCGGATCGCTCTGCATAAAATGCTTTACCTTTGTTTTTGAAGTATTAAGCAACCGGATTTACCCGATGCCCGGTATGAAGGAGGTGATCACACACCTGGCCGGCAGGCAGATGCCTTTGGGCATTGTATCTAACGCACAGTTCTATACCCCGGTTATTCTCAATTACTTCATGAACGGGTCAATTTCCGAATCGGAGCTGGTGCCGCCGTTTGACGATGAACTGACTATCTTTTCCTATCGGTGCAAGCGGTCAAAACCCGACTCTTACCTTTTTGAAATGCTGAAGGACAGTTGTCGCAATAAATACGACATTTACCCCGACGAGATTCTTTTCGTTGGCAATGACATGTTCCGCGACGTATACCCGGCACACCTTGCCGGATTAAAAACAGTGCTTTTTGCAGGAGACATGAAATCCTTAAGAATGCGCGAAGAGTTAACCGAGCTGAAGAGCATTACTCCCGATTTTGTTATTACCGATCTGCACCAGGTGCTTAAAATTATTGTATAATGGACATATCTCACCTCAATTACGGAATCATACATTCACTGATTGGTAAAAACGACGGGGTTTCCATTGTAATTGACCAGTCGGTAAATGCCATGGTTAAAGGTCTGGGTATTCAGCTGGGCAATATTTATTTTCTGGCCGCCCATACCTCTCCCAGGTTTAATGCCCAAACCAACGAAGTTTTCTGGCACAAGAGCGAAATGCACAAAATGATCACCAGCAAATTCAATGATCAGGCCGACGAAACACTCGACAAACTGATTCATGAAAATGCGCTGATCGCCAGGGACATCATTGCCGAATTTGTTCAAAAGAACAATATCGACATCATCATTGCCCACAATACATCGCACCCGTACAATTTCATTACAGCTGTCGGGCTGGGCTATTATTTCGAGTCGCTCAGAAAGCAGAACATCATCTGGCCCAAGGTTTTGGTATGGTGGCACGACTCCTATTTTGAAAGAGAGCAATTTTCAAATCCCAATCCGGTTATCCGGAAATACCTGAAGTATCTTCCGGGCACCTATGTGGATGGCATTGTTTTTATAAACAGCACACAGCCGCAGCTGGCCAAAAGAATATTTGATCAGTACGGCATTCACCGGCTGGATGAATATTTCAGTCAACGTACCGTGATCATCCCCAACACTCATGATATTTCGTGGAACTGGAAAGAAAACGACTGGGAGGGAAACAAGCTCATTTATCCGCCACAGGATAACTACAACAGATCCTTCTTTAAAAATATCGGACTGGTTTCCATGGTTGAATCTGCCGGTTTTACAATGGATAGCACTTTGGTACTGCTTCAGCACACGCGTATTGTGCCGCGCAAAAAAATCGAATTTGCCATTGACCTTGCCTTTGAGTTGGAGAAGAGGTTTCATGAAAACGGAAGCCGTAAGTGCATAGCGCTTCTAATATCAGGGCATTCAGGTGACGAGCAGGCAAAGTATAAAGAATTTCTGGCCGAATACTTCCGGCTGAAAAAGGAAGAATACTCAGGCTCTGCTGTATTCATGATCTTCGGTGAAGATCACATCCTGTCGCATCGGGATATTATTGTGGATAAGAAGTATTATAACTTTTTTGAAATACCATCGGTAGTAGCTGCTGCCGGAGGAATCGGAACCTATTTCAGCCAGGTTGAAGGATTTGGCAACAACCTGCTTGAGATGCTGGCAGCCGGATTACCGGTGGTCATCAATAAATACGGCGTTTTTAAAACTGACCTGGAACCACTTGGATTTGATCTGCCCTACGTTGAGGATAACATTCTGGATCCCGGACTGATTCAGACAACATTCCAAATTGCCACTGATGTAACTTTCCGGAACAAGCTGGTTGCCCATAACCTGAAGGTGCTGTCAGAAAAACTGGGTCACCAGGTTATTTCAAAATCCCTGGGGCCTCTAATTAACAACGTTTTCACCCGGGGCCTGCATTAAACCGATTGCACCATGACCAACAGTGCCAAGCATGGAAACAGCGTTGCCGACATGGCTGAATTTGCCGGAATAGTTGCCCGTCATTTGCAGGTAATCTACAAAACGAACTTCAGTGAGGGGCTGGTGAACCGGATCATGGCCATGGCAAACCTGCAATATAAAGGCAAACCCGGGTGGAATGAAAAGGACATGGTGTTGATTACCTATGGCAACAGCATCAGGTCAGCTGCTGAAAATCCTTTAAGAACATTCAGGCGGTTTGCTGACAAGTATCTGGCAGATACTATCAGTACGCTACACGTATTGCCTTTTTTTCCGTTCACTTCCGATGATGGTTTTGCTGTAAGTGATTTCATGGAGGTGAATTCAGACCTTGGAACCTGGGAAGATATTGCGGCTTTGGCTTCAAATTATACCCTGATGGCTGACCTGGTGATTAACCATGTTTCATCGGCACATCCCTGGTTTCAAAATTACCTGCAAAACCGCGATCCGGGCAGGGGGTATTTTATTGAGGCACAACCCGGCGCTGACTATGGCAATGTGGTCAGGCCCCGCAGTACGCCTCTTTTTACACGGTTTGTAACAGCAGGTGGCCCCAAAGATGTGTGGACCACTTTCAGCGCTGACCAGATCGATCTGAATTTCTCAAACCCGGAAGTTTTGTTGGAAATGATCCGGATCATGATATTTTATATCTCCCGCGGAATCCGGATCTTCCGGCTCGACGCCATAGCTTTTCTCTGGAAGGTTCCTGGTACGGCCTGCCTTCATTTGCCTGAAACACATGAGATTGTAAAACTGTTTCGGGATATTGCCACCCGGGTTTGCCCGGGTACCATAATTCTTACGGAAACCAATGTACCCAACCGGGAGAACTGGAGTTATTTCGGCAGGAATGATGAAGCCCATATGGTATACCAGTTCAGCCTGCCCCCGCTGCTGTTGCATGCCCTGCATACCGGCAATGCCGGATATCTTAATAAATGGGCACAGGAAATACCGAAAACATCGGAAGGCCAAACATTCCTCAATTATACGGCATCACATGACGGAATTGGAGTGCGCCCGCTGGAAGGATTGCTGCCTGACGGAGAAATCGAAAAACTGATCACGGCGATGACCGGATTTGGGGGGATGGTAAGCAGGAAAACCAATGCCGATGGGTCACAAAGCCCTTATGAAATCAACATCACCTACCTCGATGCCATGAAGGGCAGTCAACTTGGGCCCGATCACCTCCAGGAAGAGCGATTTGTCACGTCACAAGCAATTATGATGTCACTCCGGGGCATGCCGGCTTTTTATATTCATAGCCTGTTGGGAACACCCAACGACTATGCCGGGGTTGAGTCCACAGGAAGGGCCAGGAGCATTAACCGGAGGCAGCTGCGTGAAGAAGAGTTATCCCGGTTTCTTGCTTCCGACACCATGCAACAACGGTTGTTCAACAGACTGACTCGCCTGATCCGAATCCGAAAAAACTGTCCGGCTTTTCATCCGGCCTGTAACCAGGAAATTCCGGCACTTGGCAGTTCGGTATTTGCAGTTGCACGAACGGATACCAAAACAGGCTTACAGGTCATTTGCCTGTCGAATATGTCGGTTCAACCGGTTGAAATCAAACCGTTGTTACCGGCAAAAAGAAAAGGATGGGACCTGATTTCCGGTGAGCAAGTCACCTCAGAAGGTCCCATCCTTTTAAAGGCCTGCCAGACGAAATGGATTTCCTGGCAGGATTAATTCGCAAACTGAGTGCAGTTAGTTTTTATAAGCCATATCTTCCAGTGATTTGCTCACGGTAAGATTGTATTTCTGAGCATTATTGGAGTTCATTACAAACCTGAGCTTGTCCTCATCCATGAAGAAGTCAATTGCAGAACCTGAATTGATCATTCCTCTTCTTTCAGTAATGATCAGGCTGTTTGCCCCCTGGAGTTTTCCGACAATTTCATTCAGGCGTGAAACCTTACCGTCACCCACAAAAACAATGTGACATCGGGTTACGCTTTGCGGATCATCAAATTTTTTAACTACAATAGGCTGTGTACCAACTTTTTTATTGGTTACATATTTGGTAAGACTGCTGTAAAGCTCGTTATCACCAACCACTCCGATTACAAAATCACCCGATGCACTACCTGCAGGCCATTGGATCAGCCTGGAAAAGTTGTAAATATACATGGTCTGTGCCTGGCTGACACTGGTAACCTGAGAATAGCCAAAACTTACTCCCACGAGTAAAAATGCAATTAAAAGTACTCCTTTCTTCATCATTCCTTTTTTTATGTTTACTGTCCATATATACGGGCTGATGACAATGGAGTTGGAAACAAACAGGTGATATGCCTCACCTGTTTTGTTTTTACTAACTTCTGCTTCCCAGCATGCCTTTGAGCGAGCCCAGGATGTTGCCCAATCCGCCCAGTCCACTTTTACCGGAAGTGAGAGATCCGATAACGCTTTCGAGATTGATGCTGTTGTCTTTTGGATCGTTGGTTTTCTTGACGAGCTTGCTTAAAACAATAGGAATAAGCATGGCAACAATGCTGTTTGCTGAACCTTTGTTGAGGCCGAATTTCTTCATCAGTTCTCCGGCAACATTGGCAGAGATGTTGTTTACAGCAGGATTTGAATTCACATCACTTCCTTCCTGGAATAAATCTTTTATGGAATTAACACCACCGGTTTTTGCAGTTCCTTTCAGGGCTTTGAAAAGAGCCCCGGCTGCTGTTTCAATTGCGGCATTATTTTTTTCATTGGGAATGGCAGGATTGTTAATAATCGCCTCACCTGCATTTTCTTTAATCAATTCAACTAAATTTTTGAGCATGGTTGTAGATTTATAATATAAGCCATAAAAATACGAATATTAATCCGGGTTATTGACAGAAGAAGGGAAAAGGGATGGATCATCCTTTTTTACCACGCTTTTCTTTTTTTGCGGCTCTTTTTTCTTTGAGGGATAGTTTTGCCTGTTTCTTTTCCTTTTCTTTTGGCGGAGATTTTTCTTTTGACATGACTTCTGAGGTATTTGTTTCTACAAATGTAAAAAATGCATCAGAATAATAAAAATAAGCGTCGCTGTAGTTGGCTATTGTTTAAGCAATTTCTTCCTGTAACTGCCTTGCCCTGTTTTGAGTTCCATTATGTAAACACCGGAAGGCCAAGGTGATGAATCAATAACCGGATCATTTGCTCCTGAGTATACCTGCACACCCTGAAGATTGAAAATGCCAATCCGGTAGGGCAGGTCATATTCTATATGGAGCAGGCCACTTACCGGGTTGGGGTAAATCGTAAAGGGTTCCTGTTCTGCAGGATTTATATCAGTGGCATCATAAGCATGAATATATTCTTCCTTGATGATGTTATTCTCTCCGAAATTATTGGATGCAATAAGCTTTACTTTATAGGTTCCCGGGATGGAGAATGTAACTTGGGGATTTTGCAAACCGGAAGAGTCCGGAGTTCCGCCTTCAAATACCCAGAGCCATGAGGTGGGTTTGTTTGTTGATATATCCATAAACCTGACATGCAGCGGCAACCCGCCGGCCCTGTAATCAGCTGTGAAATTTGCTACCGGTGCCAGGCCTAATGAGCGGACGCCAGTGGCAAAATAAACCGGCCATTTGGCATCGGGAACAAGAACTCCAGCTTCTCCCACCGGGGTGATTTTATCGCTTTTCAGTTTCATGGCCTTCACAACCTGCATATTAAAGTCATTAATCGCAGAATAGGCAATCTGATCATCATTGTTTGAGAATGAAGGAAATCCCTGGCGATCATTGCCGGCTATGCGGTTCATTTTGCCGGTTTCAATATTGGCAGCAAAAATACTGTGTTCCTCAATGAAGCCATTATCAAAGGTATAATCAAAGGCAACTATATTGGGCGAATTCTTTGAGAATACAGGGTTGGCAACATTAACATCTTCCGGCAACGCGTTAAACAGTTTTGAAATGGTGCCGTCACCAAAGTCATTCAGGTGATTGTCCCAAACCTTGATAAAGCCGATATCCCAGTAGTAAATATTCTTTTGCGAGCTGGAGTTAATTACATTGTAACAATCATAAATAAGGTATTCGCCCGTTAAATCAAATTCCACAGAATTTGCCTTAATAACTCCGCCTGCAGCAGTGCCACTACCACCGGTAGTGGGATTATACAGAATATATTTGCGTCCCTGGCCTGAAATCAGGTCAATAATGTATATGGAGGCATCAAGATATGCCTTGGTGGCTGCTATTCTTTTGCCGTCTTTTGAAATGGCAACATGGTCATAATACGAACTGCCTGAGATGAATCTTTCATTGGGTTTTGCCGGATCCAGGTCAATCATTCTAAGCCGGTAATCATTGGATACGAAAACTGCAGTGGTGCCGTTGTCGGTAACACTCACCTTACCTTTCATGGCAGTGCGGGTTATGGGCTTATAATCGGTACCTATGGCGGATGATAAATAGAGTGAAACCGGATCAGACGGATTGGTGTCGTATGTCAGCAGGTATTCTGAGCCGGGATTGGTGTCAAATACCTGTGGATCATCAAATAACTCTTCCTCATAGATCCCAACCTGTTCAAAAGCATTTGCCGCTTCTGCCGCTTCGTGTGAAAAGTCTCCGAACAAGTCTCTGGCCGAAAAGATTACAGCTAATCTCAATTCTATGAACCCCGATGTTTTTGTTAGGTAAAGGGTTAGTGCCCTGAAAAAAACCTGCTCTGCTTTTTCTTTTCCAACTGAAGAGGCATACAGGTAATAGGCGTAACTGATGATGCCGCTGTTGATGTGCACGCCACCGTTATCGCGGGTTCCCAGAAATATTTCTGTTGTGTGTGCAGGTTGCCAGTATGGCTTGGTGCTGTCGCCCATATTGTGCGGATTGGAAAGATCCCGGGCAACACCGGAAGGTGAATATCCCGGCCTGGTGACATCTTCTCCAATTTGCCAGTCGTTACGGTCAACCATGCAGGCAAATATATCGGCATATGCCTCATTGATGGCGCCGGGTTGTCCGTAATATTCCAGGTTGGCAGTTGCCGATACCACTGCATGCCCGAGCTCATGAGCCGTAACATCCAAAGCTCCTGCAAGCGGTTTGAAATTTGCTCCCCCGTTACCGTAAAATACTGCCTGCCCGTTCCAAAAGGCATTTTCCATGGACGTCCCGTCTTCTTCGGCAACATTCACAATGGATAAAATATTTCCCCCTTTACCGTTAAAGGATTTCCAATTAAAAGTGGTGTCAAAATACGTATAGGTTTTTTTAGCATTGCAGTGTGCCGAAATAGCAGCCTGCTGTGTCCATGTATTATTGGTTGAGGTAATGTAAGAAAAATCAAGAACAAATGTGGAGGTGTTTTTGGCATCCAGGGTAACAATAAAGCCCTGATCGGTTTCCGGGTCGAACATACTTTCGGCTACATTGTACATGTAGTAAATGTCTTCCATCAGGTATACGTCAAAGGTTCTTGTTGCACCATTGAGGTCAATTCCCGAGCCCAGCGCAGGTCCGTCTGACCGGGTATTGTTGTATTTGTGAATGATTGTGCCTGTGAGGGCATCAACAAAGTACTTCCATTCCTCAACCAGGTTGGGCCTGATGGAAACCTCCCAGGTGAGCCTGTAATGTTTGTAATCCCTGTCGTAATAAACCAGCGAACACATGGGCCCGGGGTATTTCAGCAACTTCTTTTCTGCGGGCGACAATTGCCTGAGTAAGGTAATTTTCCGCAAATCTTCCTCAATGATCCTGATAACCTGGCCAGTATCAACGGAAGGAGATGCTGCAAGTTCCGAATCAATTTGAACCACCGTACCTGTAAAACGCTCCTTTTTCAGGTCGATGTGCAGGGTCGATTCGGATCCGTAAATGTCAATGCCCTTGTGTTGCTTAACCGCCCTGATATGGGTTATGCCCAGGTGGTCGGTTTCGGAGCCGGTAATTCTGAAGTTCATGTGCGGGGAATCACCGGTTACCTCCCGGAATTCATTCATAAAATTACCGAACTGTTCCCGGGGTGTTACACTCCTTTCCGATTTCAGCTGCGGCCGTTCTCTTTCAATGAAAAGCGGGGATCTGTTTACGGAATAATTATCCGATAGCTGATCAGAAACGGCCTCACTAAAATCCAATGGTTTTCCCCTTTGGTATAGGAATGAAGAGGACGGGTTACCTGAATTCCGGCCATCAATCTGAATAAACTCATCATCCGGCGGGATGGTACTCGCAATTTTCTCCGGAATCAGTTCCGGTTCATTATCCTGTCCTTTGATAAGAATTGAAGACAGGGCCAGCAATGCGATCAGCAAGGCTCTCATAAATCACCCGGGTTAGTATATAATAATATGACACCTGAATGATAATTAACCCTTTCTGTTTTTACCGGTTATTGCCGGTAGAAACAGGTTGCAAAGTCGATTATTTTTTAACCGGCGTTGATTCCGGAGGTTACTTTACCCACCGTCTTATTGCGGTAGACTTTGGTTTTTCCCTGCTGTGCGTTTAACAACAATGTTGATACAACAAGTAATGCAATGGTGAAAAGTGACCTCATGACTTACTCTTTAATGGTGCCTGTTAATGTTTTATACAAATCCCTGATCTGGCTGTTTTCTGAAGTGTCTGACCACTTTACCTCCCGTACCGATCCTGCCTTCACCAGCCTGATGTGATAGGTCATATTCCCGGGTTCATTCAGGTTAAGTTTACTGAAATCAATGGCATCCACCAGGTTGTTTATTCTTTTCACCTGGTCACCGCTGAGTTTCCGGATCATGTTGAATTTTTCACCTTCCCTTTTATATACGTACTTCTCAATTAACACGTATTCCGCGGAAATGTTGGTGAATCCGCCTGCTTTTCCAAAATAAATCCTGTCTTTTGAGGCGTCAGATACCAGTTTTTCAGGACTGCCACATGCAAATAAAAGCATGATCATCCCTCCTGCCAGTAATGATTTGATTATCATGAATCGGATTGAAGTATAAATAAAATGCTATTCTTATAATAAATAAAGATAGCAAATTGTGCCCGAAAGAAAAAAGGGCAAATGTCAGTATACTGAAGTTCGGATCAGGCTGTGCCTATTGCTGTCAAGCTAACATTTGTAAAGTACTGTTATTCTTAGATAAATAGAAAGATTATCGGCAATGATTAAAAACAGATATAATGCTGCTGTTAAGCTGTTGAATATTCAAAAAATCACCAGAAGTGGCAATTAAATGCCAGTGCAAAGGAAGCAAATAATAATAACCATTAATTTCCCTGCATCAATAGCCCTGGGCTTCACCCCGGGGATTACAAGATACCAAAATATAATACCGCTGCAAGCAACACCATGCTCATGGCAATGACCTGCTTGCAGCGGGTGATATGGGGTATTGCAATTGATTACCACCGGCTAAAGCCTGCCTGTATTCTAAGACAAAACCAAATTTTTACGCAGCAAATTTATGTAAATCTACATATGGTGTTTCTCTTTGAACTACGGCAAAGACTCTATATACTAATTTGTTACGAATAATATTCATTGTGCTCATTTTGTTTTTGCCGAGTTCATTTACACGTTTGGCATAGTACTGCTGATGTTCACCCTTTAGTTGTATGGCTGACATTGCTGCCAGGTTAAGGAGTGATTTTAGTTGTTTATTGGCAAATGGATGGACCTTGGTTTTTCCTATAACTGTACCGGATGAGTTTTCAAAGGGAGCTATTCCAATATAGCAGGCAAAAGCACGAGCTTTCACAAATGCGGCAGGCTCAGCATTCAGGATTGACATTCAGTACAATACGCTAGGCGTAGTTTGCAACCATAGCCGTTAACTTAAGAAATGCTTACGCCCCTTCAGGCAAACGCGTCAACTTAAGAATTTTTCGCAAGCACTCCGCGGTTTATATCAAATCCATACGCGCTTGACATATAACATGTTAAAACATTAAGTTGACGACTATGGTTTAGCTTCGCTGAGCTCCGTTATTCCCTTTGGTCATGAGCTCCCTTCGGTCGGTTCGGTCGGTTGCAACGACGCTTAATAAAATGATTCTTTACACAGCCTCTGTGAAGTTGTTATAATGAAGTCATTCGTTACTTCTTCAGCAGATCTCTGATCTCGGTCAGCAGTGTTTCTTCTTTAGGGCGCGTTGCCCAAAAAATTTCTTTTAATAATATTGACGAAGCGTATCTTTCCGGTCTTCTCCTTGATATCGGTAAACTGATTCTTATTTCAACTTTTCCGAAAGAGCATGAATCAATTCTAGCCGAACCTACGAATATAAAGAATATCAAAAATAAGTTATGGGCCGAAACACAACTACTGGGAGTTTCCCACTGTGAAATTGGTTCATGGCTGATGCAAAAATGGAAAATGAATTCCATGATGGCAGACGCAATACGGTATCACCATGAACCCCTGGAAAAAATCAGGGAGGCATTCCCTCTGGTCAGAATTGCCTATATCGCCAATCTCCTCAATGAAAAGATCGACGATCCGGAGAGTATTTATGAAATTGACTACCTGCTGCTCAAGCTGCAACC
>JAWOJJ010000053.1:0-31545 GCA_046481675.1 Bacteroidales bacterium | reverse complement strand
CCGGCAAGATCAACTACAGATAAAAGGCACAACCGGTCATCACCTGTAACAATGCCTTCCATATAAACATGGCATAAGGTTTTCATATCATAACCGAGCGTTAGTTTACAGGATTCCTTCGCTTCACCGGTGTATAGTTTACTGAAGAATGTATTAAAAACAGGAAGCGAATCCACGGAAACGAAAAGCTTAAAATTGCTGTTTATCAAGCTATGTCGTTTTTCACCAAGCATTTCAGCGCCGGTAAAGTTTAGCTCGCAGATGCTGCCTTCGGAGTTAAGCGTAAAGTAACCAATGGGAGCAAAATCGTATAACATGGTGTATTTTCTTAACGCGGTTTCAGCCGTATCATAAGCTTCACGAAGTTCTTCATTTTGCAGTTCCAATTCAATCTGGTGCACCTGAAGCTCGTGCATAAGCTTTTTCACATCGGCCTCCAATAATGGAGTGGCCTTTTTCTTCCCGGTTTTAAGCTTCTCTTCTGCTTTCCTGCGGAGCTCTTGAGGATCTGACAGATCCAAATCTTTATTACTCATGGATTTGAGGTGTTTTTAGTGATAAAATAATTCCTGACGGCATTTTCACCATATTTTGTATGATGTTACAGGACCATTCATTTACTGGAGTTTTTCCCGGGGCGGTTTTTACTTTCATTGTATACCTGGCATCGTGCAATTGGTTCAGATGCCGTTTCAAATCGTTTTCAACCTTTTTTTGTGAGTTTTCAGGAACAAAAAGCTGAGCAAAATTACGATTTAAGGCTTCTTTATGTTTTATGCCAAAGAACTTTTCGGCTCCCGGGTTAAATTCCAGTATTTTCAGGTCGATCGATAATTTAATGATGATATCGGAAGATGAATTAAGAAGTACCTGATGGATCTGCTCGCTTTCGTATAGTTGCATTTCCACCCGCTTGTAGTCCGAAGTATTGATAAATGTAATAACGAGTCCGTCTATCCTGTCGTCAAAGGTGCGGTAAGGCATAATGCGAACGGAAAACCATCTTCCATCTCTTGCGGGGATGGTTTTTTGAATAAAAATCAGGGTCCGTAATACTTCCAGTGCATCAGCGGCCAATTCCGGATAGACGAGGTCGGATACCTGGTCAGTAAAAGGTCTGCCAATATCGCTTTTGATTAATTTAAAAATCTTGGTGGCTTCATTGGTGAAACGGCGGATATTCAATTCCTTGTCGAGAAACAGGGTGGCAATATCCGTGCTGTTCAACAGGTTTTTCATATCATTATTCACCCGCGAAAAATCATCTACCTTCGATTGTAATTCAGCATTCACCGTTTGAAGCTCCTCGTTCAGGCTTTGCATTTCTTCTTTCGAGGTGGTAAGTTCTTCATTTGTTGATTGCAGTTCTTCATTTGCAGATTGCAATTCTTCGTTGGTGGATTTCAATTCCTCCTGTGAAGTCTGCATTTCTTCAAGTGTATTTTGCACTTCTTCCCGGGTGCGCTGCAATTCCTGCTCCAATTCTTTCTGTTTCGAATTGCTTACAACGCTTTCACCTTTTTTAAGTGACTGCTTAATTTCCGGTATATCAGGAACATCAACAAATACTATCATAACCATACCCTTCAATGCTTTGGGCTTATCGATCCATTGAAAGGTCACATTAACGGTTTGGGAACTTCCGTTGTTGCCAATTACAATATTTCTCAAAAGCACACCATTTTTATCTCTGAGGGCTTTCCGAAATGCAATTGGAAATTCATTGCGTAAACCTTCGCGCAACATGGCAAAAATATTCATATTAGCTTTGCCAACAGCTGGTTCCAGATATTTTCCAGTGCGTCCGCTAATGTATACGATATCCCCGTTTTCATTCACCAACACACCGGCAGGTGAGAAATATTGCAACAAAAGCTGATCGGCAAGGGTCTGAATATTCTCAATTGATTTGTCGGTAACTTGTTTTTCATTATAGGCAGGTCGGGTGCGCGAGTATGACGCAGGAAAATCAAATAGTTCGGGGCCCAGACTGGTTGCGGCGCGTTTAAATATCTTTAATTTGGAATCCACGGGTGTAAAGAGCAGACTTTGAGGTCCAAGTGTTTCAGAGTTGCCCAGTATAATGATTCCTTCGGGGTTGATGCTATAATAAAACAATCCAATCAGTTTTTTTTGCAGATCGGATTCCAGGTAAATGAGCAAATTGCGACAGGATAGTATATCTATTTTGGTAAATGGTGGTTGCATAATCAGGTTATGCTGTGCAAAAACTATCATTTCCCTTATTTCAGCATTCACGCGATATCCGTCTTCAGTTTTACTGAAAAACCGTTTCAACCTGTCGTGCGATATATCCGCTTCAATATTTGCCGGAAATATGCCCTTTCGGGCTGTTTCAATGGCATCATTGTCGAGATCAGTGGCAAATATTTGCAGTGTGTATCCCTCGTGGAGGTCGGCCTTTTCAAGAGCCTCTTTAAAAACCATGGCCAATGAATAAGCTTCTTCGCCGGTTGAACACCCCGGGATCCAGGCCCTTAGCATGGAACCGGATGGGAGATTAGCAAAAAGACCCGGGATCACTGTTTCTTTCAGTTTTTCCCAAACCATGGAATTGCGAAAAAAACTGGTAACGCCAATCATTAATTCTTTGAAAAGAATTATCGATTCCTTAGGGTTCTCCTGTAAAAAGTGAACATAGGATGCTATTTTATCAATACTATGCACACCCATGCGCCTCTCAATACGCCGGTACACCGTATTTTTTTTATACAGCGAAAAATCGTTGCCGGTATGGGTTCGCAGCAGTATAATTATTTTTTCAAGTGAACTTTTGTCTTTACTATCAATTGGTTGTTCCGTTTTGCCAATAGGACTGAGTTTAAGGAAATTCATGAGTTTTGATGGCAATTCGCCGGGTGGGGCTACAATATCGGCCTGCACAAAATCCATGGCATTGCGTGGCATGCTGTCGAATTTTGCCGTTGAAGGTTCCTGCACCAGTATTATTCCGTCTTTTTCCTTGATCATTCTCAGCCCTAAACAACCATCAGAACCCATTCCTGATAATATCACACCAATACCTCTTTCCCGCACATCATCGGCAAGTGACCGGAAGAAGAAATCTATCGGCAGGCGCAAGCCTCTTTCTTCAATGGGTTCAAAAAGGTAAAGCACGCCTTTCAGAACAGACATGCTTTTGTTTGGCGGAATTACATATATGCAGTTCGGTTTAACAACCATGCGATCTTTAACCTGATATACTTTTATTTTGGATATTCTTTGCAGCAATTCCGGTAACATGCCTTTTTGCGTGGGATCCAGGTGTTGTATAACAACATAAGCCATACCGCTGTTATCGGCAACGCTGCCCAGAAATTGCTCAAGAGCTTCCAATCCGCCGGCCGATGCACCGATAGCAACAATAGGAAACTTACCATCTGAATGAACAGAAAGATCTTCCCTGGATGAACCTGTGGATTTCCGTTTCCTGGTTTTCACTGATAGGCTGTAAATATCCTGAATATGTACAAAATTAAACGAAATAATTTCTTATACTAATCCATATACGGGATGTTGTGATTTTTACCCATCATCCTTTAAAAAAAATGTTTGGTGTTGAATACCCTGCTGATGCCTCCCATGAAGAATAATACAGCGACTACGCTATAAATTATTAACAGCCCACCGGTTCCAATCATGGTAAGCAATGCCGCTAAGATTTTTTTGAGTATCATCATTATTGAATTACAGGGTTTTTACATAAAATGCTGATTGTGAGTCAGCCTAAAACAGGTTGGGAAATCAAACAACCAGGCAGGAAAGCTACGTTGGGTCATTCTATATATTGATATCCTTCAGGTACTGGAAAACTCCAAATTCCTTCAGAAGCCAAACAAGAACAACAATTACAACAACAACATTGAGGATACTTTTGATTGTGCGTTCCATAGGGATGAATCTGTTGATAAGCCAGAGAACAACCCCTGCAACAATCAATACGAGTAAGACGGTTAAGAGTGGCATAGTAATAGGATTTTAAGTATACATTAAAGGTAGTTCCCTTATTTCCAACATGCATTACATAACTTTTTGAAAAAGTTACATGATTCCTACATTTAACCTGGCCATGCATTATCTTTTCATATTACCGGTAGGTTACTGTAGCCGGTTTCCCGATTTCAAAATCCCTGAATTCGAAATCCGTTGTTTTAAATGAATTTACCCTGAATATATTTTGTCCTTTTCCGGGAATTGAAGGATAATATGCCAGGGATATTTGAAATGAACTTATGATCAGGTTTTCATTTTTAATTAAAACGCCCAGAGCTATTTGTGAATATATTTTGTGGTTTTTAAATCCGCCTTCCGCATCACCAAGCATCCCAAGTGAAAAAATCAGAAAAGGGCCAAAATGGAATCCGATCAAATTCCATGGGGCATAGGATTGAGTCTGCATTGTAAATAGCAAGCGGCTGGTACCTGACAATGAAGGGCTGTTAAAACCGTCCATTCCATAACCGTTATTAAGCGTTAAACTATCTGAAGAAGATCGGTGTATGCCGATATTGATTTGTGGTTTTACAAATTGCCTGAATTTCCATCTTCCCAGTTCCGTTAATCCTGTGAAATAGATTACCCCGGCTGAAAAAACTCCCTGCTCAGCATGGGATGCCCGCATGAAAGTAGCGTATTCATAATAAGAGCTGAGGTATCCCCATGGATAGTAATTACCTGAAGAGATACGAGCACCTAAGTATTTTCTACCGGAATTATTTTTAATCTGATAGCCCCCGGTCAGGCTGAAAACCCTTCCAATGGGTATATCTTCAGTCAGACCATATTTAAAAATGAATTTATCCTGCACATATTTTCGGGTTGAAATACCAATGCATGCCATGTAAAAATCTTCATTGGAAAATACATCCTGCATGTCAAACATTTCAACTGGCCTTTCCAGATATCGGATTCGTAAGAAACGTGCGGCAGAAATAAAATTAGTGGTGCGCCTGCTTTCCGTATTTCCTTTGAATATCCTTATGGCGCTTCCGGCCCAATAGTCTTGTGTGTTCAACTTAAATCGCTGCAGTAGCAAAAGCGAATCGTTTGTATGAAAATAGTCCTTGCGGTATTGATGCGTGAAACTTATGCCGGCAGCCCACCTGGCAAAAGGTGAAAAAAACGGCCGGTCAAGTGCAAAACTCCTGATTGAATTTTTGAGAATGTCATCCTTAAAATGTATTGTTGAGTTAATATATGTATTGCGGATGTTAGGGATAAAGTATTTTATATCGTAAGCAAAGTCACCGGCAGCATGATTCCAATCGATACGATTATAAGATTCGTGACCTAACCCCAAAAAGTTTTTATCTGTTAAATTGATATCAATATTGGATGTAGAGGCGCCAAATTTAGGAACAAGGCTCCATTTGTCCATTTCGCGAATAAAAATATCAACAGAGTCGGAGTTTTTTGCTGTGGCCCTTACAAAAAATGAAACATCGAACACGTAATTCCTGGTTCGAATCAATCGTTCCGATTCCTTTACCAGCAAAGAATCAAATGGTTGATTCTGACGAATGAGCAACAGGTTACGAATGGTAAAATTCTGTGATTTAACATGTACTTTATTGGCCTTTATTATTAAGGAGTTTTTTGGTACTACATTCGTATCGGCAATTGAATAACCAAAGGGATCCAGTGTTTCGATCTGAATATTCCGGATTGTTTTTCCTTCGAAAGCACTGTATGGCTTTTGGATGAGTTTTTTGTATCTTTTTTTTTCTGCTGGATTTTTTGTTATGGAGGCCACCGGTTTAAAAACCAGATTGTACATGAATTTAGTAAAGCCATTGCGTTTGGAAAAGGTTTCAATATCCCTGTAAATCCGGGTAGAATCTTTTATATCCGGTGGTTCCTGTGAAAATGCAGGTTCACATGAACACAGATAAAGAAATGGGCATAGGATGACTATTTTGAACCACATATTACATCAATTTTGTGGTCGTTATCATTGCTCTGCTGGTACCGGAAAATATTTCCAGACTGCAGGTAAGAGCATTATCTGGTTACCCGTTCTTTCAGCTGTTTTCTGGCAAAGTATATTCTGCTCTTTACTGTTCCTATTTTTACATTAAGCTTTTCAGCTATTTCCTGATACCTGAATCCTTCAAAATACATTTTGAATGGCAATTTGAATTCTTCTTTCATGGCATCAATTGCTTTTTCCAGTTCTTTAAAACAGTATTCGGAATCAGGAAGACCATGCTCCGAACAGATATGGTAATAGTTGAAAAAGTCTTTGTATGTGTCGCTGTTGCATGTGTTTTGCCTGGATGAGCGACGATAGCTGTTGATGAAGGTGTTTTTCAATATGGTACAGGTCCATGCTTTAAAATTGGACTCATGGGCATATTTGCTGCAATACATCAAAGCTTTAAGAAAGGTTTCCTGCACAAGATCCCTTGCCTCCTCCCTGTCGGCAGTTAGTTTGTATGCAAATCTATGAAGGTCTTGTTCCAGACTGATCAGTTTGTAATGAAATTCTATTGCAGTCATAGCCATTAAAATTAAGGTGTTTTGATTGCATAAAATTACCTGATACAACGTATTTATTTGTTATACAATTTTTTAAAATAATTACATGATTCACATGTTTTGACCCGCTTCGCTTATCCGGAGTTGTTGGAGTTCCACTTTATATGCTATATCTTCTCCATATACCAGTTCAGGGCTTTTTCTATTTTCTGATAATGAAAAATCGTTGTGATGGCCTTTTGTAATCGTATAAAGGCAGTTTCACTTTTAACGATATAATCATAAGCCTGGTGCTTCATACAGTTCACGGCCACTGCAATTTTGTCCTGCGAAGAAAGCATAATAACCGGTATCTGAGGATGGATGGCTTTTATTTTATCAAGTGTTTCCAATCCATTTATCGCATTTTTATCAATGCTATTGAGATGGTAATCCAGGATGATGATATCCGGATTCTTTGAGATTTTTTCAAGGCATAGCTCGCCCGTGGCAAAGGTCTCGATGGCAGATTGTGTATTCTGCGCGAAATCTATTTCAAGAGACTTCAAAAACAATGCATCATCGTCTACAAGAAAAATAAGAATTTTCTTTTCGCCCATCACCGGATTTTTTTCATGATCAGATCATATTCTTCCTGCAATTCTTTACAAGCCCGGGTGCCTATTATTTCAAGTTGCTTTACCAGCTCCACCAATTCATCCTGATGGTTTTCTGACCTTGCATATTCCTGGATTTTTTTCCCCATAGTTTCATAGTCTTTATGAATTCCCATTATATAAAAGGAGGGGATCATTTTATGAACTGCCGCGCACAAAGAATCCCAATCTTTTGTCTGCAGGCTTTCTTTCATAGCGTTGATTAAAGGGGGAGTCTGCTCAAGGTAAAGCATGATCATTTCACGCATTAACCTGGGATTTGATTTTGTGCGTCCGCTTAAATAAGTCAAATCAGTGCATTTTGGCATACTCATGGTCGAAATGCTTTCGTTTGCAGAGTATGGCTTCTTTACCAATTCAATAATTTTATGGTACAGCAGCTTCTCATCAACAGGCTTTGAAATATAATCATTCATGCCAATGATTTTGCATTTATTTAAATCGGTGGTTGTAACATCGGCAGTCAGCGCAATAATCGGTACTTTTGAATTCATGATGTCCCTTATGTATTTGGCAGCTTGAAATCCATTCATTTCAGGCATCTGCAGATCCATCAGGATGATGTCATAGGGCTTATTAATGAATTTTTCAATGGCGATTTTTCCATTTTCGGCGAAGTCGCAATCAAATCCGAAATCATCCAACAACGTTTTCATCAGCAATTGATTAAGTGCAATATCTTCAACTACCAGCACTTTAATTCCTTTTATTTTTACATTCATTTCCTTGATTTCTGATCCTGATTCTATATTGGCATTGGTTTTCCGGAAAGGTATTACGACGCTGAAACGGGTACCTTCATTAAGGATACTTTTTACAGTAATTGATCCGCTCTGTTGTTCTGCCAGTTGTTTGGCAATGGCCAGCCCAAGGCCGGTGCCTCCATATAACCTTGAAATATTGCTGGTTGCCTGCTGAAAGTTTTCAAATATATGATCTATTTTATCCTCCGCTATACCTATTCCGGTATCTGTAACTATGAATTCAATTGTTGCTTTTTCTTCATCTGAACTGAGCATTCTGACATCCACGGTAATTTTGCCTTCATTGGTAAACTTGACTGCATTGCTCACCAGGTTCATCAGGATCTGGTGCAACCGCACGGGATCGCCTTCCAGAACTTTAGGTATATTGTGGTCAAATTTCTTTATCAGTTTCAGGTTTTTCTCCTGAATTTTTGGCTCAAATAATTGTATTATGGCTGAAATGGATGAAGCTATATGAAAAGGTTTCCTTTCAAATATCATCTTCCCTGCATCCACTTTAGCCAGATCGAGTATGTCGTTAACCAGCACCGTTAGCACGTCGCCACTCATTTTAATTGCAGTTAAATATTCTTTTTGTTTGGCAGTCAACGTGGTTTTCAACATCACCTTGGTGAACCCGATGATTGAATTCATGGGTGTGCGGATCTCATGGCTCATGTTCGACAAAAATTGTTGTTTGGATGTAACTGCATTCTCGGCAATTTTAGTGGCTTCCTCCGCTTTCATTTTTGCCACTTCGGCAGTTTTTGTTGCCTGTTCAGCCAGTTCTTTCGCCTCCGTGAGTTCATTTTCAACCCTTTTATGATCGGTAATATCCCTGGCCACCACAACCACGCCAATAACCTTCCCGGCTTCATCTTTATACACAGAGCCGTTAAACAAAACATCAGTCAGTTTGCCATCACGAATGGTCAACGGAAAATCTGCCACAAAACCTGCTGCAAATACCTGTTTATAAATATCACGGGCCTTGTCAGGCTCAGTAAAATAATCAAAAAAATCTGTTCCGATCAGTTTCTCCCGGGTTACTTCGGTTATGTTTATTGAGGCATTGTTTATATCGGTTATTTTGCCCTCAGGGCTTATTGTAAATAGCGGATCCCTGCTTGCCTCTATGAGACTCCTGGCATATTCTGAATTATGTAATCTGCTTGATTCCATTCTTTAGATATTGTTTAGCCTGACTATAATCAATTGATTCGTTTATCAATTCCTGGGAACTGTGAAAAAAAACGTGCTGCCTTTTCCAAATTCACTCTCAACCCATATCTTACCTCCATGCTTTGAAACAAATTCCTTGCACAGCAATAATCCCAGCCCTGTGCCATGCTCTCTTTGCGTACCCGGGGTCGATTTACTATCCTCAAACCGGAAAATATTTTCAATCCTTTTTTTGGATAATCCTACCCCGTTATCTGACACGGCAACCTGCAACCCATTGTGATTCTCTTTTGCTGAGATTGTAATTTTGCCATGTAAATGGGTAAATTTTATTGCATTGGAGATCAGGTTCCTTAATACGGTACTGATCATGGCTTTATCAATATAGGCTGTTATAATAGCGGGTAAATCAGTTGAAATATTGATTGATTTTTGCTGTGCGCCCCCCGATGACAGTGCGATGGCTTCCTTTATCAGGGAAGCCAGGTCGATGTATTCGGGACTATAGTCCATTTTACCTGTTTGGGTGTTTGACCACTCGAGCAGGTTCATGAGCAAATCCATGACACGCCAGGAAGAATCTCTGATGATACGCGCATATTCCACAATTCCATCATAGTCCTTAATGGAAACCCGCTCATCCAGCAAATTGCTAAAACCAATTATACTGGTGAACGGGCTTCTCAGGTCGTGCGATATGATGGAGAAAAGCTTGTCCTTTGTGGCATTAAGTTCGCGAAGATGTGCTTCGCTTTCTTCCGCCTTAATTCTGGCCAGCTGAAGTTCCTCATTTTGCAATTCCAGTTCTATCCTGTGTACTTCCAGTTGATGAAGCAGTCTCATTATTCCTGATTCGGTTCTAGGAAAAGCTTTTTCAGAGTTTCTTTTTTTATAAAGTTCTTCTGCTTTATGCTGCATGGAATTTACTTTGATTGACTTCATACGCTCAATTGTCATTGGAAAATGTCTGAATGTTCACTTTATGTATGAAATTTCCTCTTTTTTCTTATGATCAAAATAAAAATGTTATTCCGAGATAAATAGCATTCGTCTTCCTGGAGGCTTTTGCTATTACATTATAGGTGTTTTCACCTGTTTTTGTGGCATTCATATCAACTAACCCATAAAATCCACGATACCCAAGATCCAGACGAACAGAATGGTTCATGTTCAGCGCAAATTCAACTCCTGCTCCGTAAGCAACACCAATGTCACCTTTTTTAATTTCAACCACGGCATCCAGGTTTTCAGGTTCTTCGGTACCTGTTGATTTAATGCTTGCCCCGACATTCAATCCAAACTGGGGGCCGGCAACAACGTTAAAATTCAACCTCTTTTCCTTATTTGTATTCAGGGATATCAGCAAGGGGATGTTCAGGTATCTGATCTCAACCTCATTATTTAAGTCCTGATCTCTGAAACTCTGTGATACCTGATAATAATTGACTTCTCCCTGGAAACCAAAGTGCCTGCTCAGGTTTACACCCACCATAACACCAAAGCCGTGGCTTATCGAGGCAGAACCCTCTATAATATCGTTATTGGATGCTTTCAAATCAAGGGCGGAAAATGTTGGCATGTATCGAATTCCAAATTCGCCTCTTCGTAAATCCTGCGCTGATAGGATACCTGCAGCGGATATAATAACAATAATTGTAGCTATAATTCTCAAAGTATTGCTTTTCATTTTATTGATTAGTAATGCCTTAATGCTTATAGTTTGTGTCTTTTTCATTTCGTTTCGTAATTTCATAATATAGTTTTTTAGCATGTTAAAATGTAAAAGTGAGAAAGTCAATCAATCCAATTGCCCGGCACTGGTGTGGATTAATGCAGTGATTTAAAGTGAATTTCCCATTTTTTTTGACATAATAATATGTCAGGTAAAGGTGAGGGGCTTTACATCATTAACCATTACACAATTTTGAAAATATGTTACATCATTCACATATTCACTATTGTGTCACTTCTTTTGAGTTTCAGATTTTTGAAGTGAGACGGGGTAAGGCCTGTCATTTTTTTAAATTGGTTCGACAGGTGGGCAACACTGCTGTAGTGCAGTTTATCGGCGATTTCGGTAAGGTTGAGCTCATCATACACCAGCAGCTCTTTAACCTTTTCGATTTTATGGGTGAGGTAGAATTTTTCAATCGTTGTTCCTTTGACTTCGGAAAAGAGATTTGCCAGGTAGGTGTAATTATAGTTGAGTTTGGAGGTCAGGTGATCGGAAAGATTTGTTTTGATTTGTTCGTCTGTATAATGAACAAGTTCAATGATGGTAGTTTGTATTTTCTCAACCAGTATACTTTTTTTGTCATTCATCAGCTCAAGACCTGTTTGATTAAGGCCTTTGCTCAAAACCTCCAGTTGTCCGGCTGACAAGTCCTCCATAACGTCAACCTCGCCCAGCTCAAGATGCATAAAATGTAAACCAAGCTTTTGAAGCTCCGATTTCACCACCATCTTGCACCGGGTGCATACCATATTTTTTATGTATATCTTCAAATAACGAAATATTCGGGTTGATTATCCATTATCAGGTAAATATACAAAATTAATAAAGGATTTACCAGAACTATGATTGATGTTCAGACAATGTTGTTATGCAACAATGCATGGGTGCTAAGTTGTGAAAAATGGGTTTACTCCTGGCGTATATGGTTGGCCAGGGAAACAGGCAATTCCTGAAGCGCTTTAACGACCATTCCGGCAATCCGCCCGGCGCCTTTTTCCGACAGATGCGTATTGTCTTCTTTTCCTTCGGGAAAGTTGACATCGCCCGGCTTTACATGCAGATACAGGGCTTTTGATCCCTCAACCCCTTCCCTGATTACCATTTCTTCGGTAAGCAATTGCAAATCGATGAGGATAACCTGCATTTCCCTGGCTACCGAACGCATTACCTCGGGATAAGCACCATGGGTATCGATCAGCGCACCATATTCATTGAAGTTTCTCCTGACAATAGGTGTCAACAATACTGGTATGGCCCCTTTTGAACGGGTCTCGGTAATATATGTCACCAGATTTTTGCGGTAGCCTGTGTAAGGGTTGGTATAGCGTGAGGAATCCTTTTCCTTCTGGTCGTTGTGTCCAAACTGGATCAATACATAATCTCCCGGTTTCAGGCTGTCAGTAACTGCCTTCCATCGCCCTTCGCAAATAAAACTTTTTGTGCTTCTTCCATTTATTGCCCGGTTCCTGACTTCCACAGATGTGTCGAAAAAGTGCGAAAGCACCTGTGCCCATCCTGTTTCGGGATAAACCCTGGCAGGTTTGTTGGCCATGGTAGAATCACCTATGGTGTAAACCATAATTTTTTCATCAGGTAGTTCAAATGATAACAGCAGCAGGGCCATTATAACTATAAAGGGCTTTGTTTTCATAAGGTCAGGTTTTTATTTTCCCCGGAGCATGGGGTTCTCATACATGATCTTCTGGTTGAGTTCAAAATCAAACAAGGTGAGAATTCTCAATTTGTAAAATGATTCCCAGTAGCTTTGAATGGAATATATGTAATCGCGTTTGGCGCTCTCACGCTCGGAAAGGGAAATATTCAGATCGGTAATGCTGATTTCACCGCTTTGGAATTTTTTCAGGGCAATCTGGTACCCGTTTTCAGCAACTCTGTCTGCTTCGCGTGCCGTATTCAGCTGATCTTTCATAAGTCCGAACTGCTCAACCTGCACAATCACACCTCTTTCAAAATCCGATTGGTCCTTTTCCACATCATAAATTACCAGTTCGCGCTGCGATTCGGCCAGCTTAACTGCCGATGAAGAACGACCCCAGTCGAGTATGGGTATGCTCATGGAAAGCTTCAGTGATCTTCCCGTTTCAGGATCACGATAAATATCCATGTAATCATAAGCAGTATTTGAAACACCTATGCTGCCTTCAAGGGTGGCACTCAAACCATTGCTTCGTTTTGCCTTAACCAGCTGACTGTTGGCCTCAATGAGACGCCGCTGGAAGTAGGGCGTTTCCTTTCGGTTGGCCAGGGCCTCTGCAAGTGCTTTATCAGGGTCAATAGCAAACAGCAGCATGTTGAGCGGGATTTCGAGCTCAATGTTCTGGTTTTGATCGAGGTTGATATACGACTTCAGTTCAAAGTCGGCGTTGTTCAAATCCATAGTCGATTTGTTCAGCGCTTTTTGTGCATTCAGCACCGACAACTGGATGCGCGCATGATCATTCTCGGATATTTTGCCTAGTTTCTTCTTGATATCTGCAATGCGCAGGTTATCCTGGCTGTTTTTGAGGTTGCTGGCTGCCAGGTTGTAATTGGTTTGTATGCTCAGATACTTGAAAAACCGCCGGGTTGATTCAAGTGCAATTTCTTCAATACTCTGGTTGAATTGCTTCTGGGCTTCTTCATGAACCAGGGGCTCTGTTTTCCGCTGCCATTTCATGTAATTATAGGCAAATATGGGCTGGTATATGCCTATTTCGTAAGGAGTGCCCCTGAATTTCAAATCATTTTTAATAAAATCCTGGTTGCGGTACAGGTCGGTTCCGGCCCAGATATAGGTTCCGGTTTGCGGAATGGATTGATTCAGCGAGATCTGCGCATTCGCGTTCATTTGCGACTGGAAGTAGAATTCAATGCTGCCATCGGGCTGGGTAATTTCCTGGGGTGAATGGATGTATTCCGGCAGGTTTCCTTTCAGTGTTAAAACCGGACGAAAACTGGTTTTAAAATTCTTCCACCTCCAGTAGTAGTTTACATTGGTATTCTGGGCATACTTTACCGAGGCCGACTGGTTGATGGCCAAATCAACCACGTTTCTCAGGCTCAGTGATGTTTTTATGGAATCCTTTGGCCCACCCAGTAAATGCTGACAACTCAAAGCAGCCAGCATGAGGAATATGATAATGCCTCTCATGTTGCGGTATGCGTTACAGTTCCTCAAAAGTCACTTCTTTTCTGCGATGGAAAGCGGAAACATCTGATGTGATCACCCGGTCACCCGGATTCAGTCCGGAAACAACCTCCACATAATCGGTACCAACTATCCCTGTGGTCACACGTACCCTTAAGGCTTTACCTTCCTTAACCATGTACATGTCCTGCTGGTTACCCTTACCAAAGGCTGCCCCCCGCTCAATTCTCAATGCACTGTCTTTTTGGGTGGTTACCACCATTACATCAACTTCCAGGTTGGGATTCAACTTGTTAAAATGGCTGTATTCCAGGAAAACATCGAAATTAATTTTTTTGTCGGTGATGACCGGGGAGACGCTTCCAATCCTGCCCCTGAGCCGGGCATGGTCAACAACCGCATAAACCAGGCCTCCGGTTTTCAGGTAATGTTCGAACTTGTTATCGACAGCGCATTTAATTTTGAAGGTGGAGAGATCTGACATCCTCACCAGGAGTTTGTCTTTTTCTACCTTTTCTCCTTCATTGCCGTTAATATTCAAAATGATTCCGTTTGACGGTGCTTTGATATTCAACTGGTCGAGCAGTTTATGCTTCGAATCCAGTTCCTTGTTGCGCATATCTATCTGCAGCAATAGTCCCTGTTCTTCGGCATCAAGCTGTTTTAAACGGATTGAGTTCTTTTCACGGGTTGTTCTCAGATCCTTTTCAGCCAGCACCAGTTCCTGTTTCGTCTGATCAAACAGGGCAGGAGAGATACCTCCAACTTTCAGCAATTGCTCCTGATCAGCTATTTCAGCCTTTAATGAAGCAATTCTGAGGTTTTTAACTTCGGCGCTATAATCCAGGTCGACCCGCACGCTCCTTGCATTAAGCCTGTTTTTCTGCAGGTCATTTTCCATGATTTCCAACTGATCCTTCAGTTTTCCGATTTCTTCAAGAATTGCACTTGGATCCAGCTTCACAATAAAATCTCCTTTGGATACCTGGCTGCCCGGAGCTTTAAGAATTTCGGAAACAACTGCCGGATAGGGACTCAACAGCAATACCTCATGCTCGGGGTTAATAATGCCTGATGCAGGAACAGAGGTAGCCACCGGGCCATAGTCAACCAGTGCGGTTTTATAATCACCCGGCTTCAGCGTGGCCGGAATCAGGAACCTGTAAAGCAGGTAAAATGCTGAAATCACTATACCAAGAAGCAGAATTGATAAGCCTATTCTTTTTTTACTCATAGTAATGTTATATGAATGACAGGTGGTTGCCAGGTGAGAAAAAATTATGCCGCATCAGGCGATGAATACAAAAATAACATTTCATCTTTCTTCGGCAAAGGAATTAACGATTGATTAACAAATGAATCCGATCAGCTGTCAACTTTATAGAACGTGCTGAAGCCGCTTCTTGTTTCAGCATTTGAAGTGATTGTTATCACCCTTTTATGAAGTTTTGCGGATCATGATTAAAAAGTCGGCTACCAGAAAATTACTGCCTGTTACCATGATCAGGTCGTTCCTGCCGGCATGCTGCAACGCTTCATCATAGGCGGCTTTAACATGGCTGTATGGTTTGCCTGTAAAGCCCAGGGAACCTGCTTTTTTCATCAGTTCGTTTTCATCCAGGGTGCGCGGAACCGATAATCTGGTGAAATAATAGTGCGCATTTGCAGGCATGTATTTCAGTGTTTCCGGAATGTCCTTGTCGTTTACAAAGCCAATGATCAGGTGAAGATTCTTTTTTGCTGTTTCAGCAACCTGCTGCATAAGCGCCCTCATGCCGTCCGGATTATGTGCCGTATCGCATATAACAGCCGGGTTGGTGCCAACCACCTGCCAGCGTCCCAAAAGGCCGGTATTCTGAACAACCTTTCGAATTCCGGAATAGATGTCCTTTTCCTGAATATGAAGGCCGCCTTCAATCAGTTCATCAAGGGCAGCCAACACGGTCGCCGTGTTTTTCCGCTGGTAATGTCCCATAAGCCCGCACTTCAGGTCGGCATAGCAGATCTCCCCGTTTTTCTTCACATTGAACACCTGGAAGCCATCGGTGGACGTCAGGCTGCAATTGATTGCATATTGTTCATCGGCAAGAATCATTCTTGATTTTTGCTGCATGGCTATTTCCCTGAACACAGGCATGATTTCGGGCTGGTTTTCCCCAATTATGCAGGGTGTATTCGTTTTAATGATCCCGGCCTTTTCTGCTGCAATTTCCTGCAACGTGTCGCCCAGTATTTCCATGTGGTCCCTTCCGATGTTGGTAATAACCGACAACAGGGGCGAAATGATGTTGGTGGCATCCAGTCGACCACCCAGGCCTACTTCAATGACGGCAATATCAACCTGGTTCTGAGCAAAATATTCAAAAGCCAAAAAAACTGAAATTTCAAAGAAAGATGGGTTAAACGTGCTGAAGAATGCCTGGTTCTTTGTAATGAATTCCGCTACAAATTTTTTGGTGATCCTATTACCGTTGATCCTGATGCGTTCCCTGAAATCAACCAGGTGGGGCGATGTATACAAACCTGTTTTATAACCTGCTTCCTGCAATACAGAGGCAAGCATATGTGAAACGGATCCTTTGCCATTGGTACCCGCAACATGGATGGTTTTAAACTGTCTGTGAGGACTCCCGAAATGTGCATCGAGCATCAGCGTGTTATCCAACCCCGAACGGTACGCGGCATTGCCTATGCGTTGGTACATGGGCAATTGGTCCATTATGTAATCCAGTGTTTTCCTGTAATTCATGTTGCCGGTTTCCTGTTATAAGAATACCCGAAATTACCATTTTTCACTATGAATCCGGTCCGGGTTGAACCTGTTGGCTTCCCCTTTTATCTCAGCCGGATAACCGAGAGATACAACAGCAAAGCCTTTCACATGTTCCGGCAGGCTGAATATCCGCTGAACCGCTTCCATCCGGTTGGCTCTTGGGTATATTCCCACCCAAACCGCTCCCAGTCCCAAATCATGAGCGGCCAGAAGAATATTCTGCATGGCAGCCGCACAGTCAACCGGGCCGTATCCTGCGTCGTGCTGCAGCTGCTCGTCATAGCAAACCAGTATGGCTGCACTGGCCCCGGTGAGCATGGAAGCATTCGGGTGTGCCTCAATGATCTGTTTGATGGTGTTGGTGTTGCGGAAAACAACAAAATGCCAGGGCTGTTTGTTAACAGCGGAAGGGGCAAACATGGCAGCTTTTAACAGCATGTTGATTTGTTCATCGGTTACTTCTGCCGATGTATACTTCCTGATGCTCCTACGGCTTAAAATGGCTTTAATGGTATCCATGAAGGATGTTAATAAGTTTTAATAAACCTGAACAGGTATGTTGTAAAATTGTGATAGTTTAATGGTGCTAAATTAAAACAAAAAAGCTTTTGACCGTTAACTGATGTTACCGGTCAGAAGCTTTTCATTTCATAACTAAAAAGTGTTGGATATGGCTGCAAAAGATAAGATGAAGAAGGTTTTTGTTTTGGATACGAATGTATTGTTGCACGATTACAAGTGTATCTACAACTTTCAGGAGAACAATGTGATTATCCCCATAACAGTGCTCGAGGAGCTGGATAAGTTCAAGAAGGGAAACGACATCATCAACTACCACGCAAGGGAGTTTACCCGGGAACTCGACAAGCTTTCAGGTGACAACTTGTTCAATGGCGGTGTTTCGCTTGGAAAGGGGTTGGGAAAACTAAGTATTGAAACCGGTAAGCCTTTTTCAACTGCCATTCAGACGTCGTTCCCCGAAAACACTCCCGATCACAGAATCCTGGCCATTGCCGAGCATGTTCACCGCAACAACCGCGACAGGATGGTCGTTTTTATCAGCAAGGACATCAACCTGCGCATGAAGGCCAAATCTATCGGGGTCATGGCACAGGACTATGAAACCGACAAGGTCCGGAATATCGATGAAATCTATAAAAGCGTCAGCACCATCGAGGGTGTTGACGATCAGCTGATTATGAAACTCTATGAAGCACCCGATGGAGTTCCTCTTAAGAGTTTCAAACTGAAAATCAAGCCTGCCGCTAACCAGTATTATATTTTCAAAGGGAATTCATCCAGTGCCCTGGCTTATTTTAACCCCAAAGCTGGAACCATCAACAGGGTGATCAAGCAGAAAACCTATGGCATTGAACCCCGCAATGCCGAGCAGACCTTTGCACTCGAAGCCCTTTTGCGTGAGGACGTTCAACTTGTGTCGCTCACAGGAAAAGCAGGTACCGGCAAAACCCTACTGGCATTGGCGGCAGCTCTTCAACAGCGGCAACAATATACCCAGATATTCCTGGCCCGCCCGATTGTTCCCCTTGCCAATCGCGATATCGGTTTCTTGCCGGGAGATATTAAGGAGAAAATCGGCCCCTATATGCTCCCCCTGTTTGACAACCTCGATGTAATCAAGAATAAATTTACCCAAACCAGCAAGGAATTTCAGAAAATTGAGGAAATGGTGAAAACAGAAAAGCTGATCATCACACCGCTGGCCTATATCCGCGGAAGAAGTCTTTCGAGGATATTCTTTATAGTGGATGAGGCTCAAAATCTGACTCCGCATGAAATTAAAACCATCATTACCCGCGCAGGAGAAGGGACAAAGATGGTGTTTACAGGTGATATCGAACAAATCGACTCCCCCTATCTCGATGAAAAGTCGAACGGTTTGAGCTATGTAACGGATAAAATGATCGGACAGGACTTGTTTGCCCACGTGAATCTGGTAAAAGGAGAGCGGAGTTATCTGGCTGAACTGGCCAGCCACCTGCTGTGAGTATTAACTATTTTTACTGGTTTCTGCTTTTGAGTTTTTTGTTGGCAAACCTGCAAGTAGGGTTTGTTTTCAGGTTAGAATTGCACTGGTGCGCAATTTGAGATAAATGAATTACATTTGTGGCGGTAACAAATGTATTATTCATGAAGCAATTGAAAACTCTCCATGTGGTTCGGCACGCGAAGTCTTCATGGGATTATGACGGCACGGCTGATATCGACAGAACGTTGAAGGCCAAGGGGATAAGAAATGCTTATGCGATAGCCCGTAAGCTGAAGCTGAGCAACCTGGTTCCTCAGAAGATTATTTCAAGTCCTGCTATCCGAGCCCTGCACACAGCCGTTATTTTTGCAAGGGTTCTTGAGTATCCGCTCAGGGAGATCGAAATTTGCAACCTGATGTATGAATCGTCCCCCGATAAGATTATGGAACTGGTGCGCAAAACGGATAATGAATGCAAGTCGCTGATGATTTTTGGCCACAATCCCGATTTCACCGATCTGGTGAATGGCTTTATTGACAAACCCATTGAAAATTTGCCCACTTCGGGGGTGGTTACTTTAAAATTCGCTTCGGCAAATTGGGATGGAATCAGCAGGAAAACCCTGGAGAGCCAAATCATCAATTTCCCGGCTAAAGATGAGTAAGTATGAACCAAACAGGTGTCACAAGAATTAGCTTGCTATGAAGAAAAATCCAAAACTGATCCATCGCGAAATCAGCTGGCTTTCATTTAACGAAAGGGTGTTGCAGGAGGCACAGGACCCCGACGTGCCTCTTGTGGAACGGATCAAGTTTTTGGGAATCTTCTCGAATAACCTCGATGAATTCTTTAAGGTGCGGGTGGCTACCATCAAAAGAATGATCGATTTCCAGGAAGGTCGCAAAAAGGTTGAAGGTGAAAAACCCAAGAAGCTGATGAGCATGATCCAAAAGAAGGTGCTGCAGCTTCAGAATAAATTCGAGTACACCTTTCAAAACATTCTGAATGAACTTGAAGACGAAGGTATTCTGATCATCAACGAACTCGAATTAAATCCTTTCCAGGCCGAATTTGTTAAAAACTACTTTGATGAGCATGTTTTCCCGGTCATTTCACCCATCATACTCAGCAATGTCGACAAATTTCCCTACCTGAAGGATAAATCCATTTACCTTGTGGTAAAGCTCGACAGCAGTGAGCCGGATGTGAATACTGATTATGCACTGATTGAAATACCTACCAACCTGCTTCCCAGGTTCATTGTGCTTCCTTCGGAAAACGAGAAGAAATTCATCATACTGTTGGAAGATGTGATCAGAGCTTCTCTTGATGATGTGTTTGCACTATTCCGTTTCGACCATTTTGAATCATGGATCGTCAAGCTCACGCGTGATGCCGAGCTCGATATGGATAACGATTTGTCCAAGAGCTTTCTGGAGGTGATATCCAAGGGAGTGAGCAGCAGGAAAACCGGACAGCCTGTGCGTTTTGTTTTTGATAACGCCATATCAAGGGAATTGCTGGAGTACCTGGTGATGCAGCTGAACCTCGATGAAGACAACAACCTGATTCCCGGTGGCAGGATTCATAATTTCAAGGACTTCATGAGCTTCCCAAACATCGGAGCATCACATCTTTCTTATAAAAAGGAGGCTCCTTTGCCGCATCCGTTAATCAAATACCACAAGAGCATCATCGATATTATGGCACAAAGAGACTTCATGCTTCATGTGCCTTACCAGGATTTTAACATTTTCATCAGGCTGCTGCAGGAAGCATCAATTGACCCAAGAGTCACTGAGATTTCTCTCACCGTTTACCGGGTTGCAAAAAACTCGAAAGTGATCAATGCCCTGATCAATGCCGCCCGGAATGGTAAAAAGGTATACGTGGTCATTGAACTGCAGGCACGTTTTGATGAGGAAACCAATATCTACTATTCGCGCAAACTCGAAGAGGTGGGCGCCAAGGTTACGTTCGGGTTCCCGGGGCTGAAAATTCATGCCAAACTGCTGAATATTGTCAGGAAAGAAGGCTCCCGGCTGGTGAATTATTCATGTGTGAGCACAGGCAATTTCCATGAAGGAAATGCCCGGGTTTATTCTGATCTTTTCCTTTTTACAGCCGACAAAAGGATCACAACTGAGGTAAAAAAGGTTTTTGATTTTTTCGAGAATTCCTACAAGAATTTCACTGCCAGGCATCTCATCAAGTCGCCGTTATATATGAGAAGAAAGATGTACCAGTTAATCGAAAGGGAAATAAAAAACGCCAAAGCAGGAAAAGAAGCTTATATCATTCTCAAGCTGAACAGCCTGGTTGATCCTGATATCATTCATAAACTTTATAAAGCCAATGATGCCGGCGTGAAGATTCGGATGATTGTAAGGGGCATATGTTCGCTTAAACCGGGTGTGCCCGGGTTGAGTGAGAACGTGGAGGCTGTAAGCATTGTGGATAAATTTCTGGAGCATTCACGGATACTCATTTTCTGCAATAACGGCGATGAACAGTATTATATCACCTCAGCCGACTGGATGTCGAGAAACCTGGACCGCCGCGTGGAAATTGCCTGTCCGATCTACGACAAAACAGTGCAACGTGAGATAAGAGCCCTGATTGATCTGCAAATGAAAGATAACGTGAAGGCCCGGATTATCAATGCTGTTCAGGATAATGATTATGTGCCTTCTGATGGTTCACGGAAGATCAGGTCGCAGGTTGAAATATACGAATACTACCAGGACCTGTTGCGCAAAGAAAAATATTAATAGCAAAAGAGGAATGGATTACAAGGGTTTATGTGACGAAGTAATTGGAATTGCCGTTGAAGCCGGTCAATACATAATGGAGCGGATGACCGGTTTTTCCATGAACCAGGTAGAGGTTAAAGGGAAAAACAACTTTGTTACCGAAGTGGATAAAGCTGCCGAGGGGATGATTGTTGAACGGCTCAGGAAACTTGTGAATGGTGCCGGGTTCATTGCCGAGGAAGGAACCGCGCAAAGCCGTGGCGAAAAGTACAATTGGATCATCGACCCGCTTGACGGCACCACCAATTTCATTCACCATGCGCCGCCTGTGGCAGTGAGTATTGCACTTACCGAAAATGACCTGCCGGTGATAGGCGTTGTGTATGAAGTGTGGCTTAAAGAGGCATTTTATGCATGGAAGGGTGGCGGAGCCTACCTGAACGGAAAAGAAATCAGGGTGTCGGACACGGCTGAAATGAAAGATGCGCTCATAGCTGTGGGTTTCCCATATCATGGTGAACAGCGCAGAAGGGTGTTCATCCAAAGCCTGGATCATTTTCTGCATGCCACGCATGGCGTACGCCGCCTGGGATCGGCTGCAACCGACCTGGCCTACGTAGCCTGTGGCCGTTATGAAGGCTTTTACGAGTATAACCTGGCTCCCTGGGATGTTGCAGCCGGTGCGATTATTATTACGGAAGCCGGCGGGAAAGTCTCTGATTTCAGCGGAAAAAACAACTTTCTGTTCGGAAAGGAAATAGTGGCATCCAACAACAGGGTATTTGCAGAGTTTCTAAACGATGTGGCGCAATTTATGAAACCGTAACTATTCAGAAATGGCATCAATCGGTTATTACCTCTTATTTGGCTTTACCTGGATCATCTCACTGATGCCCTTCTGGGTGCTTTACCGTATATCCGACCTGCTTTGCCTGGTGGCATATTATGTGATCCGTTACCGCAGGAAAACCGTGTTCAAAAACCTGAGAACTTCCTTTCCCGAAAAAACCGACGATGAAATCAACCAGCTGGCCAGGTCATTTTACAGGCATTTTTGCGACTTCCTGGTTGAAATGCCCAAAAATGTGAGCCTATCTACCAAGCAACTCAACAAACGGATGAAGTTTAATAACCCTGAAGTGTTCAGGGAACTTGAAGCAAGAAAGATTAATTTCGCGCTGGTATCAGCGCACTATAACAACTGGGAGTGGCTGATTGCCCTGCCTGCCAAAATGAAACACCATTTTCTGGTAATCTACCGTCCGCTTAAGAATAAAGCTTTTGATAAGTTATCTTACTATATCAGAAACCGGTATAAGCCGGTATTGATTCCCATGGAATCCATCTTCAGGGAGGCCGTCAAACACCGTTCAGCTGGCGACCTGTTTTCTGTTTGGTTTCTTGCCGATCAGCGTCCTCCAAGGAACAGCAGGTTCTGGACCAGGTTTCTCAATCATGAAACGGCATTTTTTGAGGGAGTGGAAAAAATTTCCCGCAAGTTGAACCTGGCTGTGGTTTTCATGGATGTTCAAAAAATAAAACGTGGCTATTACGAGGTAAATCTTAAGGTATTGTTTGAAAATGCGGCAGATGTTGCTGAAGATGGTGTAACACTTGCCTGCGTCAGGGAAATGGAGCATGAGATCCGGCAACGTCCTGAGTTCTGGTTGTGGTCGCATAAACGCTTCAAACACACACGGCCCGAAAACATCAAACTCATTGCATCATGACCCGCATTGCAGTCGTCATTCTCAATTGGAACGGCAGGCATTACCTGCAACAATACCTCCCGTCGGTATGCAACTGCTCCGGCATGCCCGAAACTGAAATCATTGTAGTTGATAACGGCTCGTCAGATGATTCAGTGCAGTTCATTAAGGAGCATTTTCCTTCAGTCAGGCTGATCGAATTCTGCGAAAATCATGGTTTTGCCATGGGATATTGCAAGGCACTTTCATTAATTGATTCAACATATTATGTGTTGCTGAATTCCGATGTGGAAGTTACCCCCGGATGGCTGGAGCCGTTGTACCAGGTTATGGAAGATAACCCGGGAATCGGAGCGTGTATGCCCAAATTGCTGGCACATGATCAGCCCGGTTATTTTGAATATGCCGGGGCCTCGGGCGGGTTTATCGACCGATTTGGATACCCCTTCTGCCGTGGTCGGATTTTAAGCACGCTGGAAAAAGATGAAGGCCAGTACAATGATTTTAGTGAAATATTCTGGGCTTCAGGGGCATGCATGTTTGTCAGGGCTTCGGCTTACCGCAAGGCAGGTGGTCTCGATGGTGAGTTTTTTGCTCACATGGAGGAAATCGATCTGTGCTGGCGCATGCAAAGAACAGGCTTTACCGTTGCCGTGGTGCCCCAATCCAAAGTATTTCATGTGGGTGGCGGAACATTGCCCAATAATACACCCCGCAAACTTTACCTGAATTACCGGAATAACCTTTTCCTGCTGTTTAAAAACCTCCCGGTTTTCCAGTTGCTGCCGGTTATTCCCTTGCGAATGGTGCTCGACGGAATGTCGGCTGTTGTATACCTGCTCAATGGCTCAAGTAGTTTTTTTGTGGCCGTGATAAGAGCACACCTGGCCTTTCAACGCCGCATACCACTGCTGATTCAAATGAGACGACAGCTCAAAGGAACCATCCGTACCGGTAAAATTATGGCCATCTACCCCGGAAGCATTGTATTCGATTATTTTGTCAGGCGCAGGCGGGTATTTAGTCAGTTAGACTGGCGATTCCGGAACAATCCTTCCAGTTGAGCCCTGATTACAAGCGACATCGACAGGTCAACTACCTCGGGAAGGAAGTGGAACGAGCATTGAACCTTGCCCTGTATGGCCGGTGTTGATGCCTGGTAGTATATATCGGCCCGGCTGTAAAATGAGGCCTTGTATAAACCGTCTCCCGAAGTGATAAACTGGTTGTCGCCGGAGTATACTATTCCATGAATCCCGAAACTTTTGAAAACAGCCTCTGCTTCGCCATAAAAGCCAATAGGAAAGCGGAAGTCGTAAACGCCCCTGAGGCGGTCATAGGAACCCAGCACCCCGGCGTAAACAGTGAGCGAATCCAGTCCTGAAATACCCGTCAGATCAAGTCCGGGAGTTACAGCATATCCGGCATTATCCCTGATCCTTTCGTCGGGAGTGCGCTCCAAAGCATGGGCCAGGTGCGTCATTACAAAATGGTGCTGATACAGGAATATGCCTTTCTCATAATGGCCTGAAAAGCCCACCAGGAAAGTCTCTCTTTTTGTGGCCGACTGCCGGCTGGTCCAGTCGATCCATATGTTATGCCTGAAACCAGCCGTCTTAAAATCAATCAGCATGCCTTCAACAACGGGCCGGTAATACTGAAAGGTGTCGGTCATTAACGCCATGGGCATGCTGATATTCCCGCGGCGCGGGAAAGCTCCCAGGTATAGTTCGAAATGATTGCGCCGGCCATGATAATAGGTAATCAAATCGGGTGAAACCCATTCTCCTTTGCTTCCAAACTCATACAGGAAATCTGCACCGGCCATGATGCGGTTGCTCTCATCAAATGAATAGCCAACTTCGCCGGACAGTCTTGATCCAAATATAGTCTGGTCGTTCACATACCGGTTAAAATATTCCCTGTTGTCAAAAAAGCCAAAATAACCTGCCTTATATATGAAGTGCTGCGCATGAACGCCGGCAAACAGCATCAGGTTTGCAAACAGTAACAGGAGAAAACGGGAAGAGATCATTCACAGTTTTTTAAGTTCATATCAAATGTAGCAATAGTTGGGTTTTGCTACCATGTAATCCCGAATAAAATTAACCTCAGCAAAAAAAAATACAGATTCCGGTGTTACATTTTATGGTTTCGGGGTATTAATATAGGATAAACCACAGGGCGATTAACCCATGATGAAAATAACTGACACCCGATTCACAATGGACAGAAGAACTGATAGGCCCCCGCTTGGTTTTAACTGGCGCGGTAAGAAAATCCTTATTGTTGAAGATGATTACGCGAATTACCTGTTTTTTCATGAGATGCTGGCCGATGCTCAGGCATGCCTGATCAGGGCCGTGTCGTTGCAGGAGGCATATGACATGCTGAGTGAAGTAACCAGGTTTGATTTGCTGCTCATCAACAACAGCATTCCCGGAAATGAGAATTGCCGGTCAATCAAGAAAATGAAATTACTGTGGCCCGGCTTGCGCATTATTGCCATTTCCGGATGCGAGAGTCAGGAAAGGCATACCAGGTGTTATCCATGTGGTTGTGATGCAGTAATTGACCATCATGTTGATAGTTATGAAATGCTCACCCTGGTTAATGATATGTTTTATTCGGTGAGTTGATGTGATGCAATGACCCGGTACCCTTCAGCCGAACTGCCGGTATGTAAAGTGCAGATTTCGTGTTGTCTTGCCCACTTCAATCAGGGTTATCCTGTGTACCCGTTTGTTCGTATAAAAAACCTTCCGGTTTTCATTTAATCCTCTTTAAATTGTATATTTGATTAAGTAAGAATTGCAGCTATGAAAATACTGGTAATTGGCAGTTCAACCACGGAAATGATCTTTCAGGCTCCGGTTATCCCTGGTAAAGGTGAAACTGTAATGGGCACATCGTTCAGCATGTCGCCGGGCGGCAGAGGCGTCAATCAGGCTATTGCAGTTGCAAGAGCCGGCGGTGAGGTGGTTTTTTTGTGCCGCACCGGAAACGATCTTTTCGGTGAGCAGGTAATTGATGTGCTGCAGCAGAACAACATCAACACAAAGAACGTTATACGCGATCAAAAACTGGCTTCCGGGATTTCCTCAGTTATTGTGGATTCCGAAGGCAATAGCGGAATTACGATTACCCAGGGTGCCAATGTGAACCTGTCTGAAAAGGACCTGTTGCATGCACAACTGGCTATTTCCCCGGGAGATATCCTGTTGCTTCAGCTGGATATTCCTATTGAAACCATCAGGTTTGCTGCTGATCTGGCACGCTCCTCCAGGGCCCGGGTTATTCTTAATCCCGCACCGGCACTTCCAGTCAGCGATGAACTGCTCAAATCCATTTCCATTCTTACCCCCAATGCCTCACAGGCTGAGATTCTCACCGGTATTAACATCACCGACGAGCGTTCAGCAGAACTGGCCGGCAGAATCCTGCTTGAAAGAGGACTTAACCGGGTGATCATTACGCTGCGCTCAAAAGGCGCCATGGTAATCGACAATGGCGGCGCTGAACATGTGCCGGGCTTTGAAATGAGCTCCGTGGATACTTCGGTTGTGAGCGATGTGTTTAACGGATCGCTTGTTGTTGCCCTGTCCGAAGGGAAAAACTTTTATGAATCCGTATTGTTTGCCAATGCAGCAGCTTCCCTCTCAGCTTCCAGGCCGGGAGCACTCTCCTCTATCCCTGCGCGCGAAGATATTCTGGAATTGGTGAAAACGGGGAAAAGAGTGTATTAGAAACAAGAGCCAAGAGCCATTAGCTTTTAGCTTTTAGCCGTTAGCCGTTAGCCTTTAGCCAAAGGCCAATAGCTAACAGCTAATGGCTAACAGCCAATAGCTATTTACCACCATCCCTGAGAAAAGTAAGGTATATACTTGAATTTTATCATGGTATAGTTAATTTTTATTAGCCAACTTTAACTATATCTTAAATATAAAGTCATGGAAGTTAACCGAATCATTCAGGACCTGGAGCAGAGAAATCCGGGTGAAATAGAATACCTGCAGGCTGTGCGCGAAGTTCTCGATTCCATTGTTGATGTTTATAACCGCAATCCGCATTTTGAAAAATCCGGAATTGTGGAACGGCTTGTGGAACCCGACAGGGTGCTGACCTTTAAAGTTCCCTGGATAGATGATGAAGGCAATGTGCATGTGAACCGCGGCTACAGGGTTCAGTTTAACAACGCACTCGGTCCCTATAAAGGCGGTCTTCGGTTCCACCCCAGTGTAAACCTGAGTATTCTGAAATTCCTTGGTTTTGAACAGATATTTAAGAACAGCCTGACTACCTTGCCCATCGGGGGCGGTAAGGGTGGATCCGATTTCCAGCCCAAAGGCAGGTCAAATGCTGAAATTATGCGTTTCTGCCAGTCGTTTATGTTGGAGCTGTGGAAGATTATCGGGCCCGAAACAGATGTTCCGGCCGGAGACATTGGCGTGGGAGCCCGTGAAATCGGGTATTTGTATGGCATGTATAAGAAACTCACCAATACATACGCAGGCGTTCTTACCGGCAAGGGAATCAACTGGGGGGGGAGTCTGATCCGCCCTGAAGCCACTGGTTTTGGCGCGGTTTACTTTGTACAGGAAATGATGGGTACCCGGAATGAAAAACTGGCAGGTAAAAGAGTGGCTGTTTCCGGGTTTGGCAACGTGGCATGGGGTGCCACAAAAAAACTGAATGAATTGGGTGCCAAAGTAGTCACCCTGTCAGGCCCCGATGGATATGTTTACGACGAAGAAGGTGTATCCGGAGAGAAAATTGATTATATGCTTGAACTCAGGATTTCCAATGAAGATGTTATTGAACCCTATGCCCGGAAATTCAAAAGTGCAGTTTTTGTAAAGGACAGGCATCCCTGGGAGGTCAAGTGTGATATTGCCATGCCCTGTGCCACCCAAAATGAACTCGATGAAAAAGATGCCATTAGCCTGTTGAACAATGGATGCCAATGCGTATGCGAGGTGGCCAACATGCCATGCGTTCCAAAAGCCATTGAAATATTCCAGAACAAGGGATTGCTGTTTGCCCCCGGAAAGGCGGCAAATGCCGGCGGCGTGGCGGTGTCGGGACTTGAAATGTCACAGAACGCGATGAAGCTGCGCTGGACAGCTGATGAGGTTGATAAACGGTTGCACGAGATCATGAATGCCATACATGAATCGTGCGTTACCCACGGCACCAGAATCGACAGCTATATTGACTATGTAAAAGGGGCCAACGTAGCCGGCTTCCTCAAGGTTGCCAATTCCATGATCGACCAGGGTATTGTTTAACCTCCATTTGGTTGCCGCTTGCATCAGCAGGCGGCAACTAACCGGATTTTCATTGCCCAAATTCTCACAAAAAAATTTGTATTTGAGAAATATTGTTCGTAAATTTGTTTACTATTAAAAGAGAAATATTCTTTTAAGATAATATTTCAATAATGAATACAGATCAAATCAGGAAGAATCTGGTTGCAAAGGGACTGAAGGTTACCCCTCAGCGAATGGCTATTTTCGAAGCAATTATTGTGCTGCATAACCATCCTACAGCCGATAATATCATTGAATACATCCGGAGTAAATACCCGAATGTTGCCACAGGAACAGTTTATAAAGTACTGGATGCCTTGGTTGAGAATGAACTGATCAAAAAAGTGAAAACCGACAAGGATGTGATGCGCTATGAAGCGGAACTCGATGAACATCATCACCTGTATTGCTGCGAATCAAACCGCATAGAGGATTACCGCGATGAGGAACTGAACAGTTTCCTGGAAAATTACTTCAGAAAGAAATCCATTCCGGGTTTTACCATCAGAGACATCAAGCTGCAGATCAACGGCAGGTTTACGGAGGAAGAGAAATCGAAAACAATTTTCAAATAATTAATCAAAACAAACAATTATGGAAGACGTAAAAGTTATTTCGTTACCACGTATCGGTGAAAAAGCACCGGAGTTTGAAGCAGTTACTACCCAGGGAAACATTAAGTTCCCCGGCGATTACAAAGGCAGTTGGGTCATTCTTTTCAGCCATCCTGCTGATTTTACACCGGTGTGTACCTCAGAATTTATGACGTTTGCCAGTATGGAATCGAAATTTGCAGAAGCCAACTGCAAGCTGGTAGGACTATCTGTTGACGGCCTTTATAGCCACATTGCCTGGCTGCGTACCATTAAGGAAAAAATTCAGTACAAAGGCATGAAAGACGTTGAAGTGAAATTCCCGCTTATTGAAGACATCACCATGGATGTGGCAAAAAAATACGGCATGATCCAGCCTGGAGAAAGCTCAACCAAAGCGGTACGGGCCGTGTTTTATATCGATCCGAAAGGAATGATCCGCACTATTATTTATTATCCGTTAAGCCTGGGTAGGAATTTCGACGAGCTTTACAGGGCATTGATCGGATTGCAGACTGCCGACGAATTTGGCGTGGCGCTGCCTGCTGATTGGCGTCCGGGTGACGATGTCATTGTTCCCACTGCCGGTTCATGCGGTGTGGCTAAGGAACGTATGGAAAGCAAAGATGAAATGACCTGCTACGACTGGTTCTTCTGCACCAAAAAACTGGATAAGGACACAGTAATGAAGAAAATACTGAAGAAGTAATTTGAGATAGTGTCTTTTAACGGTTAAGGGGCGGAAAATCCGCCCCTTTTTCTATTTCCATGATCCTTCATCATGGGCAAGACCGAGAGAAGATTAACAAGACTTCAATGTTGGGTTAGTAACAATCAAAAATAAAAGCCCATTCCAATTTTTGCATTATATCCACTTTTTATTGGATTTCCAGATAAAAAGCCCTTCCCTTTATAGCTGGTTTGTAATACAAACGAAAAGGTATTATTGATTTGATAAATGGTTTTTATGAAGATTTTTCCCGAGAAAATATCCTTGTAATATTTGGTGGCGTTACTTTCATAATGGAGTAGGTTGAAATCCTGCTTCCACAAATCGAATCCGGTGTCAAATCTGAAATGCTTATATTGAAAGGCATTAATCATATTCAAGCCAAAACCATAGCTTTTACCATCAATATTCCCGTTACTCCAACGATAATATGTTTCATACAAAGTCTGGTTGTACTTTAAGTACGAACCGATATAGTACTCAAATCCAAATGGAGACAAATGAAAATCCGTAAAAGGTAAGAAATGAATATTTTTTATCCTGATCATGGGATTTTTAACCTGGGTCCTTCCTTTTACTATATAGTCGCGGGTGTAGTTAAAAAACATCAGTAATAAGCCCGGGTCGACAAGGCTCCAGAATGCACCCTTTCTTGCTGAACTCAATATTTTTTTCTCATCATCAGCCGATTTGCTTATAAATGTTTTTATGTAGGATGCGACATCACTGCCGTTCTCAGGATTATTCCATTCACTTGATCCGGTTTTTGGAGTACCCAAAATATACAATGACAAATCTGTCTTCAAGGCACATGAATAAAAATAGTAATGATAGAAATATTCATTTAGAAGGTTTTGGCGAAATGATTCCCGCGAAAGCACCATATTGCTCTCGCTACCGCCGGTTTCAAATAGTAGGGTCCCGTAATAGGGCAGGTCCTCATAATGAATGCTAACATAGGCATCGCCAAAAATACCGGGTGGAACACTATACCGGTTTATTCTTGCATCAAATTCGCGCGCTCTGAATCCGTGTCCCATAAATTCGTGCTGTATTGTTGACATCCAGGATGTAAAAATCAAATTCAGACCGAAGTCGGTTAAAACCCTTCCAAAGAAATTTCCTTTTTCAAAGCAAATATTAAAACCAGTGATTTCATCTGGCTTGCAGGTCAATTCATCCAGACCTCTGCCAAAAAGATTCGATAATGTCAGCAGGTTTTGTGCAAAGCCTGACATATCATACAAACCGTCATAAACCAATTGATAGTTGTCTTTTTTTGAACCGACTGAATGACTGAAACCGGCTTTTATTTTTATATCGGTAACAGAATCCTTAACCTGTCCGGATACAGTAATAGTGTAAAACAGACCTAAAAGCAGTAATTTATTCATACAGATATAAGAGATCTATTATGAAGACATGTCTCAACGATTTTACCCTATGCAGATCCGATATCTGGCTCATTGCCGTTATCTGTACCCTCAGAGCAGACATGTTCAAATTAAAGTCTTTTCATAGATCAGGTGACAGCATGAATTTTCAATTGTTCCCAACTTTTTTTCCACTGCTTTTGCTCAACACGGGTTGTATATATTTCCAAACTGGTCTTTGGCGTGGGCCTGACAACCAGTTGAAACAGGTCTTCAAGCCCATAAGGAGCTATATATTCAATCTGATTGTTCTCCGATAACCTTACCGCCACCGAGGTGGCCGTTTCGG
>JAWOJJ010000005.1:0-22764 GCA_046481675.1 Bacteroidales bacterium | reverse complement strand
TTCAATCCCTCCATCGCTTCGCGCTGGGATCAATCCTCCATCGCTTCGCGCTGGGTTGAATAAAATTTGGGGATTATTGCATGATCCCGTTGGGGGAGATCCCTGCATCGGAAATTCAATCCCTCCATCGCTTCGCGCTGGGTTGAATAAAATTTGGGGATTATTGCATGATCCCGTTGGGGGAGATCCCTGCACCGGAAATTCAATCCCTCCATCGCTTCGCGCTGGGATCAATCCTCCATCGCTTCGCGCTGGGTTGAATAAAATTTGGGGATTATTGCATGATCCCGTTGGGGGAGATCCCTGCACCGGAAATTCAATCCCTCCATCGCTTCGCGCTGGGTTGAATAAAATTTGGGGATTATTGCATGATCCCGTTGGGGGAGATCCCAGCATCAAAAATTAAATACCGTCCGTCGCTGACGCGCCGGCGTCATTAGAAATTCAAAAGGGACTTCATGCAAGCATGAGTCCCTTTTGAATTTCTAATTCCGGGCTGTCGCCACGGTATTTAATTTTTGATGCGGAGAGAGGGGGATTCGAACCCCCGGTACCAGTTACCCAGTACGACAGTTTAGCAAACTGTTGGTTTCAGCCACTCACCCATCTCTCCCGGTGCTGAAATTTGCTTTTTTAAGGTTTCACAAAAGTATAAAATATGATCGCAATCACAAAAGTTTACAAAAAAATGTTTGTTATCCTGATTTTGGTTGTTTGCCCAAAGTTTTGCTAATTTGTAGTGTTATAATTTACCTGAAAGTTATTAACCAATTACATCAATATGAAAACCCTGTACTTATTAATTTGCATGTTGTTTCTTGTCAGCCTTTCATCAAGCGCTCAATTGATTGATGTAAAAGGGGCAATCAAAAACAAATCCATTGACCGGGCCAACCAAAGAACCGAAGATGGTATTGACAGGAGCCTCGATGCTGCCGAAGATGGTGTAAAAAGCCTTTTTAAAAAAGATGACAACAATGAATCGGAGGATGAAGAGTCTTCTGAAAACAACGATGAAGAAGCTGAATCAGGCGATGACGAGGAAGCCGGACAAACAAAAACGGCTCAAAAACCTGTCCAGCCCAAGCTTGAATCCTATACCAAATATGATTTTGTACCCGGTGACCAGGTTTTGTTATTTGAAGACTTTTCACAGGATGCCATAGGCGACTTCCCGGCATTGTGGACTACCAATGGGTCGGGAGAAATCCGCACACTGAACAACTATCCCGGAAATTGGTTTTACATGAACTCCAGGGGCAACGTATATACGCTGATGCGCGACCTGACACTGCCCGATAATTTTATCCTGGAATTCGACCTGATTCCTGTGCCGGAAGAAGAAGACAGCAGGCACAGCGGGTTTTACATGACATTGTACCAGGGCGAAGGCGAATATCTCGACGATGCCTTATACCCAGGAACTGGTGGCGCACACGTGACTGTAACCACCGATGGCTGGTCGGCTCAGGGATATACTGATGATGCTGACCAGATGTTGGAAGGCCAAACCGAACTGGCCCCTGTAAAACTTAACCAGTCAAATCATGTTATTATTTGGGTGCAAAAACGCCGGCTGCGTATTTATCATAACGGTCAAAAGGCCCTCGACCTGCCAACTTTGTTATATCAACAGGTTAAAACCAATCGTCTTCGTTTTTCGTTGTGGGGTCATAACGGGTTCCATTATCTTACCAATTTGCGCATAACCTCTGCAGCACCCGACATGCGGAGCAAATTGCTGACTGAAGGAAAACTGGTAAGTTACGGTATCTATTTCGATGTGAACAAGGATTTGGTTAAGCCCGAATCGCACGGTACACTCAAAGGCATTGCCCAGGTGCTTACCGAAAACCCCGATGTGAAGATTCAAATTGTTGGTCACACAGATTCCGACGGCGCTGATGCGGCTAATCTCGATCTTTCCAAACGCCGTGCTGCTTCTGTTAAAAATGAGCTGGTCAAAACTTTTGGCATTGATGCCGGCCGGATTGAGACCGACGGAAAGGGAGAAACAGTTCCTGTTGCTGCCAATGATACTCCGGCAAACAAAGCCCTGAACCGCAGAGTTGAATTTATTAAATTGTAGATTCTGGTTCAGCTAATATAGCATACTGTAATTGTACATCCGGCCGGGTTTTCCGGCCGGATTTCTTTTTTTATGCAATTAACGTTGCCGAAGAAATTCCAAAAATTACACTAACGGACTGATATCGTTGATGAAAGAAAAGGACTTAGAGCAGTTTTGCCGTATAATTACGGAAGAAAAAAAACGTTATGCTTTTAAAAGAAAAACTCCTGTATTTTTTTGCCAGCCTGGTTATGTTGTTGTCTCTTATTTCGTGCGAGAAGGATAAGGATGATGACAATGATTTTGAAACATGCAAATGGATACATGATAATATGAGTGTGGTTTATTATTGGCGCGAACAAATTCCAGACATGGAACATGTCGCAGCAAGTGACCCAAAAAAGTACTTCAGCAGCTTACTGAGCGAAAAGGACAAGTGGTCATACATCACCGATGATTATTCAGCTGTTAACAAGAAATCGACAAGTGAACTCACTGCTACCATGGGGTTCAGACCGTCATTTTTCCTGGTTGAAGCCAATAAAATAATCATGGTGGTAAGCTACGTTTATCCGGGTTCGGCCGCAGAAGAGTCCGGATTGAAAAGGGGCGACATCATTCTTACAGTTGATAACAAGGTAATGAATACTTCTGATTATTACGAGGTATTCTCAGGCAGCAAGTATTCGGTTCAACTGGGAAGGCTTGCAGGAAACACATTGTATCCTACCGGAGTATCCCTTAATCTGTCAGCGAAAATGATATCCGGGGATCCTGCCATCTACCACAGCGTCATCAATGTTAACGGCCGAAAATTGGGGTACCTGGTGTATGTTGAGTTTTTATCGGGTGAAGAAAACGAATTCCGCGATAACCTGGATGCTATTTTTACTGAGTTTAATGCAGCAGGGATTTCCGATCTGATCGTTGATTTGCGTTACAATCCCGGGGGCAAAGGAGAAGAAGCAAGGCATCTGGCTTCTGCCATTGCTCCTTATTCGGTTGTTCAGGAAAAAGAATCACTCGTGAAACTTGAATACAATGGCCAGCTGAGCAACCTGCTGATTGCAGAGAATATGGAGGATCGCTTCGAATACAAGTTCACCGGTGATGTCGTGAATTTAGATTTGGACCGTGTCTTCTTCCTTACTACTCCGGAGACTGCGTCAGCAAGTGAATTGGTAATAACCGGACTGGAACCCTATATGGAGGTCATACAGATTGGAGATACCACTGCAGGCAAATGTTACGGTTCCTGGTCCATTCCGGATAAAAATGAAGAATGGGCTATTTTCCCCATTGTATTTAAATACTCCAATTTAGAGGGATTTACCGATTTTACCGATGGGCTGGCTCCTGATTATTATATGAAAGATAATATTTTTGAGGCCAGGCCTTTTGGAGACATCTCCGATCCCATGTTGGGAAAGGCTGTTGAGCTGGCGTCCGGAATGGTAATTGAAACTCAGCAGACCGCAGTTCTAAAAAGCACCCAGAGTTTCACCTCAATAATCCCATACCAGATGGAACTTAAAAAGAGATTGGTATTTGACGGGATTGGAAGTCTCAGGGGGAACTGAGCATATCTGTGTGACAACTTAAAAAGGAACCTCATCAGCATAGTCAGCCCCGGCGCTACTGTTTTTGCTGAACCCGTCGCCGATAATATTCTTGTTCATCTTTGAACCTTTCATGACTGCAACAGGTTGCATTTCCACCTCTGCAAGTGGTGCAAGGTAGTCTTCCTCAAGTTCCGTGAACTTGGCGAAATCGTCTTTGAATTTAAGCAGGACATCTCCGATGGGACCGTTACGGTGCTTGGCAAGAATGATTTCGGCCAGCCCGCGCAGCGAATTGCCGTTTTCGTCTTCCATCAGACCGTATTTTTCCGGCCGGTGAATGAACATCACCATGTCGGCATCCTGCTCAATGGCTCCCGATTCACGAAGGTCGGATAATTGCGGACGCTTGGTACCCGAACGGATTTCAACCGACCTGTTCAGCTGTGATAAAGCAATGACCGGTATATTCAGCTCCTTGGCAATTCCTTTCAATGACCTGGAAATGGTACTCACTTCCTGTTCGCGGTTTCCCCTGGTGTCAGGCGTTCCGGTCATCAGCTGCAGGTAGTCGATGATCAGGATATCCACATTATGCTGCCGCTTCAGTCTTCGGGCTTTGGCCCTCAGTTCAAATACTGAAATGGCAGGAGTGTCGTCAATAAATATGGGTGCCTCATTCAGTTTCTTAATTTTATAGTCGAGTTGTTCCCACTCAAAGTCGGCCAGCTTGCCATTCCGGATTCGGTTTGACGGCAGCTCGGTTTCGGCAACTATGAGCCTGTTCACCAACTGCAACGACGCCATTTCAAGAGAGAAAATGGCCACCGACCGGTTGTGCTCAACTGCCATGTTGCGTGCCATGGAGAGCACGAAAGCTGTTTTACCCATGGAGGGACGGGCAGCAATGATCACCAGGTCGGAATTTTGCCAGCCGTTGGTCATCCGGTCGAGCTTGGTAAACCCCGAGGGAATTCCAATCAGGCTGTCGGCACGCTTGCTGGCCTCTTCTATCTGAAAGATGGCCTCTTTAATAAGCACACTCACCTTCTGCGATTCCTTCTTGATATTTCCCTGTGCAATATTGAACAGTTCGGCTTCCGAGAAATCCAGGAGGTCATCAACGTCAGTACTCTCGTCAAATGCTCTTGATTGAATTTCAGATGATACACGGATCAGTTCGCGCTGAATGTGTTTTTGGGCAACAATACGAGCATGAAATTCAACGTGTGCGGCAGAAGCAACCCGCGAAGTGAGCTGTGTGATGTAAACCGGTCCACCCACTTCATCAATCTGCTTTTTCTTCCTCAGCTCTTCGGTAACCGTAAGCAGGTCGACCGCCTTGTTGTTCGACGACAGATCAACGATAGCCTGGTATATCTTCTGGTGTTCTTCTTTGTAAAAGCTTTCCGGCTTGATGATATCAATAATCTGGAGAATGGCATCTTTTTCAAGCATGATGGCGCCCAAAACAGCTTCTTCAAGTTCCACAGCCTGGGGCGGAACCTTGCCAAGTTCAATACCAACAGGTAAAACCGAAGATGATTTGTAAGCAGGTCTCTTTTGTGCCATTGTTCTTTCTTTAGAATATCAATTTTTCAAAACCAAATGGGCTGTCAAAATTAGATATTGAAAAAAGAATAGGCAACTTACTGCGATTTGTTTTTAAACAGGTTACAAACCGGTAGCCGGAATTTTGTTGATAAAATTATAGAGGTTAAAATTGAGCGTTTACCAGAGCAATTACGCCGTTTTCCGGTACCGGTTGATGGCCAGCCAGGTAAAGGCAATGGCTAGTAACCCCAATGCATAAATGTCACGGTTGATGTCGTGCCACCCCGATGAGCAGAAAGGGTAACATTTTGGCCGCAATAAACTGGTATTATCTAACCGGGGTACTTGAATCTGCTCAATGGTGCCGCTTTCCTTTTCCTTTAGAATTTTGGGAACCTTATCTTTCACGGTTATTGTCCAAAATCATTATGAATATGATAGAGAGGTCCGGTAACCGGAATGCGGTATATATTAACAACAGCAATATCGCTTGTAATCGCACCACATAAACTGGTAACAACACAGGTATAATTACCTGAATTGGATGATTGTGCATTATTTATTGTAAGTGCAGCAGTTTGACTGCCTGAAGTATCACCTCCATCAAATAAGTCGCTTCCGTCTTTTTTCCATTGATAAGTATAGGGTCCTGAACCAGAAACCACAATGTTCAAATGCATATTGTCTCCTACACAAAGTGTTTGATTGTCAGGTTGATCAGTAATTGATGAAGCAGCACTCACTGTTATTGTCACAGTATCTCTGTCAATACAACCGTTTCCGGATGTAACTCTTACCCAATAACTCCCGGTAATTGATACTGTCAGAGTTTGGCTGACAGCCCCGGTGGACCACAGGTAACCTGAACCCGGATTTCCTGCATCCAGTATTTCCGAACCGCATATCTCCCTGTCTGCTCCCAGATCTACCAACGGAGCACTGTTAATGGTTACCAGCAACGGATTCGATACAGGTCCGAATCCGCATGCATTATGACCCTGAACGGTAATTGTTGCCACACCGGTAAATGCATTGTCCCATGTTACAAAAGCCGAAATGGAATTTCCTGTTATTATTCCGGCTTCAGGTGGTGACAATGTCCAGACATATTCGGTTGGAATGGCATCGGCTGCACCCGGGGTCGTATAAGTCTCATATAATGTATAATGGCAGACCGAATTATCACCGGATGGTCTGCCTGCCTTACCCGGTAGCGGATTTACAATTACTTCTATGGTATCCGACCATTCGCTTAGGCATCCATTATTGTTACGGATTCTGACCGAAAAGTCACCTGACTCGTCCACAGAGATGGATTGTGTTATTTCTCCATTCGACCATAGATAGAAGGTGGGGCTAACAGATGAAGTTAGTATAACATTGGTTCCTTCGCAAAATGTAGTGGCTCCGGATGGAGTAATAGTTGGTTTTCCGACAAGTGAATATTCATCTACTGTTGCTGATAAGCCGAAATTATTACCGATGCAACCATTCGCATCCTGCAGTGCGGTTACTGCGTATGTGCCAGTATTTGACGTCAAGAATTCAAAAGGATTGGCAGATGTTGATCCGGAAAAGAAGTTAGTACCGTCGGTGTATGTATAATCCCATGGCGCGGTTCCGGTGAACAACATGGACAATTCAGCACTCCCTCCGGCACAGATTGAGTCTGATCCAAACATATTGGCTGTAGGCCTGGGCAGGATGGTGACTGATTGCACGGATGAATTGGAACATCCGGAAATTGAATTTGTATAGGTATAGGTTATGTAATATGTTCCTGCATTCACTCCCGACGGTGAAAAGGTGGCGGTACCATCGCCATTGTCAGTTATACCAGGTCCGGAAAATGTCTGAATATCATCGTTGGGTGATCCCGTTAAAACAATATCTCCATGGTTTTCGCAATAATGAACGGCTAAACCGCTGAATGAAACTGTTGGCAAAGAATTGGCAAATGTAAGGACGCTAAAATTGTATGGCAAATTGGATGCTGTTATAATGCTCCCGGAAGCCGTGGTTCCTGTTGTACCATCATTTCCATGGTCCTTCCACAGGCTGCCATCCCAAACCGCAACTTTTAAGTCGGTCAGATTTGATATGCAACAACTGTTTGCATCCCAAAAAACTGTTGCATCTATATCCGAACTTCCTGAAGCTCTGGTAAGTGTCCAATATTCACAACTGTTTATATAGGTAATCCCTGCCTCATGTACCGTCGTATCATAGGATGGATGAGGATTATCATTAGCATATTCTGCAATAAACGCATCAGTGCTATTTGCCGGAGCAGAAACAGCAATAGGTTTATATAAATCAGCGTCTCCGATATCGAATTTGAAGGACTGGTTTCCGGTTTTCTTTAAAGGCCCGTACACATAACTTAGGGATGATGCCCCTGCAACTGTAGCGTTGTTTTCAATGGTAAGCATATTGGAAGCTGTTGTACGGACAACTCCCCTTACTAATGTTAGGGTGCCATAAACACTTACATCACCGTCCAGGACAACTTGCGGACTTGTGACTTTTGTGTTGTTTACCGTAACATTCTGGTAGGAGAAATTATCTGTGCCTCCTCCTGTATTTTCAGGAAAGGTCTGAATGAAAGACTGGCCATTGAACACCAGTGTGGAATTATCATTGCAATCAAGGACCCCATATGCTGATGTACCACGATTAAAATTGCCTGCCAAATACAACGTTGCATCGGTGTTTAATTCAATCTCAATCTGGTCAGAAGTTGTTCCGTCAAAAACAATATGATTATCAACATCAATCACAGCATTGTTATTCCCTGATATGTATATTTTTGGTCCGCCGGTATTGGCCATGACAAGGTTGTTGCCGATATTGAGCCGGGCACTGTTATTTAATTCTATTTTGATATCTGTTGTTGAACCGGCCGATGAGGTTATGTTCAAATCATTATTCAGGTTAATTTCAGCGTTGTCGTATAAGGTGATACTGAACTCCTCATTGCCTCCCGATCGGTCAAAAATCATATCATTGGTAATGCTAATGGTTCCGGAATTCACTAACGCAATATTACCAGGGTAATTTCCTCCTGAGTTTGTAAAATTCAGGTCTCCGTTAACCATGAGGGTTCCTCCGTCAATCGTCAGGTTTGTGTTGTTATTGGCCACATCAACATTGAGATTGGCACACGATTGCACATCTCTTACAGTGATTGAATATCCCCTGATATGAACGTTATTGGCAGCGGATGGTGCTGTGGTAGCCGGCGGACCTCCTTCCGTATGCGACCAGTTACCGGCCACGTCCCAGTTGCTGTCAGCAATTGCCCAGTATTCAATATCACTGACATTATTGACGCATAATGAAAAACTACCGGCTGTTCTTCGGTCATCAATGCCGATCCAGTATGTATGACCGGGTGTCAGTGTGTCAATCTGAAGGGTTAATGTACCGGCAAAATAGTCGGCGGCATTAGCACATCCTACCTGAACATTATTTTCATTCCAGACTGCAATTTGCTGACCCCGCATTGTACCAAAAGCGCCTCCTGTTATCACGTCTACACTGAAGGTGTCAAAAAGAGCTTTGAAGGTGAACCATACATTGGCAATACTTGTGCCCGACCAACAAGTTCCATAAGCTTCACCTTGCGATGCAAACCTGTTGGTGTATGCTGCATTGGCCGAACACCAGTTATCCAGGTCGTTTAATTCCACAGCCCCTGATTTAAAATCGAAGCCCACCTTGTTGTTCACATACAGGGTAAAAGTGCCATGGGTTCTTCTGTCGTCCACAGAGATATAGTAAGTGTTGCCAGCTGTCAATGTATCAATGGTAGCTGTTAGAGTGCCGGCAAAATAGTCATCCGCATTGACACATTGCAATTGTATACCTGCTTCATTCCAGAGGGCAATTTGCTGACCCCGCATGGTCCCGTCTGAACCTCCGGTAATCACCCTTGTTTCTATCTCCCCCGAGATGGCAACGAATTTAAACCATACGTTATTGCCGACACCAGCTGTCCAGCAATTCCCTGCACTTTCGTCGGCAGTGGCATATGTGTTTGTGTAAGCCTCCTGAGCTGAAGTCCAGTTATCTAAGTCGGTTAATAGTATGGCACCTTGTTTAAAATCATAATTAGGTGTGTTGTCAATGCTCAATGTAAAGGTGCCATGGGTGCGTCTGTCATCAACGGATATGTAATAGGTATGTCCAATAGTCAATGTATCGGAACTTACTGATAACGTCCCTGCATAATAATCGGCAGCGTCGGCGCATTTGACCTCCGTTCCCTCATCATTCCATATGGCAATCTGCTGTCCGCGCATCGATCCATATATACCGCCTGTTGAAACATCTACACTAACAGAATTGGTTGTGGCCACGAATTTAAACCAAACATTGTTTCCGGCTCCGCCGCTCCAGCAGCTGCCTGCAATCTCATCATCGGTAGCATAAGTGTTGTCATATGCTGCATTGGCTGATGACCAGTTGCTGATATCCGATAATTCAAGGGCGCCGGCCTTATAATCGTAGTCAATCAGATTGCTGGCACAAATGGTAAATGTACCATGTGTTCGTCTGTCATCAACCGATACATAGTAGGTGTGGCCTGTTGTTAAGGTATCAATGCTCAATGGTAATATTCCAGCATAATAATCAGCGCTGTTGGCACATTTAACCAGATCGCCGGCTTCATTCCATATTGCAATCTGTTGTCCGCGCATGGTCCCATAACTACCTCCGGTGGAAACATGAAAGGTCAGGTTGGATGTGGTGGCTGTAAATTTGAACCATACATTATTCCCGACACTTCCTGTCCAGCAGCCCGGATCATTGCCATCAGCTGTGGCATAAGTATTATCATAATTAGCCTGTGCTGAACACCATGATCCGATATGAGGAATTGTTTTTGCCCCTTCCAGGTAATCAAATCCAGCCTTGTTGTTTATGCACAAAGTAAAAGTACCATGTGTTCTTCTGTCATCAACAGATATATAATAAGTGTTTCCCGGAGTTAAGGATCCGGAAGTCAGCGTAAGTGTTCCGGCATAATAATCCGCAGCATTGGCACAATTAATTTCTACTCCGGCAGCTGTCCATAGGGCAATTTGCTGACCCCTCATCGATCCGTATGATCCTCCTGTTTTTATATCAATTTGTATTTCACCCGAGATGGCCACGAACTTAAACCATACATTATTATTGGTGCTGCCGGTCCAGCAACTTCCGGCATTTTCATCAGCCGTTGCATAGGTATTATCATACACTGCATCGGAAGAACACCAGTGATCAAGGTCATTCAGCAGTATGGCTCCGTTTTTCAAATCAAACGGAACAGTGTTGTCAATTTCGAGTGTGAACGATCCTTGTGTTCTCCTGTCATCCACCGATATCCAGTAGTAATGTCCCACTGTTAAAGTATCTGCACTTAGGGTAAGTGTTCCGGCATAATAGTCGGCTGCATTAACACATCCTACCTGGTCGTTGTTCTCATTCCAGAGTGCAATCTGCTGACCTCGCATCGTACCTTTGCTGCCCCCTGTGAGCACACTTATGGTTATGGCAGGAGTTTCGGCTTCGAATTTAAACCAAACATTATTCCCGACACCACCTGTCCAGCAGCTTCCGGCATTTTCGTCGGGAGTAGCGTATACATTTTCATACAAAGCATCGGCTGATGACCAGTCTTCCAAATCAATTAGATAAACAGCGCCGATCTTATAATCATATCCGACTTCGTTGTCTATGGCAATTGTAAATGTTCCATTCGTTCTCCGATCATCCACTGATATCCAGTATGTATTGCCAATGGTTAACGTATCTGTTTGAAGGGTTAGTGTTCCCGAAAAATAATCGGCAGAATTGGCGCATTTTACCAAATCACCAGCCTGGTTCCAAAGGGCAATTTGCTGGCCACGCATAGTACCATATGTACCTCCGGTTATGACATCTATTTTGACAACTTCATTTTCTGCAACAAATTCGAACCATACATTATTGCCAACACCGCCAGTCCAACAAGATGGCGTATTTCCATCCGGTGTCATGTAATTGTTCGAATATTCCCCATTGTTGGACTGAAAATCCATGATATCTGAAAGAACCACAGCACCTGATTGATAATCATAACTTAAAGAGTCATTTACACAAATCTTAAACGAACCATGTGTTCTCCTGTCATCTACCGATATGTAATAGGTATGCCCGGTAGTCAATGTATCGGAACTCAATGTAAGTGATCCGGCATAATAATCTGCAGCATTTGCACAGCCAACCTGGACACCGGTGTCATTCCACAATGCTATTTGCTGTCCCCGCATGGTTCCTATGACACCCCCGGTTGTAACATTTACAAATACACCATTTGATAATGCAATGAATTTAAACCAGACATTATTTCCTGTACCCCCGGTCCAGCAATTTCCGGCACTCTCATCAACAGTGGCATAAGTATTGTCAAAAGCCGCATCGGCCGAACAATAATTGTTTATGTCGACTATTTCAAAAGCCCCTGATTTATAATCGAAGCTTGGTGAATCGTCGATACATAGTGAGAATGTGCCGTGCGTTCTCCTGTCATCCACGGAAATCCAATAGGTATGTCCTACTGTTAAGGTGTCTATGCTAAGGGGTAAGGTCCCGGCAAAATAATCTGCGGACTCAATGCATTTTACCAGTGTATTATTTGCATTCCATATCGCTATCTGCTGTCCGCGCATGCTTCCGAATACGCCACCTGTCTTTACTTCAACATTAACGGAATTGGTTGAAGCGACAAATTTAAACCAAACATTATTACCTGTGCCACCTGTCCAGCAAGCAGGTGAAGTTCCATCAGCTGTTGCCGATGTATTCGTAAATTGCGCATTGAATGAGCACCAGTTGTTCAAATCGATTAGCCATATAGCTCCGGTTTGCTGATTGAAATTTCTGACATCAACATATTGCTTGTAAGAGTTCTCACACGTGTTAACATCGGTATAAGAATAAATTATTTCATGTAACCCAAGACCTGCTGCAGACGGATCAAACTGATTACCTGTTATTCCGTCGCCGGTGAAAGTCCCGCTGATCGGGTCACCGGTTAATGTTATTGGAAGTTCGGTTATTTGATATACAGAATCAAGTCCTGAGAAACTTACAACCGGTAAATCATGAAGAACAACATCAAGGTTAACAGTGTCGCCCGAAGTACATCCATTATTCTCAACAACTTTAATACCTGCAGATCCTGACAAGCTTCCCCAATCAATAGTAATGCTTCTGGTATTCATTCCACCTGACTGAGTTCCTCCTGTGATGAACCATTGGTATGTGGATCCGGGAGTATCGGTTACCGAATAGCCGACCCCTGTAACATTAACACATTCACTGGTTGAACCCGATACAGGAGAGGTAACAGGTATCAGGCAACAATTTATTGACGCTGCCCAACCTGAGTTTTCAAGACTTCCATCTGAAGTAAAAAGAAATGTCAATGCAGAATCGGTTGATTCTATTGCAAAAGACACTCCCTCACCGGTATATATTCCTATTAATGCAGATAACGTATCAGAACCGTCGAATATTTTTAATGTATCTCCTCCTTCGCTTCTCAGGTTGAAGGATGTAAAACTGAAAACAATCCTTTGTCCTGAAGGTGCCTGAAATGTTGTGACAAATTTTTCATTGCTGCCATAAGATCCCAAATCTGAGCCACTATCGTAAAAGGTGCCGCTGCATGTCTGGATGGTGTCTTTGTGGATGGTGTTTATCGGATAGTCTTGAGCATCGGCAAGGTAACCAAAGCAACAAAGAGATATTACTACAAGCAAAGATCTGGTTAATACTTTACTTTTATGTTTCATCAGCCTGAAAGGAATGAATATTAGCAAAAGTCTGCTTTGTTGTACTATTCAGAATGCAATATAGCGATAGTATGAGAGGCAAACAAGATGTTTTGTCCGTTTTTATCACAGATATCTGTAAAAGAGCGGATGACAGCATAGATTTGCGCACCACGCTTCCTTTCGTAGTGATCAGATACTATTTAATAATGTGGCTGATTCTTATAATAGGTGCTAGTGGCAGGCCTCAGAAAAATACTCTTATGCATACAAATGCATTAGAGATCCTTAATTTTACGCCGTTTTCCGGTACCGGTTGATGGCCAGCCAGGTAAAGGCTATGGCTAGTAACCCCAATGCATAAATGTCACGGTTGATGTCGTGCCACCCCGATCCTTTGAGCATGACCATGCGGTTAATGCGCATGATGTAGGCTACCGGGTTGATCATGTTGGCCTTCTGTGCCCACAGGGGCATGCTTTCAATGGGCGTGAAGACGCCGCTCATCAATATAAAGGTGATCATGAAAAAGAAGGCAATGAACATGAATTGTTGTTGGGTGCCCGAAAAGGTGGAAAGAAACAACGCCAGCCCCAGCACACCTATCAGGAAAACCACCGAAGCCAGGAACAGCAATGCAACACTGCCCTCAAAGGGTATACTGAACAATAGTTTGCCGATAGTTAATCCCAATGCCAGGTCAAACAGCCCGATGAGCAGAAAGGGTACCATTTTGGCCGCAATAAACTGGTATTTTCTAACCGGGGTAACGTTAATCTGCTCAATGGTGCCGCTTTCCTTTTCCTTAACCAGGTTCAGTCCGGCCAGGATAAAGCCAATGGACAGTACCAGTATGCCCAGAATGCCCGGCAGCATATAAAACTTGTAATCGAGCATTTCGTTGTACCAGTAGCGGTTGGTAATTTGCACCTGGGGCAATGCATTTGCTGTTTGTTCGCCGGCCATAGTGGCCATAACGTTCATATTGTAATCGCGGATAACGCCGTTCAGGTAGGCCCACGCCAATTGGGCGCTGGTGGCATTGATGGCATTCACGGAAACCATAAGTTCACCGGTATTTCCTGTTTTGATGGAACTCCCAAAATTTACAGGAATTTCCAATATCAGGTCGGATTTGTCCCTGTGCAAGTGGTTGATTGCTTCGCTTTTCGAGAAGGTGGCCATTTTTGTCCTGAAGAATGTGGATCCTTCCAGCTTGCTGATCAGCTCCCTCGATTCGCTGGTAAGATCGCGATCAACAATGCACAGATCAATGTTCCTGATCTCAAATGTCACTGCAGGCACAAGAACCATCATTTGAACGATGGGAATGCCGAAAATGGCTTTGCCAATAAACTTGTCCCTGAATATCTGCAGGAATTCTTTCCGGATCAGGTATAGAATAGTTCTCATGGTTATTTACTTAACAGATTTGGAAACATCTATTTCGTTTCATTATACAAGCCGAATTTTAAAGTTCTTTACGGCAAGGCCAATAAATATTAAAGTAAACCCGATCAGAATCAGCGTTTCTTTCCATACAAACAGGAACCCGGTTCCCTTGATCATGATATTTTTTATGATCACAATGAAGTACCTGGGTGGCAAAGCTGCACTGATCCAATTGTACACACCGGGCATGTTTTCAATTGGGAAAATAAACCCCGAAAGCAACACCGTTGGAAGTAACAGTCCCACCAGTGATATAAAAATTGCCTGCTGCATGTTTTTTGAAACGGTGGAGATGAGTATTCCTAATGAAAGACTCATGAGGATGTACAGCATGGTTTCGGCAAGTAGCAGTAACAGGCTGCCTTTGACCTTGAGATCAAAAACCAGCCAGGAGAGCAATAAAATAATGATCACGTCAACAATCGACAGCAGAAAGTAGGGGAGTACCTTGCCCACGATGATCTGCACTGGTTTGAGTGGCGACACCAGCAAAACTTCCATGGTGCCGAATTCTTTTTCGCGGGTGATGGTAATGGAAGTCATCAGTGCGCAGATCAGGATCATCACCATGGTGATCAGTCCGGGCACAAACATATACTGAGCTTTGAGCGAGGGATTGTATAACATTCTTACTTCGGGCTGTACCAGTAACTTCGCTGCCGCCGTCGAATGGTTCAGTTCCCTGTTCAGGTCGCCGGCAATTGCCGTGATGTAATTGGTGGTTAAGGTAGCCATGTTGGGTTCCGATCCGTCGGCAATGATGTTGATGGTGGCCTTGCCTTCACTGATCAGTTTGTGTTCGAAATCTTCTTCGAAAACCACAACTGCCTTGGCTTTATTGCCCTTTAGTACGTTGTCAATATCCTGATAATGGACCAGGTCGGCACCCCTTTTGAAAAAGCCCGATGACATGATCTTGTCGGTTATTTTTTGCGTTGTTGCATCCCTGGAAAGATCCAGAAAAGATATCCGTGCATTTTTCAGTTCGGTGCTTACCACAAATCCGAAAAGCAGGATCATCATACCGGGAATGCCGAACAGGATTACCAGCGTACGCACATCCCTGAATATATGGTGGAACTCTTTCTTTACAAATCCGATAAAGCGTTTCATTTGCTGTTGTTTTTATTGGGCCGTGCTATTTTAATGAATACTTCTTCCACAGAATCCACTCCATATTGCTTTTTCAATGCAGCCGGCGTGTCGAGCGCCACAATCCGGCCTTCGTTCATGATGCTGATGCGGTTGCAATATTCGGCTTCATCCATGTAGTGGGTGGTGACAAAAATGGTGATTCCCCGGGCAGCTGTTTCATAAATCATTTCCCAGAACTGGCGCCGGGTGATGGGATCCACACCGCCGGTAGGCTCATCAAGGAAAACAATACCGGGTTCATGAATCACAGCCACAGAAAAAGCCAGCTTTTGCTTCAGCCCAAGCGGAAGATCAGCAATAAGCTTATCTGCATATTCTCTGAAATTCAGTTTTTCCAGCAGCATAGCCGTCCTTTCTTTAATGACGGCTTTTTTCATGCCGTAAATACCACCATAAAGCATGATGTTTTCCTTTACGGTCAGGTCGTCATACAATGAAAACTTCTGACACATGTACCCGATGTTCTTTTTGATCTGCTCGGGTTGTTTTTTGGCGTCGTAACCAGCAACCAATACATCTCCTGAAGTAGGCTCCGATAGTCCCGATAGGATTCTTATGGCGGTGGTTTTGCCGGCACCGTTGGCTCCCAGAAAACCAAAGATTTCCCCTTTGTATACTTCAAAATTCAGGTTGTCATTGGCTACAAAGCTGCCGAATTTCTTCACCAGGTTGCGGACTGAAATTACGGTTTCGTTCATTGTTTTTGTATTTGTGACAATTTGCCGGTTTCCTGTTGTTCCTTTTGCATCAGCTCCAGGAATCGGTCTTCAATACCGGCTTCTATTTCATTCAGTGTGGCGTCGGGAATGCCTTTGCTGTTGAGGTATTCCAACAGATCCTTTTCATAACCGGTTTTCAGGGTAAGGTGAACCGAATCACCAAACGGATAGGCGGTAATGGTTCCCGGGTAATTTCGCAGGACGTTAATGAGGTTATATTTATCAGCAGCCCTAACACCGAAGAGCTTTCTGCTAAAACTGTTCCTGATTTTCCGGGGCTGATCCACCAGCATGATCTGCCCTTCCTGCATGAGTGCCACCCTGTCGCACCGCATGGCTTCGTCCATATAGGGCGTGGAAGCAATGATGGTAATGTGTTGTTGTTTTAATTTCCGGAGCATTTCCCAGAATTCCGCACGGGATACAGCGTCCACACCTGTTGTGGGTTCATCAAGTACCAGTAACTTTGGCCGGTGAATCAGGGCGCACGATAGTGCGAGCTTTTGCTTCATACCTCCCGAAAGCTTACCTGCCAGCCTTTTCTTAAAAGGTTCGATGTGCGAATAAATATCGGCTATGAGATCGTAGTTTTCGGCAATGGATGTGCCAAATACGGTAGCGTAAAAATTCAGATTTTCCTCAACTGACAGGTCCTGGTAAAGGCTGAATCGCCCGGGCATGTATCCGATTTGTTTCCGTAGTTCTTTAAAGCCTGCCGTGGAGTCGAAGCCCAGTATGGTCATTTTTCCTTCATCCGCAAGCAGCAGCGTGGTGATAATACGAAACAGGGTTGTTTTACCGGCTCCATCGGGACCAATGAAACCAAAGATTTCGCCCTCATTCACTTCAAATGAAATATCCTTGAGGGCCTGTGTTTCCCCATATTTCTTACTGATTCCCGATGATACAATTATTTGATGCATGGCTTCTAAAAAATGGCTTCCCCGGGCATCCCCGATTTCATGGCGCCGTTGTTACTGACTTCGATGGTTACCGCATAAACCAGGGTTACACGTTCTTCCTTGGTCTGGATGATCTTGGGCGTAAACTCGGCTTTGTCGGATATATGGCTGATGGTGCCCGGAAACGATTGATAGCCTTTTTTGCCGTCGTCGATCCTTACGGTACATTCCGCCCCTGTTTTTACTGCTCCCAGTTGGGCGCCGCTCACATACACTTTTAGTTTAATCACCGACAGCTCGGCCATTTTTGCCAGGGGTTTGCCTGGGGCAGTGAGCTCTCCGGCCTCTGCGTATTTTTCCAGTACTGTTCCGGTAAGCGGACTTTTCACATAGCTTCGTTTCAGTTGCTCGTTCAGGGTTGCCATTTTAGAAGCAAAGACCTGTAATTCTGCTCCTACAGACGCTTTCTGGGAGTTGTTGGCTGCTATTTGTTTCTGCAGCACTGCCACCTGGCCTGTGAGGTCGTCATATTGTTTCTGGGTGGCAGCGTCGTCTTTGAGCATGTTGGCAATCCGGCTGATGTTGATATTGAGATTGGCTATCTGCTGGTTTAAAATTTGATTTTGCGCGTCAGTAGTCGACATACGTGTTTTCACGCTGTTGATCCCGGCGTACAATTCAGTTTTCTGAAGATGAAGCAGGGTGGTATCAATCGTTACTATTACAGTCCCCTTTTCTATAACAGTACCTTCCGCTACATCGAACTGAAGAATTCGCCCGCCGGTTTCAGCAGAAACAATCACTTCGGTGGCTTCGAAAGTTCCGTAGGCATCTGCCATTTCGGATTGGTTGTTGCAGCTTGCCAGCAGGGCAGCGGCAAAAATGAATATTGTTGTGTGCTTCATATGTTTGTTTTTGATTGTTAACATTTTGTGGTGTTTAGTCAATTTCTTTTCCGCTGATGTTCAGGTATTCAACCCGGGCCATGGCCAGGTTTATTTTATGAATTTCGGCATTCAGAATTGCCTGTCTTTCGGCATTCAGCTCATTCATGTATTCGGTGGCAGTCAGTGTGCCGTTTTCATATTGCGAGGCAGCCCTTTCGCTGATCCTTTTTCTGATTGCGATCAGCTCGGCATCTGTCTGCAGCATCGACTCCAGCGTAGCAACTTCGGCGCTTTTGGAATCGAGCAGCCGCTTGAGGTTGTCGGTCAGATCGGTTTTTCGGCTGTCGATGAGGCTTTGCTGCAGGGTGACCACTTGTTTTTCGTTTCGGGCCTTGCTCCAGTCGAAAATGTTCCATTTCAGCCCTGCGCCAACTGTATAGTAGGTATCGAATTCATCCCTGAAGAAGTTGTTGCCCGGGGGGTTGCCATAACCCAGGGTGGCAAAGGCGAATGCTTTTGGCATCCTTTTGCTGCTGATCATTTGCCGTGAGGCATCAAGTTGTTCTTTACGAAGGTCTAAAAGCTGCAATTCAGGACGAGCCAGTTCGCCCGTCAGTTCATTTGCAGCTTCCGGAATTATCAATCGGGTTGAATCGTCCATAGCAATTGCAGTGAGGCCCGAAAGAATTTTCAGCAGTGATGTTTTGCGAATGTGGTTTTCGGTGATTTGCTGCTCCAGTTTAATTCTCTCTGCTAACAGCACATCCAGGTCTGATTTTAGTAAGACACCGTTGGCCAGTGCGGAATTAACGGATTCAATGCGTTTGCTGATCAGTTTGTGAAAGTCTTCAAGCAGGATTTTCTGCTTGTCGAGCAGCATGATATTGAAGAAATAGGTGTTGATTTGTCCCCTTAACTGATACAGGTCAACCTCGGTTTGCTTTTCATTCACCAGCATTCCGGCTTTCTCGGCTGCCCGGGCACCCCTGATGGCGCCGCCGTCGTAAATGGGCTGGTTGATGTCGAGTGTTAGTTTATATTGTTCGTGGGGCAGGGGTTGTATGGCATCAGCAATTCCGGGTACCGGTAAAGCCCCCAGCATTCCCGACATATCCACCACTTCGGAATTGTAAACGAAGGTTCCGCTGGCATCAAGCGTGGGGAGCCAGCCTTTCACCAGGTTTTTATCTTTCAGCTGCCATATGCCGGAGTAGGTTTGTTTTTCTGCCGAAAGCGGCGTGGCTGTGTAGGCAGATTCATAGCATTGCTTCAGGGTGAGGGTGGTTTGGGAGTGGGCCAGGGTGGGGAGGAGGAGGAGGAAAAGTAAGTGCCTAAAGTGCCTAAAGTGTCTAGAGTGTCTAGAGTGCCTAGAGTGAGCTAAAGTGCCTAAAGGGCGGCTAAAGTGAGCTAGAGTGCCTGGAGTGGGGCTGGAGTTGGTGTGGAATATTTGGAGTGTTTTCATGGCTGTTTAGTTTAAGGATTTACCAATTGAGGTGAAAATGGCAAGTAGTTCCTGAGCCTCCTTTTCAATTTGTTGTATTTTGTCAGGAGCGCTCCAATTCATGGCTTCGATTATTTCAGTCCAGTAGCAGGTTTCACTTGCTTCGCTTTCGCTGATGGTGATTTTATTCTTAAAATCGGGTTTGCTTCTCGAGCGGTTGGCCTCACGATAGTTGGCGCCAATACTCGTGCCTGATTTGGTGATCTGATTCCTGATTACTCTTCCTTCAGTGGTGTCCGGCAGGCTGGCGGACATCCTGATAACTGCAACAGCAAATTGCAAAGTTCTTTTCTCCAATACTTTGCTAAATTCTTTGTTATCCATAACCAAAAATTTTAAATTGTTTCTAAATCAATTAACTCTAGCTCACTTTAGCCACTCAAGGCACTCTAGCTCACTCAAGGCACTCAAGTGCACTCTAAAAAGCTCACTCAAGGCACTCAAGTGCACTCTAGCTCACTCTAGGCACTCAAGGCACTTTAGGCACTTAACTTGCACTCAAGTGCACTTCTTTATAGCCCTCACCACAAACTCCCCGGCGTAATCCTTACGTTTTTCGATATACTCGTCAAAGTCGAATCCCATTTTACCCATAATACCCGATAGCAATGCCCGGGCTGCAAACGGAAAGACGCTCATGGCCACAATGGAAGTCATTAACTGGGGTATGTCATCGCGGGTGATGCGGTAGTTTTTCAATTCCTCCTTGTGCTGTGATTCGATGGTGGTCCAAATTTTTCCCACATCCACACGCTCCAGGAATTTTTTGATTATGGCGGGATTGCGGTTGATCTCGTTCAGGAAAAAGGACGGAAGCCGGGGGTTTTTCTGTAAAAAAGTAATGTGTTCTTTCAGGAAGAATTTGATTTTCTCTTCGAGGGTATACTTTTCATCGAATACCATGGCGAAACGTTTGAACATTTGCCCGGCAATCATATCAAATACGGCATTGAAAAGGCGATCTTTGGTGCGGTAATAATAATGCAGCAGCGATTTGTTCATGCCGGCGCGGTCGGCTATGTCCTGCATCCGCGAGCCATCCAGACCTTTTTCGATAAATACTTCTGTTGCGGCTTCAAAAATCTTATCCTCGGTTTGCCTGTCGTTTTCGGTCATTTGATTTAATCATTAAGTTTAACTAAATGGATTAATTAAATAGTTTAACCAACTGGTCAAATTTCGCGCATAATTTTGAAACCACCAAATATTTTACGATATATTTTTTATTGCATTGAATATCTTACTTTTGAAACAAAGTGACCTGAATGGAGAAAAGTCTTTAAAGATCTCACTCATGAATATTTCATATAAACCCTACGAAGCCAAAGACCTGCCGGAACTCAGGACCATGATTCATGCCCTGTATCGGGAAGATGGTGAACCGGAGAAAATGACTGATAATAAAATAGACAAAACCGTTGATTTTCTGTACGCGAATCCCGGTCATGGAGAAATCCTGGTGTTCTGCAGCGAATCGAAGGTTGTTGGATATGCGATTCTGATCAATTACTGGAGTAATGAGTTTGGCGGAAATGTGCTGTATATCGACGAGTTATTTGTTAAGGAGGCGTTCAGGAATCAGCAAATCGGGACGGATTTCATCAATTACCTGATTCGTACGGGGTACAACAATTGCAGGGCGTTAAGTCTGGAAGTGGTAGGTATTAATGCCAGGGCCCTGGCGTTTTACCGGAGGTTGGGTTTCAATCCGGCACCTAATCATACGTTGAGGTATGTGGTGCGTTAGAGCGTAGTCGGGATATATTAGCCGGCAACTTTAGGATAGGTGATTGCTGATAATCATTCATTTGAATATATTTGCGTCAATATCATAACTGTTGAGGCTGAACGTAGCGGTGTCCCCCGCTGGCGGCATAGCCGTCAAGCTAATATCTGTAATGCATTGATATTCACTTACTGGAATATTTTAGTGAAGGAATATCTTTGTAATAGAGAGATTCTATAGCAAACTAACATTGCCCCATTAGGGGTAAAATCTTTGTAGTAGTTTGTGATTCTCCAGTATATCCAAAAGCCCCAGCGGAGCCTGTCCCGATTCATCGGGAGTGACATCTTAGAATATTTATTAATACTGACAATCAATCATACCATTCAAAAACATATTTTTCATCATATTCCATATCCCATTTCTTCAATATATCCAGGTATTCCTCCTTGAAACTCTTTTTTTTGTGGTGTTCAGGTTGGTTCAGAATATATTTTACCACCTCATCAATTTGTGATTTGGAATAGGTAAAGGCACCATAACCATCTTGCCAATTGAATTTTCCGATAATCCATTTCTTCTGGTTTATAAACAGCGATGAATTAGATTTTATGTCCCTTACCATATCAGAGACCGACATAGTTGGATGGATGCCTATAAACACATGCACATGATCCGGGTTGCAATAGATAGCAAGAGGCTTAGACTTATTGTTTTTGATTATTCCACATATATATTTTTCAATTTCATCCCGATGTTTTTCATGAATCAGATTGGCTCTGCCCTGCACGGCAAAAATTATCTGTATATAAAGTTGGGTGTAGGTATTAGCCATGGTTTTGGTTTATTCCGCAGCTACGCTGCTGGTTATAAAACAAATATATCCATTTTCTACAAAGATTTCGCCCCTTAATGGGGCTATGCTTAATCATGGTAAATATACATCTTACAACTTATAACATCTTCATTATTAACGATATATGAGCCATTAGCTTGACGGCTATGGGTTAAAACCCCAGAGAAAAACAAATTTTACCTTTCCCATGGCATGAATGCCATGGCTATTGAAAAGATCAAAGTCTAAACACACACTTTATCGAATTCATAACAGCAACTTGAATTATATGGACTTTTCGGTTTAAATTCAGAAATAAAATATAAAATATTACGACAAATCAATTATTCGTTTATTTTTGTATTGATATTCTATTCATTCTTTTATTTTTTATTTTATGAACATCTATGTAGGTAATCTTCATTTCAATGTTAGTGAAGACGAATTAAGAAAAGCTTTCGAGGAATACGGCGAAGTGGCTTCGGTTAAAATTATTTCCGACAAGTATTCCGGAAGAAGTAAAGGTTTTGGTTTTGTTGAGATGCTGAATGACAATGAAGCAAAAAATGCAATCGACGGCCTTAATGGTGCCGAAATC
>JAWOJJ010000016.1:0-35284 GCA_046481675.1 Bacteroidales bacterium | reverse complement strand
CCTGAATGCCGATGATTTCATATTCCGGCCAACCGGCAGGCTTTCCGACTCCAGCTTTCTTACCCTCGAAGAGATGGAAAAGCACATGATCGAAATGGCGCTGGAAAAGCACAACGGCAGGCACACGGCTGTTGCCAATCAACTGGGCATATCACGTCAAACCTTGTACAATAAAATCAAACGGTATGATCTTTAAATCATACAATATTTCTGTCATCATCCGGATGCTGATATTCGGTTTGGCAGCTGCGGCACTGGGAATTTCCATATACCAACATGCCTGGTTGCTGGCAGTTCCCCTTGCTTTGATTGTCCTGATCTCCTTTTTTGATCTGATTCATTTTTTGAACAGCCTCAACCGGAAAGTGGCTTTCTTTTTTGATGCCATCACCAATGACGACACCACACTGCATTACCCGGAAAATATCCGTCCGCGCTCACTGCGCACGCTGCATCATAGCCTGAACCGGTTGAATGCGCATATTGCAGATATCCGGATAAAAAGCGAAAACAGGGAGCGATTTTTTCACGAAATGCTGAAATCATCAGCTACCGGACTACTGGCTGTTGACGAGAAGGGATACATTGAGCAGATCAATGGTCCGGCGCTTGAATTCATTGGACTTCCTCATATCACACATATCGATCTGCTCAGGCAAAAAAATGCCGGGCTTTTTGAGCAGATGCAACTGATTAACCCGGGGCAGAGCAGGACCATCAAATTGCTTCAGGGCAATGAATTGCGGTTGATCTCATTAAAGGTCGCCCTGCTTCATTTCAATGCCAATAAGTACCGGTTGTACTCGCTTTCGGATATCAAAGCTGAAATAGAGGAGAATGAACTCGACTCGTGGCAAAAACTGATCCGGGTGATGACGCATGAGATCATGAATTCAGTTGCTCCCATTACTTCGCTGAGTAACACCATGTCGCGAATCTTCATTAAGAATAATGAACCGTTGCCTGTTGGCGATATCACTGAAAAACATATCGCCAACATCATTCACGGACTGGAGGTAATTGAAAACACGGGAAAGGGATTGATGCGTTTTGTGGAGGATTACCGGAAACTAACCAAAATACCCAATCCGGTTTTTAAACCGATTCAGATCGACAACTGGCTGAACGGCATCAGGCTACTGATGAAAGCCCGCCTGGATGATGCGGGAATTGACCTCAGGATTATCAGGAATAGCAGGGTTGAAGAGCTGATTGGTGACGAGAAATTGCTCAGCCAGGTGATGATCAACCTAATCAACAATGCAGCGGATGCATTGGAAGGCAGATCTTCCGGAAGAGTTGAGGTCCATGTTTCGGAAAACCCCGGAGGCAGACTTAAGATAAGCATCACAGATAACGGGAAAGGTATTCCCGAAGAGGAACTGGAAAAGATCTTTATTCCCTTTTATACCACCCGCGAAAACGGATCGGGCATTGGGTTGAGTTTATCGCGTAAGATCATGCGGTTGCATAAAGGAAGTATTTCTGTTCTTTCCCAACCCAATGAATACACTGTTTTTGTGCTTAATTTTTGATTAATTGATGGTGAAAAGTTTTGTGCCTGTAAAATTTTCCTGTTTTCATTTAATCAATTAACTTTCCTGTTTTATTGGCATCCCTATGTTATTTTCAGAACCCTATAATATTCAGGTATTTATTGTTGCTTACAGCAGGATATGCCGGCAGTATTATTTCACCATCCATATCAACTGAATTCCAAAAACATTGTCTTATGTCTGAAACATTACACAGGATTGGATTATTGATCCTGACGCTTACGCTGACATTTGCCTGTAAAAATGCCAAAATCGAAGATCAGTTTAAGTTGCTTGAATCGAGCGGGAGCCATGCTGAGGGCATTACCATAGAATACCCTCAGGAAGGGACTATTTTCCCCCCGGAATTTCCTGAACCCTTGTTTTTATGGAGCGATAACCAGGCCCAATCCGGTAAATGGCACATTTTTATTTCTCTTGGAAAAGGGGAAGAGATATTTGGTGAAACAGTGGAATCCCCTTCATGGCGGCCAGATCTGGCTGTCTGGGATAAAGTCAAACAGCTGTCCGGTAATGAACCTGTTTATTTTACCGTTATTAACGGGAAAAAGAAGAAGTCAGGGAAGGAGTTTTTCTCAGGGCGAACTACATTCTCATTTTCAAAGGATTCAGTTGGGGCAGCCGTTTTCTTCAGGGCAGTTCCGCTGCCTTTTGGTTACGCGGTTAATCATGTTAATGAAATTGAATGGTATTCAGGTAACATACAGGGCGGGAGGCCGCACAAAGTACTGGATAACATTCCGGTTTGTGCCAACTGCCATTCTTTTTCCGGAAACGGCAAATTTGCCATGGATGTAGACTATGCAAACGACAAAGGGTCGTATGTGATTTCACCTTTACAGGATACGGTGCACATGACCCTGGATAAAATAATTACCTGGAGCGATTATAAAAAAACCGACGGAGAACTTACGTTTGGCTTGTTGTCGCAAATATCGCCTGACGGCAGGTTCACACTTTCCACAGTTAAAGACCGGTCGGTTTTTGTTCCGGTGGATAATCTCGAGTATTCCCAGTTGTTTTTCCCGATTAAGGGGATATTGGGTGTATATGACAGCGAGGAAAAAAGGTTTTTCGAATTGCCCGGAGCGAATAATCCCGATATGGTTCAGAGTAATCCCAATTGGTCGCCCGATGGGGAAGAGATTTTATTCAGCAGGGCCGAGCGGTATAAGTCGTCAAAAATTGAGAATACAACATCGGTTTTGCTCAGGGTTGAAGATGTTGAGGAATTTATTAACCGGAAGAAGCCATTCAAATACGATGTATACAGAATTCCTTTTAACAGCGGGAAGGGCGGAAAGGCAGAGCCAATACCGGGGGCCTCAGCCAACAACAAGAGCAATTTCTTTGCCAGGTATTCGCCTGACGGCAAGTGGATTGTTTTTTGCCAGGCCAGTGACTTTATGTTGTTGCAGCCCGATAGCAAGCTGTACATTATGCCAGCACAGGGAGGTACACCACGGCTGATGAATTGCAATACAAATAACATGAACTCATGGCATTCCTGGTCTCCCAACAGCAAATGGCTTGTATTTTCTTCAAAAAGCAAAGGACCCTATACCCAGCTTTTTCTTACCCATATTGATGAAAATGGGAATGATTCTCCGCCTGTGTTTCTTGAGAACATGATTTTTGATAAGAAGGCCGCCAACATTCCCGAGTTTTTCGATCAGAAGGCAACAGGGTTTAAGGCATTGGTCGATGATTTTTCAAGGAATGCCATGTATTATAGCAGGCTTGCTTCAACCAATATTCAGGAAAACAAGTTCATAGATGCGCAGAAAAATATTGAGGCGGCTATTAAAGCTGATAGCAATTATTTTGAAGCATATGAAAACAAGTTGATTCTGAATTTTTTCCTCAGGAATTCACGTTCAAAAAGTGATTTGAGTGCACGGGCCAAGGCATTCCGGCTTATTGATCAGGAAATCAAAGACCATCCTGCCGACATCATGAACCATCTCAAAAGGGGCCATCTCTTTTTACTTACAGGTAATACTGAAGGGGCTCTAAGCGATGCAATGTATGTGTTGAAGAGGGACCCGGAAAACTTCAAAGGATACGAGCTGGCTGTGGATACCTATGAGAAGATGGGGCAATACGACAAGGCCATTACCTATTTGCTTAAAATGAATACACTTCAACCAGACAATATCGGGATTACTTATGATCTGGCTGCTAATTACAGAAGTGCCAATCAGCTTGATAAAGCAAAATCAATTCTCGATGATTTGATAGCCCGGTTCCCGAAGAGGTCTGCATTTTATATTTCAAGGGCCATGGTATCGCTCATGAAGCGTGACCTGAAATCTGCAAAAGACGACTACAACAGTGCTGTTGCTTGTGATCCGGGTAATTATCTGGTATATCGCGATCGGGGTGCTTTTTATAAAAACACGGTTGCCCCTGATTTGGCTGCCGCTGATTTCAAAACAGCTTTGGATTTGGTGAATAAAGAAATTGCCCAAAATCCCCAGGATGCCCGGTTGTTCATTGCACGTGCCGAAGTCTACGAGCTGGCAGGTAATAACCAGGCCAGGCTTGCAGAATACGAAAACTACATAAAACATTGGCCGCCTAATTATACGATTCTCGAAAAGCTTGCTCAGGAAAGGTTTTCATCAAAGCAGTATCCACTTGCCATTGAAGCGTTTACCCTGCTTATCGATAATTTTCCGGGTGATGCCAATGCATTATTTCACAGAGGTGTTGCCTTTCAGGAAACAGGTAAATTTCAGGATGCCCTTGGCGATTTTAACAATGCCATTCGGTTTGGCCCGGGCAATTATCTTTATTATTACATGAGAGCTGATCTGAAGGAAAGGATGCATGACCAGCCGGGTTTTATCAGCGACCTTGAACAGGCATACGCATTGCTTGAAGACAAACAGCGTAAGACGCAGTTGAACAGGCAGGAACAGGAGGTATATAATTACATCAGTGAAGTTTTTAAACTGAAACAATAATTAGTGTCTGTCCATTAAGTCCCATTTACTGCGTTACGCTTGTCTGAAAATTGCTCATTGGCGACTAGTAACTCTGCATTTTCGGACTTCGCAAGCCTTGCAAATGGAACTCTCTGAACAGCGGGTGTTTTCATTTCAATTGTTATTGAAATAACTAATTTGTTAAAATCATCTGCCTGGCGTCAACCTTTTTACCCTGTTCTTTTACGTCTAATGCATCATGGGTTCAGGGTTTTCATCAATTCAAAGCACATTGCGTCAATATTCCCCATGTTCTTATGAAAAGCCGATACATTCGACAGGATGATCACGCTGGTTTTCTTTTCGGTATCGACAACCATGGAAGAGGTATATCCTCCTGTTCCGCCATTGTGAAAGGCCCATTTGGCACCTGTATCTGCTTTAATGATGTGCCATCCCAGCGCCATATCCATGTTCTTGTTGATATCAAAAGTCTTTGTCCGCGTTAAGGCAAGCTCTTTATTGGATTCATTTAATTGGGCAAGGGCAAATTTTGACAGGTCACCGGTGCAGGAAAGCAGGCCGCCACACCCAACCAATACTTCGAAATCCCAGTTTGGTGTTTCTTTTCCATTCATGTCGAGTCCTTTTACCAGCCGGTCTGCCACAAGTTGCCGGTTTGTGGTTGTGCTGTTCATCCCGTATTTTTTCAGAATTCTTTCCTGCAGCTGCTTTTCATATGAGGTCTTTTCGATTTTCCCAACCAGGTAGCCCAGTAATCCTGCGCCCAGGTTTGAATACTCGTATTTTTCACCTGGATTTGCCTGCAGGTTCATTTTATCCGACAGGTATTGTCTCAGGTTGGCCTCATTATAGTCTTTATATGGATTCAGCGGGTCGGTAATGATCATATTCATTGGCAGCCTGGGCAGGCCTGACGTATGGCTGGATAGTTGCCTGAAGGTAATCTTAACATTATCTTTTAACAGGATGTCCATTGAATCGTTGATGGGGTCATCCAGGCTGATTTTATTTTCCATTACCAATTGAACAAGCAGGGTGGAGGTGAAAACCTTGGTAATGGACCCAATCTCGAAAATGTGCTGATGGTTTTCAACACTTCGAAGCGAATCATTTTGAATGCGGACACCATAAAGAACCGGCATGCCGTTTTTAATCAGCACAATGGATAGTTGCGTGTTATCGGGAAATACCTTTACTTTTTCAAAGATGATTTTTGATTGTCGCAGAGAAATTTTATCTGACGGCGCGGACTGGGAGTTTACCAGGTTTTTTTCCTGGCAGAATGTCATTGTAAAGCTGAGTGTCAAACAGAGCAGCAAAAAGAAGGTTTTCATGTTATCCTGTTAATGGGTTTGAGAAATTATGAAATTATCATTTAAATAAACATCTAATATTTCCAATACGTGCATTTTACTAAAAAAGAATTCCTCCCCCCAACCTGAAAATATAAGGATTATCGAAGCTATATTGAAATGAGGTGTTTTCAATCAACAAATTGATGAACAATTCGGGGCTCTCACTGGTTTTTTCCACATGCAGGCCAATTCCTACTGTGGGTATCAAGTCAATAGATTTCTCCCTGTAACTTAATGTTAACCCAAATTGTATATTCGGATATGCTATTTTGGGCGACAGCCGGTAGCCAACCAACAATGGCAGATTAAAGGCTGTTTTTGATTCTTCTGCCATTTGATAACCACTGGCAATTATACCTGTCTGAAATGAAAGCCTGTTGTAAATGCCGGGAATTTTATGGAAGATGATTGAGATTCCTCCAAAAATATTCATGTTGTTTTTTAACTCGTAATTGTAAAATTCATCAATAATCATTTTTTTGGAGTATACCCCGAAAGAAACCCCAACATTTATTTCTGCAGGTATCCTTTGCTTTTCGTAAATGACGCATGCTTCATCCTTGCAAATTCTGTTGTGGTATTCCCGGGTAATATTTATTAGTGATTTTTCGCCCAGGTCGGTTTTCTGTATTTCATCGTACATTCCGGCATCCTGCATGAGAACTGAAAGCATTCCAACATATTCCTTTCTTTCCTGTAAAAGCTTTCTGTTACCAGCAACAACTTCTCTCAAGGAATTCTGCAATTCAACAAGCTGGTCATCTTTTTCAATAAAATAGCGGTCACTTTCACCCCTGTAGAAATACAGATTGGCTTTGCCTTTCACTATGAACTGGAGAAACATAAGTTCTTCCTCGTCTTTGAATTTCACAGGCTTTGACACAAAGAAATTGCCATCGGTAAATCTGTATCCTGTAATTTGGTCGGGGGTGAATTTGCGGACCACTTTACCGGTATCATATTTAAAAAAGCAATACCTGTGGTGCACAACCAGGCTGTTTTCTTCAATTAATCCAGGCAGTGTGTCGCCTTTGTGCTGAATAACCATCCCGGGTTTCCACTTACTCTGCGCATAAACTGAAGCTAAGGAAAAAAGTAAGAACAGCGTCACGATGGTGAGATTTCTTATCATGGCCTTTGGGTGAAATAAGCTAAATAGTAGTAAAGAAAATAAATACTTTTTGGTTACAGTTAATTCATGGGAAAATTCTTCAATTTCATCGGTCCTTGTCGCTTTATTGGCAATCCCCAGGTTGGCCAGCAGGGCAAAGAGTATTGATTTTACTGATGCGCTTTGGTGTGACATGAAGAAAAACTACCTGTACAACTACCTGCAATAATAGGTAATGCAAATCAGACTTTTCGAAGCAAATATTTACCAAAGGCTAAAAATATAAAATTCCAGAATCATTATTTCAGACCGTGTGACGGTATCAGTGAAATACTGCATCCAGTTGTTGATAGGCTGTGTGCATCAGTTCAATGGCATCGTTATTCTTTTGGGCATCATTCGCTTTCAGAGCTTCCTTTAAAGCCACTGTTTTTGCAAGCAATTCCCTGGCTGCAGCATCAAATTGGGGAATCCGGTCGCCCAGCCGCCTTGTCAGTTTTTCCTGCGGAAAGGTGGCAATAGCTTCGGCTTTGGCAATCAGGTTGTCTGTTAATCCCGCAATTTCATCATATTTCTTTGCCGGTAAGAGCTTGTGATAAATGATGTAAAGTGTCTGGTGGTATTCATCCAGTTCCCTGATTGCAGGCCTGATCACGCGCATCATCATTTCATATTCACGATGAAGTTTCTCTGCCGCATCCAGCAGGGCTTCCTGGTCGTTTTTTTCAGCAGCGGCGTAATACGATTTTGAAACCGCGTTCAGTTCATTCAACCGGGTTTTCCAGTCGCCTTCCCGCTCCCTGAGTATGCCCGGGAGTTTCGCGTCGTTAATGGCTTCTACCGAAGCTTTGATTTGCGGCACAAATCCTTTGAGTGCTTCATAATCCTTTGCAGGATAGGCATTGTGCCACATCGGGTAAATCACCTCATGAAAGTTGAACAATTCGGGTACTTCGGAGGTGATCTCCGAGGAATCAATTTTTTCCTGGGCATAGGAAACGCAGGTTATTGATAATAAGATCAGTGCGAAAAGGGATGCAGATAGGTTTTTCATGTTTATTGTTTTATCGGGTATAAAGTCTTTAGCAGTTAACCTAATTTGTTAAAACAATAATAAGACAATTGTCGCAAATATAAAATGACTATAGAATCATATTCATTCAGGCTTAAAAGAAACACACGAACCCGATACTTTCCGAGACTAAAAAATGTGCCGGCGAATCAACAAATTTGGATTGTTTTTATTTTAAAACAAAAAACTCATGCATGTAAGAAAACCCACTCCCGAAGAAATCAAAACGACCCAATCCTGGGAAACATGGAGCAAGGAGCCTTTGTAGTTTCCATGGTCATACGATTGTAAGGAAACCTGCTCTATTCCCGAAGGAGAAGTTGTGGTTACAGGGAAAGACGGGAAAACCATCGCCTTTGGACCGGGCGACTGGGTAGAGGTATTCGTGCTAAATGATGCAGTATGTTTCAGGATGTTCGTGAAATTTGAATTCCGCCTTTTTTAAGATTCCTTTCAATATCATTCCGTCATCCAGGGTGTCATAGTCAACTTCTTCGTAATGCCAGTTTACAATAAGCCTTTTAATACTGGTATTGCTATCCAGTTCTTTCAGGAGCTGATAGAGCAACACGGAGCACCCGGTATCCACGTACTCGAGATTTATATCAATGGTTACATTTTCGAGTCGTAAAGCTTTTACCCAATCAATAAGGGGGTTGTAAAATTCATTAACATAAAGGCGTAACGAACGTCCCTCAATAACAAGCTTCCCATCGGCTCCAAACTTTATGGCAGGAGTAGAATCCGTCGCTTCTATGTGGATAGAATCCATGTCAAATAGAATTAGTTTTCGTTACCTATACGAGAAATGGTTCGAAACCAACTTATTTTTTTGATGGATTAATATCGTTTATAGGTGGGCGTGTTTATTGTTTCCATGAAAATGCTTTTGGAACTTCTGGATAATTGGGGTCAAAAGAAAGGGAAATGGAATGTAGCGGGGTAAGCGTGGTAAAACACGCGCCAGCGGGATCCAAAAGCAAGGGGCAGCGCACAGATTATGGACTTTTGTATTGTAAAAGAGTCCTTTAATCAGATAACCTGTGCCTGCCCCTAAGTGGTCGTTATTACGAAATCGACCTAATAGTAAACCTGCAATATGAGGACAAAAAACCTATTACTATCATAGCATGAATTACTTGTCAAATCACGGTGCGGCAACAATCCGCTGAATGTTGCTGAAAACTTTTCCGGATGTTGTTAATCGGATCTGGCAAAGGAAAACACCGTTCTTTTTTGTTTCAGGGGTCCATTTCACCATATATGAATCCGGCATTTGGTTTTGGTCTACAAGTATCTTTTCCACCTGACCCAGCTGGTTGTAAATGGTAACCTGCACCCTTCCTTCTGCAGGGATGGTGTAACCGATAGTCGCTTCTGTATAAAATGGAGTAGGGTATACCATGCTGATGAGATCATTTCCCGTATCCGGAATTCCCGGAATTCCTACTACCACCTCAATACTGTCTTTATAGTCAATTTGCAGGATTCCCATGTAGTAGTATTTAACAGAACTGGTGTTATTGGGGCCGGGAGATACAGTTACCCTGATCACACCATCGGGATCAGGTCGCATGTATTCAACATGCACTACGTTGGCAGTATTATTGGCCGGGTCGAGATATACGCTGGAGTCTTTCTTGCCTTCCACTTTAAAAAGGGTTTCCCTGTTATCGCTTGTGCTCATGCGTGATGCAAAAAAGGTTAAGGTATAAACAGCATCTTGTTTCAATCCTGCAATGGTGATTCCTCCGGTTGGCTCAATAACGCCACTGTGTTCGCCTTCACTGCCAAAGAAGCTGTCGGAACTTGCATTCGGATCAAAATCAAGTGAGGCATCAGGTGTTGTGGTTCCGCCGGTGTTGATGCCTGTGAAAGCATCATGCACCCATACGGCAATACCGGTGCTATTGCCTTCGGTATTCACAAGGTCAGTAATGGTTTCGTTTCCTTTGTTCAGGGTAAGGTTGTTCCAGGTGCCGGAAGAAACAGTACTTCCAAAATCAATTCGAATGGTACCTTTGGGATCAATCACTACTTCCTGTTTTTCAGCTACAATGCGAACTGCCCCTATATAATAGTATTTTTTTTCATTGTCGTTATTGGGTCCGGGAGCTACTTTTATGGTAATGGTGCCATTCTCCGCTGATTGAATATTGCTGATGGTAACCACCTGGGTTGTGTTTTCGGAAGCATTCAGATAAGCACTGTCTTTGTTGGTCCCGATAACAGTGTATTGTGCTTCGCGGTTATCCGCTGCGCCCATTCGTGATGCAAAAAAGGTAAACGAATAGAGGGTGCTGCGTTTCAACCCGGAAAGGGTTAAAGCGCCGGTTGGTTCATAAATACCGCTGTGCTCACCAACACTGCCGAAAAAGCTGTCAGATGTGGCTTCCGTGTCAAAACCTGTGGAAGGATCAGGATCGGGAGCGCCCTGGGTGTTGATTCCCGTAAGTGCATCGGTAATTGAAATGGAAATGCCTGTGCTCTGCCCCCTGGAATTAACCAGGTTTCCTACTGAGCTTGTGACGGCATTTGTGAGGTTGTTCCAGTTGCCCGGTGAGATCACTGAGCCTAAATCAATATGGATGGTATCAATTGGATTGTCACTGATGCTGTGGCTGAGAATATTTTTTGCGATTACCCGGGTAGCCAGCAGGTAATGTGCGGTATCGTTCAGATGGGTGCCGTCACCGGCATCATAAAACGAGTTAATGGTTCCGTCTTCGTTGGCTAAATCGGTCCAGAAATCAATGGCCCTTTCACCCAGGTATTTGTTGATGGAGTCGCGGGCATCCATTTGCAGTTGCATCAGATCGGCCGACATGTTTCGGGGTTGTGTGGTGGTGATATAAATGGGAACACCGGCATGCATGCTGTAATGAATGATCGTGTCGTAATTGGCCATTTGTTCTTCGAGAGAATAACCGCTTGCTACATCATTCGAAGGCAGATTCACAATAATTACATTGGGAGAAAGACTCAATGCCTTGGTGATGTTATGGTTTGGGTCAGGAGCAGGTCGATCAACAGGTTGGATGAAATTGTCGGGCATGAGCTTGTAAGTAGTATAACCACCATATGCCAGGTTAATCACCTCGCTTGAAAAATTCATCGATTTTACATACTTTCTGTAGCGGTTAACCCAGGTGAAGTCGGGATTTGTTGTGCCGGTCCCGACTGCCGTGGATGAGCCGAGCACCACAATTTTAATAGTGCCTGTTTGTGCTCCTAAGGGTGAAAAAACACCGAGTAAAAAACATAATAACAAGGCGAATGTAGATTTTTTCATGGGGATAAAATTTTAAGTTTTAATGGCAGATAGTCAGACCAGCAAGCAACGGGAGCGCTCGCACGTCAGGGATTTTATTCGTTCGTATTTATGTTTGCGAAACAAGGGTGTTGCATTGGTATCCATAGTAAAATTAGCCATTATTTGAAGTATGTCTTTTACAGATTTTGCTAAATACTTATATAATTATGAATAAAACTCGCAATGATATAAATGACCATGAATGACATGAATTCAGTAAATCAAATAAATAGCTGTTTCAGGAATATGGTATTAATTTGAACATACTTGATGGTAATTTGACCAGGTGGCGTTAAGTGATTCAGCAAACGGTAAATCCTGTTTCGGGTAATGAGCTTTCGATGCCTTTTTTCAACCACAACAGCAACTGGCTACCAGAAAAGCACGAGTACCAGCAAACACAACCCCAGCAGAATATAGGAAAGGATCCTGTAGTTTTTATAAAACGGTAGCGTTTTGAGCGATTTGGTTTCCTGTGAAAAATCCTTCCTGTTCCATATATAGGGTTTAATACCCTCATAGTTGGGAATGCCTGTGAGATAACTGGTCACGATCATGAGAACCATGCTGAAAACGAGATAGATGGGTACAGTAAGTAAAAAATGGATATCACCGAATAAAGAGACGCCATGTTTCAACTTGAAAAGCAGGTTAAGCAAACCCAGCAGTGCGCCGCCAATAAGTCCGGTTATCGCACCCGCACTGTTTATTCTTTTCCAAAATACACCCAGCAGGAAGGCAGCGACAATGGGTGGTGCCATCATCGAGAGCATTTCCTGGTAATACTTAAGCAGTGAGCCAAAACGATTCCCGATTTGCGGTGCCCACATTACGGCTATAATAAGTGCAAGTGCGGCGACAATACGGCCCACAACGACTTGCTGTTTAGAGGTAGTATTCTTTTTAATTGAGCAGTAAAAGTCCATGGTGAACAGGGTGGCCACTGAATTGAGCAATCCGCTGATTGTGGAGGTCAGTGCGGCAATCAGTGCGGCAATCAGAAAACCCACCAGGCCCACAGGAAGCATTTTTATGATCAGGCTCGGGTATACCATGTCGGGTTTTTCCAGGTTTGGAAAGAAGTTACGAGCCATTACGCCTGGAATGATAATTACAAAAAGCGTAATCAGGGTAAGCAACCCTACCAGCAGTACCCCTTTGCGTCCTTCATCCACATTTTTTGCAGCAAGTGCACGCTGAACCAGCGATTGATTATTGCCCCAAAAGAAAAAGCCCAGCACCGGTATGCCCACAATCATACCCAGCCAGGGTACCGATGGATCGTTCAGCGGTCGTACCAGTTTCATGCTGAAATTGCCCTCCGCAAACTGTCCGGCAATATAATCCATACCGCCTTTGTTGGAGATGATGACAGTGAGTATAAAAGCCCCGATAAATAAAACAATCCCCTGTATCAAATCTACGCGGATTGTGGATGACAATCCTCCGGGAATGGTATATATGGCTACAATAAGCGAGAAGATAATAACGAGGTAAGTGATTGATATTTCAGGAAACACGAGTTTAATAACAAGTGCAGCGGCATAAAGTCCTCCGGCTGCATCGAGAAAAATATTGATCAGGATGGTAATTCCTGAGAAGTAATATTTTGACTTTGAATCAAATCTTCTTTCAAGAAATTCAGGCAGTGTAAAGATGCGTGATTTGATGTAAAAGGGAAGGAAAAACCAGGCAAAGAATACCATCACCACAATGGAGATCAGGTTGTAGTTGAAAACAGCAATTCCTGTGCTGTATGCATCTCCTGTCTGGCCAATCAGTGTGGAACTTGAGATACTTGTAGCAAACATGGAAAATCCGATGATAGGCCAGGTCATGCTGCGCCCGGCTAAAAAGTAGGATTCAGCATCACGGCTTTTCCGGTAGCGTATGCCAATAAGGACAATGAAAATGAAATATGCGGCAATAATGAATACATCAACCAGTTTCAAATCTTCGGTAATACCCATAATTTTAGCTTTTTAGAATATAATCAACAAGCTCATTCACATTGGCAGTTGCCAGTCCGATATTTTTATCAGCTGCGCCGTAATATACGAATAACTGATCCCCTATAATGACGTTGCCGGTAGGGAAAACACATCCTGGATAAGGGCCATCCGTTTCATAGTCATATTCGGGTTCCATAATCCAGTGCCTGGTTCGTCCGAGCACCCTGAAGGGGTCATTCAGATCGAGCAGCAAGGCACCTACCCTGTAATAGCCCTTTCCCTGTTTCTCAACCCCATGATACAGCACCAGCCATCCTTTTTCGGTTCTGAGGGGCGGGGTACTGCCCCCTATTTTTTCTTCCCAGCTTCCCTCAATGCCTGTAATCAGCAGGTAGCTGGGCTCATTCCAGGTCAGCAGATCGTCGGAGCAACACAGCCAGATAGCCGGATAATCAGTTCCGTAACCCGGACCAACCCATTCTTTAGGTCGGTGCAACATAACATACTTGTTGTTGATCTTTTCCGGGAACAGAATTACATCACGGTCGTCCAGATTTGAACGGGTAATGCGACCAAGGCGCATCCATGTTTTGAAGTCAGGTGTGATCATAAGCCCTGAATTGGCCATATTCTCTTTCAGGAATAAAGGGGCATGTTTTCCGACTGGGTGAGTTAAAACCACATCATGGTCGAACGTCCAATATTGTCCCGGAGGGTAGGGGCGAAAGGCGTAAGTGATATAAAAGAAATCATCAAATTTTACAATCCTGGCATCTTCAATGCATCCGGAATCAGGGCCTTCGGCACCGGGTCCAATAACCGGTTCATCTGAAACCCGGGTGAAGTTATAACCATCATTGCTGGTGGCCAGTCCAAACCTGATCACATGTTCCTTGTCGTTACCGGCTGCCCTGTACAGCATGTAAAAAATATCATTTTCATAATAAACGCCAGGATTACAAACGGTAAGACTCTCCCAGTAATTATCCGGATTTGGCTTCAAAACAGGATTGTTTGTGTATTTTTTCAGCATCATAAAAACAAAAGGTTATTTAAGAAAATGAGTTAATTCATGGGGGATGCAAAAATTATGAAGCAACAATTAATTACCGGCACAAAGCATCTGGTTTGCACAGGTCAGTTCTTTTGGGTTCATTCATTGATTTCTGTTATTATCAAAAAGCTTTGGGCTTTTGCGATACACTTATAATGGGTTTTAATTCTCAATCCAGTTTGGGCAGGTACCGGAAACCCCAATGAGTCTTTGGGCGTGTAATCGGGCTGATACGCATACAGGCTGGCCTGGTGCATTGCTTTTGGAAGTGTTATTTTCAGCAGATGATCAGTATTTCCTGTATTCACTATGGCCACGGTTAGTTTTCCGTTATGAATACCAGCTGCCATCCTGATGCTTTCATTATCGGGCTGCTTAATTTTCAGAATAGCGGATCCTCGTGGGAAATAGCGGCACATGAGCGACCATGTGTAAAACCAGGGTCGGATCTCTTCTTCTTCGGGGTTGCCAAATACTTCCTCTCCCAGGATATTCCACATTCCCCAAATCTTTATGTTTGTTTTGTCTCCGGCATCACCACTTGAATGCATGGCATCGTCAAGCATCCACACGGCCATTCCTGATATGCGGGCATTCATCATATCCATGCACAGCAACGGCATATCCAGACCATAGAAGAAATCATATACCATCATGTTGCAATCAGATCCCTTTGTATTAGGATGTCCGTTAACCCTTTTCAGATGTTCTTTCATCAGTGCGGAATCTTCATTCTTATAATATTTGTAACCGGCTTCCCCCAGAATGATTTTCTTATCTTTTGGCACACCTGTAACATATTTTGCTATTTCTTGTGAAAACTTCCCGCTGTGTACTTCATGTTGTCCCGGATAGGCATGCACATCATATACCCCAATGAGGGTATCCATGTCTTTGGCTGATTGTCCGATCCATTCATGCGGTTCGTAAGGCGATTCAGAATTCCTGTACCCTACAACAATATCGGGGGCGGCAAATGATACTTTTTTTGTGAGCCCCGGATACTGCTTCATTTTATCAGAAAACATGAATACCATCTTTTTCCACAATTCGTAATCACCGTTGGTGGATGACCAGTTGCCGTCGGGCTCGTTGAACAGCGTATAATACCTGATGCAGGTGAATCCAAGATCGTTTACCAGGTAATTGAGGTAATCCACTGCCATGCCAATCCATGCCGAATCCTGCTTCATGTTCCAGGCAGGCGGATTGTATTCCCCGAAAATAACCGTGATGTTGTTATTCTGACAATATTGAAGCAGCTTTTTCAACGATTCGATGTTGCGGGTTTTATCATACGTTCCGGTTTGTGTATTATAATACCTGAAAGGACTGTTGATCAGGCACCTTACGTACCCCGGCCTCATGAAATCAAGCCGTTGAAATAACTTCTGCCAATCGGCATCGGATACAGATGCACCCCATAGTTCAGCTTCGGGATAAGCATCCCATTGTACGCCATTTCCCAGGTAACCCGTGCTGATTACCTCATCTGTAATGTTAATGTTAAGGGTGTCCTGTTGGCTGTGACAAGCCAAAAAAGACGACAGCAGCAGTAACAGCCACAGGATAGCTATAAGGGGTGTCAAAGAACCGGATTTCAGCATCATTTTTTGAAAAGGTTAATTCATATTAGTAAATAGCCAGAACGATTGTGCCGGGATCGACAACAACAAAGCCTTTTTGTTGCTGAAATCGAGTGTTGTATCCGATTGAAAAGGCGCTGCAAATCCCTCCTCATTGAAGTCGGCCGTGAATGCACTTCCTGCGTCGGCAATAAAACGGTATGACTTAACTGAAGGCATAACAATACCCTCTTCGAATGCCAGGTTGACTTCATATTTCACGTAGCCAGAGTTCACTATGGCCAGTGTGTATTTTCCTTCTTTTTCTCCGGCAACTGCCCGAAAGCCCTTTTTAAGCGGCAGTGCTATTTCATGAATTTTAGTTCCCTCAGGGAAATAACGGCACATGAGCGATACCGGATGAAACCAGGGACGTATATTTTCATCATCGGGATTTCCAAACTTTTCACTTCCCAGGATGTTCCAGAACCCCCATCGCTTAAGGCGGGTGCCTGGGCTTCCGTCAATATTATACATGGCATCATCGAGGCTCCAGATGATCATTCCGGCAAAGCCGGCCAACATATTCTGCATCATGGCATCGGCCATGTCAACACCATAAAAGGCATCATATGTCATCATATTGCTGTCATCAGAAGCATATTCATCATGAGCAATCCTTCTGGTGTTTTCAACTGCCAGGGCAGACCCCGCCTTATACTTGAATCCGAATTCGCTCATGATGAGTTCATGGGAGCTTGGCACCAGTTGCCGGCACGACTTGATCAATTCGAAGTAAGAACCGTCGCGTACTTCGGTTTCCGAAGGATAGGTATGCATGTCGTATGTGCTGATTTGCGCGTCGAGGTCGAACCTGGTATGGCTGATCCATTCGCATTGATCTGCATTCCATACGGCTATATCGGGCCCGGCAAGTTTTATTCTTGTATCAATACCTTTTGCGACAAGCAATGCATGAAAATCTTCGACCAGTTGTTTCCACAAGGTGTAGTTCCCGTTTACCGATGACCAGTTGCCATTGGGTTCGTTGACCATATTGAAATATTTGATGCAGGAGTAGTTTTTGGTAACCAACAGCCATTCCAGAAAGTCAGCAGCCTGGTTCAGCCATTCGTGGTTGATGGTGTCGCCGCCTGTATGTCCCCATTCGCCAAGAATTACAGTGATTCCTCGCTGCTCACAGTAATCGAGTATGGGCACCAACACCGGATCGCTTTTTGAGGGATCAAATAGGCCGTTTACCAGGTAATTCCAGTTTTTGTTAACCATAATACGCACCAGGGCTGGTTGCATAAAGTCCACCCTTTTAACGAGCTTGTTCCAATCGTCTGTTGAATGGGCAGCATTTCCCGTCCATGCCTCGAGGATATCGTAACCACCCCATTGCACCCCATTTCCCATATAGTAACTGGTAATGAGGGCAGGTCTGACCGTCACAATGCTATTTGCATCCGGCAGATCAGGTTCATTGTTATCACACGACACAAAAACGAAGGCGAAAAATAACACCCACAACAAACGATTCATTCCTTGAAAATTTTATTTGCTCCTGCTCATATCAATCCAGAACTTCCTGGGGCGCTTTACAAATTTATCATAATCGCTGTAAATGTGATCCCAGTCGTCTATCCCGCTTAGTTCAAACTCAAAGGAATGGTTGGCAACCGTTTTGCTTTTATCCCACCCCAGGTCGTATGTTCCTGCCAGTCGCAGCGTGGCTGTTGTTACTGTGTTATCGGGAAATTGAAAGATAACTGTTCCTTCTGCATAGTTGCGCATCCACTTTCCTGTTCCATCCGGGATTTTGCGGTAAAAGCCATTGAGGTTAATAACCGAATCTCCCGAAGTAAACATAAAATCGGCAAAAAGAGCGTCGTTGCCGGCGTTATTGCTGAATGAGCCATAGGGGTTCCCTTCAGGTGTAACCCCTTCAAGTGCAAATGTAAGTGTATTGTCTTCTTCGGCTGCTGGTCCGTTTGTGGCTGACCAGCACCAGGGCTTATCGGTCATATTCAGCACAGCTGCTCCGCCGTAATCGGGTCCGGTTCCGCCGAATACCACCAGTTTGTCAATATCCCAGGTTCCCAACAGCGATTCGGAAAAGGGAATTAGGGTTATGGTCCATTCAAGCGGCTCGCCGTTGACCGGGGTAATGGTAACGGTAGCTTTCTTGTCGGGGTTTTCAAAGTTCAGGCTTTGTCCTTTGGTAACCGATGAAGAAGCGCCATAGGAAATTTCCATTTCAAGTATCTCAACAGCACTTGCATCCGGGCTTGTTGAGGAATAGTATTTAAATTCAATGCGGGCTTCGTTTTCGTTGCGTAATATGGAAGCTTTGCCAATCTGACCATCAAAACGAATACCAAGGATGTTCCGTTCATGGTTCCAATCGCCGCTTTCCACATCAGTGAGCGGATCTTTTTCACAGCCTTTCAGAAGAATTGCGGCTGTTAATATGGCCAGGGGGATTATTATGCGTTTCATAAAACTGATTTTAGTGGTTGCGTTTAGTCGATACTAGTATTCAGGTCAATTTCCTGTTGGGGAATCGGATAAAAAGCAGCCTCGGCTTCTGATATTCCGGCTGCAATTGCCCGGGAATCCTTGAGGGTTACCATGGCTTTTCTCCTGAGGTCGTATAGGCGGTTTCCTTCAAAGGCCAATTCCCAGGCACGTTCCTGGATAACCAGGTTTCTGAAATCCTGAGCGCTTAATCCCGGTGCTGCATCACCCAAACCTGCCCGCTTGCGGATTTCATTAAGCCATAAATACCCTTCGGTAGTAGGACCAACGGCTTCGGCATACACGAGTGCAATATCCGAAAAGCGAATCAGATAGGGTCTGGAACTTGATTTTTCCTTGATAAATTTGGGGTCGGCATATTTTCTTGTAAACGGGTAGGTAAATCCGTTTCCAATAGAGGCAATCTCAGTGCCTTCTTCGTTGAATATTTTATCAACCAGCAATTGGGTTTTTCTTTTGTCAATGCCTTCGTAGCTTGAGTAGAAAGCCGAAGTGGTCTGAAAAACTTCCCAGCCATGACTAATAAAAGTAAGGGAGTTATCGGGATTCTTGATGTGGTATGGCGTTCCGGCAACCCAGGGGTGAAACATCATGCCAATTTTAGAAAATTCGCCTTCGGCTATACCGGTTCTGTCCATCGACATGATGAAGATATGTTCGGGGCCGTCGGGCGAGTCGATATCGTAAATGTGAATGAGATTGGTATCCAAAGCATATTCAGTTTGATCGTAAAGCACCTGCGAAGCATAAAAAGCCGCACTGTCATACATTACCTGAACATCGGCAGTCATATCAGCATATTTGGGAACGTTGCTTTCTTTTGATGAAGCCATTGTGAGAAATACTTTCGAAAGCATGGCCTGGGCTGCAACCTTATCGGCACGACCGGTTTTTCTGTGAACCTCCAACAAAGCAATGGCGGTTCGCAAATCCGAGATAATGATGTCGTACATCTCATCCAGGTTTTTGGCCATTGATGGGGAAGTTTGAGATATGTTCCTGACCATTTCAAGCTGAACAGGGGTCAGCCCGAAGATCCTGGCCAGATTGAAGTAATGGTATCCCCTAAGAAAGTATGCTTCACCCAGCAATTCATTTTTTATGGTTTCATCGAAATTGCTGGCATCCAGATTGTCAATTACGGCATTAGCCCGGTTGATACCAATATAGCAATATTTGAAGAAATTGGTCAGTGTTTCATTGTTCGCATTAGCCGTCCAGTTGTTCAATGGTTGTGACCCGTATGCTTCACCCGATTTAACGTCACATGTTTCAGAGGCCAGTTCCCCAATGTAGAAAATGCTTCTTGAATACTCCAGGTAATTCAGTACATTATAGGCATAGAGCAAGGATGATTGCGCATCTTCAATGGTTTTATAAAAGTTATCTTCCGAATAGAAGCCGTATGGTTCCTCTTTCAGGTCACACGATCCAAGAAGTAACAATACAACCGCAATAGAACAGAGTATATTTTTCATAGTTGCGAATTTTAGAAAGTGATGTCAAGCCCAAAAGTATATTTGATCAGGCGCGGATAACCGCCCCAGTAAATCCCATTAGTTCCCACTTCGGGATCATAGCCTTTAAATTTGGTGAATGTGTATAAGTTTGAGGCATTTACATACAACCGGGCATTGGATATGAATTTGAGTTTGGAAAAACTGAAATTGTAACCCAGGTTCACCTGTTGTATCCTAAGGAATGAGCCGTCTTTCACATACCAGTCAGACAGGTAGTAAGTACGGTCCTGCCGCAGGCTGGGATAATCGTTGTTCGGGTTGTCGGGTGTCCAGCGCAGGGGCATGGTATTGGCCTGCCCTCCCCACATGTTTTGATAAAGAATATCATTTCCGAAAACACCATAAAGGAACACTTCAGCATCAATTTTTTTGTAGCTTGCTTTAAGGGCCAGACTGGCGGTAAAATCGGGATTGGGATCACCGATGATGGTGCGATCATCGTCGTTGAACTCTCCGTCGCCACTCAAATCTACATATTTGAATTCCCCGGGTTGGGCCTCGGCTCCTGTCAGTCCTGCCGCAAGACCTTCTGCCTCCGTTTGTATTATACCATCTACCTTATATCCGTAATAAACATTAACGGGTTGTCCGATTGCAAGGATTGTTGGCGACTGACTGAACTGAGTTAATGATGATCCCCAGAACTCGTAGTTCATACCGGTTATGTAATCGCTGTTCAGTCCGGAAGTAATGGCATTTCCGAGACTTACTACCTCATTTCTGTTACGGGAAAAGATAAATGAAGCAGAAAAATCAACATCATTGCTTTTAATAATATCGCCATCAATGGTAATTTCGAAACCCTTGTTTTGAATTTCACCATCATTCACCCACATCCTGTTATATCCTGATGAAAGGGAAAGCAGCTTTTCACGCAACAAGTCGGTTGTGTTTTTCACATAATAGTCAAATACCACTCTCAATCGACGATTCATGAAAGCCATATCGGTTCCTATATCGAATTGGGAAGTTGTTTCCCATTTCAGGTCGTCATTCGGTATGCCTCCCCATACTCTGAACCGGTAATCATCACCTTCATAGGCTACTACATAACCAGGGCCAATTGCAGTATTCCATTGGTCGTCATAGTAGTATTTTTCAACTCCGTATCTGCTCATGGTTTGATAAGGTGATATTCCCTGATTGCCTGATATTCCATAACTTACGCGTATTTTCAATTCGTTGAAAACATTCAGGTCCTTAATGAAATCCTCGTGATGCATTTTCCAACTGGCAGCTCCTGATGGGAAGTAAGCCCATCTGTTGTTTTTTCCAAATTTTGATGATCCGTCTGCCCGCATGGTAAAGGTAAGCAGGTATTTGTCCATCAGGCTGTAGTTAACCCGACCGAGTAACGATGACAGTTTTGATTTTGACAGACCGTTCTCATGCTTATTCTTTTCAGGATTTCCGGAGCCCATATTTTCATTGCCGGTAGCTTCATTCACAAAGTCGTATGATGCAAGTTTTGAGCTTCGGCTCATATAATATTCATAAGAATAACCTGCCATAACCGTCAGGCGGTGAATGGCAGATAAAGATTTATCATAGGTGAGATAGGTTTCGGAAATCACACTCTGGTTAAGCCAGTTCACCAGTTCGGCTGCTCCGTTGTTGAAAGCTCCTGTTTCTGTGAATATTTTCGGAAAATACTTATCCGAGATATAAGTTCCATATTTGTAATTGAGCTGCGATTTAACATTCAAACAATTCAATAGCTGATAATCAATCAGCCAGGAAGAAATGTAGTCGAGTGTGTTGGTTTTATTGATTCTGCGCTCGGTAAGTGCAATGGGGTGCGTATAATCCTGTTTCCCGGCAAGAAAATAGCTGCCTTCTTCATTATAAACAGGCCAGAGGGGATTCCTGTAATAGGCCAGATCGTTATTTGTATTCCGGAATCCTTTTGAGAAATGGTTTGAAGTTTTGATCAACATTTTATCAAATACCTTATGGTCAATAGCCAGTGTAATGATTCCTTTCCGGTAATCATTTTCAATATAAATACCCTGCTCATCGAAGTAATTGAAACCCAGGTTAAAGGAGGTTTTTTCATTAGCACTGCTGATGCCCACTGTGGTGTTGTTTGAAGCAGGCAATTCTCGGAATACCTGTTCATCCCACCTGGTGTAGTAAGGCCATGTGCCATCCTGAATTTCTTCGATGGACGGATAGTACACCCCGTTTGTAAAAACATTGCCTGTATATAATGGAATCATCCCGGCATTTGTACGGTCTTCATTATTCAACTGGGCCATTAATGCTGCGTTTCTCCACAAATTCAGCTCTGAATTGAATTTAGAAAGCGTAACCTGCTGGTTAATGGTGATATGGGTTGATCCTTTTTCAGCCCTACGGGTAGTAATAAGAATTACTCCGTTTGCGCCTCTTGAGCCATAGATAGCGGCGGCAGAGGCATCCTTCAATACTTCAATAGATGCAATATCGGCAGGATTGATTTGTTTCAGGTTTCCTGCTTCACCCAGCGGAAAACCGTCAACAACAACAAGAGGGGAATTGGATCCGCGCAATGAGCTGCCTCCGCGGATTCGCACCGTTGATTCTGCTCCGGGATCCTGTGAGGAGTTAATAACCTGCAATCCGGCAGATCTTCCCTGGAGCAATGCGTCAATTGAATTGGAAGGAATGCTTTTGAAAGATTCTACCTCAACAGTACTTACAGATCCGGTAAGGTCGCTTTTGCGAACGGTACCATATCCGATAACAATAACATCCTGGAGTCCGATCAGGTCTTCTTCGAGAATTACCTTTATCAGGGTGTTTGATGCTACGGCATACTCCGTAATATATCCCACATAGGATACTTTAAGAGTGTCACCTGGCTGTGCTTTCACAAAAAACTCGCCTTTTTGATCAGACAGTGTTCCGGTGTTTGTTCCCTGTACCAATATGGTTGCGCCAACAGCAGGTAAACCATCGGCCAGTTTTACATGGCCCCTGATTTCATTTACCTGTGCCATTATAAGCACCGGCATGCATGAAAAAATAAACATGAAGGCCGGAATGAAACGCCACATGATAAAAAATTTCTTGCTCATATTCTGATGGGTTTATTATTTATTTAGCAGGCTGTTTGTTACATACTATTTGAACCTGACCTGTTTTATATACTTTTCAGTACATACAAATATTTATAAAATGTTTGAACAATTCTTATCATTTTTGACTGAATGCTTGTATTATTTTGAACAAAATGTATGGTAGTGTAGAATAAGAAACAAACAATCAGAATATTAATGTTATATAAAATCGATAATCTAATACATTAATATGAATTCTTTTTATACTTTTACAATCCGATTCTCACTCTTGCATTTTTACATGCAGTGAAACCCGGGTAAAACTAATGCTGTAACCAAAGAATAATAGGGATAACACCATAAGAATATGAGTACCATTGTGCGAGAGATTACCCCCTTAAAAGATGAAGATTTATTCATTCTTTTGAATAACAAAGAAGCCAAGTTTGACTATGCCATGCATTTTCACTCGGACTATGAATTAAATATGGTTTGCAATACAAGCGGAAAGCGCATTGTTGGAGATTCCATGGAAACCTTCAATGAGCTTGATCTTATTCTGATTGGTTCCAACCTTCCTCATTTATGGAAAGCCCCAACGACTAAAAACACCCATGTAATAACCATACAATTTCACGACAAAATACTCAATTCCTTCCTGATGGGGAAGCGCTTGTTTTTGCCTATTCGCGATATGCTCAGTCGCTCACAGCGCGGACTGGATTTTTCAGACGAAACCATTGCCCGTTTGAAAAACAGGATACTTGCCTTGAGCCAATCGGCCGGGTTCAATACCGTTCTCGATTTTTTCTCAATTCTGTATGAGTTGGCCACTTCGCAGGGACAACGTACACTGGCCAGTTCAACCTATGACATTTCAAGTGTTATAAAGGCCTCTAAAAGCAGGAGGATTGCCAAGGTATGCAGTTATATTGAAGAGAACTATGAACAGGATATAAAACTATCTTATGTAGCGCAACTGATTGGCATGTCGGAATCGGCATTCAGCCATTTTTTTAAGAAAAGGACAAACCGGAATTTTGTTTCCTATTTAAGCGATGTGCGTATCGGCCATGCCACCCGGATGTTGTTTGAAACCACCAACAGCATTGCCGAGATAGCCTACCTGTGTGGATTTAACAATATCTCCAACTTCAACCGGGTTTTTAAAAGAAGCAAAGGTCAGAATCCAAGTGAATACCGGGCTTCCATTCAGAAGGTGCTCACCAAGTTCTGATTTTATTTCATCTGCTGACAAGCTCCACCACGGCTCCCTTAAGTCCCGGAGACATGGCTTTTACAGTTATTTTGCCTGTTTTGCCTTCCTCTGCCTGCACAATAACCAGTGCCATTCCGCTGAATGCTTTGCGAACAGCTGAAGGGAACGGGGTCATATCAGTAGGATCGCCGTTGTCGGTGGCCACTATTTTACCGGGGCCGTCAATGGAAAATACAACCTGGTTTTCCGACCGGGGAACGGTTAATCCGTTTTGGTCTGCTATACGCACAGTGATAAATGACAGGTCTTTGCCGTTGGCGCTGATTTTTTCCCTGTCGGCTGTTGCTTCAAGCTGAGTCGGTGCTCCGGTGGTTTTCATCACATCCTCAGCCCATATCACATTGTTCTTATAGGCAACCACTTTTAATTCGCCGGGCTCATAAATAATATCATCCCAGCGCAGGCGGTACTCATGTGGGCCTTTTTTCTTGCGGCCCAGTGATTTGCCGTTCAGGAAAAGCTCTGCCTCTTCACCCGAGGTGAATACATGAACCGGAGTTATTTTTCCTTTACGTTCCGGCCAGTTCCAGTGGGGCAGTATGTGTGCCATGGGCAGATCGGGGCGCCATTGCGACTGGTAAAGGTAAAACCGGTCCTTCCTGAATCCGGCCAGGTCAATGATCCCACAATAGGAACTTCGGGCTTCGTAATAAGGGGTTGGTTCTCCCAGGTGATCCCATCCGGTCCATACGAATTCACCTGCCACAAAAGGGTTTCGTTCCAGTGATCCGAAAACTTTATCAACCGAAGCGCCAAAATCAACAGCATACAGTTCATAGGAACACACGTGGTGTGTTTTTGAATCTCCGCCACGTCCGTCCCGCAACGGCGAGCTGATATCCGGTGTCACAGGGAACAGGTAAATGCCGCGACTGCTGAATGCTGAAGCGGTTTCACTGCTCAAAATTACCTTATCGGGAAATGAGGCATGAAACGCAGGGTACTGAGGTGGCGTGCGGATGCGGTCGGTGCCCTCAAATTCCGGGGACTGACGAATGCCTTCTCCCTGGTAGTTTAAACTGATTACATCCAGGGCGGCAGGGAAGGGCATGTGTGGTTTGGCAAAATTCATGGAAGCGGTTGCAGGTCGTGTAAGATCTTCTTCGCCGATGATGTCATTCAGCTTTTGAGCAAGGGATGCACCGTCTTTATCTGTGTATTGTTCGCCAACCTCGTTGCCAAAGCTCCACATGATCACAGAGGGATGGTTGCGGTCGCGCCGGATGAAAGCCCGCGTATCCTGTTCGTGCCAATCATTGAAAATCAAATGAAAGTCAAGCGGGGTTTTCTTTCGCTCCCAACTGTCGAATATTTCATCCATCACCAGGAAGCCCATGCGGTCGGTAAGCTCAAGCAGTTCGGGAGCCGGTGGGTTATGAGACATTCTGATAGCATTACAACCCATCTCTTGGAGCATTTGTAATTGTCGTTCGGCGGCACGCAGGTTAAAAGCGGCTCCCAGGGCTCCCAGGTCGTGGTGCTGGTTAACGCCTTTGATTTTTATGTATTCTCCGTTCACAGCTATGCCTTTATCCGGGTTGAATTCCAGCGAACGTATCCCAAAGCGGGTTTCGTACCGGTCGATCTGTTGGTCGTTCTGCCACAACTTAGTGACGGCCAGGTACAAATTTGGTGTTTGGGTTGGCGGAGGTCCCCATAGTTTCGGATGCATGAGCGTAACAGAACTTTCAGCTTCGGTTTTCATTCCTGCCTTAACAGAAAGGGTTACCGGTTTGCAAACTGCAACAACTTCACCGGTCTTGTTTCCGTTTGCCTCAAGCGAATAAATTTGTGTAATTGCTTTAATTTCGGCATCATGGCCCGAATTGTTGTCAATGGATACTTTCAGATCAACAGTTGCGGCTTCATCTGAAATACTGCGTGTTGATATAAAAGGTCCCCACTGGCCAATATGAACCGGATGTGTTTTTGTAAGCCATACATTCCGGTAAATGCCTCCTCCCGGGTACCATCTTGATGAATTGAGCGGGTTGTCGAGCCGTATGGCCAACTGGTTACTGCCACCGGGAATTATATATGGAGTCAAATCGACCTGCCACGAGTTATAGCCGTATGGCCATCCGCCAACCAGGTGCCCGTTAAGCCAAACCAGGGCATACGACATGGCACCGTCTATTTCGAGGAAAATGGATTTGCCTTTATCTGAAGCCGGGATATCCAGTTTCCGGCGGTACCAGGCAACACCGTGAACGGGCAGGCGCCCCATGCCACCCCCGACTATTGCGTCCGCTCCTTCCATAAAGGAGCCTTTGATGGCCCAATCGTGCGGAAGGTCTGTCAATTCCCAGGCACTGTCGTCGAAACCATCCTGCACAAAAGGGAAATCACTACCGGGATTTCCGTCGGGCCGGGTAAATCGTTTGCCGGGATCTTTAATAAATGCATTTCCTGTAGGCAGGATCCATGCTTTAAGTGGTTTGCCGGTAGTTTCAACAGCCAATTGTTCCGTAGGCTTTGTATCGGCAGGCTGGAAATCGGCAAATGTGGCAACTTGGGGACGTAAATCATAAATGAGATCATCGGCCAGGGAGGCACTGTCATACCTGAAAAAGCGCCAGCCCTGGTTAATTGATATACGCTCGCGTGTAGTGGTGGTAACTCCGGATGTTTTGTTTTGAGAAGGATCCGGTGTTCCGGCAACCAATGAACTGAACATGGCAAAGGCCAGCGCGATTCCTGCGCTATATTTGAAATAGCCTGGGTTTCTAAAAATAAGCATCATATTATTTCTTTATCTTTCCAATTCTATCTAAAAATCCGCTGTGCAAAGTCATGAAGCGATTTTCTCCACACCTGCCATTCGTGGTCGCCGGGAAAGGAATTGAACTGTACATTGAGGCCGTTCTCTGTGAAGGTCTGAACGGCCTTTTTTGTATGTTCAAAGCGCGGATCCTGCTCGCCAACTGAAATGTATAAAGCCTTCAGAGATTTGTTGAAGGAGGATGAGTTGGTTAAAATTCCCGGAATGGCAGCCTCGGCCTCAAATTGCTTCCCCTGCGGGTTGGCGATGCCTCCGAAAATTCCGCTGCTGAAAATGCCCACATGACTGAAAACATTCGTGTTCCTAAGCCCGGTATAAAACGACTGTCCTCCGCCCATTGATAACCCTGCAAGTGCCCTGTTTTCAACATTTGCAATTACCCTGTATTGTTTTTCAACAAAGGGAACAATATTACCAATCATCTCTTCCTTGAAAATGGCCATGGCCTCGTCGGTATAACCACCCAATCCTTTTGCCTGCGACGCGTTGCCGTTTGCTATTACCACAATCATGGGTTTGGCTTTCCCTTCGGCAATCAGGTTGTCCATAATGACATCCGTTTTTCCCTGCACTGCCCAGCCCCTTTCATCTTCACCTCCGCCGTGTTGCAAGTACATTACCGGGTATTTAATTCCATTATCGGTGTCATATCCGGGAGGCGTGTAAATATTCATCCTGCGCCAGGAACCTGTTGTATTTGAAAAGTAGGTAACTGAACGTATTTCACCGTGTGGAACATCTTTCACTGTGTAAAAATCAACGCCTGCTTCGGGAATGTCAATCCCGCTTGCCATTCGGCCCATACCGTAATAGGTTTCACTGGCCGGATCAGCAAATTTCAAACCGCCTATTATCAACGAATAATAATGAAATCCAGGTACCTGCGGATCGCTTTTCACTGTCCAAATGCCCTTTTCATCCTGTTTCATTTCATATAGTCTGCCCAGGTCAAGTTGTACCCCGGTGGCCTCGGGTGCATTCACCCTGAAAATTACACTCAGGTCGGGCAGAATACATGGGCACTGGTCCATTCTGATATTGGTGGGAGCGGGCAGGGATCCTTCCGGGATTTGTCCGTTCGTATTGCTTGCCAGGCATGTGGAAAAGACGACAAAAAGCAACAATAAGGGGTTTTTCTTATTCATGTTTGTGATTTCTTTTTATTTATAATCGCTGGTTAAAATTAATAATTTGTGAGAGAAGTTCAATCAGCCGCCATGAAAATGAAGGCAACAAATATTTGCATGCCAGTACAGACACCTGAACCACTTTTTTCATACCTTTAGGATGCAGGAAGATGTAAAGTTTACTTTTTAATATTCTGAAATAACCGGGCACAAAATGTTTTGACCCTATGGAGTTAACCAATTATCATAAAAGACACCTCCCAGGGAGCTTGTTGTTCCTGCTTCTGCTAACCACCGGTAGTATCTGTATTGCGCAATACGAGTCTCCTGTTTTTGATAACCTTTCTACCCGGGAAGGATTATCGCAGTCCTCGGTGAATGATATTCTGCAGGATCATAACGGGTTTATGTGGTTTGCCACATATAACGGGCTGAACAAATATGATGGCAACATAGTAAAAGTATATCAGAAAAATTACAGGAGTGAAACAAGTATCAGCAGCAATGATGTTCTTGGTGTTATTGAGGACCAGGAAGGATACCTGTGGATAATGAACAGTGAAACCGGACTTGACCGGTTTGATCCGAGAACTGAAATCTTTGAGAACTTCAGTTACAACCCGGATGACCCCGGGAGTATCAGCAGCAACGATATTTTCCACGTGTTACGGGACAGTAAGGGAAATATCTGGGTCTGCGCAGGAGATGCCCTGAACCTGTACGTCCCACCCGGCAAAACCGGGAATAAGCTCGCATACTTTGAAAAATTCAGACTTGCTGGTTCATCCGCACCAATCATATGGGCTTTTGAAGAAAGCAACAACGAGCTGTTGCTTTTTTCGGAATATATATATTCTTTCAGTCAGACCGAAAGGAAAATTACCAATACAAGTGTCCGGCTTGATAATGATGATGTAACTTCTGTTATTAAGGATGACAAAGGGGATATTCTGATAGGCACTGTTATGAAAGGAATTCATAAGCTGGCCTATGATCCTGTAAACAGGACTTATCAGAAGGTGGATCCCGGTAAAATCAATGTTTCACCAACTAAACGGAATTATCTTTTTCTGGATCACAACAGGCATCTGTGGATCGGAACAGTAGAAGGTCTGTATCGCTATCTGCCGGATAATGATAAGCTTGAGCATTATCAGCATGATGTGCTGGATGACAAGTCGATCAGTGACAACACCATTTACTCCATTTATGAAGATATTGCAGGAGTACTCTGGATAGGAACCTTCAGTAAGGGGCTGGATAAATTTGATTATTACCGGAAAGAATTTCTTCATTTTAAAAACAGACCCTTTGAAAAGAACTCTTTAAATAGCAATGTCATTTCTTCCATTCATGGTATTGACCCTAATGAATTGTGGGTCGGGCTGGAGGCCGGCGGAGGCATTGACCGGATCTTGTTTTCGGAAGGTCAGGATCCTAAAATCATTCATTATCAGAATAACCCCAATGACCCTAATACCTTGGTCGAAAATTACACACTTTGTCTGGTCCAGCGAAAGAATGGAGAAGTATGGGTTGGTACCCGGGGAGGGGCAGTTTCCACAATCCAACCTGAGAAACCCTTTTCGGGTAGTAAACCGGTTATCAAAAGCCAAACCTTCGAAAAATGGACGTTTTCAATTTTTGAAGACAGCGATGGCATATTGTGGGGAGGTACCTGGGAGGCAGGATTGTGGCGATACCAAGATGAAACCGGCCGGTTCGATTTCTTTGTTCCGGATTCGGGCAATGAAAACAGTATTTGCGATAAGATCATCTGGACAATCGGTGAGGATCAGCACAAGAATATATGGATCGGGGGACATGGAAAGGGAATTAGCATACTCACTGCAGATGAGAAAAGAAAATCTGCCCCTAAATTTGTCAACTTTAAAAGCGACAAAAATAATCCCCAAAGTATCAGCGGCAATACCATCAATGCTTTTTGCCAGGCTCGCGACGGCACTTTTTGGGCTTGCACCTCCACCGGTTTGAGTAAAGTGGTTAACCATGCAGAAATTAAAGGAAGTTTTAAAGATTTTCCCACCCTTATTTTTGATTCGTATCATATCTCAGACGGATTGCCTTCTGAAGGTATTGTTGGTATCGTGGAGGATAAACAGGGTTACATCTGGGTAAGTACAACAAATGGCATCTCAAAAATGAATCCCGGGAATGAGGGGTTTATTAATTTCAGCCAGGCCCATGGATTGCAAAGCAATGAATTCTGGCATAATGCCTATTTCATCAATGCCAATGGCATGATCTTTTTCGGGGGAGATAACGGAATCAATGCCTTTTATCCTGAAAAGATTGTAGTCAATCCTTTCATGCCCAAAGTGCTGATCACTGAGTTGTTGTTGTTTAACAAAACAGTTAAAGTAGGAGAAGCCATCAACAAACAAATTGTTCTTAAAACTCCGGTTTATGAGGCAAAAGAGATAGTCCTCTCCCACAAAAACAACATCCTTACTTTTCAGTTTGCTGCACTGCACTTTGCCCAGCCCTCCCTGAACAAGTATGCCTATTACCTGGATGGATTTGAAAGCGACTGGAATTATGCCGGCAATCAAAGGTTTGCAACCTACACCAATCTGGATCCGGGAAAATATACCTTTAGGGTCAAGGCTACCAATAACGACGGGATCTGGTCTGATCAGGAAGCCGCATTACAAGTTGTTATTTCACCTCCCTGGTGGGGAACCTTGTTTGTGAAGATTGCCGCTCCCATATTGCTGATCCTGCTTGTTCTTGGCGTTTTCAGAATCCGGCTTCGTTTGCTCAATCGTCAGAAAGAAGTTTTGCAGGAGACTGTGAACATGCGTACCGAAGAATTGCAGGAGGCCAATACGCTGCTGGAAGAGAAACAGGAAGAGATATTGATTCAGAATGATGAATTGATGCGGCATCGCAATAACCTCGAAGAACTGGTAAGAGAGCGGACCCGGGAGCTTGAAAAAGCCAAGCAGAGAGCCGAGGAGTCGGATCAGCTGAAATCATCTTTCCTTGCCAACATGAGTCACGAAATCCGTACGCCCATGAATGCCATCCTGGGATTTTCTTCGCTGCTTAAAGAGAGAGATTTCAGCGAAGAAGAGAAGGAAGGATTCATCCGGACTATCAATCAGAACGGAGAAACCCTCATGTACCTGATTGATGATATCCTGGATATTTCCCTAATCGAATCGAACCAGTTGATAATGAAGCCACAGTCTTTCAATGCATGTACCCTACTCACCGAAATGGAAGAATTCTGGCGACTAAAAAATGACAAAGGATTGACGATTGAATTTGTTAACAACAAAGAAAAAGAACTGATCCTCCATATCGATCCGGTACGTTTTCAGCAGGTTATGAATAATCTGCTCAGCAATGCCATGAAGTATACGCAGGAAGGTTTCATCAGGTTTGGCTATGAAAAAACTGAAAACAATATTCGCTTTTTTGTTGCTGATTCGGGAATCGGAATTGATCCGAAATATAAAGAGCGTGTTTTTGAACATTTTTTCAAGATTGAATCTGACTCCGAAAAGGTATACCGGGGTACCGGTATCGGACTTGCCATTTGCAAAAGAATTGTCGGGCTATTGAATGGGAAAATCTGGGTGGAATCAACACCCGAATCCGGTTCAACCTTCTACTTTACAATTCCCTTTATGAACCTTCCAGGGCAGGATAGGGGGAGTAAAACAAAAAGTAATATAGCCCCATCCCTGGCTTTAGAAAAATTCTTTTATGTAATTGCCGAGGACGAGCCGACCAATTATGAGATCCTGGTGAAAATGTTGCGTATTCCTAATGAGAAGTACTTTTGGGGAAAGAATGGCAAAGAAGTGGTAGCGTATATCGAAAAACAAAGCAATTACGATAACATCTTGGTTCTCATGGATATTAAAATGCCCGTCATGAACGGATACGACGCATTGCAAGCAATCAAGAAAATAAACAGGAACATTCCGGTTATAGCGGTAACGGCTTATGCGCTCAAGCACGAGGAAAAGGAAATTCTGGCAAAAGGATTCGATGGTTACATGTCCAAGCCAATTCATGCTGAAAAGCTAAAAGAGATTATTGCCAGGATGGGTACTATTCAGAAATAGTTTTTCGCTTTTGAATCCGCATTACTAAGGTTGACCGGAATACTTTTTTTGTTATATCCTGACTTACTTCGTATTGAAACCTGATTATACTCCTGTTGGTAAAACCAACAATTAGAAGTTACTTTGCAAAAATATTCAGGGATTTTCTTAACAAATATTATTAATGATAACAGTATCAAATCTGGGAATTCAATTTGGCAAAAGAGTTCTGTTTCAGGATGTAAATTTAAAGTTTACACCCGGAAACTGCTACGGGATAATTGGCGCAAACGGGGCAGGAAAATCAACTTTCCTGAAATTGTTGTGCGGTGAAGTTGAAAACATGAAAGGACATGTCTCCTTCGGTCAGGATGAAAGATTATCGGTGTTGAGGCAAAGCCATTTCGAATTTGATGATTATCCCGTTCTCACAACGGTATTAATGGGCCATGCAGAACTCTGGAAATTAATAAATGAGAAGGATGCTCTTTATGCTAAAGAAAACTTTACGGAAGAAGATGGAATTAAGGCTTCCGAGCTGGAAGAAAAATTTGCCCGGTTGGATGGATGGAATGCCGAAAGTAATGCTTCAATACTACTGAGCGGTTTGGGCATTAAAGACGAATTGCATTCTAAGATGATGCGGGAATTAAACGGCAAAGAAAAGGTAAAAGTACTGCTGGCCCAGGCCCTTTTCGGCAAGCCGGATAATCTTTTGTTGGATGAGCCTACAAACGACCTCGACCTGGAATCGGTAAACTGGCTTGAAAATTACCTGTCAAACTTTGAGAATACTGTTCTGGTAGTGTCACACGACAGGCATTTCCTGGATTCGATATGCACCCATATAGTCGACATTGATTTTAATAAAGTTCAATTGTTTGCCGGCAATTACAGTTTTTGGTATGAATCGAGCCAGCTGGCTTTAAGACAGCAATTGTCACAAAATAAGAAGGCTGAGGAAAAGAAAAAGGAATTGCTTGAGTTTATAGCGCGCTTTAGTGCCAATGTTGCAAAAAGCAAGCAGACCACCAGCAGGAAAAAAATGATTGAGAAACTCAATATTGAGGAGATTAAACCTTCGACCCGTAAATACCCCGGAATTATTTTTACGCCGGGACGGGAGCCGGGGAACAACATACTAACGGTAAAAGGCCTTTCAAAAAGTGTTGAAGGAAAGCTGCTGTTTAAGGATCTGGAGTTTACCGTGAATAAAAACGACAAAATTGTGTTTCTTTCCAGGGATACACGGGCAATGACCATGCTGTTTGAAATCCTGAAAGGGCATGAAAAGCCGGATAAAGGAACGTTTGAATGGGGTCAGACCATTGTAAAAGCATACTTACCGCTGGAAAACGAAAAGTTTTTTGAGAAAGACATCACCTTGGTGGATTGGCTGGCACAGTACTCCGAAGATACAAGTGAAATGTACCTGCGGGGATATTTAGGTAAGATGTTATTTTCAGGAGAAGAGATTTATAAAAAGGCTACGGTTCTGTCGGGAGGTGAAAAAGTGCGCTGTATGATTGCCCGAATGATGATCCGTAACGCCAATGTAATGATTCTTGATACGCCTACAAATCACCTGGATCTTGAATCAATTCAAGCTTTCAACAATACCTTGATCAAGTTTAAGGGAAATATCTTCATGTCATCTCACGATCATGAGTTCATTCAAACAGTTTGCAACCGCATCATCGAAATTACCCCCAAAGGAATGATTGACAAGGAGATGGAATATGACGATTATATAACGGATGAGAAACTAATGGAACTCAGGAACAGGATGTATTAAGGTTTCTGCGGTTTATTTTTTCCCGTTATTGCCCATTTTACAAAATCAATAAGTACCTCATCTCCAATGCTTGGTTTTACCCAATCAGGAAGTTGACGTAAAATCCATTTCGCTTCATAATGAAGCGCATCATCAGTATTTAATGTTCTGGCCACTCCCAGGTTTTCAAGTTCAATAAAGTTCTCGGCTATCCATAATTCAATTTCTCCCTCTCCATCGGCGAAATCAGCACTGTCTACATCCTCAAAAGTTTTCACAAACAAGCGGTTTGATTCATCAATATGGGCAAACCATCCCTGGGCGCCATCTGCAAAAAACTTTAATCTACGCCGCGGTTCTTTACTGATGTTGATCCAGGAATAATCACCGGAGGTTTGCACAGAACTGGCTAAAGCGCCCCAGGTTCCTGCGCTTCCGGTTGGCCAGAAGGAAATTCCATTCAGCGGTACACGGGCAATTTCCCAAATAGCCTTTTTAATCGGACTTGTACCTTTGTTTATCAATGAATATTTAACAGAAAAACTGGTGTCAGATTCATTTACCCAAAAAGACTTAATGACTTGCATCTGGTTATTTTTGCCATCTTTATCTGTTTGACTGGCAAAAGTCATTACATTGCCATCGATAGAAGCTGAATAAACGCCATTATTAATAAGCCTTGGCGGGGGCCAGTTAAATTCACTCTGCGGAGCAGGCCATACAACCGATCCCCAAGAATTAGCATCGAAGCCATTTATTTGCTTGATTATATTGGAATCTCCAATGGAGAAAGTTGAAACCCTGGCTCCTTTTTCGGCATTTACTTCGAATGTCTGACCGGCAAAAGTTAAAGAGTAGAGTGAACCATTTTGAACAGGAACTACTTCTTGTGCAAGTACAATTTGTATGTATGTCAGACAAATAAATAAGACAGGAATAATTAATTTATTTTTCATTTTATAAACAGTTTTGGTGAATGGCAGCGAAACGCTGTAATATAAGAATTGTTTTTTATTCCGATAATACTTCTGACTTAATTTATCCAGGTTTGGCTTGTATACGTGGATATTTCGGAGCGTGCTGAACCTCAACCCGTCAAGCTAAGGATTTGATCAATTGCTTACGCCCAGGGCTTATGTTTTAGAGCTTATGTAAGACCCAGGGCGATGCCCTGGGCTAATGCTATAGTGCCCTTTACCTTCGGTG
>JAWOJJ010000152.1:0-6921 GCA_046481675.1 Bacteroidales bacterium | reverse complement strand
CTGTTTCCAAACGACCTGTTTGGTAAGACCTGGCTGATGGATGCCAAATCCGGTTTCTTTCCGCCCCAGGCCAACGGTCCTGTTGACGTTGACCAGGCTGTGCCCATGGCAACCGGTAAAAAACTGGTGGTTGCCCCTGAATCAGAAAAACAACGTTTCAGCATTGAAAGCGCCACTGCCGATATCCAATTGCTCGACGGACGGATCCGCCATTCAAACGGTTGGTTTGTAGTGCGCTCTGCCATTCCTTCCGGTGCTACAAAGAATGCCATTGAATGGACCGTAAAGGTGAATCGTATTCCCGGCTGGAAAGCCGAACCTGTGGTGCATACCTCACAGGTAGGGTATCATCCCGGGCAGCAGAAAACTGCAGTAATTGAACTGGATGCTGCTGATCGCAATATCTCCGGTGTGGACCTGGTGAAGATCACAGGTGACGATAAGGAAAGCATTGTTAAATCAGGCAAACCAAAAACATGGGGCAAATTCTTACGGTACAACTGCCTGTTGTTTGATTTTTCCGATATTCAGGATGAAGGCACCTACATGGTCCGTTATGGCAAATACCATTCCAACCCGTTCGTCATTTCTCCGGATATCTATAAAAGGCATGTATGGCAACCTACGGTTGAAGTATTTCTTCCGGTGCAGATGTGCCACATGAGGGTGGTGGATGCCTATCATGTATGGCATGATGCCTGTCACCTCGATGATGCCATTATGGCTCCAACCGACAGCATCCTGTTTGATGGCTACAAGCAGGGTCCCTCCACTTTAACCAAATACAAATCGGGCGATCGCGTTCCGGGATTGAACGTGGGCGGCTGGCACGATGCAGGTGATGATGATTTGCGTGTGGAATCACAGGCAATTACCATGCAGCTTTTATCACTGGCATGGGAAGAATTCAGGCCTGAGCTGGATGCCACCACAATTGACCAGGCAGCACGGCTGGTTAAAGTTCATGTGGCCGACGGCAAACCCGACATCCTGCAGCAAATTGAACATGGCGCCCTTACTGTTTTGGGCGGTTATGAAAACCTGGGCAGGGTATACCGCGGAATCATTGTTCCAACCCTTGAGCAATACACCATGGTAGGTGCTCCTACAGGCCAGACCAATAACGTGAATTTCAACAAATCGGTTAAATACAACGGAAAATTTGAGAACCGCGCCGGTGTCAATGATGATCGCCAGGTTTATACCGAAGAAAACCCTTCACATGAATATGCTGCCATTATCGGATTAGCTGCATCGGCACGTGCGCTGAAAGATTACGATGCCAAATTGGCCGACCGCTGCCTGAAAGCTGCTACCGGCTTGTGGAAGATGGAAAGAAAACTGGGTCCCTGGGATCTTTCGCAGAAAATCAATGCTGCCTGTGAACTGCTCCTTACCACCAATGATGCCGAGTACCGCGACTTCCTGGTTTCAATGACCGATTCCATTGCCAAACGGATCTCCCGTGTAGGCTGGTATGTGGTACGAACCATTCCGGTTGTTAACGACGACAATTACAAAACGAAACTTGAAACTGCATTGGCAGCTTTTGCAAAGGAAATTGAAACCCAGGGCGCTGAAACTCCTTACGGTGTACCCTACAGACCCCATATCTGGGGGGCAGGATGGAATATCCAGGAATTCGGCATGCGCCAGTACTACCTTTCCAAACATTATCCCGATTTGTTCAGTATTGATTATATGTACAATGCACTGAACTTTGTGCTGGGTTGCCATCCGGGAGTCAATACGGCGTCTTTTGCTTCGGGAGTGGGTTCCAAATCAGTCACCAGTGCTTATGGTTTCTACCGGATCTATAATTATTATATCCCCGGAGGCGTGGTTTCCGGAACAGCCCTCATCCGGCCCGATTTCGCCGAACTGAAGGAATTCCCCTACCTGTGGCAACAAACTGAATACGTAATGGGTGGCGGTGCAACCAATTACCTGTTCCTGGTTCTTGCAGCCGACAAAACACTATCCAAATAAGAGGGAATATACCTTAACATGTTGAAAGGGAAGTGATTAAAAAGCGCTTCCCTTTTTTCATTTTTATACCAATCAGTTGGTTTGCTTGGTTTTTTTATTATATATTAATCATCAGGCAACCTTTTGTGCCTGATTCTCATCAAATGAGTAAACCAATAAATTCTGATGAGTTATGAAAACAATTGTTAATATGATCATCCTGGCAGCATTTTTGCTTTCCTGTGAAGACAAGCATGTTCCTGACCTTCCTCCCCAGGGTCCTGCCGATCTTAACCTGAGCGCCAAAACAACTGATATTATTGAATCGGACAATGAATTCGGTTTGGAATTATTCAAAAAGGTAGTTGCAGGAGAACCGGACGCTGAGAATATATTTGTTTCACCCACAAGCGTTGCCCTTGCATTGGCCATGACATACAATGGCGCAGCAGGAGAAACCAAAAGTGCCATGGAAACAGCACTGAGGAAAGCCGGATTTACAACCGAAGAAATCAATAACGCGTACAAAAGCCTGATTGAGGCCCTGAAGTCTGTTGACCCAAAAGTGCTGCTCGAAATAGCCAACTCCATCTGGTATGCAGAAGGTTTTAATGTATTACCGCAATTCATCAGCGTGAATGAAGAATACTACAATGCCGAAGTAAGTTCACTTGATTTCACTTTACCACAGGCACGGGCTGTAATTAATGACTGGGTTAGTGATCAGACCAACGAAAAAATCAAAACCATTATTGATCAGATACCGGCAAATGCCGTAATGTACCTGATCAATGCCATTTATTTCAAAGGCATTTGGCAGTATGAATTCGACAAGAACAACACATTCAACGGACCTTTTTATTCCACAGACGGTTCCCCGGTAACGGTTCCCTACATGAAAAACAAACTTTCGCTACCAATGATGTCCACGGAACAGTTTTCCATGCTTGAACTTCCTTACGGCAGGGGAAATTACAGCATGGTAATCCTGCTGCCTGAAGAAGGATATTCCACACAGGACGTTGTTAATTCATTGACACCGGAGAACTGGGATTCCTGGGTTTCCTCATTTGCCTATGCTAACAATATTGATATTCAGGTTCCGAAATTTAAATTTGAATATGAGAACCTGCTCAATGACGAACTTGACAATATGGGAATGGGTGTGGCATTCACTGGTTCTGCTGATTTTTCAGGAATCAACGGAACAGGCAACTTATTCATAAGCAGAGTCATTCACAAGAGTTTTGTTGAAGTGAATGAGGAAGGAACTGAAGCTGCTGCTGCAACGGCAGTTGAAATAGAATATACTTCCATTGGCTTTGGTCCCGTTTTCCATGTTGACCGGCCCTTTGTATTTGCCATACGCGAAACCACAACAGGTGCCGTTTTATTCATTGGCCGGGTTCAGAATCCTTTGTAATTGGCAATTATACATTCGCAACATGCGGTCTGACTTACAGGTATTCAAATTGAAACAAATGGCCTGGCAGCGGAAATGCAGCGTATAGTTCAAAATGCTGACCGTCATGCGAAATGCGTACCCTCCTGCGAAATGCTGAGCGTAGTCTCCCTACTACGCTCTTTTTTTTTCAATATATAGAAATTTAAGTCGCTGGCACAGATAAGAAGACAATTGCTTAAATTTGTGGATAACCAACACAAAAAACGATGAAGAAATTATATACGGTAATTTTCCTGGTGTTCCTGTCAGTCACACAGATAGCTGCTCAGGATGAAAAAATGACTGCCTTTGTCAATGATCTGATGGGCAAGATGACCCTCGAGGAAAAAATCGGCCAGCTGAATCTGATTACGGCCGGTTCATTTACCACAGGAACTGCAGTGAATGAAGATATTACCCGAAAGTTGAAAAGCGGCCAGGTGGGGGCCATTCTCAACAGCTTCTCATTGGCATCGATGAAAGCAACACAGGATATTGCAGTCAAGGAATCTCCCAATGGCATTCCCATTCTTTTCGGAATGGATGTTATTCACGGCTATAAAACCATCTTCCCCATACCCCTGGCAATGAGCTGCACCTGGGATCTCGGGCTGATACAAAAAACAGCCCGTATTGCAACGCAGGAAGCTACTGCCAACGGAATTGCATGGACCTATTCACCTATGGTAGATATTGCCCGCGATGCACGCTGGGGCCGTATTGCTGAAGGAAGCGGTGAAGATCCGTGGCTGGGCTCACGAATTGCCGAAGCCATGGTAAAGGGTTACCAGGGAAGCGACCTGACACTTAACAACACCATGATGGCCTGTGTGAAGCATTTTGCACTTTATGGCGCCTCCGAAGCCGGTCGCGATTACAACACCGTGGATATGAGCCGGCTTACCATGTATAACGATTACCTTCCACCTTATAAAGCTGCTGTAGATGCCGGAGCAGGTAGCATCATGACCTCCTTCAACCTGGTGGATGGCATTCCGGCAACAGGCAACCATTGGCTGATGACCGAACTGCTGCGGAACCAGTGGGGATTTGATGGCTTTGTGGTCACGGATTATACCGCCATCAATGAAATGATCCAGCACGGAATGGGTGATCTCCAGCAGGTTTCGGCACTTTCACTGAAGGCCGGAGTAGATATGGACATGGTGGGTGAAGGTTTTCTGACTACATTGAAAAAGTCATTATCCGAAGGCAATATCAGTATTCAGGATATTGATGTGGCTTGCAGAAGAGTTTTGGAAGCCAAATACAAACTGGGCCTGTTCAGCGATCCCTACCGTTACATGGACGAAAAACGGGCACAGGCTGAAGTGCTGACGCCTGAGAATCTCAAGGCTGCCCGCGAAGTGGCACAACGATCCATGGTATTGCTTAAAAACGACAGGCAGATACTGCCGCTCAGAAAATCCGGTACTGTTGCAGTAATCGGACCGCTGGCCGATTCCAAAGCCGATATGTTGGGCACCTGGGCCATGGGCGGCGATGCTTCATCCATATCCACCGTACTGGAAGGCATGAAGCGGGTAGGAGGGAATGCTGTGAAAATACTCTATGCAACCGGATCCCCGGTATCGGATATGGAATCACTGAAAAACAGTCCCAATCCGCTGGCGATGGAGAACAGCAATGCTTCGGGTAAAACAGGTAAAAATAATGATGAGATGCTCGCAGAAGCTCTTCAGGTTGCAGCAAAAGCCGATGTAGTTGTGGCTGTTCTTGGTGAACCAGCTGCCTGGTCGGGTGAAGCGGCCAGCATGACCGATATTGGACTGCAGAAGCCGCAGCAGGACTTGCTGAAGGCACTTGTTGCTACCGGTAAACCGTTGGTACTGGTACTGGTTAACGGGCGTCCAATGACACTGCCCTGGGAAAATCAAAACGTTCCGGCCATACTTGAGGCATGGGCAGGCGGCACTGAAGCAGGCAATGCCATTGCCGATGTATTGTTTGGGGATTACAACCCGGCGGGCAGGCTGACTACCACGTTTCCTGACAATGTAGGACAGATACCGGTTTACTATAACCACAAAAATACCGGCAGGCCGATGGATCCCAACAGCAAGTTTACTTCAAAGTATCTCGATAGTCCAAATGACCCGGTTTACCCGTTTGGCTTCGGGTTGAGCTATACTACCTTTCAATATGGTGATGTGAAGCTCAGCAAAACCATGCTGAAAGGAAATGAAAAGCTTACGGTAACTGTTGCCATTACCAATACCGGTAAATTAGCCGGTGAAGAGGTTGTTCAGCTTTACATACAAGACCCGGCAGCATCTGTTTCAAGGCCGGTAAGAGAGTTAAGGAATTTCCGCAAAATCATGCTGCAACCCGGTGAAACAAAAGAGGTGAGCATGGAAGTCACTACGAACGACCTGAGTTTCTATAACAGCAGTCTGGATTATTGCTGGGAACCCGGCGATTTCATGGTGTATGTGGGCGCCAATTCACGAGATGCAAAAGGTGTTGCTTTCAACTGGGCAAAATAAGCATATGGCCAAATCCAGGGTGAGGAAAACCGAATGCCCCAACTGCGGATATAAATTATCCCAGGCTTTCAATTACTGTCCCTCATGTGGACAGGAAAACCATACCCATAAATTGCCCTTCAAACACTTTGTGGGTGAGTTTCTGGAAACCTTGTTTCATTTTGACAACAAACTTCTGGTGACACTCCGTGATTTGTTTATCCCGGGACGCATGACGCTTAATTACAACCAGAACAAGCGGGGCAGGTATGTGCCTCCCGTGAGGCTATACATATTCGTAACTTTTATTTTTTTTCTGATCGTAACCCTGTCTTCGAAGCTGGAAAACCAGTCGGAAGAAGGTGAGTCAGGTGATCGGGATTCAACCCTTATTTCTGTAAATGTTTTCGGCATAGAAGCAGATACTGCATGGCACAACCAAATACAAAATTCACAAGAGCCTGGTAAGCTGATCAATGAATTCATCCGCAAGGAGTATCCTGATGCAGGCTGGGTCATGAAAAAAATGATCCGGAATTTATTGTTGATCAATACCGGGCATATTGGAAAAGAAGAGTTAATGCATAAGCTGCACAAAGGCATATCGGGGTCTATGTTTGTATTAATGCCCGTTTTTGCATTTTTTCTCTGGCTGTTCTACTGGGGGAGAAAGATATTCTACAGTGAACATCTGGTTTTTTCACTCCATTTTCACACACTCATGTTCATCATCTTCAGTTTGTGGTTTTTATTGAATTTGCTCAATCTGCATATAGGCCTGGTATTTTTCATAGCTATACTGGCTTATTTATTGTTGTCGCTTAAGCATGTTTTTGCACAGGGGTGGATGAAAACGACAGTGAAGCTTTTTCTTTTAAACCTGGTGTATTTCGTATCGATTGTTGTTGTACTCTTTATCGGGTTCTTATTCAGTTTTCTCATTGTCTGAAAAAACAGACAATTACTATGTACTATAAAGCGGGTAAAAACTGTCCAGCCTGACTGCTTGTGAGTATTAATGGT
>JAWOJJ010000144.1:0-3692 GCA_046481675.1 Bacteroidales bacterium | reverse complement strand
AGTCGAAAATGCCACAATTACAGTTGGATGCAAAGCATTTCCGGTTTGCCGATATTTCATCAGCATGGCAATTATTGCACTAAAGACAAGCAAACCAACATGGTATAAAGCCCAGAATCGTATTTTTGTATCCTTTTTCATTGTCGTTAAATTTAGAAGTTATTTTACTTTGTTGAAAACTATTTCCCTTTGCAGGTCAATTAATTGCTCATTCAGAAATGAGATTTTGAATCAATCGGTTTGTTTGAAAAATACTTATTAACACTGTTGGTTTGCGCAGACAGACAATTTGCAATTAGTGCAAAAACGATAATTAAGTGGTTTGAAGTTTTCATCCTTTTTTTTATTGATTAATAATTATCAAAGTAAAAGGATGAATTTCCCGGAAAGAAATATTTGTTGCAGAGCTGCTATTTCATATTGCGGAAGTGATTATATCGGCATTTAAGTCGTTTGCCTGCACTGCTGTTTCAGTAGGCAGACTCCACGACTAACACGACTATCAGGACTTAAAAGACACAGAAGACCATGAAGACTTAGGAGACTAATTCAACGACCGTAATCTCCGGTAGTATCCCCAACCTCCCGTCGTAACCTATACTGCCAAAACCGGTATTCACATATAAATGTTGATATCCGGTGGTGTATAAACCGGCCCACTGTTTATACAGGTATTGCGACGGGCTCCACTTCACCATGGGTGTATTGATACCCAGTTGCATGCCATGGGTATGCCCGCTTAAAGTAAGCCCTATTCCCGGGTAACTGGGTCTCACCTCTGCATCCCAATGCGAAGGATCGTGGCTCATAAGTATCTGCAGGGGCAGTTCTGTGGCATCCAATCCTTCCATGGCTTTTTGCAGGTTGCCATACTTGTGAAACCTGTGATGTGTGCTCCAGTTCTCAGCGCCAATCAGTGCAAAGGAGCAATTATTAAAAGACAAAATACGGTGTTCATTGCGCAATACCTGCCATCCCATCTGGCGTTGAAAATTCAGTAATTCTTGAAAATCGGCCTGCTTTTCAGCTTCTGATGGCCAGGTGAGGTAATCGCCATAATCGTGATTCCCCAAAACGGAATACACCCCCAGCGGTGCCTGCAGCCGGCCGAAAATATCGAGAAAAGGTTCAACCTCCGCTGCCCGGTAATTCACCAGGTCGCCGGTAAACAACACCAGGTCGGCTTTCAATTCCTCAACCATGTCTATTCCGGCTGCAATAGCCTCTTTATCAAATAACCCGCCTGCATGAATATCCGAAAGTTGCACGATCCGCATTCCCTTTAGTGCCTGGGGCAGGTTATGAAGCTTAACCTGTATTTGTCTGATGCGATAGCGGTACTTGTTGGTCATACCATATCCCAGGCCGGCCGTTACAATCCCACCGAGCACCAGCGCGCTGCGCGAAATGAATTGCGAACGGGTAATGCCAGGGGAATTGCCCGCATGTGACATAACAGGGGCAGGATTTTTAAGTTTTGTGGCATGGGCCAGAAAACCTGAAAAGCGCATCAGCATAATGAAAATGCTTCCGGCAAACTGAACCAGGGCAACAACCACCTTTCCAAAAAACAATCCGACCCCGGAATTCACCATCACCCTAATAAAAGCCGACGGCCATTGTGTGGATGCCCAGATGGGAAATGCCACCATGCTCAACAAAATCAGCAGGGACAACAGGCCATAAGCCAGCCGGAGCCGCCTCCTTATTAACGGGTTCATCCGGCAGGTTGCCCTGCTCACTGCCACATAACAGAAGAATTCAATGAAAGGAATGACCAGACCAACGACCAGTATCTGTTTGGCAAGCATAGGCAACTATGATTTATACAGACAGAAAGCTACGCTTTTGCGGGCTCATGCGCTTTGCGGCCATATACTCTTTCATAGGCTTTGCAGTAAGGGCATGCCCCGCCTTCTATTGTTTTTACAAACCAGTAAAAGAATCCCTTCTGGTTTTTACGGGCTTTTCTGCAAACAGGGCATTCAACACACTTCTGTGCCATGTCCCTGTCCTTTTGGGTTATTGTAGCAATATTCATTGTTTTTGTGTATAAAACTATTCAGCAGCAATTCATGGCTAAAATAGCATTTTCTTCATATACCCTGTCTGCTTTACAGCAAAAGAAATCTTTCACTGCATCCGGTATAAACATTCAACCTGTAACATAAGTAAAATAAAACCTTTATATTTATTGTCAATAATGGATCTGATCTTAAAGTTGGTATCGCTGTTATTCATTGACTAATCTTTTATTAATATATCCACAATCATATGAAAACATTAGCTGCATTGCTTATGCTACTGATACTGGGGGCTCAATTCGCTGCCCCGCAACCCGTTCAAAAAAACAGGGCAATCATCTTATCGGATATAGAAGCAGACCCGGATGATACCCAGTCGTTTGTGAGGTTGCTGCTGTACTCCAACGAAATTGAACTGAAAGGTCTGATTGCCACCACTTCATGCTGGCTCAAGAACAGGGTGGTACCTGAGTCGATCCTTAAGCTGATTGAGGCTTATGGCAAGGTTCAGCCAAATCTGAAACTGCACGATGCGGGTTATCCAGATGCCGCCACACTGGTGTCGCTGGTAAAAAAAGGTCCGGCTGTATACGGAATGAACGGTGTGGGAGAAGGAAAGGATACCGAAGGTTCAGACTGGATCATCAAAGTTCTTGAAGAAGATGATGAACGCCCTTTGTGGATTTGTGTGTGGGGAGGCTCCAATACACTTGCCCAGGCTTTATATAAAATCAAAAACACCAAATCCAAGGCAGATGCTGAAAAATTAGGAACCAAATTAAGGGTATATGCCATCTCCGACCAGGACGACAGCGGTATCTGGATCCGCAATAACTTCCCCGACCTGTTTTACATTGTCACTCCGGGTGACGACTATGGCAGGGCCACCTGGACTGGCATAAACACCTACATACCCGGCAATGACAATACCGAGATCAGCAACGACTGGATCGCACAAAACATCCAGCAGGCTCATGGTCCGTTAGGGGCACTTTACCCCGATGTGGCCTACGGCTTGGAAGGCGATACCCCTTCGTGGCTGTCATTAATACCAAACGGATTAAGCAATCCCGAACATCCGGAACAGGGCGGATGGGGCGGCCGTTACGAGCTGTACAAACCCGATTTTTTGAAGATGAAAAAAGGAGGATCAGGCGTACCCTTTGAACCGGAAACCCGGGAAATATGGACCAATGCTGTGGACAATTATACACCCTATGTATACAATGCCTATGGAAGAGCGGTTAAGGCCGATACCGTGAGCTTCAGCGATTACAAAGTAACCCTTTGGCGCTGGCGTGATGATTTCCAGCAGGACTTTGCTGCCCGCATGGACTGGTGCATCATGACATACGAAGAAGCAAATCACCCGCCAATACCTGCATTGGGACATCCGGAGCAAATCACCGTGAAATCAGGTGCAGGCTTTGGTTTGGATGCCACCGGTTCGTATGACCCCGACGGCGATAACCTGAGTTACCTGTGGTTTCACTATCCCGAAGCCGGTTCTTTTAAAAAGAAAATCAACATTGATTCTGCCGAAAACGGCCGGGGAGTATATGTAATTGCTCCCAAGGTTGATAAACCGGAAACAGCTCATTTTATTCTGAAAGTTACCGACAAGGGAAATCCGCAGTTATCCAGGTATAAAAGGGTTATTGTGAATAT